>NZ_FOGT01000015.1 GCF_900111295.1 Salipaludibacillus aurantiacus | reverse complement strand
GGGAACAAGTATTGGTCTCTCCTCTACAATAGGAGCTTTTTTTGTGTTTGTAAACTTAAAATTACAATATATTCCATTCGTGCAAGGCTACTGGGACAGACCCCCCATTTTTTGGATGCTACAGTTTTTTGCGCATGGCGTCTGCGACGAATTCCACGTCTGTTCCAACGACGACTTGTATATCAGTGGAATTCAGTTTCATAACCCCTTTAGCGCCTGTCTTTTTAAGCATTTTCTCATCAACTTTACTCATGTCTTTCACTTTCATTCTGAGTCGGGTGACACAATTATCGAGAGACGAGATGTTCTCTTTGCCTCCAAGGCCTTCAAGATAGCCTTCCGCCATCTGTTCATATTTATCAGCGGACTGGTCAACAGCCCCTTCAGCTTCGCCTTCTTCCTCTTCGTCTTCGCGTCCTGGTGTTTTCAGGTCCAGAGCGCGAATGAGGAAGTAGAAGACCACAAAATATATACCTGCGTAGGCAAGGCCGACTAAGGCGAGCAGCACAGGCTGGGTGGCAATTCCGAAGTTCAGGAAGTAGTCAATCGCCCCGGCCGAGAATCCAAACCCATGCAAGATGCCTAACGCGTTGGTCACCACCATCGATGATGCCGTTAATAAGGCGTGCACGACATAAAGAAGCGGTGAAAGGAACATGAATGAGAATTCAATTGGCTCAGTAATCCCTGTCAGGAAGGACGTGAACGCAATACCGATCATCATCCCGGCAACCGCTTTACGGCGGTGCGCTTTTGCGGCAAGAATCATAGCAAAACATGCGGCAGGAAGGGCAAACATCATAATTGGGAAAAATCCTGCCATAAACTGCCCGGCAGTCGGGTCTCCGGCAAAGAATCTGTTTAAGTCACCAGTAGCTCCATTAAATTCGCCGAACTCAAACCAGACGAGTGAATTTAACACATGGTGAAGGCCAATAGGAATAAGTAAACGGTTTAAGAAACCATACACACCGACACCAACGGCTCCCGAACCGATAATCCACTGTCCGAGTCCATCGATCGCTTCCTGGATTGGCGGCCATACAAAGCCAAAGATGGCTGCAAAAATAATCATTGCAGCGGCTGTGACTATAGGAACGAACCGCCTGCCGCCAAAGAAGCCGAGCCATTGCGGGAGCTGGACGGCATGGAATTTGTTATAGAGCAGGCCGGCGACAACCCCGCTGAATATACCTCCGAGGAAAGCCATGTTAATTTCTTCGTTAATTGCCTGAGTCCCTTCAGTTAAAACGAAGAATCCTATAGCCCCGGCGAGACCGGCAGCACCGTTTCCGTCTTTGGACATCCCGATTGCCACACCGATCGCAAATAGCAAGGGAAGGTTGTCAAACAGCGCGCCACCTGCGGCTGCCATAAACGGAATGTCTAACACATCTTCAGCCCCGAGTCTTAACAAAAGAGCGGCAGCTGGTAAAGATGCGATCGGAAGCATAAGCGCTTTACCGATTTTTTGTAAAAAACTAAGCATGGTAAAAGACCCCTTTCATTTTAAAAGTGAAATAAATAAGAGCAAAGAAAAACACTGCGCGCATCCTTAATCCGGAATTCTCCTCACCACCTTTGTACACCTATATGTATGACAGCGTTTTCCTTAATAGTAAAAAATAATAAAGGGTGTGTGTTCTATAATAACGCTGTTGAATTCAGTTTATCACTCACGCGTAAAGTTGTCTATACCACTAATTGAGGAATCAGCACAGAAGTCCTTATTTTGTCATAAATAGGACAAAAAGGGGGGACAGACCCCCCAGTTGTTTCCAGTTATCTGTGCTTCTGCTTTTTCTGTCAGAATAAAGTTTAACGGGGGCGTTTTAGGTCAATATATACCTTAGGTACTATATTTTATATTTCGTATGAAAGGACGGCATGCTCTATGTCCAACGATTCAATGCAGGAACAGAACTGGTACAGTAAAGACACAGATGAGACGCTAAAAGAGTTTGAAGTCAAAGAGTCTGAAGGGCTGTCCCAGGACGATGTAAGTGAAAGACTGAACAAATATGGAAGGAACGAGCTGCCTGAGGAAGAAGGCGAGAATTCTTTTATTAAGTTTTTGAAGCACTTTAATGATGTGCTGATCTACATTCTTCTCGTGGCGGCTGTCGTGACTGCCTTGCTTGGGCACTTCATTGATACTGCCGTTATTCTTCTTGTCGCGATCATCAATGCAAGTATTGGTTATTTCCAGGAAAGCAAAGCTGAAAAAGCACTTGAAGGCATTAAAAATATGCTGTCACTTGAAGCAAATGTGCTGAGAAACGGTGAAAAAAGAGAAGTGGACGCCGCAGAAGTGGTCCCGGGGGATATTGTTTACCTCAGTGCCGGAGACAAAATCCCGGCCGATATCCGGCTGCTGTCGGCTGATAATTTAAAAGTCGAAGAAGCGGCTTTAACGGGGGAATCCACCTCAGCTGAGAAGAGCACGGACGTGCTTGATGAGGATACGGTTTTAGGGGACCGGGAAAACATGGCTTTTTCCGGAACATCAGTCACCTCAGGTTCGGGCCATGGGATTGTGACCGCGACCGGGGAAAATACAGAGATTGGAAAAATTAATCAATCCATATCCCAGGTTGAAGAGCTTAAAACGCCGCTTATGAAACAGACCGACCGGTTCGGTAAACAAGTAGCTGTCTTTATCCTGGTTGCGGCCGTATTTATTTACTTATTTGGATTCTTTATAAGAGATTACGGAGCAGGCGAACTTCTGTTATCCATAATTGGTCTGGCTGTAGCAGCTATTCCGGAAGGGCTTCCGGCAATTATTTCCATCATCCTCGCTCTCGGTGTGCAGAATATGGCCAAACGGAAGGCTATTGTGCGTAACCTGCCTTCCGTGGAAACGCTTGGAGCCGTGTCTGTCATCTGTTCCGATAAAACCGGTACACTGACAAAAAATGAAATGACAGTCACCTCAGTAATGACAAAAGATGATAGTTATGAAGTGACAGGCACAGGTTATGCTCCTGAAGGCGAAATCAGAGATGGAGATGAAGAAGCTGATGCAGAACAGCGAGGAGACTTGCTTGAACTGCTGACTGCTATGAAAACATGCAATGATTCCACTTTAAGAAAAGACGAAGAAGGCTACTGGACAATTAATGGGGAACCGACTGAAGGCTGCCTGCTCACTTTAGCAGAAAAAGCGAACACAGATATTGACAGGCTGGATGTCCAGTCCAAAATACCGTTTGATTCGGCTTATAAATATATGGCGGTGCTGACAGAAAGAGACGGGGAAAAACTCATTTATGTTAAAGGAGCCCCTGACCGTCTTTTTGAAATGGCCGAAAGAGGCAATGGAGACTTCGACCGCTCCTATTGGGAAAAGAAAATGAAGCAGCGTACGACTAAAGGGGAACGTGTCCTGAGTGCCGGCTTTAAAAAGGTGTCTGATGAGGTTACAAAAATTGACCATGAAGACCTGGAGGAAGGAGTCGAATTTTTAGGCCTCACAGGCATTATCGATCCTCCGAGGGAAGAAGCAATAAGCGCAGTAGAAGAATGTACGAAAGCAGGAATCGGCGTCAAAATGATTACCGGCGACCATAAAGATACGGCTATGGCCATCGGGAAACAATTAGGAATTGGCGATGGCCAGAAAGGACTGGAAGGCAGGGACATTGATAAAATGTCAGACGACGAACTGTCTGAAGCCATATTGGAATATGACGTTTTTGCAAGAACCAGCCCTGACAATAAATTAAGAATTGTGGAAGCCCTGCAGGAAAATAACCAGGTTTCCGCGATGACCGGGGATGGGGTAAATGACGCTCCTGCACTTAAGCGGGCAGATATTGGAGTAGCCATGGGGATAAAAGGAACTGAAGTTGCCAAAGAATCCTCCCAGATGGTGCTCGTGGACGATAATTTTGAAACGATAGTCAATGCCGTGGAAGAAGGACGGCGGGTTTATGCCAATCTGAAAAAAACGATATTATTTATTTTACCGACAAATGGTGCCCAGTCATTTTTAATAATGATCAGTATTCTACTGGGGACGCTCATGCCGCTTACTCCTATCCAGATTCTGTGGGTAAACATGGTTATCGCGGTCACAGTGTCTCTTGCACTGGCGTTTGAGCCGCTGGAAAAAGGAGCGATGGACCGGCCGCCGCGACCGGTTAAAACACCGCTGCTGACCCCTTATTATATTTTCAGGATCATCTTTGTATCTCTTCTAATCGGCGGCGGTACAATGGTATTATTTATGAACCTGATTAATCAGGGAATGGAAGAAGCGATGATTAACAGTGTCGTCCTTCAGACAATAGTGATTATGCAGATGTTCCACTTATTTAACACGCGTAACGAAATCGGCTTTGCGTTTAACAAGAACTTTTTCAAAAATAAGTTTGCGTTTATCGTTTCCGGTGTTTTACTTGCGCTTCAGGCATTCATATTATATGTGCCGTTTATGAATACAGCGTTCGGAACTGTGCCTCTCGGATGGACGTATTGGGTTATTCCGTTCATTCTGGGCGCCATCGTATTTACAGTGATTGAAGCGGAAAAGGCAATCACACGGAAAGTAGTCCAAAGAAAAGAAAAAGAGAGTTAAGAAAAAGAGTCCCCTTACGAGTAAGGGGGCTCTTTATGCATAGGAGAGAACTTTTGGCGGAATCGCCCGGCTGTGGAATTTTTCTTTGGAGGATGGTCACTCAGCAGCAAGTCAATGACTGACTGCCGGTTGCGGGCAGTGAAGGCGGAAAGAGGCCGCTCAGGTTCATTTATAAAAAATGTTTTGCCCTTCTGTTTGTACTCCTCAATATCTTCCCTTATAAAGTTTAAAATGCCTGGGGATACATAAGGTTTGTTTTGTGACACGGTTAAATGAATCTGCCGTTCTAATCTAAATTTTTCATAATCAAAAATAACGCCGTTGCCGAGTTCAAGAAGTTCAGAAACACCTTGAATAAAAACCGGCCCCCGCATCACAAAGATAATCGGATCTTTTATAAGGGGAAGAATGTTTATTTCCTTCAATTCAGAGGTTCTCTCAGCCGGGAAGGAGGTGAGATGAACATAGTGAATACTTTTCACTAACTGTATAGTGTGCAGAAAACGCCGCATATTATATTCCATAGTCTCCCTCCTCCCTGTCATTTGCACACGAATAGTTAAAATACCTTGAAAAAGATTAGCGGGGTAAGCTCTTTCTTTTAAATTATACCATTAATTATATAAATTAACCAATTAATAAGGTATATGTATCTAGGTCTTTTGGTTCGTTATTTGTATTTCCAGTAAATGGGGGGTCTGACCCCTATGTGAATTTGCCTTTTAAAAGAAAGGCGATGAGCGGTAGGGAGCGAGAGCGCTAAAGGGGAGGAAGGACAGGCTTAATAAAGGGGCGAAAAGCGCCCTGCTGATTTGAGCGAGGGCGCTTACTAATGCTAGCTTATTTGCTGGGCTGTTCTTTTTGGTGTCAATTTATCTTTAAAGACGACTGTCCGGATATATGGGATAACCCACCGGTCGCCTCCAAACCTTCCGGCATTGTATCCTGCTGCGATAATGAAAATAGTTAATAATACCATCCAAGGGTTAGACGAGATCGTGCCGGCAAACATGAAAGCAAAGTTCATAACGAGCCCGAAGAACGCTGCAGCGGTAGTGAGAATACCAAATATCAGACCGAGGCCTACAAGTAATTCACCCCAGGCAACCATAAAGCTGAACATCCCTGAGTTGGGAACAGCAAAGTTTTCGATAAAAGCATGATACGTCGGATATTGTTCCATCACTTCTTCGTTTCCGACCACTCCTTGCAAATAACCGGACGCATCAAATTCCCCAAACGCTTTATCCCATCCTGAAGTTAACCACTGCCAGCCTATATATACCCGCAAAACTGTCAAAATCCCAGCTGCAATTTTGTTATTCCTTAAGAAATCCATAAACATGGTCTATTCCTCCTCATAAAAAAGTTTAAGTGAGAAGACAGCCTGTGCTCACTTGTTAACTTTCTGTGCTGTGTGATGTTAGTGACCACTAACTATCTTTCTGATTACAGTATATAATACAGCAGGCCCTCCTAACGGTTAAACCTGTGAAAATCCTGTTGCAAAGGCATGACGTTTTTGTGAATGAGTGAGCAAAAACGTCTTTTCCAGTAAATGGGGGGTCTGACCCCTATGTGAAAAATCTCTTAAGCCTCTCTCTAAACCTTCTTTCTTCTTATTTAAATGGAACAAGTTGTGAATAGCGTGATATTAGCAAAATTTGTTATAATAGCATGGAAAGACGGCTGATTGCTCCGGTATACTCCCGTAACTGACAAAATTGTTAGAAAAAATTGATTATTGGCTTTGCTTTTTGTTAGTATTAAACTTAATCTAACGCTGGACCTCTTTTATTGTGAGTGGGACAGTTTATGTCTGCGCGGACACAAATTGTCCCACTTGCGATCTCTATCCTGCTTTTCAGATGGCTGGAGGTCCAGCAAAATCTTATACTTTATGAATCTGGCATTTTCACCCGGATTCGAAGGATAAGGAGATTAAAGCTGCGCCGGGGGTGCGAGATTATGCGGGGAGCAGCTGAACCAGACAGCCGGAAGGTTTGTCTGATGTTTCCGCACCGGTGATCAGCAATTTTCTTTACAGGAGGATGATGGCATGATTGACACGAAAGATCCTAACGGAAGATTAAGGGAAGATGTAAAAAAGCTTGGAAACATTTTAGGACAAGTTTTAATTCACCACGGCGGAGAAGAATTATTCAATGAAGTTGAACAAATCCGCGAAATCACAAAGGGACTGCGTGAGGACTTTAATGATGCTGATTATAAAAAGCTGAAAGAAAAAATTAGTAAATTGGAATCGCCGTACAGGCAGGATGTGATCCGGGCCTTTGCAACGTATTTCCATCTCATCAATATTGCGGAACAGAATCACCGTATCCGCCGCTCCCGGGAGTACCGTATGAAAGAAGACGGACAGGCACAGCCGATTTCGATCGAAAGTGCCGTGCAGACGCTTAAAGAGGACGATCATTCACCGGAAGTTATCCAGCAGATCATTGATGATCTTTCCATTGAGCTGATTATGACTGCTCACCCGACAGAAGCTGCTAAACGGACAGTTCTTGAGATCCAAAAACGAATTTCTTATATTTTACAAAAGCTCGACACTCGTATTTTAACTAAAAAAGAGAAGGATAACCTTGAAGAAAGTCTCGTCAATGAAGTAACCGCTCTTTGGCAGACAGATGAACTGCGCCATAAAAAGCCTACAGTTATCGACGAGGTTAAAAACGGCCTCTATTATTTTGACCAGACGTTGTTTAAAGTCCTTCCGGCAATCCACAGGGAACTGGAGGAGCAATTGGCCGATTATTACCCAGGCCACCAGTGGCGCGTACCTAATTTCCTTCACTTCGGTTCATGGATAGGCGGGGACCGTGACGGGAACCCATTTGTAACGCCAGAAGTGACTTGGGAGACGTTGAAACTCCAGCGCGGACTTGCTTTGAAAAAATATGATGAATCTCTAGTGGATTTAATGCGTCGATTCAGCCAGTCAACAGCACGGGTTTCTATTGATGAGGATCTTATTCAATCGGTGGAAGAGGGCGAAAAAGCCTATATGAAAAAAGCAGATATGTGGCCGATCCAATCTGAGATCTACCGCCGCAAATTTGCGATTATGCTTAAGCGTCTTCGCCAGGTCGGCAAGTCGAAAGCTGGCTATGAGGAAGCGGAAGAGCTGATGGACGACTTACTTCAAATTAAAGAGAGTGCTCAAAAGCACCAGCAGGAAGGTCAGCAGCTTAAGAAGCTCGCTAAGCTTATCCGCCAGGTGGAATTATTCGGCTTCCATGTGGCCACGCTTGATGTCAGAAACCACAGCGGTGAACATGAGACTGCGGTGGCAGAGATGCTTCAAGTGGTCGGAATTTCTAAAGACTACCAATCATTGAGTGAAGATGAGAAACTGAAAGTCTTACAGGATGTGCTTAAGGATCCTCGTCCGCTTATGCTTCTGAATGAAGATTATTCAGAGGAAACAAGGGATATCTTTGAAGTGTTCCGTATGATCAAACGGGCTCATGATGAATTTGGCAGCCGGTCCATCGAAGTCTATCTGGTCAGTATGACGCAATCCCCGAGTGATTTGCTTGAAGTTCTCGTTTTAGCAAAAGAGGCAGGCATTTACAGGCTCCATGCTGACGGAAGAGTCGAAAGCGGATTGCATGTAGCGCCTCTGCTCGAAACAGTAGATGACCTTATTGCCGGCCCGGAAATTATGAAAACACTGTTTAAAATGGATATTTACAGAAACCATATTCATGAGCGCGGAGACCACCAGGAAATCATGCTTGGCTATTCCGACGGCAGTAAAGACGGCGGGACGTTAACAGCTAACTGGAAGCTGTTTAAAGCCCAGCAGGAAATTCATGATATGGCGCGCGAGTTTAATATTGGCCTTAAATTTTTCCACGGGCGCGGCGGTTCATTAGGCCGCGGAGGCGGACCGCTGAACAGAAGTATTGTTTCCCAGCCGGCTGAAACCCTTCTCGACGGCGTGAAAATTACAGAACAGGGAGAAGTGCTGTCTTCAAGATACCTTTTAGGTGATATCGCCTTCAGAAACCTGGAACAGGCGGCAGCAGCATTAATTTCCTCTTCTTCAAAGGTACACAGCGAATCGGTTAAAGTCACCGGCTTGAAAAAAGAGTGGGAAGAAGCAATGGAAGAAATTTCAGAACATGCTCTGAAAAAATATCAGTCTCTCGTTTTTGGAGATAAAGACTTCCTCACTTATTTTAAGCAGACAACGCCTTTAAATGAACTGCGGGAATTGAATATCGGCTCCCGGCCGATGAGCCGTAAAAACAGTGAGAAATTCGAGGA
Source organism: Salipaludibacillus aurantiacus (assembly GCF_900111295.1). Classification (GTDB taxonomy): domain Bacteria; phylum Bacillota; class Bacilli; order Bacillales; family Salisediminibacteriaceae; genus Salipaludibacillus; species Salipaludibacillus aurantiacus. Next base: position 97,493 of record NZ_FOGT01000015.1, on the reverse strand, counting down.
TTTACGGGCTATTCCTTGGGTCTTCGCCTGGACTCAGTGCCGCCAGAACCTCCCGGCGTGGTATGCCGCAGGGACAGGGCTTCAGGCTTTCGTTTCAAAGAGCGAAGAAAACCTGAAAGTCCTTCAGGAAATGTATGAAATATGGCCGTTCTTTGAGTCTACAATTAATAATCTTCAAATGGCGCTCATGAAAGCCGATCTGCAGACAGCAGAAGAGTATGTAGCGCTTGTACAGGATAAATCAATAGGGGAGCGGATTTTCTCAGATATTAAAGAGGAATTTGAACGCAGCCGGGATGTCTTGCTTAAAATCTCCCAAAGCGAGGAGCTTTTAGATCATACACCAAACATCCAGGCATCTGTGCACCGCAGAAACCCTTACGTCGACCCGCTGAGCTACCTTCAGGTTGACCTGATTAAAAAGATGCGTGCATCCGAAGGTGAAAAGTCAGATGAACTGTTAACTGAAGTTCTGTTAACAATCAGCGGTGTGGCAGCCGGTCTCGTCAACACAGGCTGATAACCAAAAACTGGGGGGTCTGTCCCCCCATAAAATGGAATTGCCATAGGGGCAGACTTTCCAATAAATGGGGGGTCTGACCCCTTTTTTTGTGATATTCTGGAGACATACATTTTTGGGAAGAGGTGAAGGAAATGAGCCGTGAGATAGATGAGAAAGATCCGCGGTTTAAGGTGGCTAACCGGGAAGCACTGATCGGGGTTGGACTTGTTATTCTTAATTTTTTATGGTGGTACGGATTTGCTTACGGCCTTGGTTCCCGGCCGGTTGAGGAGTATACATATGTACTGGGAATGCCTGCCTGGTTTTTTTACAGCTGTGTAGCGGGCTTTATCGTTATGGCTGTCCTTGTAGCCGTGGTAGTTAAAAGTTTCTTTAAAGATATGCCTTTTGATGATCCGGAACCTGATAAAACCGGTAAAGATGGCGCAGAGGAGGATGCTGAATGAACTGGTCTGTTGTTATTCCTCTGATCATCTTTTTAATTTCAATTTTTGCCGTCGGCTTCTGGTCGTCCCGCTATCTGAGAAAAACGAATAATTTTTTACAGGAATACTTTCTTGGAAGCCGTGAACTCGGCGGCTTTATTCTGGCAATGACCATGATCGCTACATATGGAAGCGCGAGCAGTTTTATAGGCGGACCGGGAGCAGCGTATACTCAGGGACTCGGTTGGGTGCTGCTTGCCATGGCTCAAGTAGCAACCGGCTACTTCGTTCTTATGGTTCTCGGGAAAAAATTTGCGATCTACGCGCGAAAATATAAGGCCGTCACCTTAATTGATTTTTTGAGAAAGCGTTATGGGGAAAGTAAATGGGTGGTATTTATTGCAGCCTTCAGTATTATCGTCTTTCTCTTTTCAGCGATGGTGGCCCAGTGGGTTGGGGGTGCCCGTTTAATAGAGTCACTGACAGGTCTCAGTTATACGTCCGCTCTGTTTATCTTTGCTGTAGCGGTGCTTCTTTATGTCATTATAGGAGGTTTCCGCGCGGTAGCGCTGACGGATACGATTCAGGGAGTCGTCATGTTCTTTGGGACATTGATTATTCTCATAGGAACAATAATTGCAGGCGGGGGCATTTCAAATATTATGTCGGACCTCGCAGCAGAGAATCCTAATCTTATCACGCCATTTGGCCATGACGGCGGCTTAACGCCGGCTTATGTTTCGTCTTTCTGGATTCTTGTAGGTGTCGGGGTGCTTGCCTTGCCGCAAGTGGCAGTTAGGGCGATGTCTTACCGTGATGCAAAGTCGATGCACCGTGCGTTAATTATCGGAACAATTGTTGTAGGTTTTATTATGCTCGGCATGCATCTAATAGGTGTTTTTGCACGTCCGATTATGCCGGGCGTTGACGTCCCGGATTCTGTGATGCCGATGATTACTATGGAAGTACTGCCGCCGTGGCTGGCCGGAATTGTACTGGCGGCCCCGATGGCAGCGATCATGTCCACTGTCGACTCGCTTTTACTGATTGTCAGTTCGGCTGTGGTAAAAGACGTATATTTGAATTATATGAACCCTGAAGCAACGGATAAAAAAGTGAGGCAAATCAGTTTCGGAGTCACATCAGTACTCGGAATCCTTATCTTCGCAGCGGCTCTCAGTCCGCCGGACCTGCTTATATGGATGAATCTGTTTGCCTTCGGAGGTTTGCAGGCTGCGTTTATCTGGCCGGTTGTTATGGGACTGTATTGGAGTAAAGCCAACCAATATGGCGCTATAGCTTCCATGCTCGCCGGGATAGGATCCTATGCTGTCATTCACAACGTCCAGCCCAATATATTCGGCGTCCATACCGTTGTCATGCCAGTGCTGCTCTCATTAATTGTCTTCGTCAGCGCAAGCCTGCTGACCAGGCACAAAACTGGGAATAAATGGGGGGTCTGACCCCATCCCGGGAGCTTTTGCTTCCGGGATTTTTACTTTTTTTGCTATTATTCCTAAAAGTATATTTTTATAGTTTTTAAGTTTCTTATGTCCTAAAATGCAGAATTACTGGCTGTCTCGTCCTCTCATTGGTAATACACCGATTTTCAGATTGGGTTACGATAGAGTTCAATCTAAAAAGGGGGTTATAACCAATGGTTAAGAAGCTGTCGGTGTTCGTTGGGATCGTGCTGGTGTCTATGTTTGTCTTCAGTTCAGTCGTTTACAGCTCACACGTGCATCAGATGAAAGCGGAAAACCGGGTTTTGGCAGCTGACAGCAGGGACAATTATGCAGATGTGTCTATGAAAGGTGCAGACAGCCACTTAATATATAATCCTGGAGCCTGGCCGGTGCCCCACCGTGAATTCATATATTGGGGTCCCGGGTACGAACGTTATCCGGATAAATTTGGTACACATTATCCTTATCCAGTCTCTCAGCCTCACAGGTTCGATTATCAGCCTGTATATCCCTCCACCTATGATCAGCAATTTAAAGGGCGTGTCTACAGGACATTAGATGAGAGAATCTTTGCTCTATTGGATGAATTGAGTGCAGTCGGTATGATTGCGTTATACTTTTTTATTAGAATCATGTATACAAACTGGTTCCGGCCGCAAAAAAAGAAGAAACAGCCCCGTTTAAGGCTGCCATTCTAACAATGGCAGCTACCAGCTTTGCAGAATGATTCTGCAAAGCTTTTTATTTCGTCCATTTTTTTCAGCGATGAGTCGTTAAATACTTTTAAGTTCCCCTTAATCCCAGGCTTCTCGAAAGAAATAACAGCCATCGAATAAAAATAATAGAATTATACTTACATACATAATTTTTCCTGTATATTCCATCAAAAGCCTGTCATAAGTTCAGGTCGTCCTCATTATAAATAGATTGAAAATTCAATCTTTTTCCAAAATGTAGTATAATAAACAAAAGAAGTATCTTCAGCTCTGTTTTTGGTGCTGTGATGCTTTAAAAGTGATTATCCTGCCTTACCTTTTCACCTCGCCTTTTCCCGCAGGGCGGCCCTGGACCTTAGGCTTTAGGCGTTTAGGAAGTCTTTGCTGGGAAGTGACTAGAAAGGAGAGGGGCGGGCAACTTACCCGCAGGGCCTTCGTAATTTTAGGGATATCACTATTAACCACAGGCTTAAATGAGCCTGTTGATTAAGGGGGGGACAACTACAGACAACTACACGGGAGGGATTTTGCTTTAACATCCAAAAAGCCAAAGCTCTTATTCAGAACTTTGGCGGAAAAATAACTCTTTAAAATGAATTATTGAAAGTTGGGGACACTGTGCTGGTTCGGTAAGTCTCTCGCTGCAAATTGCTCTCCACCACTGAATGAAACAAATCCGCCAAGAAACATAGTAACGATCGCCACACTCAATAAATATTTTTTCATTCTCACACCCCCTTTCAAAGTATGTAATAAACTTTTTAACGTCATAATGTTACTTTTTCCATGATGTGAGTAAAACTAAGTGGGAGGTAATTGGGATGAATTATGACTTAATTGGTGTAAATATTAAGATGTTAAGAGAAAAAGCGAAAATGTCACAAACCGAATTAGCAGAAAACATTTGTACACAGGCTCAAATCAGCCGGATTGAAAAAGGTGAAGTCATTCCTCTCAGTTCAACGTTATACGAAATATCAAAAAAGCTTGAAATCGATATGAATGAGTTTTTTAATATGGCTTCTTACAAGCGGTTTGACTATATTTCCACTGTTAAAAATGAAATTAGAAAAGCGATCAGAAACAGAGATTATGAGACGGTGTATGAATTAGTGACTTGCGAAAAAGAAAATCCTGTTTTCTCCTCTATTGAACATCAGCAGTTTTTACTGTGGCATGAAGGCGTGGCGATGTATTATCTCAATAAAGGATTTAACCGGTCCATCGAATTACTGCTGCTCACCTTGGAAATGAGGAATCCAACGCTTTATTCAGCAACGGAAATAGAAATAATGAACAGTATCGGAATCATTTTCAATGAAGAAAAAGAGTTCGAATTATCTGTTCAATATTATGAACGCGCACTAAAAGAAATGCATAAACTTCAAAAGAAAATAGAGCTGACTAAGATCAGGATTTATTACGGATTATCAAAATCCTTGACGGCGTTAGGAAGACACAGGGAGTCACTCAATTATGGGAAAAGGGGCATAAATCTTTGTGTACAGCTGGAAAGTTTATATTTGATGGGTGAACTGCATTTTCAGGCAGGGATCAATTGTTTTTACTTAAAACACTATAAACGATCCATGATGCACCTTAATAAATCATTGCTGATTTTTGAGATTATGGATAAACACGACTATGTCATGATTATTAAAGAAAATATTGACGAATGTTTTCCGGTGTGAGGAGTGATCCAGGCATGACAGCAGTTACGAAAAGGCCTGACCGAAGCAGGCCTTTTAATTGTGTCGTGAACACTGAGGGAATAGGGTGCTTTGTCTGTGAAGGAAGGGAGGCAGCATGCTGTCCGGCTGCGCACCCGCCTAATTGAAAAGGCCTGACGGCATAGAGAATATTTAGCCCTATCGGCCGGTCTTCCCTTGGGAGGAGAGAAGCCGGACAGAATCCTTCACTCGGCTAATAACAAATTATTAACTATTTTACCTCCATATTCCAGAAGGGGACAACCCCCTTAAGTCCCTTATTCACGATAAAAATGTATGCCAGCAGTATAGTAACAACTATATCATTGTACCTGTCCTGCCCTGAAATACAGCATTTACCAAATAATAATACCTTTCTTTGTATTAACTTTTACTATTAAACTTTTCAAAAAAGAATTATAATCAGATTATAGAGAAAATTAAGTTTATTGAAAGGAGGAACTATTAGAAAAGTATTATATAAGGAGGGGAAAGTAATGGTAGAGAACTTAACACCGATTATTATTACATTTATTGTTTACCTGGTTGGTATGATGGCCTTAGGGGTAATTGCCTATAAGATGACTGACAGCTTATCTGATTACGTGCTCGGCGGGAGAAGACTCGGAGCTGGAGTGGCGGCATTATCTGCCGGAGCTTCAGACATGAGCAGCTGGCTTCTGTTGGGACTTCCGGGTGCATTATATGCAAGCGGGCTAGTTGAATCCTGGATTGCAATTGGTCTTGCAGCCGGTGCAATCATTAACTGGCAGTTTGTTGCGGGGCGTCTGAGGTCTTATACTGAAGTGGCCAATGATGCGATTACACTCCCCGATTTCTTTGAAAACCGTTTTGGGGATAAATCAAAGTCCCTTCGTGTTGTTTCAGCTATTTTAATTTTATTGTTTTTTACTTTCTACACGTCTGCAGGCCTTGTTGGAGGAGCAGTATTGTTTGAGAGCACCTTTGGATTAAATCAACAGGCTGCTTTGTGGATTGGTGCAGTCGTAATTATTGGCTATACCTTTATGGGCGGGTTCCTTGCCGTCAGCTGGACTGACTTTGTACAGGGGATTCTTATGTTTTTAGCGTTAATCATCATTCCAATTGTAGCAATTATGGATTTCGGAGGGTTTGGCCCGACCTTCGATCAGATACGTACCATCGACCCTAATAATTTGAACCTTATGGGCGGTGTCGGACTAATTGGTATTATTTCTTTAATGGGCTGGGGACTTGGTTATTTCGGCCAGCCGCACATTATCGTCCGTTTTATGGCTATCCGTTCTATGAAAGAAATTCCTAAAGCAAAAACTATCGGTATTTCCTGGGTTGTTCTCTCTATGTTTGGAGCGGTGATGACCGGGTTGATCGGGATTGCTTACTTTGCAGATCAGCCGCTTGATAACCCTGAAACGGTCTTTTTAGCTTTCACACAAGTATTGTTCCACCCTGTTGTTGCAGGGGTTCTGCTGGCCGCCGTTTTAGCAGCGATTATGAGTACGATTGACTCTCAGCTGCTTGTATCCTCATCGGCTTTAGCAGAGGATTTCTATAAAGGGATGATCCGTAAGAACGCTCAGCAGAAAGAACTCGTTCTTGTCGGTCGGTTCGGCGTGCTTGCGATCGCTATCGTCGCTTTACTCCTGGCGCAAAATCCTGACAGTACGGTTCTGGAACTTGTCAGCTATGCGTGGGCAGGCCTCGGTGCAACGTTCGGACCGCTTGTCCTGTTCTCCTTGTTTTGGAAGCGGATGACACGAAACGGTGCCCTTGCAGGGATGATTTCGGGCGGATTAACAGTTGTTCTCTGGATTCAGATAAAAACAGAAACCGGGTTCTTCTCTTTATATGAGCTCGTTGTTGGATTTGTCATCTCTTCAATTATGATTATTATTTTCAGCTACATCGGTCCTCCGCCAACTAAAGAAATGGAAGAGGCGTTTGAAAAAGCGAAAGAAATGGACCGCAACAGATAATTATACGTTTCCAGTGTCCAGCAGGATGGCCCGAATAATAACCAGCATAAGAAAAGCCCGGCTCTCTATGAGAAGCCGGGCCTTTCTATATATTCACCATTCTTTTAACGGCTGCTTTATTATTGAGCTGCCAAGTTAACAATACGGCCTTCGACGCTGTAATCTACGTTGCCAAGTTCAGCCATATAGTCACGCAGCATCTCCCAGTCAGTATTACCGACAATCGTGCCGCGCCCGTCTTCATAAGCCTGTGCGAACACCTCATAACCGTCTCCGCCCGTTGCTGTGAAATTATTCGTAGCAATCGTATACATTTCGTCTTGCTCGATATCAACGTACTCGCCGTCCACTTCTATTTCAAGAGAGACGACTCTTTCACCTGGATCAAGGTCGCTGTCATACGTTAGTCTTGTGCCTGCGGATACGTGAAGGAAGCCGCCGTTTTCTGCCGGCGCATCAAAGACACTCGTTTCAAATGCCTGCATAAGCTCTTCACCTGATAATTCTAATAGAGTAAGTCGGTTTCCGAACGGCTGGACTTCAATCAGCTGTCCGATGGTTACTTCTCCTGCAGATATCGGGGCGCGGATCCCGCCGCCGTTTTGCAGGGCCATAATTGTATCTTCATTTGCTTTTAATGCTGCGTTAAGCTGGGCATCAGTAATTAAATTGCCGAGTGCTGTTTCGTTCGCGCGGACACTCACTTCATCGCCGTCACCGTGGCGCGGATTCGGGAGGTCATTGACGAGATATGATCCAGCCGGCTCATTTTGCAGTTCTTCAATTGCTTGAGTGTAAGGTTCAAGCATTTCGGCCGCTTCTGGATCAGGGTCGCGGTCTCCGGCTGCCATTAACTCACCATCTGAATCAACAACGACGCCATTTTCATCGAAAGTCACGTTAACTACGCCAAGGAATTTACCATATTCTCCTGCTTGAGCGACAACAGTCGGCTCCATTTCCTCGCCTTGTTCATTTTCTGTAACTACGGTAGGAGGTGAAACTTCTGTATGGCTGTGACCGCCGATAATAACGTCAATCCCTTCAACTTTAGATGCGAGCAGAAGGTCGTTGCCGACGCTTGGGTCACTGTCATAGCCAAGATGGGTAAGAGCAATAATTTTATTAACGCCTTCTTCTTTAAAAAGATCGACCATTTCCTGGGCCGCTTCTGCATAGTTGGAGAACGTGACATCCATCGGGCTGGAAATATCGACTGTATCTTCTGTGTTGATTCCAAAAATCCCTACTTGTTCGCCATCTACCTCTTTTACGATTCCATCATAAATCATACCGTCTTCAGCTCCGAAGCTGATCCCGCCCTGCTGGTTTATATGATCAAAGCCGGGATCGCCTGAAAAGTCCATGTTTGCACCCACAAATGGGAACTCTGCATTTTCGACGAACTCTACTAATTCAGGGTGCCCTTCATCAGGATCCCCAAGGTCAAATTCATGGTTTCCGAAAACAAAGGCATCATACTCCATCATGTTCATAAACTCAAGGGCGTCCTGGCCCCGGAATTCATTAAAATAAAGCGTACCGGAGAACACATCTCCCGCGTCAAGAAGAAGGCCGTCTCCGTACGTTTCTTTAGCTTCATTTAAGGTTGTCACAAGCTGAGGAAACATATTAGTGCGGCCGTGATTATCATTTGTATGGAAAATATTAAGGCTGAACATCTCTTCTTCATCTGCAAAGTCAAAATCAAGTTCAAAATCATTAATTCGAAGTGTTCCTGCCAATCCATCGAGATCATCGTTCGCATGTTCAATTGTCACTAATGAACGATCGTCTGATGAGACACCATAATCTGTTAATTCAACTTCCACCACTGACTCATCATCTAACTCTGCTTCAACTTCAAGCATCCGATTAATATCGATGCCTTTCGGATAAGTTTTATCAAAATCAACCAGGAAACTTGTAGAATCAACCATTGTCACGCCTTCAATGTCTCTTTTTGGGCCGTGTGGGGCATTTCCGCTGTTCCCTCTTTGTTGTTCTACCGCAGCATTCCCCTGGCCATTTCCCTTGCCGGGGTTAGCGCTCACCGATTCCATCGGTGCAAAGGCAGCTGTCACTAGACTGACAGTCATCACTCCTGCAAAAAAAGGACGAAGCTTTTTAAAGCGATTTGACATACCTCTTTCTCCTCCTTTGAAATATGTAATAGGACTATTACATCCTGCTCCCTTAGAACGACAAAAGGAGAGCGTTTTCATTATATCTTCTTATTGGCAGGACCGTAAACTGGGGGTGTCATGCGTGTAATTTTTTTTGAATATATTTACTTAGGTATAGAGAAGTGTTTTTTATTTGTATATTTGCAAACAGAAATTTCAGGGAGTCATCTTTTGTCGGATAAGCTGGAAATTTCTTTAAGTGTGTAAAAATTAAGAAGTAAAATAGTTTCAATTTTATGGTATTAAAAGGAAATTATTCTTAGTCTGTAAAAATAATATTCTCTCCCCTTCTATTAATAAAATTGAAAATAAAACGGTAAAGGACTGAAGAGTTAAGCGTGGACATATAGACCTGAGGGAGGATTTTCTGTAAGATAAAGCTAGTTCTAATTTACATAGCTGTCCAGAAAAATGAAATGTTTTAAATCATAAAACCGAATTGTTTTTATATTTTTTACAGTATGTAAGGGGCCTGATGTGACAGCGGGAATCAGGTTATGCATCTCAGAAGGAGAACAAATTATGATTTATTCAGAATCCCAGACTAAATATATATTAATTCTTTCTTTATTAGTTTCTTCAGTGCTTATTTTTATTATGTTATATCAGTCAAGGGGTATTTTACTCAACGATCAATCAGACGTCACAAAGGAAGATGAAGGAGATCTCCTTATGGCAATTCTTACTTCTGACTCTGTAAGCGATCAGAGCTGGGGGAGTCTTGCCTATAAAGGGCAGGTGATGATCGAGGATGAGTTTCCTGTCGACGCAGTGTTACACAGCGGACTCTACTCCGAAGAACTGGTGGCCGGCAAAGCGAAAGAGGCGATTGAAAGCGGGGCAGAATTAATTATTGGACATGGCCAGGAGTTTTCTCCCTTCTTCAGAGATTTGGCCCCGTATTATCCGGATGTGCAGTTTGTAACCATTCACGGAACGGCTACTTATTCTAACCAGGCGGTTTATACATTTGGAAAAGGGAAAGCTGAATATTTTGCAGGTCTCGCAGGGGCTTTAAAATCTGAAACAGGCCGGATTGCCCTGATTGAAATAGAAGATGAAAAAAGAGGGTCTCCGAAATTTTTTCAAGGCGTGCACCATTATAAGCCTGAAGCAGAGGTGTTCAGTCAATCCGTCACAAGCAGGGAGGACGGTGCTGAAGCTGTCGGGGTAATGGATGAACTCCTTAAAAAAGGGGTGGACGTGATCTATTCGAAGGGGAATGCTTTCAACCGTGATATTATTGAACGGGCAAAAGAAGAAGACGTTTATGTGATTGGTTATATAGAAGACCAGTCTTATATGGCGAGAGAATATGTTTTAACCAGTGTAACAAACGACGTACCAAAAGCCTACGTGGCCATTCTGGAAGACTATTTCAGTAAAGAAGGAATTCCCGGGGGAGTAACGATTTTGGGTGAAAACGAAGGAGTAGTTGACCTTGCTCCGTTCGGTCCTATGTTTACAAAAAAAGAATTAGAGTTTATTGAATCAGAGATTAAGAGACATACCAGAGGGAAGCTGACTTTTTAGTCAGGCAGGTTTAGAGAGGGGAAGAGCAATGGGCAAGTTCTTTAAAAACATAACGTTTCGCAGTAAAATACTGTCCATTCTTCTTATCATTACGATTTTATTAGCCAGTTTTTCATTTGTTATTATTCAGTCTATTAAAGAGGTTAATCAAGTAAGCGATGATGTTAGAAACACTAGTCTTCCTGAACATTTCTGGCTCTCTTACTGGGAGCAGGAATTACGGATGAAGGAATATATGGCTGAAACGGCAGTAGAAACGAATTTCTGCTGTGATTTCGCTGACACCTATGAACAAAGGCAGCAGGAGACAGAGAAGCAAGTGAGGGAGGATCATGGGCCGGTTCCCGACTCTCTTTCATCAATTAAAAAAGAAATAGATTTATTAGATTTTTTAGTCATAAATAATATTAGAGGGTTAGTGGAATATGGGAATTTTTCAGCGGCCGCTGCGCTTATAGAAGAGGATTACCTTCCAGGCGTGCAGGAGCTTCACCAGATCTTGAGCGATCAGAGAGAGAGTGTCGATGCTTCACTGGAAGACCACTCTGAACATATTTCAACGATTATCAGCGAGTCTTTAAGGCTCCTCATTATTGTTACAACTATCGCTATCATTTTAGCAATTGCAGCTTCTTACAGAATCAGTGCAGGCCTGACAAAGCCGGTAGAAAATATAGAAAGAAAGCTGGGCTATATTGCCAAAGGTAAGTACGGCTTAACGATCGAAGAGGGGAATCAGGTAGAACTTAAATCGCTGACTGCCTCCATTAATCAAATGTCAAAGAGGCTGAAAGAATCTTTTGATACAATCGTCAACGATAAGATTTACAGAGAGCAGATTCTGAATTCCCTGCCTATGGGCATCGTAACTTACAATAAGAAAACAGGCGATCTGTCTCTGAATGACACGGCTAAAGAGTTTCTCGGCCATGATAATAAAAAGCTGATGGAGACATTAATCAAAAGAGACTTTAATGAAAATCTTCCATTCTGGGAGAGGTTTTCATCACCGGACATTTACCATAATGTCAAAATTCCTTTCTACACAAAGAGTGGCACGCATTTTCTATTAGTCTCCCAATCTGAGCTCCTTAACAAAGACCAGGAAATGACAGGGAAGATTTTTTATTTTCTTGATATTACCGAAACCGAGGAGATGGAGAAAAAAATTCAGCAAACAGAAAAACTTGCGGTTATAGGCGAACTGTCAGCGGGGGCTGCCCACGAAATACGAAACCCGTTAGCGGTGATTGACGGATTTTTATCCTTAATGAATCAGTCTCTGTCAGAAGAAGAAAAAAAGCAGTTCCACCTGCCTCTTCTCCTTAAAGAGCTCGACCGGATCAACGCAATCATTGAAGAGATGCTGATGCTTACAAAACCAAGTGCACCGGTCATGGAAAAAGTGTATTTTGAAAAAATCGTAGAAGACATTTTACCGTTAATCAGGCAGTCTTCAGGATACGACCAAGTCGAATTTACAGTCGATCTTTATCCGGCTCACGTGCATGTCGATTCTGAACAGATGAAACAGGTCCTGCATAATCTTATCAGAAACAGCATTGAAGCGATGGGAGGGGAAGGTTCTATTACTATTTCTTCTATTGTGGAAGACGGAAATCATAACATTTATATTAGAGATACAGGACCGGGAATTTCTGAGAAAATTCAGCAGCAGATTTTTGATCCTTTCCTTACCTCAAAAGAAAGCGGTACAGGCTTAGGCCTCACGATCGCTCAGCGTATAATGGATAACCACGGAGGCAAACTTCAGCTGGAGAGCACGTCCACAAACGGGACCTGCTTCCTCCTCTCCTTACCCGCCGCCGAATAAATTCCCAAAACCTGGGGGGTCTGTCCCCCCAGGTTTTTCCTTTGATAATAAGTCTTTTTTACCATTATTTTCTTTGTTGTGGAAAGATGTCGAAAAAATCTATCTATTTTCTCATATATTTACAAATTGTTTAAACTTATTAAAAATATACCTGGTTTTTCAACGGATAAAGGAGGAATTTTCCATAAAAAGACACCCTGGGTTTACAAACTTAACTTAATTGAACAAATGGGGGGGAGGTGAATGTGCAATTTATAGAGGTGAAATGGGAGGCGGGGTATTCAATTGCAAGAAATAAGGTCATCTATCCTATGAGAATAGATGTGAGGCGGTCTGACCTTTGTTTACGTCACTCAATAAAACAGATTATAATGGAATCGCTCTCATTATATGCCAGACTCCGAGAGACATTACATATTTTCTAAGGAGGAGACGATGGTATGAAAGATCGATCGAGAAGAACCCGTTCGTTATTTGCAGCATTAATGGCGGTCATCTTGACAGCTGCCACCTTTGCGCCGGCAATGTCTGCCGAAGCAAACCAGGGAAACAGAAATGGGCAGCCAGGAGGCCAGGTTGTTGAAGAAAGGGAACAAAAAGGTCATAGTGCACAGGGACCGAAAAGGTCTGTGGAAGATGTGACGATCATTGATTCAACCAGCTTTTTAATCGATTTTGATAAAACGTACCCTAAAGGGCTGGGGATAGACAGAATGGTGGAAGTAGAAGTGGAACTGGCTGATAAAACAGTTATTGTTCCTGATTTAACAGGTTATGAGGTTTCTTCAGAAGACCGGTCCCACGTTACCGTGGAGCATCTTAATGACGACCTTGCAGGCCTGAGCGGGACACTGACTGTAAATGATGTGGAGGCAGCCTTTGACTACACGGAAGAAGAAGAGTTCGAAGGCTCGACAATTCAGGAGGTTCGGGATTCTGACCTCGGGACCACTCATACTGTCCGCGGGACGGTAACCGCTCATTTCGAAGCAGGCGGCCAGACGAATATGTACATCCAGGATGATACGGCCGGCCTGTTATTAAGAGGCCCTGGTTTAGGAGACCTCTACACGATCGGTGACATGATTGAAGTGACAGGAGATCTGGATCATTTCCGTGACATGCTTCAGCTGCTGATTGCTTCAGGAAACTCTGACTTGGTTCAGGAAAATGCCGGAATGGTTGAACCTAAACTGGTGGACTCAACTGATTTTTCCGAAGAGAACGGTAAAAATATTGAAGCTCAGCTCGTCATGGTGGAAGAGGCTACTGTAAATGAATTAAGAGACTTTAATGATTATATCGCTGAGGACAGCGAAGGGGAATTCATTGTACTCGGTTCAGAAGCTGATGTTCAGGAAGAGACTGAATACGACTATTTGATCGGCGTTGTGAATTACCATTTTTACGAACATAAGCTTATGCCACGCTTTGATGAAGACTTAATTGAAGACGCTACTGTTGTTCAGCCGGTACAGGCGGCACCGGGCTCTTCAGCAGTAGAAGCAGGCACTAAAGTGACTTTAAGCACGTTTACTGACGATGCTGCCATTTATTATACGACAGATGGGTCAGACCCGACTGTGGAAAGCAATCTGTATGACGGGCCAATTGAAATTACGGAAGACATGATTATTAAAGCTTTTGCAGTGAAAGACGGTTTAAATGACAGCCAGGTGCGTACCTATGAGTACACGGTACTCGCAGAAGCAGGAAGCCTTGAAATTTATGACATACAGGGCTCGGCCCATATTTCACCTTACGAAGATATGGCCGTCCGGGAAGTTCCGGGTATTGTCACTTACACACAAGGCAACGGATTCTACATGCAGAGCGAAGAATCTGACGGCGATGTCAATACATCTGAAGGGATTTTCGTTTATAACCCGAATCACGGTGTCACGGCAGGTGATATGGTGCTTGTGGACGGACGGGTTGTAGAGTATGAAGAGCGAGGTTTTGACGGGAATAATGATTTAACGACGACACAGATTGTCGGTTCATCACTGGAAGTCGATTCAAGCGGCAATGAGCTGCCTGATCCGGTTGTCATTGGAGTCGACCGCGATATTCCAAGTGTGCTTCTGGCCGACCCGGATGAATACGACATTTATGATCCGGATACGTTTGATGCGACAGCAAACGCGCTTGATTTTTATGAGAGCCTTGAAGGAATGCTCGTTGAAATTCCGGGCCAGGTCACTCTTACCGGTCCGCAAAAATACGATGAAATTACCGTCATTTCTGAAGAATGGGCTCTGGAAAACCGGACTCCGGACGGCGGGGTTTACTTAACAGAGAAAGAGCTTAACCCGGAGATTATGTTTGTTAACGTGCCGCGCGGAACGATCGCAAAAACAGGCGACTACTTTGAAGAAAGTATTGAAGGTGTCGTGGGATATAATTTCGGCAACTTTAAAATTCAGCCTGTAGATGACCTGCCTGAACTGATCGATGGCGGAGCAGAACGTCGTGACGAAACAACGATTGAATTTGAGGAAGATAAACTGACGGTTGCTACTTATAATGTAGAGAACTATTATCCCGGCGTTCCGGCTGAAAAAACAGAACGGCTGGCCAACTCTATGGCAAATGAACTGAATGCCCCGGATATTATTACTCTTGTGGAAGTGATGGCAAGCGACGGAACGACGGACAGCGGCGATACGGACGCCAGCGAAAGCTATGAGACGTTAATTGATAGAATTTCTGAGCTTGGCGGCCCGCAATACGCTTATACTGATGTGGCACCTGTGGACGGCCAGGATGGCGGTATTCCGGGTGGAAATATCCGTGTCGGGCATATTTACCGCACTGACCGCGTGCATTTAGCAGATGGTGAGATTGGCGGTCCGACAGACGCACTGGCATTCGATGAAAACGGGGAATTAAACTACGTGTCAGGTTTAATTGATCCTATGAATGAGGCGTTTGAAAATTCACGGAAACCATTAATGACTGAATTTGTTTTTAAAGGTGAATCCGTCTATGTGGTTGGAAATCACTGGAACTCCAAACGCGGAGATACGGCACCGTTCGGGATGGAACAGCCTCCGGTACAGGGCAGCCGTGATCAGCGTGAAGAGATTGCAACAGTCATTCATGATTTTGTGAGCGAACTGAAAAGCTACCAGGAAGAAGCGAATGTGGTTATTTTAGGAGATTTCAATGATTTCCCTTGGTCTTCTCCTGTACAAATCCTTGAAGGTGACGGGATGATGTATAACAGTATTTATGAACTTCCGAGGGAACAGCAGTATACGTATAATTATAACGGCAGCTCCCAGTCCCTTGATTCCATTCTCGTTTCTGATCATCTGACAGAAGGACTGGAAGCGGATATCATGAATATCAACTCAGGTTTCATGGAAGCCCACGGCCGTGCCAGCGACCACGACCCGATGGTAGTCCAGCTTGAAATTCCGGATATTGATCCTGATTATGATATGGGAGATGTGACGCCTCCTGTGATCGAATTTACAGACGAGGCTTTGAATGAGGATCCTACAGTTTATTTGCAGGCCGGCGACGAATTTGAAGTGCCTGCTGTAACTGTGGTAGACGATGTAGACGGCGATTTGACTGATCAGGTGGAAGTGACTAATAATGTAGATACTTCCCGTGCCGGCACGTATGAGGTCCGTTACAGAGTCTCTGACTCTTCCGGCAATACCGCAACAAAAACGTTGACAGTCATCGTTCAGTCTACTGCGGAACCATTTGAAGAGTTAGCTAATGGCTCATTTGAAAACTGGGCTGATGGACTGCCAGTCAATTGGTTTGGCCAGTCCTCAAATATTGCCCAGTCAAGAGTCAATCAGTCTGATGAGGCTTACGAAGGTGATTCCTCCGTCCAGCTTGTGAACACAAGTACGTCGCATAACCGGTTTACATCTGAAGCTTATGCGATGGAAGCGGGCGTGACCTACGAAGTGAGTTTCTGGGTGAAAGGGAACGGCGAGATTAGAAACGCCATGTACGCCCCTGGTTATCACGGCAACAATTACAGCAACTATTCCGCTTATACCTTTGTGGATGGTGACGAATGGCAGCAGGTCACCTGGGAGTACGAAGCACCTGGTGATGGGGAAGCCGAGCTTATCATTTCAATCCGCAACACAAGCGGCGACCACCTGTTTGTCGATAATGTCGAAGTGAGCGTGGCTGATCAGTAAACATAATTGAATCATATATGTGGAGTATTTGAAGCGGCCTCTGTGAAAGTTTACAGAGGCCGCTTTTTCCAGTAAATGGGGGGTCTGACCCCTACTTTAAACGCTCCCTCAAGTTTTATAAAACGTAAAAAGCGGCGGACAAGTTACCTTATCTGCCGCTTCACTCCCCAAATATCCCTGTTCCAACCGCCAACCCCCTATGCTCCGATACAACACTCATTCTATTATTGCTCCCCTTTTGCTAAGGTCTTCCTGAGTAAATACCCCTTGAGAACTTGAGAATTGTCCCCTCAGTCTTTCTATTAATCACCCGCCCCTGTTCCCTGCACCTGTAACTTCCCCGAAGATTAACGCTTAATGGTGTGAAGGCAAAAGTGTCCTTCACCGAGTTTCTCGCGGGCGACGTCTACTTGATATGTTTTCATAAGATGGACGAGCGGCTCAGCTTCATGAGGGACGTGGATTTTCGTAATTGTTCCTTTCGGTATAGAAGAAAGGTACTGAAGGATGTCATCTTTTGGATGGCCTCCGTTATTGACTAATTCTCTCACATCAATTTCTGCTTGCCCGTTCTCTAATTTTTTAATTTGCACCTTGATCCCTCCGGTCTGGTTAGTTTTTTCTTGCTTCATAAGGAAAATAATTGAAGCTTGATTTTACTTTAACCTACTGCGACCGGGGCAGGCAGTGACGCGTGTCACAAAATAATTGGCGGATCTGTGATTTTTACCCCGCAAGCAAATGTTTTTATGTAAAATAAAAGAGGTGAACTGACTATTATTTTCAAGGAAAGGCAGCTATTATGATTACCGAATTATTAATTATATTTGTTATTCTGCTCATTGGCAGCTTTATTCAAGGGGTCAGCGGTTTTGGGTTCGGCCTCTTCGCCATGAGTTTTCTTCCTTTTTTGTTTACGATAAAGGACAGTACTCTTCTTGTGGTGTCATTAGCCCTTGTTTTGTCCATAAGCATTGCTCTCCAGATGTTCCGCCACATTCAATGGCGGGTGCTTACAGTTCTTCTGGCTGCGGCTTTGGCCGGCAGGGTCGGAGCTTTTTTTGTGCTCCATAACTATGGGGATCTGGATATACTGAAGACTTTTCTCGGGATTTTTCTGATTTCTGTTGTCATTTATCTGTTTAAAAGCAGCGGACCGGGTGAAGGGAAGCTTCTGGGCAAAACGTGGCTTCCCGTCCTTTTAGGGCTTGGCGGCGGTTTTATCGGCGGTATTTACGCCGTCGGAGGGCCGTTCTTCGTCTTTTATTTAATGCTAGTATTCAGCGACAATAAATATGCTTACAGTGCAAACCTTCAGCTGACCTTTGTTTTTACCAATTCAGTTACGGTACTTCTCCATGGAATGAATGGAGACTTTAACGGAGAGTTTCTGTTATACTTCCTTGTAGGTATTGCAAGCGTCCTTATTGGCTCCCGAATCGGGATTAAATGTTTTGCCCATATCTCCCAGCAGAATATTAAAAAACTTGCCGCCATTGTCGTAGCTGTGGCTGCGGTCAATCTTATACTGTTTGGCTGATAGATTCCCGGCTATTTGGTTTATTGTAAAACTGGTTAAAACTGTTATAATGTATTCTTGTGTGACGCTAAAAAATCACTCATGTAAATAATGTATAAAGAGAAAGGGAAGATGAACTCATGCTTGATACGGTGCAAACGACATTTACGATATGTGTACAGCGCAATGTAAATGGCACCTACACCCTCGCAGGTCTGGTCAACGAGGAAAGTTTGTCTGATGCGGCTGTTCTTGAATTGCAGATTAAAGACGAAGCCGGCTTTTTCAAAAAAGTAAGGGAAACTGAAATGGACGAGTTCCGTTATTTTGAAATGACCCAGATTCAGCTGGAGAGCGGAGATCTGGATCATCTTTATTTAAAATTGAAAGAGCTGGATATTTTAGAAAAAGTAGAGTTTACAGATAAGTAGAACGAGGCTGGGCGAAGGCTGCTTAATGAGCAGCTCCGACCCCGCCTCTTTTTTTTTGGGGAGGAGTTCATCGGGATTTTAAAATAAAGCGGTAAAAAGCTTCCGCCAAAACTTACTGGTAAGCCTTTCTGGCGGACAGGACGGAGTAAACCATTGTCACAGCCGGGGACAGCAGCAGGAAAAAAGCGAAAGGTGCGTATTCGAGCACCGGGACGCCGATAATCGTGCTGCAAAGAATCGCGAGCAGACTCCACGGAACCAGTCCTGCAAACACCACCGTAGAGTCAGCAAGGATCCGGGACAGCTGGCGTTTGGAAAAATACTCTGCCCAGTGAGGCAGCAGGGACCTCCCGGTCAAAATGATCGGGAAAGACTGATTTGGCGATATAAGCGAGACGGCAGCCGCTATCCCGATAGACTGCGAGGTATTCACAGCAAGTGAGGACTTATTAGTGAATACTTTTTCTATATATGGCTGAATCAATTGAGTATCTTCTATAATCTGAGAATAGACCCCGACGAGCAGAATAAACAGGATAAACGGAAGCATATCTATTATGCCGTTAACCTGTCCTGCCCCTGCCAGGACGCCTTCCCCCCATGCCCCCAGAGGCACATCACGGAAAAACAATATAGCAAAAGCCGCCGCAATACTTGACGTAAAGGAGATTTTCATGTTTTTCCCAGTTAAAATCATGATGAGAAGGACAAGGGCTGGAATAAACGACACAGCCAGCTGACCGATATTCAGCTCACTGAAATTCCTTGCCGTCCCGTTGTTAAGGGCATCTCCTTTATCAATGTAGAGATCCAGGCTTAAAAACAGTCCCGCAGTGAGAAAAACGGTCCACATAAGAGTGGGCAGGATCGCCCGGAAATGCTGGCGGACAGTGACTTCGAGTGCGTAGGACAGCAGAAAAAACGAGCTTGACAGGGGAGACGAACGGTCCCCGACGAACGCTCCCGACACAAGGGCACCCCCGACAATCACCATCGGAAGCCCGAGATAATCACCGGCTGCCATCACCGGAACACCGGCAATGCTGAGGCTGCCGATCGCTGATCCTACAATCAGGGACATGACAGCAGTGATCAAAAAAGCGATGACAAAGAAATAGGCAGGATTAATAACAGTTAGAAACAGGGCATTTAAGTCGTTGATCGTGCCTGCAAAGTGCCATGTTGGAAGCAGGATGCCGATAAACGTCAGCAACCAGGCGACATCTTTATTTCTTTTTATGCCAAAAAAAGCGGACCTGGAAAGTTCACTGAATGAAAAGCCTTTCCGGACGGAAATGCCGACGAGAAGAAACAGTCCCGGCATGATAGCCAGTACGAGTGAAAAATTGTTTAAAATGGCGGTCATTAAAACGGCCACCGTAACGCCTAATATGAGTAGCAGTTCTGTTAAAGTGAATGTGCGTGTCATTTTTCCATGTTACCTCCGAAAGTATCTGCACGTATTTTAACATACGGCGCCCACATAAGCGCGCAAATGAAAAACCAAAGGCGCGCATGCCTTTGGTTTCAGTATTAGCAGGGCAAGATAATAAACTTATCTCCAGGCTGAATCACGTCTATGAGGGGGAGATCTTCTTCAATAAGGAGGAGGCCCCCTGCCGGCTGCTAAAGTTTATAAATACCCGGGCGCCTGTCTGTAAACACGGGAATTGATTCACGTACTTTATCAACGTCCTCAATCTCAATGTCTGCATGAAGAATGGTTTCTTCCCCGCCTGCTTCAGCAATAATTTCACCCCACGGACCGATGACGATGGAATGGCCGCCAAACTCATTATTAGGATCTGCCCCTGTGCGGTTGCAGGCCACTACAAAACACTGATTTTCAATAGCGCGGCTGATGAGAAGGGCCTTCCAGTGGTCAACCCTTGCTTTCGGCCACTCTGCTACGACATAAAGTATTTTTGTCTGCTTTCCTTCTTCACCGACCATATGGGTGCGGATCCAGTCAGGAAATCGGATATCATAGCATATCACGCCGGCGCTCGGATGGCCGGCAAGATGAAAGAGGCCGTTGTCATTTCCCTGAATTAAATATTTTTCCTCATTCATAAGTCTGAACAGATGAGCTTTGCTGTACTCTTTAACCAGTCTGCCTGAACTGTCAAACACAAGCATCGTATTTTTGGTGCCATCCTTTGTCTGTTTTGGAACAGACCCGGCTACTGCGTTCACCTGGTGCTTTCGCGTGAGTCCGGATAAAAAGGAGACAGCCTGTTCTGCTTCCGGGTCTCCGATCTCATCCAGGCGTGCTAAGTCATACCCTGTCGGCCACAGTTCAGGAAGGACGATAATATCAGGATGATCAGCTGCAGCTTTTTCAAATTCTCTTTCAATTTTGCGGTAATTTGCCTCAGGATCGCCGTAGGCGATGTCTGCTTGGATTAATGCGACTTTCAGTCCCAATTGCGTCAACTCCTTTATTTAGTCAGCTGTATGAGTTAACCGGCTCAAGTTTCAGCCTGGTTTAACTGTCTGCAGCTCCTATTATACTATTGAAAAAAAGATAGCGTGCCGGATGATTCTCATGTACAGTTTTTCTTAGCAACAATCGAACTTCCGGCATGTGCGGAAATAACTGCAAATAACCGGAAAAGCTGTTCGCAGAAAGGATGATTCGCCATGAGTGGCAGCCGCGGCAGGTTTGTCGTGTTTTATTTAATTCCATTTTTATTCTGGGCGGGCCTGATCTATTATTCTTCCTCACAGACGTTTGAAGACCAGACTGTTGAGCCCGTCTTAACTGATTTTAATTTAACATGGGTGTCAGCCATGTTCCAGTGGGTGTCTTTTAATTATGGCGGTTCTCCTGTCAGTCTTCAAGCGATGACACCCGCTGAGTTTACTGAATTTTTTATTAGAAAAGGGGCCCATGTCTTCACTTTTGCGGTACTGGCTGTGCTTACTTACCGTCTCATACGTTATTTTTATAATAATAGAAACGCAGCAGCAGGTATGTCTTTAGCCTTTGTTTTGCTGTACGGGTCTTTTGACGAGTATCGGCAGTCCCTTAATCCCGGCAGATCAGGCATGGTGGAAGATGTGATCTTGAATTTTGCCGGCGGTATTCTTGGCCTGGTGGTGTTTTTAACGGTTAAAAAGAGATTGAGGGGAACATTCAGATCAGGACAAAATTAGTGGAAATTTGTCTAATACTAATGAAAGTGGTGTTTTTTTCCTGTATAATTTTTGTTGGTTAAAGCCATCATTTATTTCTTTTTAAAGGAGCACAAGCATGAACAAGTACATAGCGGGAGCTGTTATCACTTTATCTTTGTTTATCATTTTATTTGGAAAATACCAGTACGATCAGAAGTTGTCCAATATTTCCACCGATGCTCAGGCTGCGATTTCCAGTGCGGAAAACGTACCTGCAGATGCGGAGGAAAATGAACCGTCAGAAAATGAAAATGAAACAGAAGAAGCAGGCGATGAGCATTTAGAAGGGGAAGAAGAGGAACTGGAAAGGCACTTTGAACACATGCCGGAACCGCTCACGGATGCCATTAAACCAAAGCTTGCGGAAAACGAAACCATCTCTGTGTTAGCTTTCGGTTCACAGTCATTGACTGATTCACAGGACGAAGGGCTCGATCCGTGGCCTGAACTTCTGGAAGAAGAACTGAATGACGCTTTTGATACCGAAGTGTTTTCAGTTGAAACAATGTCGGTCGGCGGCATGACGTCATTGGAGATGATCCAGCAGGGGGTTCACAGAGATGTGGCGGAAAAACAGGCCGATCTGGTTATTATTGAACCTTTACTATGGAACGATAACGGCCAAGTCAGCATTGACCATTCGACTGAACATGTATCGTTATTAATCCAGGCTGTGTTGTCTGAAAATGCACAGGCCGTTCCGATGATTAATCCGTCTCAGCCTGCCTATAATACGGTGAATTATCCGATACAAATTGAAGGTATGCGAACTTACGCTAATGAAAATGATTATATTTACATCGACCATTGGAGTGACTGGCCTGATATTACAGATGAGGAACTGCTTGATTATGTGGACGAAGACGATCACAGGATGCCTACTCAGAAAGGCCATGAGCAATGGAGCAAGAGTATTTTATCCGTTTTTACAGATTAAAAAAGACCCCGGGTGCTGAAGCGAGCCTGGGGCCTTTAAATTCTTATGCAGTTTCAGGAAATTTTAAGAGGTTTTCAAAGATTCCTGGACTTCCTCATCTGTCAGAAAAAAAATTTTATTTGCTGAATACCCTTTAAAGCACCTTGGGCACTGGTATGGAAAAGAATTTTTTTTACTAGTTGCTGATTGTCTGATATCCGGAGCCTGATCGCCATATGTATCCTTTGCCAGCTGATTCCATGCTGAAATATGATCTGTTGTGGAACAATTGGGACACTCTGCATAAGTCGCTTCCAGTATTTTTCTTTGCCTTGCTGTCTTCCAAAACACCAAAATCACCACCGGGGACAAAGTTAAACTAACTATACTATAAAAGAATAATGTCATAATGTGGCATCTTTTATCGATTTTAAAATTATAGACTAGTTTAATGGAGGGGAGTATAGGTCTTTTTGATACAGTTTAGGAAGGATACGGTTAAAATTTGGGATTTTTAAAATTATCGTGTGAAAACAAATCAGGCGGGGATCACTGCCGCGGCACGACCCTACTGATTTGCCATTAATTTAAACAATTCTAAGGCCATTAGCGAATCTTTTTCCACATTAACGGTTGATAACAAATTTTTTTATATAAGAGTGAGGAAAAAAGGGGGATTTAGAAATTGAGACACACAACATTATTTATCAGTTTATCTGCATTATTATTAGCGGGCATGACCGCCTGTACGGGAGATGAGCCTGAAAATCCTGAAGAGACTTTGGAAGGGTACACAGAAGCGTGGAGCGAAAAAGCTTTCTCAGAGATGCCTGACTACCTTACTGAAAATTCCAGGGTGGAGGTTGCCGGCTTTGAGTGGGATTTTGAAGAAAGATATGACGCTATTTACGGGGAATTAGGGATTGACACTATTAATATATCTTTTGAGAGTGTGGATTTTGAAGAAGAAGAGATTGATTTAGATGAGTTGGAAGAAATCGATTATCCGGTATCAGTCGAAATGGACACGGCAGCCGGTGTGCTGTCTTATGATACGGAAATCGCCCTTACTAAATTCATCCCTGGTAACGAGGAAGAAGAGAATGAAGCGGAATGGGGAGTTGAATGGGATCCTTCTCATTTTATAAAAGGAATGGAGGAGCCGGAAGACACGGTTTCAATTGAAACGGAGCAGCCGGCAAGAGGCGGTATTTTTGACAGGAACGGCGAAAGCCTTGCAGTAAATGGTGACATTTATCAGGCCGGGATTGTCCCTGAACGCACGGAGGATTTGGAAGAAACTATTGAACAGTTTGCCGAGGTGCTGAACCTGGATGAAGAGCGGGTGGCTGATCTTGCAACCCGGTATCCCGATAATCCTGACTGGAACGCTCCTATTCAAAACCTGTCTATTGACGATGACAGGCTTGAAGACTTGCTTGAAATTCCCGGCGTGGGTGCAGGCAAAGTTGAAGGACGGGTGTATCCTCACGGGGAAAGCACCGGTCATCTTATCGGTCACATCGGCTCAATTACAGCTGAAGATTTAGAAGAGCGGGAAGGTGAGGGCTACGGCTCAACTTCTGAATTAGGCAAGAATGGGATTGAACTGCTTATGGAAGAAGAATTGCGCGGCAGCCCGGGAATGACCGTCTCTATTAACAGGGAAGACGGCGAGTTAAGGGAAACAATTCTTGAAACAGAGCCGGAGAACGGGGAAGATCTCTATTTGACGCTGGACATAAGCATCCAGGATAAAATGTATGGGGTCCTTAATAATGATTCCGGTGCGGGCGTAGTAATGGATCCGAAAACAGGAGAGACGCTGGCACTGGTAAGCGTACCGACCTTTAATTCGAATTTGAGGTACTTGCAGCTTCCTGACCCGCGGGCGGAAGATATGGAGGATATAAATATTTTATTCGAGCGCCGTTTTCAGGGGGCTTATTCGCCGGGATCTGTGTTTAAACCTTTGACCGCAGCAGCGGGACTGGAAGAAGGGACACTGGATCCTGAAGAAGAGCTGGTCATAGAAGGAAAGCAATGGCAGCCGGATGACAGCTGGGGCGGTTACCGTGTCACAAGGGTGAATGATGAGGAGACTAATGTTGATTTGCAGACGGCAATGATGCGTTCAGATAACATTTATTTTGCCAGACAGACACTTGATATGGGTCAGGAATCATTTGAGGAGTGGGCAGGCAAGTTTGGTTTTGGAGAACCGTTTCCATATGATTTTCCTTTATATAGTTCCACCCTTGCTAATGAGGACATAGAAAATGAGATTTTACTGGCTGACTCAGGCTACGGCCAAGGAGAAGTTCAGGTTACTCCGGTTCATATGACTGCTTTGTATACGATGTTTCTGAATGACGGCAACCTTATTTACCCGTTGTTGTTTTCAGACGGTCTCCAAAACGAAAACGAGGGGGAAATGGAGGAACTGATTTCTCCCGAAAATGCCGAAATTGTCCGGGAGTCGCTTATAAGTGTGGTTGAGGATGCTGACGGAACTGCCTACCGGTCCGATGCGGGGCACAACCGGGCTCTTGCCGGAAAAACAGGGACAGCCGAATTAAAAGAGGAACAGACAGCCGAGGATGGAGAGCAAATCGGCTGGTATGTGAGTTTCGATTATGAAGAAGAAGACTACTTGACCACTATTATGGTTCAAAATGCAGAGGAGCGGGGCGGAAGCAGTTATGTCGTCGACCTCGCAAATGAATTCTGGGAAAAGGTAGAGGAATAAGGAAAAAAATGGGGGGTCTGTCCCCCCATTTTTTTGTAAGTGACGCTTTTGTGAACCCTATTGTAATTTAAGGGAGATTATTTTATATTATAACTATCAAGTTAGTGAAATGATTCACAAAACACTATGACGATGTTGTTAACCTATCAGTAAGGATAATTCGATATTTATTTAAATGATTTTGTGAAACTATTCACAATTATTTTGAGGAGGAATGTGCGATGTTACAAATTACAGAGCGTGCTGCAAATATTTATAAGGAAGAGATGGAACTGGGTGGAGAAGAAGAAATTCGCTTGTTTGTAAGAGGTGCGGAAGGCTTTTTCCTTGGTGTAGACAGAGACAATTCAGAAGCCGATGACTGGAAATGTGTTGTTAACGGAGTAAGGTTCTTTATTAAAGAAGATGACCTTTGGATGTTTGACGGAAAAACACTCGATTTTTGTGAAAAAGGCGACTGCATTAAGCTGCACTAAATGAATAAATTCTTAAGGCTTCCCGGGATTACGGGAAGCCTTTTTAATTACCGTAAAGATAGAGTTTCAATAAAAGGCATGATAAAATAAGATTAATAAAAAGGTATACAAGGAGGCTGACGGACGATGATTTTAAGCGGTAAAACAATTTCAGAAAAACTCTCCAATGAAGAAATGGTCATCAAACCAATGACCTCTGAACAAATTCAGCCAGCCTCAGTAGATTTGCGGCTCGGACATCATTTTCTCGTTATTGACGACCATTTAAGCACTAAACTGTCTTTGACTGCTGAAGCGGCATACCGCGAAATTGATGTGGGCGACCGGGGATCCATTGTCATTCCTCCGCAGTCATTTCTGCTGGCCACAACGAAAGAGTACATAGAAATCCCTTCTTCCTTAACAGCGTTTGTTGAAGGGAGAAGCTCAATTGGCCGGCTCGGGCTGTTTATCCAGAATGCAGGCTGGGTTGATCCGGGTTTCCGCGGCCATATTACACTGGAACTGTATAATGCAAACCGGCTGCCGATCGAACTGGATGTTAACCGGCGTATCTGCCAGCTCGTTCTGGCTGAAGTAGACCAGGAAGCGAAACCGTATGAAGGGAAATATCTTGACCAGAAACACGCTACCGCGAGTCGGGTTCAGCTCGACTATGAAAACAGAAACAGGCTTGAATAGAAAAAAAGCTGTGAGAGATGGTCTCGCAGCTTTTTTGTTGGTTTGTTAATTTGGAATAAAATGAGTGAGATGAAAGAGGAAGTAGTTGTTAGAGGGAAGTTAGTCAGGATGGATGGGAACAAGGTAAAATTATAGAATTAAGAGTAAGATTTAATATGAAGGGCTGGCCGGCATATAAGGTTACCGCGGGAACGGCTATAATAGTCCTTGGCGCCGAACCTTTGAAATCGGCTTTCTGGTACAGAAAAAGAAGGAGGGGTTCATGTGAAGAATGAGATAAAACGGATTGGGATAGATATTGGCGGCACGACGATTAAAGCGGGACTGATTAATGACCGTGGAGACGTGGTTGACCACCGGGAAATAGAGACGCCAAAAACGCCGGAAGAAGGCATTAATACAATCAGTGAAATGACAGCTGATTGGCAAAAGGAGGCTGAAGAGGCAGTCGGAGTAGCGGCTCCGGGACCGATGGATTTAGCCCGCGGGCTGTTTTTGGATCCGCCTAACTTGCCGGGATGGCACGACTTTCTTTTTGTGGATGCTTTTCAAAAAAAGACAGGGAAGAGATGCCTTTTTGAAAATGACGCCAATGCTGCAGCAGTCGGGGAGTATATTGCAGGAGCAGGCCGTGATGCCAAAAGTCTTGTGTACATAACGATCAGTACGGGAATCGGAGCTGGTATTGTGCTAAACGGACAGCTCCTTTCAGGGGCCCAGTTCAGTGCGGGTGAGGTGGGCAACATGATTATTTCCGAGGAAGGAGCCGCCCAGGCAGGACTGAATCAGGGAGCCTGGGAGTCGCTTGCTTCCGGTACGGCGATGAAGAAAAAAGTGAAAGAGGTATTCGGACTGGAGGAAGGCGCTAAAGAGCTGTTACAGCTCGTTGAAAAGAAAGACGCCGAGGCTCTCAGGATTTTTGACAGATGGATTGGACATTTAGCTTCAGGGATCGCCAACATTGTCCACGTTATCAATCCTGAAATGATCGTACTGGGCGGAGGTGTCATGCAAGGAAAAGAAATTATCCTGCCGCACCTGAAGCCGGCGGTAAAAAGAAAAGTGTACGCCAGTTTAGAAGACTCCGTCATGATTGAGCCTGCCCGCTTAGGGACGAAAACAGGCGTCATCGGCGCCTCATTCCTCCCTCTCATCCAGCGATTGTAAATAAATGGGGGGTCTGACCCCGAATGTTAGCTGTAAAATACTGGGGGGTCTGACCCCGAATGTTAAAAAGACCTATGAAAATTTGCATGATTTATGGATGTTTACTGGCTTTTTCCTATCTAAAATAATACTTTGGATGTATTATTTTGGAATTAAAAGGCGGGGTGAAGTGATTGTTTAGGAACATGAAAATACTTACAAAGTTTCAATTGCTTATGTTTGGAACGGTTATAGGGTTGTCGGCCATATTGATTGCGGTGACCTTTTCTGAAGTAAGGAGCGGAATCGAAAGTTTTGCTGCTGAAAAAGCGGGGTCTGATCTGAATCTAGCGTATCATTATTTAGATGAAAGGTTTGACGGCCAGTGGCAGATTCAAAATGGCGAGCTGTATAAAGGGGACCACAGAATTAACGAAGATTACGAACTGGCTGATGAAATTGCTGATATGACAGGCGGCCTGGTGACCATTTTTCAAGGCCGGCAGCCGGTCACAACAAATTTGATTATTAATGACGAACGGGCGGTTACGGTTGAAGCAGAAGGGGAAGTGACAGAGCTCGTACTTGGTGAAGGAGAAATGTATTACGGGGACGCAGATATTCTCGGGACCGAGCTTCAAACTGCCTACCGGCCGGTTTTTTCGGCAGACGGGGAGATCGTCGGGATGCTCTTCACAGCGGCTTCCCAGGAAGTCATTAACTCGATCATGTCTGAAATTATTACTATGATTATCATTATCCTTGCGGTGATCCTTGGATTGATTGCTGTTCTGCTGATATTTTTTACGAGAAAAATCAAGTCGCGGATTCAGATGCTTCAGGACAGCCTCCACCGTGCAGGTCAGGGAGATTTCCGTGCTGACAGCCGTGAGGAAACTCGAAATGACGAAATAGGGCAGATCTCAGCCAGTTTTTCAAAGATGAAAGATAATTTAAGCGGGCTGCTGCAAAATGTCACCTTTGCTTCTGAACAGTTAGCATCTTCTTCAGAGGAACTGACCGCGACGAGCGACCAGTCTGCGAAAGCTGCCGAGGAAGTAGCACAAACAATTGAAGATATTTCTAAAGGTGCTTCTGACCAGGCGGCTGATACGGAAAAAGGGGCTGAGGAAGTGAATGATCTCGGTGCCATTATCGAACAGGATCAGGCGTATGTTGAAAGCTTAAACGGCATTGCTGCTGAGATGGCGGCGTTAAAAGATAAAGGGATGGCTCTGGCTGCGGAGCTGGTGGAAAAAACAACAGCCAATAACAACGTGACAGAAGATGTACATCGCATCATTTCCGAAACAAATGAAAATACAGAGAAAATTGACAGCGCAAGCGGCATGATTAAGAGCATTTCGGAACAGACTAACCTGCTGGCACTGAATGCGTCTATTGAAGCCGCAAGAGCGGGCGAAGCTGGAAAGGGTTTCTCTGTAGTGGCTGAAGAAATCAGGAAGCTGGCGGAGCAGTCAAATAAATTTTCCGAAGAGATTTCCGGGATCATTCATACACTCGGGGAAAAAACAGATAAAGCCGCGGATAAAATGGAAGAGTCAAAAGAAATGGCACGCATCCAGTCAGAAAGTGTGAGTCACACAACGAGCACTTTTAAAGGCGTCGCGGAAGCGATCGAGCGGATGAGAGCTACTCTAAAGGAACTAAGCGATTCGGGAGTTCATTTAAATGGTAAAAAAGAAGAGATCATCCGTGTTATGGAAAATCTCTCTGCGATATCAGAAGAAAACGCGGCAAGTACACAAGAGATCTCCGCGGCAGTCGAAGAGCAGACAGCCTCAATGGAAGAAATCGCAAGTTCAAGCGAAACCCTGGCCAAGCTCGCAGAAGACCTCCAGGAAAACGCCAGCAAATTTCAGTATTGAAAAGGAAATAAATGGGGGGTCTGACCCCTTTGTGAAATAAAACCGCAGCCCCTGTCGTCCCAGGGGCTGCGGTTTTGCGTTTTAAAATTTAGTTGTCGGCGACTCCTAAAGCGATTTTCGCATAACGGGACATCATTTTTTTGTCCCAAGGCGGGCTCCATACAATTTCAACATCCACTTCGCCAATTTCGCCAATTTCCTGAAGTTCTTTTAACGCGTTTTTAATTTCACTTACAATCGTTCCGGCAAGCGGGCATCCCATTGACGTCAAGGTCATTTCGATAAAAACGTTTTGGTCGTCGTCCAAATCGACTTTATACACGAGTCCCAGGTTAACAATGTCCACTCCAAGTTCCGGGTCAATCACCTTTTCCAGTTCCGCATAGACGCGATCGACCATTTCCTGTTTCTCATCGGACATGTTTATCGCCTCCTTTACCCTTAGTGTACCCATAGCCCCAATAAAATGAAAATAAACTGCATACTGGGAATAGCTGGGGGGTCTGTCCCCCCTTATTTTTCCATCCACTCGGTCAGCGTGCTGACCTGATGGAAGTTATCATGGGACACCGAAAGGGGATGGTCGGAAATGTAGACTGCTTTCATACCGAGCAGCAGCGCCGGAGCAATTTCATTTAAAAAGTTGTCGCCTACGGAAACTAAGCGGTGAAGAGGCATGTTGTACATTTTATGCAATTCCATAAAGATATCTTTCGTGAAAGATGGTTTTTGTGCTGAGGAAATGATATGGCTGAACACCCCTGCTAAATCCAGTTCCTTTAGAAGGCGCTGGACATCTTCTTTGTCACTGTTCGTCATAAGGACGATTTGATTTTCTTTTTTCAATTGCAATAAAAATTCGCGCAGATGAGGAATCTTTTCTAATGTGAATGCGTCACTGACCATATACTCTTTCGTTTGCAAGTAACGCGGGTAGCAGTCTTCCACTCCATAATGCTTTGCACACGCAAACGGCAGCCACCAGCCGTCCCCTATCGCCACCAAATTCTCGAAATCAAATTCGACTGGCTCATTGCCGTAAATGGATTCAAGGTTTTCCACCAGCGTGCCGTCCCATCTGTGTGATTCTGCAGCTTTAAGGGTCATCGGATCAACAGTCACGGCAAGATCGTGACGGACATCGTAAGCTTTTCCAATTTTCACTGGATGATCGCCGTTTTTCATTTTCTCATAGTCTTTCTGAAACTGAGTCCGCATCGATTCATCGACATCCTTCATAAGGAGCGATGCATAGTAATCAAAATGAGCTGTCCCTTCATACAGCGTCCCGTCTAAATCAAATATGTATAACTGGTCCATGTGATCCTCCTTTCCTTCGAACCGTCTTTTAAAAATCGAGCCTGGCTGTAGCCGGTTTACTTATACTTTTTAGTATAAGTAAATCCTGCGGTCTCATTAATGAAACGCACACTTTAAAAAATATAGGATTACTTTAAAACGCCAATTTAATCATTCCATCATTTTAAAGGCGTCCTCTGGTCAGCACTCCATCAGCATCAGCCCTTTATTTTTTGCAGCTTAGGCAATATCTATTAATGACCGGCTTCCAAACCATATTTTTTCATTAAAGCAGGCTCATTACACTAATTTCTTTCTAATCTTCCCGCTGAAAAAGTCAATAATGCTTACAAATACTACGACAACAATTAAAATCATTCCGACGTCTTCCCAGGCCCGCTGGTATGTGGCTAAGATAAGAGGTGCACCGATACCGCCGGCGCCAACGATCCCTAACACTGTGGAGGCCCGGACGTCAATTTCAAATCTGTAAATGGAGTAGGAGGAAAACTCAGGCAAAACCTGCGGCAGAACGCCATACCACATCGCCTGAATACGGTTGCCTCCACTTGCTTTAATCGCGTCTACGTTACTTGAATCAATCGACTCAATGACTTCAGCATAGAGTTTTCCAAGCATGCCTATTGAATTGATGCTGATGGCTAACACGCCGGCATATGGACCAATACCTACAGCCGCAACAAAAATGATTGCAAAAATTAATTCAGGGATCGCTCTGATCGCATTAAGAATAGATTTCCCAACGTAAGAAAAACGTTTTGCTGTATTACGGGCTGCCAGAAAAGCTACGGGAACGGCAAGAATAGTAGCTACCGCCACGCCCGCGTAAGCTATGGCAATGGTCTCCAGCATGTAGCCGATATATTCAGGGAACTGAACGATGTAGTCCATAGTTGTTATTGGAACGATAAAAATTCGCCTCAAGGTGTCAAGCGGAGAGGCAGCTGAACCGGAAACTGAGAAAGGTGTAGTAGCGAATGCCGTAATATACAGGATACTCAGGATCAGCAGGATCAGATAAGACGTATACTTACCCTTTTTGGTCATCCCTTTCCGCAGGGATATTTTTTCATTACTGTTCATTATTCTAATCGCTCCCTTACGCGATTACTGACTAAATCGATGATTGTAATCGTTAAGAATGTCATAAAAATAATTGTGGCCACGTTATCATAGTTAAACATGTTTAACTGCTGGCGGAGGATAATCCCGATTCCGCCTGCGCCTACGAACCCAAGCACGACTGAAGCTTTTACATTAATCTCCAGCACATACAGGGTATAAGAGGCAAACTGCGGCAGGATTTGCGGCATCACTCCATAAGTAATTACCTGAAACACATTTCCTCCGGAAGCCCTCACTGCTTCCAGGGGCCCGGGATCAATTGCCTCGATTGTCTCGCTGAT
The DNA here is from genome assembly GCF_900111295.1 of Salipaludibacillus aurantiacus. Taxonomy (GTDB): domain Bacteria; phylum Bacillota; class Bacilli; order Bacillales; family Salisediminibacteriaceae; genus Salipaludibacillus; species Salipaludibacillus aurantiacus. The sequence goes on along the minus strand of NZ_FOGT01000015.1, from coordinate 65,234 downwards.
AAGCTTGGCTAAAATCCCGAGTGAAAACACCGTTAAGGCAAGAATACCGGAAACGGCGCCAATACTGACTAACGCGACAAATACTACGGCCAGAATAATTTCAGGAATAGTTCTGAGCAGGTTGAACGCATTTCTGATTGCCTGATAAAAAAGCGGATTTTTATTAATATTACTTGCAGCGAGGAAGCTTAAAGGTAACGCGGCGACAGCAGCCAGCGTGGTGCTGAATAACGCCATATTCCAAGTTTCCAGAAGGCTCATAGCAACGCGGGGAAGATAACCCCAATTAGGCGGCCATAAATCTTCGACGACGAAGTAAAACATAATCGGCAGCCCTTCAATCACACGGTCAGGAAACGCTTGAGTCTGGTAGGCTGACAACACATACAACCCTAAAACCGCCAGTAAAACTGAACCTATGTACCACTTAAACCCTTTTGGAGTGAGCGGGTAGCGTGTTGGGGCGGAATCATGATTTTTCTCCAAATTCGGCATCAGCTCTCATCTCCTCCAAGAAGATCGTCTTCCTTAATAGGACGTCCGTAAATTTCCTCGAATGTCTTCTCAGACACCTGGTCGATCGGTCCGTCAAATACCACTTCACCGTCACGCAAGCCGATAATCCGGTCGGCGTACTCCTGTGCCATATCAATAAAGTGCAAATTAACAAGAGTCGTTAAATTATCTTCTTTACTCACTCGCCTTAAGTCTTTCATAACTTTATGGGAAGTAGGGGGATCAAGGCTGGCCACCGGTTCATCGGCTAAAATGACTTTAGGCTGCTGTGTTAAAACCCGGGCAATGCTCACCCGCTGCTGCTGTCCACCGCTTAACTGGTCGGCACGCACATAGGCTTTTTCCTGGATTCCCACACGATTAAGGTTGCCCATAGCCATCTGCAGGTCTTCCTGCGGAAATAAGCCGAGCATGCTTCTAAGTGTGCCGGTATGACCAAGACGCCCTGCCATAACATTCCGGAGCACTGACATGCGTTTGACGAGATTATAATTCTGAAAAATCATTCCTACTTCTGTCCGAAGTTTTCTAAGGTGTTTTTCTTTATAGGAAAGAATATTCTCATTATCTATCAGCAGTTCACCTTCAGTCGGAGTGACCATCCGGTTAATGCTTCGGATTAATGTCGATTTACCTGCTCCCGACATTCCAACTACCACCACAAATTCCCCATCATTAATCTTGAGGTTGATATTTTTTAACCCCTGGTGGCCGTTAGGGTATACCAACGACACATTTTTAAACTCTATCACTCTAGTCACCATCCCAATCCATCACTTTTACTATTAAACAGAAAAAAAGAAGGGGACTGCCGGCAGCTGTGAAAAGCACTCCCAGTGACGACAGACACCTTCTCCATAAACCGTTAAAGCTTAAACTAGTTTGCTAGATCGTCTTCGAACTCTGCAAATACATCACGGACAATGTCATAATCTGAAGACTCAGCTATTGCTACACCGTCCCAAGTATAGATTTCATGCATCACTTCAAGCATTTCCTCGTTGTCATTTAAGCTCATGAAAGCGTCTTGAATCTGTTCTTTAAGGTTATCTGACAGTTCACTTCTCACAGAGATAGTGTCATTAGGAATTTCATCTGTGTAACCGATCACGCGGAGGTCCTCATGGATGTCAGGGAACTCATCAGCCAGTGTATCCCGCGCGTCATCGAAAGTAGTGGCAAAGTCAGCCTGCTCGTCAATTAACTGCATAATCGCATTATCATGTCCGCCAACGCTTAAACGCTGGAATTGGTTATCAAGGTTTTCAACACCCATATCCATCAGCTGTTTGGCAGGGAATAAAAAGCCGGATGTTGATAAGTCATCTGGATAAGCCCATACAAGCCCTTCTTCTTCAAGCAGGTCATCAAGGTCCTCAATATGGGAATCAGCCGGCACTGTGTATTGTGCTACGTAGGAATCGCTGCCGTGGCGAATGGATTTTAGAATCACTTCAACACCTGCGCGGTCTTCAGCTTGTACAAAACCGAACGGGTTCAGGAAGCCGATATCTACCTGCTGGGTTCTCATCGCTTCAATAAGTCCGCTGTAATCGACCATTACTTCCGCCCGAACGTCGATGCCAAGCTCTTCTGATAAAAATTCTTCTAATGGCTCAGCAGTCGTCGCTATTTCAGCAGCATCCTGGGAAGGAATAAAGCCCATCACAAGTTCGTCTACATCTTCTTCAACTGCCTCATTCGAATTGTTTTCTGTATTGCTGCTATTATTGTTTTCGTTGTTTGTATTATTTTCATTGTTTGAATTATCATTTTCTTCCACGTTATTATCAGCGCCACTATTAGTGTTGCCATTGTTGTCCATACTCGCCTCGTTATTCTCACCACAGCCAGCTAATACTGTCATGACCCCGCCTAATGCTAAAACGTACCCTAATCGTTTAATCACTCGTAAACCCTCCACTTTGATATGTATTTTTTGTTAGGCCTGTTTTTATTTAACTTCGGCCTTCCAAGGCAAATTATTGTCTAACTGAAATAGCAAGTCAACGAGATTTACCAAAACTTTACACCGTATTTACAAGACTATTATCCTGGTTAACAATATTCATAAAATATTTATCTGGGAATAACTGGGGGGTCTGACCCCTATGTATGGAAATAACTGGGGGGTCAGACCCCATAAGGAGACCTCTTGACATTTACGTTAACGTCAATGGTAAATTAGTAGAGTGAGAATTTTCCAAAAATTAAAAAGGGCAGGGACTTAGGATGAGTATGACAATCAGGGAAGTGGCTCAGAAATTTGAAGTGAGTCCGAGGACCCTCCGCTATTACGAGGAGATCGGTATACTGTCTCCAGAGCGGACGGACAACCTTCAACGGCACTACTATAAGAAAGATATCGCAAGGCTCCGGTTAATCTTACGGGGGAAGAAGTTCGGTTTCACACTTGATGAAATTAAAGAAATGGTGACGCTCTTTGACAGCGACAGAACGGGGGAGAAGCAGCTCGAACGGACGATTGCTTACGGCGAAGCCAAAATCAAGGAGGTTGATGACCAGATTGACGAACTGAAAGCGCTGAAAGCCGATATGGAAATGTTCAAGTCACTGTTTGAAGATGAACTGAAGAAAATCAGACATAGCAGGTGACTCTTAAGGGGGGCGCCACTAACTGCAAACAAAAATGATTAATCAGGAGGGGTTTTATGAATCTATCAGAACTTCTAGCTAGAAATGGACGCAAATACTCAGGGAAAACAGCCGTCCAGGAAAAGAATAAAGACATGACGTACGGCGAACTCGACCGGCAGGTGACGAAGTTTGCGAATGGGTTAAAAAACCTGGGAGTGTCTCAAGGTGACAAAGTCATGCTCTTTATGCCGAATACCTCTTCTTTTCTAATTACTTATTTTGCAACTCTCAGGCTTGGCGGGATCATTGTCCCTGTAAGCGCAAGGTTAACAGGGGAAGAATTGGCCTATATGCTCAGCCACAGCGAGGCTAAAGTGATGGTCATCGACCATATACTTTACAACTCCTGCGCCTCACTTCCGGCCAAGTTTGAAAATGTGGTGTTTGTCAAAACAGGTGAAAAAGTGGAAGGGTGGGGTTCATTTGAATCACTTCTTAATGAAGGCGGTAACACGCCGATCGAATGCGGGACAAAAGAAGATGATCTTGCGACAATGCTTTATACGTCAGGAACGACAGGTAAGCCAAAAGGGGTTCTTTTTTCAAACAGAAACATTCTGAGTGTGGCAGCGATGATGGCTGTTGAAATGGAAATGAAGCCGGAGAGCAAAATGCTTCATATGATGCCGCTCAGCCATTCAGCGCCGTTACATTTATTTTTGGCAGCCGGGACATACGTCGGAGCCACGCATTGCCTGTCGCCAACATTTACACCGGAACTGCTGCTCGAGTCTGTGGAAAAGTGGCGGACAACCCACTTTTTTGGTGCGCCTGTTGCCTACCTTCTTTCAGCGAAAGACCCGTCTATAAACGAGAGGGATCTTTCATCCATGACCCACTGGGTGTATGGCGGAGCCCCTTTAGGAAAAAAAGAAGTGACCTTCATGCAGCAAGCCTTTAAATCAGATCGTTTTTATTGTGTTTACGGACTTACCGAAGCGGGTCCAAACGGCACGCTGCTCTTGCCTGAGGAACATGAGGAGAAAGCCGGCAGCATCGGCAGGCGGGCTGCCCTGAATGCTGAAATAAAACTCGTGAACGAACAGGGGGAGGAAGTAAATACTGGTGAACCGGGAGAAATTATTCTCCGCGGTGAAGGTAATATGGTGAGGTATGATAAAGAACCTGAAAAAACAGCTGAAACTTTAAAAGATGGCTGGCTCTTTACCGGAGATATGGCTAAAAGAGACGAGGACGGTTATTACTGGGTCATCGACCGTAAGAAAGACATGATCATTTCAGGCGGGGTCAATATTTTTCCAAAAGAAATTGAAGAAGTGTTAAGCACCCATCCGGCTGTGGCTGAATGTGCTGTAATCGGCGCCCCGCACGAGGACTGGGGAGAAACAGTTACTGCTTATATTGCTGTGAAAGACGGAGAATCTGCCGATGAAAGTGAGTGGAAATCATTCCTGCAGGAAAAAGTGGCCGACTATAAAATCCCTAAACACTTTCATGTGATTGACCAGCTGCCGCGAAACCCGACTGGAAAAATATTAAAACACCATTTAAGAAAAAATCATGTATAAGAGGTGACGGAAAATGAATTTTTACACAAATGATTCATTGCTTAAAGAGATCTTAAAAGAAAAGCTGGACGATGAATTTTTCCACTGGGCAGACCGGCAACTGGAGCGGTTCGGGCACCGCTGCGCCACTGAGATTGATGAGCGGGCGAGACATACAGACAGAGAAGGGCAGCCGCAGCTCATTAAATACGATAAATATGGAAATGATCAGTCAAAAGTATGGGTGAATGAAGGGTACCGGCGAACCGTTGAAGAAACGTACGGTGAAGGAATAGTCGCCCACGTCCACCGGGAAATACCGGCTCTGAACAGAAAAGGAAATTATTTGTACTCGTTCGCGCAAGGTTACCTTTTGTCCCAGTCAGAGCCAGGCTTTTACTGCCCAGTCACGTTAACGATGGCTACAGCTTATTTGCTTGACCGGTACGGCGATGACGAATTGAAACAGAGGTTTTTGCCGCATGTGCTGTCCACCGGTGAGACGGAATTATACGAAGGAGCCACGTTTCTCACTGAGCGCCAGGGAGGATCAGACGTAGGCGCCAACGAGACGGAAGCCCTCTATGTGAACGAAGACGGGGACGGGCACTACAGGCTTTACGGTGAAAAATATTTTGCCAGTAATGCGGGGATGTGCGGGGTGGCGATGGTGCTAGCCCGAATCGCGGATGCCCAGGAAGGAACGAAGGGGCTGTCCCTGTTTCTGGTGCCGTGGCGCACAGAAAACGGGGAACTGAACAGGCTTTCCATCAGACGCTTAAAAGACAAGTTAGGGGTAAAAGCAGTCCCGTCCGGTGAAGTGGAATTTGATGGAGCGAAAGCGTACCTCGTAGGTGATCCGTCAAGAGGCTTTTACTATATGATGGAGGCGCTCAACTTATCGCGAATCTGCAATGCCGTGGCATCGGTGGGGATTATGAGGCGGGCCTATACAGAGGCGAAGGCATACGCGGAAGAGCGCTCTGCGTTTGGCCGGGCGTTATCCGATTACCCGATGGTTCAGGATTCGCTTGTGAGGCTCAAAGTGAAGCTTGATGCGGAACTGCTCACGACGTTTGAACTCATCGGCTCTTATGACCAGTGGTACAACGGTGATTCCACGCCTGAAAAAGACGGGCTTCTGCGTCTGTTGATCGCCCTTATAAAAGCTGAAACAGCAGACCAGGCCATTCATTTTTCCCATGAAGCGATCGAAATGCTTGGGGGGAACGGGTATATAGAGGACTTTGTGACGCCAAGGCTGCTGCGCGATGCCCAGGTTCTGACCGTCTGGGAAGGCACCCGAAATATACTCGGGCTTGAAGTCCTCCGGCTCATGGATAAATTTCAAGTCCACACGGTTTTTACGGCCTATCTGAACGAACAGACGGCAGATTTGGTCAAACTGGAAAATGAGACTGCTGTGGAGGAAGTGAAAGACGCAATCAGCGCCCTTGAAGAGGAGATGGCGGAGCTTGCAGGACTGGATGCTATGGAAAAAACGCGTTATATTAAACCTCTGTCGAAAAAAATGGTCACTGTGCTTGAGTCAGTCATGCTTCTGAAGAGGGCATCAGCTAAACCGGATGACGAAACAGCTTTATTAACGGCACACGTGTACGTGCAAGATCAGCTGCTCCCGTTATTTAATAAAAAAGGCAGCGGCTGGACACAGGAAGAAGGAAAACAAATCCTGGCCGGCACCAGCATGGAAGTCAGTAAAAGGTAAAAACTGGGGGGTCTGTCCCCCCAGTTTTTGTTATTTCACAAAGGGGTCAGACCCCCCATTAATTCCCATGTCTTTTTTAAATAATTTTACAATGTTTCGTTTATTTGCGTATAATATAGTTAAGTTTAAATGTTCACATTGTTTCTTAAATATTAAAACTTTAGGTGATGAGCGACATACAGGGAGTGTGAAAGATATGGTACAGAACATCACAGGCAGTTTTCAGCTTATGAAATCATTAAACAGGTCGCTGGTTTTAAATATTATCCGCAAGGAAGAGGCGATCTCAAGGACAGATATAGCCAAGAAAGCGAACCTGACACCGCCCACCGTCTCAACGATAGTCAGTGAACTGCTCGAAACGGGGATTATCCGGGAGTTTAAAATCGGAGAATCAAAAGGCGGCCGTAAACCGATTTTATTATCAATCAACTATAATAATTATTTTGTAATTGGAGTCGATGTAGGAACAGAGGAAGTTCGTGCAGGTTTAACTAACCTGAATGCCGAAATTCTTGCTACTAAAAAACAAAAACTCGCTACGGGCATGACCAAAAATGAGTTCGTAACGATTCTGGAACATCTCATACGATCGCTTCTTGAGAACGAAAAAGTGGATAAGACAAAAGTGATCGGGATAGGCATCGGGATGCACGGAATTGTTGATCACGAAAAGGGGATTAGTATTTATGCCCCTCATTTCGGGTTTGAAAATATTCCTCTTAAAGATAAAATTGAAAACGTTTTCGATATTCCTGTGACTGTGGAAAACGATGCCCGTTCGCTTGCATTAGCGGAATTGTGGTTCGGGAACGGGCGGGATGCCCAAAACCTTGTATGCATTAACGTCGGAGACGGAATCGGGGCAGGTATTATCCTTAATGGCCAGCTGTTTCACGGGAAACATAATATCGCGGGGGAGTTCGGCCATATGATTGTCGACTTAAATGGCCGCCAGTGCACGTGCGGAAGCTACGGCTGCCTGCATACCGTCGCTAGCGGTATCCGTATCAAAGAAAGAGTCACCCAGGAGATCACCATAGGAAGAAGAACGATTATTCCCGACCTTGTAGACGGGAAAAAAGAAGAGATTACAGGCGCCACGGTCCATGAAGCTGCAAAAAGAGGCGATGCTTTTGCTGTAGAGGTGCTCGATGAAGCAGGCAGGTTTCTAGGAATCGGCATAACTAATTTAATTAATTTTATGAACCCGGATAAAATTATTGTCGGCGGAGGCGTTTCAAAAGCAGGAGATTTTATTATGGCTCCGTTAAAAGAGACGGTAAAGAAGCGGGCAATGACGACAGATGCCAAATCGACGGAGATAACCGTATCAGAGCTTGCCGCCCAAGGGACGATGATTGGCGCCGTTACGCTTGTACTTAAACAATTATATGACCGGTCATAAAAACAGCAATCAACCCCCAGTAAATACCAGTCACTAAATATTCAAAAAATACTTTTCATTTTTGATAAGGTGTGATACATTATCCCTAGTTACTAATTTAATTTAAAAAAGTTTTGATAACGCTTTAAGGCATTGTTGGAAAAACGCAGGCGTGTCGTTAAATAAGAAGACACCCATTTTTTTCATAACCCTTGAAAGCGGATACAAAACTAAATCAAGGGGGAAATAACAAATGAAACCATGGAAAACAATGTTAGCTGGTGCTTTGTCTGTTTCTATGCTCGCTGCGTGCGGAGGAAATGATGGCGCTGATGGAGGCGCTGACGGTGAAGCTGACCCGGATGAGGTGTCCGGTGAGATTACTGTCTGGGGCTGGAATGTGGCAGCTGCTTCTATGGAAATTGCAATTGAAGGCTTTCAGGAGGAATACCCTGATGTCGATGTGACAGTGGAAGATATCGGCCGTGAAGATTTATATGACCGTTTAACTGTTGGTTTAGCGGCAGGCGGATCAGGTCTTCCGGATGTCACCATGGTTGAAACCGATCGTCTCGACAACTACATCGCAGAATTTCCGGATGGTTTCGTCAACCTTAGTGAGTATGGATTCGATGAGCATGAAGATAAATTTGCCGAGTCAAAAATCGAAACAATGAAAAATAATGACGGAGACTTCGTAGCGGCACCGTGGGATATCGGGCCGGCAGGTGTCTTCTATAATATTCCTCTATTTGAGGAAGCGGGCGTAAATCCGGACGATATCGAAACGTGGGATGACTATATTGCAGCCGGTGAAACGATCCTTGAAGAAACCGAAGCGCAAATGCTTCCTGTTGATATTTCCGCAGATGATAACTTGTTCCGTATGATGTTGAATCTTCAGGGAACCTATTATTTTGACGAAGATGGAAACATCAATCTTCACAACGAAGAAGGACAGCAGGCATTATCGACAATTAAAGAAATGCGGGAAAAAGATCTCGTTGCGAATGCTGACGGCTGGGATGGCACCGTCACAGCGACAGTAAACAACCAGGTAGCCACTGTGCCGTTCGGCGTCTGGTATGCTGGAACGATTATGGACCAGGCACCTGAACAGGAAGGCGAGTGGGGTGTATTCAAACTTCCTGCTTTTGAAGAAGGCGGCAACCGTGATGCGAACCTTGGAGGTTCAGACTTAACAGTCATTAACGGGTCTGATAATGAGCAGGCAGCTTACGCTTTCGTTGAATACTTTACAACTGACTCTGACGCCCAGGTTAATGCGTTAAGTGAGTACGGTATCTTCCCTTCACTCCTTGAAGCATACGATGATCCATTCTTTGAGGAAGAAGATGAGTACTTTAACAATGAGCCGATCTGGAGCTTGTTTGCAGATATTTCTGAAGGCGTCCTTCCGGCAAACTATACAAGCGACTATGCAAGAGCCCTCCGCTATTCTTCTGATGCACAGGCTAACGCGCTGCTTCAGGATGCGGATCCGGCAGAAGCTTTAAGAGAAGCGGCCGACATGATTGCAAATGAAACGCAAAGAGACATTAACGAATAAGAATTTAAAAGAGAGAAGAGCGTCCCGATGCTCTTCTTTCTTTCCTAACCGATAGTTAAACAATTTAATTAAGTAATGGGAGTCTGCTCCAGTTGCAGGCGGCGGGACTTCTTAAAAGGATTTTTTAAGAAAGAGAGGGCTTTCACGATGAATCAGTCAACAGCTGAATCTAAGAAAAAATCGAAACGAAAATTTATAACACCTAAAACAGCACCATATATTTTTATCGCCCCTGCAGTTATTTTATTTATTATATTTACTGTTTATCCGGTGGTTCAGTCATTAATTTTAAGTTTCCAGACATCGAGCGGCGGAGTCAGTACATTTGCAGGACTCGATAATTACCGGCGTCTCTTTAACGACCCGCTTTTTTACAAGGCATTAGGGAACACCTTTACCATTCTCATTATCCAGGTTCCAATTATGCTCACCATCGCGGTGCTGTTAGCAGTACTTATGAACTCAGCTTTATTAAAAATGAGAGCTTTTTTCCGAATTGCTTTTTTCATGCCGGCTATTACAGCATTAGTTGCCTACGCGATCGTTTTCATGATTATGCTTGATGAAAACTATGGTCTAGTAAACTATGCTTTAAGTTTAGTAGGAATTGACCCTATCGCCTGGCTGAATGACCCGTTCTGGGCCAAAGTGTCACTTATTGTTGCAGTTACGTGGCGCTGGACAGGTTATAACATGGTTATTTTCCTGGCCGGCCTTCAAAATATCTCAAACGATTTGTATGAAGCAGCGAGTATTGACGGAGCAGGAAAAATACGGCAGTTCTTTTCCATTACGCTTCCTCAATTGAAACCGATCTTCCTGTTTACGTTCGTGCTGTCCACTATCGGCACATTACAGCTTTTTGATGAGCCGTTTATTTTAACCGGCGGGGGCCCGAACAACTCGACACTTACTATTTCTTTGTATCTATATATTAACGGTTTCCGTTATTTTGACTTTAACTATGCATCCGCTATTGCATATATACTCGTTATTATTATTGCTCTCTTATCCTGGTTCCAAATGAAAGTGGTAGGTGATAAAGATGACTAACAACAAGAATAAGACAACGACCATTTTAAAAAAGATCGGCTTGTATACGTTATTGGGAATCGGTGTCTTCTTATCTATGTTTCCTTTCTACTGGATGTTCATTGGAGCCACGAACCCATCAGGGGCGATCTTCAGTATGCCCCCAAACTTAGTACCGGGAGACCACTTTTTTGAGAATTTAAGAAACTTGAATGAAAACGTAGGGATCTGGCGGGTTATTATGAACTCGTTAATTATTACGCTGACTTTTACCGTTGTCAGTGTGATGATTTGTTCAGCTGCCGGTTTTGCCTTTGCAAAGTATCAGTTTAAAGGCCGTGACCCGATCTTTTTCATGCTGCTGCTGGCCATTATGATTCCTTATCATGTCACACTGATTCCGTTATTCGAACTGATGGCTAATGTCGGCTGGCTCAATACTTACCAGGCGGTAATCCTGCCTCACCTGGCTTACCCGTTTGCAATTTTTCTAATGAGACAGAACATGAGATCCATCCCTAACTCGCTATTAGAAGCGGCCCGTGTGGACGGAGCCGGCGAGATGCGTATTTTCTTTACCGTCGTATTGCCGACGATGAGACCGGCACTTGCGGCAGTTGCTATCTTCCTGTTTATGTTCCAGTGGAACAACTTCCTCTGGCCGCTAGTTGTCTTAGGAGACAGCTCCATGTACACACTTCCTGTCGCATTATCCAGTCTTGTAGGGATGTCGCGGATCGACTACGGGCAGATCATGCTCGGTACAACCTTATCTACCCTGCCGATCATGGTATTCTTCCTGCTTCTGCAGCGCCAGTTTATTTCCGGTATTCTCGGAGGCTCGGTGAAGGAGTAAGCGAGGCAGGTTTCTTCTGTCAGGAAAAAAGCAGTGAGCGGTGGTGCCAAAGAGTTAAAGCCGCACGGCGAGTGTGTCTGAAAAATTTGGCATTGCCCTTTAACAGAGCAATGTAAAAAGAAAAGCAGATGGTTTTAAAAGGAGTTTTTGATATGTATATAGGAGTGGATTATTATCCGGAACAATGGCCGCGTGAACGGTGGGACACTGATTTAAAGCTGATGAAAGAGCTGGGCATTAATGTCGTCAGAATTGCTGAATTCGGATGGAGTGTCATGGAACCTGAAGAAGGAGCGTACGATTTTTCCTTAATCGATGACGCTATTGCGGCTATTGAATCATACGGGTTTGATGTTGTGCTCGGCACACCGACGGCTACCCCTCCCGCCTGGCTGATCGAAAAATATCCGGACGTCCTTCCGGCTGATGACCACGGGAATGTAATTGGTTTTGGAGCACGCAGACATTACACGGTGAACAGTGAGGTTTACCAGCAGCTTACGAAACAGATTGTAGAAGAGATGGCAAAGCGGTACGGGAGCCATCCTGCGGTCATCGGCTGGCAGGTGGATAATGAATACGGCCATGAAAAATCCGACCGGAGCTACAGTGAAACAGACCGGAAAGCTTTCCAGTCCTGGCTCCAGGAGAAGTACGAAAGTCTTGATGAACTGAATGAAAGGTGGGGGACGGTTTTCTGGAGCCAGACGTATACGAACTGGTCGCAGATTCCTGTTCCTAAAAAAGTTTACCAGGAGCATAACCCGAGTCTGCTTTTGGACTTCGACCGATTCTGTGCGGAAGCTTATAACCGTTATAACCGTCTTCAGGTGGAGACGTTAAGAAAGTATATTGCCGACAGGCAGTTTATTACCCATAACTTTGTGTATTCGGGGCTTTCCCAGGATCAGAAAGAAATGGCTAAAGATTTGGATTTCATTTCATTTGATAATTATCCCGTGTGGGGCGGTCTGGCAGATCCGATTTCACCTGCCGCTATTGCAAGGCAGCATGACTTGTGCCGCGGGACGAAAAACGGCAAAGGTTACTGGGTCATGGAAGAATTATCAGGTGCACAAGGATGGAGCCAGATCGGCTATCTGCCGCGGCCCGGTCATTTAAAATTATGGACGTACCAGGCGATTTCACGCGGTGCGGAAGCAATTGTGTATTTCCGCTGGCGGGCGGCCAGGTATGGAACCGAACAGTTCTGCCATGGCATCCTTGACCACGACGGCAAGCCGCGAAGAAAATATAATGAAGTAAAAGATGTGATCACGTCACTTGAAGGTTTTGCAGATCAATGGATTGAGTCGGAAATACCGGCTGACGTCGGTTTTTACCATGACCCTGAGAATGACTGGGCGTGGCAGATTCAGCCTCAGTCCGACCAGTTTAACTATATCGGAGAGTTTCTAAGGTTTTACGAGCCTGCCCATTCGTTGAACGCCCAGGGGAATATTATCCGGGATGATGAAGATTTAAGCCGGTACAAAGTAGTCGTCGTCCCTGTGTACTTTTTAACGAAAAAGACATTTAACGACAGGCTGAAAGACTATGTCGCTAACGGCGGGACAGTGATCTTCAGTTACCGTACCGGTGTAAAAGATGAGGATAATATTGTGACTGACCAAACGTTGCCTGGCGATCTGGCAGGGCTGGCAGGAATACAAGTGCACGAATACGAATCACTCAGAGGCGGAAAATCAGGACGTGTAAAAGGTGTAGCAGGCGCAGTCGAAGGCCTGTCATCGTCTGCAAGCGTCTGGTGTGATTATATTGAGCCGGAAACAGCAGAGGTGCTCGCCACTTATGAGGATTCCTGGTTCCAGGACCGCGCAGCTGTAACGAAAAACAAATATGGTGAAGGCACCGTCTATTATGTAGGAGCCGGAATAGAGTCACCGATGCTTCAAAAGCTGTATGCGTCTATTTTCGAAGAGACGAACTTGACATATACGGAAACAGCGGAAAATGTCGAGCTCGTGAGAAGAGAGAGTGAAGAGGCGTCGTACTTATCCGTTTTAAACCACGACGTTGAGGAAGGCCATGAAGTGGCCCTTCCTGAAGGGGAGTGGACGGATGCAGCCTCTGGCGAAAAGCATACAGGAGTTTTAGAGATTCCCCGCCTTGGCAGCCTCGTCCTCGAGAAAAGAAAGCAGCATTAAAATAGGACGGGAGAGGCTAAGCCTCTCCCGTTTTGTCAGAAAATGGGGGGTCTGTCCCCCCATTTATTGACAGAACCTAAAAACTGGGGGGACAGACCCCCCATTTATTTACAGTACTCAAAGGAGGTTGCACGATGGGGATTTACGTGTGCCGTGATGAAAAGCGGTTTGTTCTTGAGACAGCAAACACCGCGTATATATTCGATCGTCAGGATGATGGTCATCTCCAGCATGTCTACTGGGGAAAGAAAATGCCGTACAAAGAGGATTATGAGGCGTGTATCCCGCATGTCATTCCTCATTCTTCATTTGAAGCGACCCGCGGTGTGATGGGTTATGAATTCATTCCCTGGGGAGAGATGGTCTATTCTGAACCGACATTAAAAGTATCGAACGCCTCAGGTGAGCGAGGGTTCGAATGGATTTTTGACAGTTATAAAATTGACGAACGCGAAGAAGGCACCCGGCTTACTGTGACACTTAAAGAAGCGGGCACGAACAGATACGGTGTGGAACTGATTTATGATCTCTATGACACATTTGATATCATCGGACGCAGCCAGAAGGTATTCAATTATTCCGGCGAGCCTCTCACGCTCGAAGCGGCGAGATCCCTGCAGACAGCTTTTAACCCGGGGAAAGACTATTATTTCAGCCACCTGGCGGGAAAATGGACAGGCGAATTTCAGCTCATCCGTGAACCTCTCACTGAAGGGAGAAAAACGATAGACAGCCGAAGAGGCAGTACGTCTCATCAGGCTAATCCCTGGTTTGCGATTGATACGGGCGCAAATGAAGATGACGGCGACGTCTGGTTTGGCCATTTTGCTTACTCGGGGAACTGGGACATCCATGTGGAAAAAGACGCGTTCGGATTTGTCCAAGTGTGCGGAGGACTCAATGACTTTGATTTCTCAGTAGCACTGTCTGAAGGAGAATCGTTTGAAACACCTGTCTTTTTTGCCGGATATACAGGGGACGGCTTTACCGGTATGAGCCATCTCGCCCACCGTTTTCAAAGAGAAAATATTCTTCCGCCAAAACACCGCGGGGAATTGCGCAAGGTGCTTTATAATTCATGGGAAGCGACCTATTTTGACGTCTCAGAAGCTGAACAGAAAAGGCTGGCAGACAAAGCTGCAGCCATCGGGTGCGAGCTGTTCGTCGTGGATGACGGCTGGTTTGGTGAGCGGCATTCAGATCAAGCCGGCCTCGGGGACTGGTACGTCAACCGTGAAAAATTTCCGAGGGGTCTGACCCCATTAATTGACCATGTCCACGGGCTGGGGATGGACTTCGGTATTTGGGTCGAGCCGGAGATGGTAAATGAAGACAGCGAGCTTTTCCGTGCCCATCCTGACTGGGTGTATCAGTTTTCCGGCAAAAAGAAGACAGAAGCCCGTAACCAGCTTGTTCTGAACCTCGGAAAAAAAGAGGTGCGCCATTATATTCAAGGCTGGCTGGACGATCTTTTACAGCACCACGACATTCGTTTTATTAAATGGGATATGAACCGGGCTATTTCCGAACCCGGAAATGTTCGGCAGATCCATGGCGGTGCGATGGCGCATACGGAAGGAGCTGCGGAGCAGCAGAAATTGTGGCTTGACCATGTGGAAGGGCTTTATGAGGTCATGGACGGAATTAAGGAGAAGTATCCGCATGTGGTTGTTGAAACGTGCTCAGGAGGCGGCGGACGGATAGATCTAGGTGTCTTGCAGCGGACCGACCAGTTCTGGACAAGCGATAATACGGACGCTGTCGACCGGCTTCCTATACAGTACGGCTGCTCCTATGCTTATAACGCAAAAGCGATGATGTGCTGGGTAACGGATTCTCCTAACTGGCTCAATCAGCGGGAAGTGCCTTTAAAATATCGGTTCCATTCGGCGATGATGGGGTCTCTCGGGATCGGCGGCAATCTTGATCAGTGGAACGATGTGGAGCTTGCCGAGGCGAAAAAGTGGATAGCTGAATATAAAGAAATCAGGGCGACAGTGCAGGAGGGCAACCAGTACCGGTTGGCACCTGCAGCCACTAGAGCGAAAGGGTTCGGTCACAGCGTAAATGGAAATGAAGCCGTATTTGCCATCCAATATGTGTCTGAAGGCACTAAAGAAGAATCGGTTGTTTTCCTGCTCGAGCAGGGTATCGCCTACGGCCCGCAAAAGGTGAGGCTTCAGCTGAAAGGGCTCGATCCCGAAGCGCTTTATGAAGACAATGAAGGTCTGCGGGCGAGCGGCTCCTACTTTATGAGGCATGGCATAGAATGGACACCATCAGAGCATTACAAAAGCCAGCTTTACCGGCTCAAAAAAGTCTACGAGTAAGTTCCAGAAACTGGGGGGTCTGACCCCCCCCCCAGTTTTTTCTAAGCATATTGGTGGCTTTTAATCAAAGGGGTTTGTAAAATATAGTTTAGAAAGCGCTATCATTTTGAAGGAGGAGTGGTAGAAGTGTACGATATTATCATTGTAGGAGCCGGTCCGGCGGGGGCGAGTGCTGCTTTGTTTGCGTCTAAAGCCGGAAAGAAAACGTTAATGATTAACAGCGGGCAGAGTATTACTAAGAAAGCGTGGCTTGAGAACCATTACGGGTTAATGGAAGCGGCAGGTCCTGATCTCCTGCATACCGGGATTAAACAGGCTAAAAAATTCGGTACCGAGGTGATCGAAACGAAAGTATCGAAGGTGACGAAAGCAGGAGATGGGGTTAAAGTTGAAACAGATATCGGTGCTTATGACGGGAAGCATGTCATTCTGGCCACCGGTGTGATGGCTAATGTCGCTGAGGATTCCGGGATTACTACGAAAGAGGGGACAGAGCCTAAGATTAAAAAGATTGTGAATGTTGACCGCGCAGGAAAAACAAACGTCAACGGAGTCTGGGCGGCAGGCACGTGTGCAGGCGAAAGTGTCCATACAATTATCACGGCAGGCCACGGTGCCGCTGTAGCGATCAACGTGATCAGCGAACTGAACGGCGAGCGCTATGTAGACCACGATATTTTAAAATAATTTATTTTTATCACACATACGAGTACCTGACCCGGCGGGCTGCCGGGTTTTTCTTATGATGAAAATGGAAATGAATGGGGGGTCTGACCCCAAACACCATGTTTTTTCTGTATACTGGAAATAGTGCTCATTTGTCAGTGAGGAAAGGAGGGGACGGGATGATATTATGGTTCCGCAGGTTGAAACGTTATTTCAAAGCTGGTACTCCGGCAGAACCGGCGCAGTCTTCGGATGACCCGGTGGCCATGGCCGATGAGCTTTTAAGCGATATGGAGCAGGAACTTAGTGATATGAGGCAGTCTTTAAATAAGCAGATTGCTGCTGAAAAACGGCTAAAACGGCGGCTGGAAACTGCCCGGGCAGAGTCAGCGGAACGGGAAAAGGATGCGGTCGGCTTTCTCGAAAACAATGATGAGTATTCGGCCAGGCTGGCGCTTATAAAAAAAGAAGAAACGGACCGGCACGTGGAAGAAATCAAATCGCTATACCAGGCAGCTAACAGCCATAAGGAAGAACTTCACCGCCACATCGAAGAACATATGGCTGATTACGAACGTCTGCAAAGAAAAAAGAATGAATTACAGGCAAAGCGAAACTTCTATCCGTCTTCCGCCGTAAATGAGATTGAGCTGGCAAAGAAGCAAGGGAGCGAAACGGCTGTTAATCACACCGAGGCGATTCCCCCGGAAGGCGAACAGGACTACCCGGAAAAGAACCGCACCGGGATTTCCGCACCAGCTGACGAAGCCGGGGTGGACGCCAAGCTGGAAGCACTGAAAAAATCACTCAAAAGAAGGAATTAGGTGAGAGGCATGGAGATAGCGGGGTACACGATTGAATCGATTTACCTGTTTTTGTTAATTGCAGGGGTGATTCTAACCTTTCTCTACATATTTGTTGGGGAACTGATCGAAGGCATGATGGACATCAGCGGAGACGGCATCATTAATCCGATTACTGTGATTGGATATATCACGTTAATCGGCGGACTGGGATACATCCTCGAAACAATGGCTTTCTTTATGGGAAGCGGGCTGATCCTTCTCGTCAATCTCGTCGTTTCAGCGGTTCTCATCGTCCTCGTCAACTATTTCATCATCCTTCCTGTCAAACGGTCGGAGAAAAGCACGTCTTATTCAATTAATGAGCTGAAAGGAACGGTTGGTGAAGTGTATACGACCATCCCTGCGGAAGGTTTCGGCGAAGTGGTCATTTCACGGACTCACGGAACAGTCAGCAAGGCTGCTAAGAGCTTTGATAATGAGGATCTTCCTGAAGGAACGAAAGTGCTCGTGATTGATATCGATGATGAAGGCGTTTTCCACGTGTCGAAGCATTACGACTGATTTTTTCAAAAAAATGAGTGAAGAATGTCTTCCAGCCGGTTAAAAAAACAACGCTTGTTTCTGTAAGACTGTTTCTTTGTCGTAAAGGTGTGGGAGCGTGCTTTTTCCACAGACAATCAAATGAGGAGTTGGGAGAATGGAAACGATTATTATCGTAGCGGTGGTCATCGCCTTTGTATTCCTTGTTCTGCTCGGCGTGTATTTTACGCGGTACCAGACATCAGGGCCAAACGAAGCGCTGATCGTGACGGGGAGTTACTTAGGAAAAGGCAGAAATATTTCGGATGATTCTGAAGGAAAGAAGATGAAAATTATCCGCGGGGGCGGGGCATTTGTGGTTCCGGTATTCCAGCAGTATGCGAAATTCAGCTTGTCGAACTACAGCCTGGACGTGCGTACGACCGGCGCTTATACGGAACAGGGTGTGCCGGTTTCCGTGGATGGTGTAGCGATCGTTAAAGTCGGATCAACGATGGAAGAGATCGCAACGGCTGCGGAACAATACTTAGGAAAAAGCACGGACGAATTTGAGGAAGAAGTGCAGGATGTCCTTCGAGGACATTTACGGTCCATTTTAGGGTCGATGAGCGTGGAAGATATCAACAATAACCGGGAGCGTTTCAACCAGGAAGTGCAAGCGGTTGCTTCCCGTGATTTTAACAAAATGGGGCTTGAAATTAAGTCATTTACACTTCAGGAAGTCACGGACGCCCAGGGCTACCTCGACTCACTCGGTAAGCCGCGCATCGCTGAAGTGAAACGGAATGCGGCGGTAGCGGAAGCCGAGCGTAAAAAAGAAGCGCGGATTGAAAACGCCCGAGCGGAGCAGGAAGCTAAGGCTCAGGAGCTTATCCGGGACACTGAAATTGCAAATTCCGAGAAGGAAAAGCAGCTGAAGGTCGCCCAGTATACACGTGAGCAGGACCAGGCTCGCGCCGAAGCTGACCAGGCGTATGACTTGCAGACAGCAAAGTCTAAGCAGCAGGTGACTCAGGAAGAGATGCAGATCCAGATCATTGAGCGGGATAAGCAGATTGAACTGGAAGAGCGTGAAATTCTGCGCCGTGAGAAGCAGTATGACGCCGAAGTGCGCAAGAAAGCGGACGCCGACCGTTACGAGCAGGAGCAGCGGGCGGAAGCGGCAAAAGTCCAGCAAATGCGTGCGGCAGAAGCGTCCCAGTATCAAATTGAAGCTGAAGCGAAAGCGAACGCGGACGCTGAGCGTTTCCGCGGGGAAGCAGAAGCCAGCGTAGCGCTTAAGAAAGGTGAAGCTGAAGCGACGGTCATCCAGAAGAAGGGTGAAGCCGAAGCCGAAGCGAAGAAGAAACTGGCAGAAGCTTACGAATACTATGGCGAAGCAGCGAAGCTCAGCATGATCCTCGACATGCTTCCAGCTTATGCTAAAGAAGTATCCGCTCCACTCAGCGCGATCGATAAAGTAACAGTGGTTGATACGGGCGGAAGCGGTAAAGATGGCAGTGCCGGGGGCGCGGCTAAAATGTCAGGGTATGTAACTGACTTAATGGCCACTTTGCCGGAAAACTTGAAAGCCGCCTCAGGGCTTGATGTCAATGAACTGCTCGAAAACTTTTCCGGAAAAGGAAACATGGCAAGATCGGGAAATGAGCAGCAGCCGAGTGAAAACACTTCAAACACCGACGGCGGAGAAGGGGAAGGGCATAAGCCCGCCCCGCCTGAAGATAACCAGGCTGGATAATACTGGGGGGTCTGTCCCCTCACGCTTTAAAGCAAGGTTGTGCGGGAAAGGTGATTGCCTTTCCGCACAACCTTTTGATGTTAGCGGCGGGGAGCGGGAGTTTCTTCTTTAAAATGCATCGTTTCCTTCATTTCTGCTATAAGGGCTGTTTTTGACTTGCCCCTATCGTAATCTTCCCAGCTGGGCAGATTGGCAGTTGCGTATTTGGAAAGATAATGGAGGTACAGGTTATAAAACTCGAGATGGTCGTCGAGTGCTGCCTCTTCGCGCATATCGAGCTCGACAAATTGCTTGTACAATTCAGGATCCCGGGACGGAAAATAGGAGAGGACTCTGTCTGTGGTAAGAAGAGGAGAAGGAGAGTGCGAGAGATATTCCTTGTAGCTGCTCCACCAGTAATCTTCCGGCTCGGCAACGATGGAAGCCATGTACGGGTTTAAATGAATGTATTTGCTTACTTCAAGAAAATAGGTCGTGTTTTTAACCACACGCGCCCCGTACCGCCCTTGGAACAAGTGGCCGCACAAGTCATGGCGGTGGTTAAAGTAGATCGCATATAAAGAATGGAGCCGTTTCATGATCTTTTTAATATGCGCCTTCTCAGTTTCAATCAGTAAATGAATGTGGTTAGTCATCAGGCAGTAGGCATGGAGCTTAAAAGGAAATTCGTACTTCGTCTCTTCCAGTAAATCCAGGTACATCATCCGGTCCTCGCTGTCGAAAAACACAGCTGAACGGCGGTTGCCCCGGCTTGTGACATGATACGTGGCACCGGGATACCAGACTCTCGGCTGTCTTCCCATAAACATCAAACCTTTCATATTCAATTTTAAAAACTGGGTAACTATGAAAAGAGAGGGTAACAGGTACGTTCATCCGGTTGGGTGTGGTACGATGGCAAAAGAGGAAATAGCGGGTGGCTCAGACAGGGGTCTCACGGCTCGCTGCGTCATCGTTATAAAAAGGAAAGCGTCTTTAATCGTTGGCTGCTGCTATAATAATCTATTAAACTGGCCTACATAAGCCTCTCTTTCTTGTAAATGACTCTATTCGACATAAACTTTTAAAATCCTTTTTTTATTTAACAAAAAATGGGGGGACTGACCCCCTGACCGGGAAGCGATACATATGACAATTTTTATTTCAGTAGTTTTACCTGTTTTACTCGTTTTTTTAATAGGGTACGTTGTTCAGATTTGGCGCCGGGTCGATATTAAACCCGTCTCAACGGTGGCGATTTATATTTTGACGCCGGCCCTTGTCTTTGAAACATTTTATAAAGCAGAAATGAACATGCAGTACGTGTATATGATTGTCTTTGCGCTGGGCCTTCTTTTTGCCCTAATTATCATCAATAAGCTCTACGCATGGAAAATGAAGTACAACTCCAGTACGGAAGGCGGGCTGATTTTATCGACCGCCTTTATGAATTCAGGAAACTATGGAGCGCCGATTATCCTTTTTGCCTACGGACAGGAAGGATTTGCTTACGCCGTGTCGTTTATGGTTCTCCAGTCAGTCATCATGAACTTTTTCGGCGTCTACTATGCGGCCCGGGGCGTGTCAGGTGTCAAAACCGCGCTCCAGGTGCTGCTTCGTATGCCTGTGACATACGCAGTCATTTTAGCCGTCATCTTAAAACTGTTAAACGTCACGGTGCCTGCCAATCTCATGCAGCCCGTCGAATTAATTTCCCAGGCAGCCATCCCGACCGTCATGCTGATTCTCGGCATGCAGCTCGCCCAAATTAAATGGACAGGATTTGAATGGGGAAAGGTCTCATACGGAGTAATCGTAAGGCTCTTGCTGTCGCCGCTGATCGCCTGGGGAATCACACTCATTCTCCCGCTTGATCCGCTGCTCGCAAAAGTCCTGATCGTCGCATCGGCAATGCCGTCAGCAGCCACCATCGTCATGTACGCCGTTGAATTTGACGCCAAACCCAAACTCGTGTCGAGCATCACACTCATCACCACCTTGCTAAGCGTCCTCACCCTGACCCTGCTTCTAGTCATATTAGGTTAAGAGTAGTTGTGGCTCTGGATCACACGTCTTTTGGGTGAAAATCTTGGGAGAGAGGTTCGCATCGAGGCTGAAACCCTCAGAAACCAGACAGGCATGCCGAAAAGGGTATTCTAATAGGTGTTTTGACTAGTAGGGGCTTTAAGCTTAAAAGCTGCTTCTTCTGGGGCAGGGAAATTTGAGAGTTCCATTATAAGAGCCGCTCGGGAGCGGAGGCCGCAGATGAGCGGGTGATAAAATGAAAATATGATCCGCTCGGGAGCTGAGGCCCCAGGCGAGCGGGTGATAAAAGGGAAATATGATCCGCTCGGGAGCCGGTCCGCCAGGTGAGCGGATGATAAAGTGGAAATAAGAGCTGCTCGGACTGCGGTCCGCCAGATGAGCGGGTGATAAAGTGGAAATATGATCCGCTCGGGAGCCGAGGCCGCAGATGAGCGGGTGATAAAAGGGAAATATGAGCCACTCGGGAGCCGGTTCGCCAGGTGAGCGGGTGATAAAGTGGAAATAAGAGCTGCTCGAGGGCTGATGCCGCAGATGAGCGGCTGATAAAATGAAAATATGATCCGCTCGGGAGCTGAGGCCCTAGGTGAGCGGGTGATAAAAAGGAAATATGATCCGCTCGAGAGCCGAGGACGCAGGTGAGCGGGTGATAAAAAGGAAATAAGAGCTGCTCGAGGGCTGCCGCAGATGAGCGGCTGATAAAATGAAAATATGATCCGCTCGGGAGCCGAGGCCGCAGATGAGCGGGTGATAAAAGGGAAATATGAGCCACTCGGGAGCCGGTCCGCCAGGTGAGCGGATGATAAAGTGGAAATAAGAGCTGCTCGGACTGCGGTCCGCCAGGTGAGCGGGTGATAAAGTGGAAATAAGAGCTGCTCGAGATCCGAGAACGCAGATGAGCGGCTCATAAAACAAAAATATGACCCGCTCGGCCAGTGTCAAAACTGGTGAGTGGGTCATAGACTTATAAAAGGCCCAATTAGGAGGCGAGACAGCAGGATGGCTCGTAACATGAGGCTATGAGCTGTCAGCAGCTAAGCCGACGAGGGGGGTACAAACCGCGCCCCTATCGTATAAGAAACTGGCCTCCAAAAAGGGCATTAATGATCTCCTAATAACTGGGGGGACAGCCCCCCCAGTTATTGGTATAATAGTCGTTGAGTTTAAGAGAGTGGAGGGTAAGAGATGTTTAAGAAACTAGTGGTGCTGGCTCTTTTCATGCTGGCATTATGGAAAGTTGTTTTGCCGTTTATGAACAGGAAAGCAATTGATGCGGAGCTGAATGACTATAAAAATGAAAAAGACACCGGTGATCACTTGTCTACTGGGGATCACAAGGGAACAGGCAGTCTTGTAAATCCCCCGGCTGAGGCACATGAAACACCGCTCGACCTAGCTGGAAAAACCAAACGAAAAGAAACTGCTGAAGCCACACATTTGGCCGAAACGGAATCATCGGGAGCAGACGCACCAGCTACCAAATCACCAGCTACCAAATCACCAGAAACAAAATCTTCGGAACTGCGGTCAAAAGAAGCGCAAACTAAAGACACAAACCAGCCGGTTCAAGATACAAACGCTTCTGAAACTCTAGGCGCAGCCCCTGAAACTAATCAATCCTATCAGGAGGCCGCGCCTTCAGACACTCCTGCGACCCAGGAATCCGAGGTCCAGTCTGCCGACTCATCCGCACCAGCTGATCCTGGTAAAATAGATGTTAATACAGCCGGTCCTGCCGACTTACTGACCATCCCTGGAGTAGGCGCTGACCTCTCTCAAAAGATTCTTAACGAGCGGGAGAAAAACGGTCCGTTCAACCATACGGAAGACTTGCTGCGTGTCCCGGGAATCGGAGAGAAAAAGCTGGAGCAAATGAAACCTTCACTATTAAATTAATAAAAAAAACTGGCATTTGGGCCGTTCACTTTTCCCAAATGCCAGCTTTTTAATTTACCTGAGTACGTGCCATCCTTGCTCTCAAAGGCCCCACGCCCTCAACATGCCAAAACGCAAACTCTAATTACACAGACCTTTACAAAAAACCTCAAAGCTCACTCCACTATAATCCACCCCAAAACACGAGCGCCCCCTAAGACTACCTGTTTACTCCGTAGGTACGTCTTCTTCCAGATACTCCTGGCCGGTCTGTTCAATAAGGGCTTTTCCGTTCGTTAAGTTTGTCATCCATTCTTCAAAGGCGTCTTCCGCACCGGCTGCCACGTAAATCTCAAGCTTAACCTGATCTAAATACTCGATGTGTTTAAGCGGATAGTCTGACGAACGGACGGCATTTTCCACTTTACCTAGCAGCGTGTAGTCAAAGGTGACGGTATAGATAGTCATCAGCTGCTGTTTGACTACCCCGACGGCGCTGATTCCTTCGCTTGTTGCTGAGCTGTACGCGCGGATCAGTCCGCCCGCGCCAAGCTTTATGCCTCCGAAGTAGCGGGTGACCACGACCGCCGTGTCTTTCAGACCGCGCTTTTTTAATACTTCGAGCATCGGTACGCCGGCGGTTCCGGAAGGCTCGCCGTCATCATTCGCTTTTTGAATCAGGTCCTGCTCGCCGATCATATAGCAGGAGCAATTATGTGACGCGTTCCAATGCTGCTTTTTAATCGAATCAATAAATTCCTGGGCTTCTTCTTCAGAGGTGACACGCGTCACATGAGCAATGAAACGTGACTTTTGAATGGCGATCTCGTGTTCTCCCGTACCTTTAACAGTATAATAAGTCGAAAGCATGGATTAACCTCTCCTGACATGATCCTAAAAGGCTTATTTATGATTGTAAAAAAATATATAAAAGTTGTGAAAGCTGATGGCCAGCTGTAAATTTAGGGTATGATGGTTGAAGGGAGCTGTCAAGTTACCCGTATGACTAAGCACAATTTAATAAAACCCCTTCACCATTTTCTGCTTAAAAAAATATGGATGGAAGGTCCTTCTTAACTGGCTTAAAGTGCCAAAAGAGTTATTTTCGACAAAACCGCAATTTTTTTATATGATAATAATGGAGCACAAAAATTAATGTTCCCGTCTTTTCAGGAAAAAAAGTTCTATATAAATGAATCAAATGGCGGACCACCCCCATAAATCAAAAGTTGCGTACGATTATTCTTTATAGCACTGCAATTAAGTTACGCAGGCAGCTTAAAAGGCCAGCCATCTGACAGGCGTAAACGCTGTCACCAACAAAGCACATACAGCAACGGTGGGATTTATCGGACATGTTCCCTTCAGGGGAGGCCGGGCTTTTGGTTCCCTTCCAAAAACAGGAATATTTTTCTAGTCAGAAAGTGAGGGGTTGGATGAGTTCCGTTCGTTCAATTGAAGCCATCCTGGAAAAAATGATGGAGATGGTTGGCAGAAGTAAAGAAGAAATTTTTGAAATTGGTGAAGAGTCGAGAAACGAATATGACACCTTGAAAAGTGAATTATCTGAAATCCAGGAAAAAGTTGTACTGATGATTGAGCAGTCTGAGCGTACCGAACTTCATTCGCGGTTTGCGAGAAACCGGCTTGCGGAAGTGAGCAAGCATTTTTCCAAATACAGCGATGAAGAAGTCAGGGAAGCTTACGAAAAAGCAAATGATTATCAGGTTAAACTGGCGCTGCTACACCAGGAAGAAAAGCAGCTTCGCGACAGACGGGATCACATCGAGCGCCGGCTCATGAAACTCGGTGAAACGATGGAACGGGCAGATCAGCTGATCAACCAGATTAATGTCGTCATTAATTATTTAACCGGTGATTTGCAGCAAGTCTCCCATATTGTAGCGAACGCTGAAGAAATGCAGCAGTTCGGGCTGAAAATTATTCAGGCTCAGGAAGAAGAACGCAAGAAACTTTCCCGGGAAATTCATGACGGACCGGCTCAGACGATGGCGAATGTGATGCTCCGCTCAGAGCTGGTTGAAAAGGTGCTTGACCACGATGGCGTGGACAAAGCCCGGGAAGAAATTCGTGATTTAAGGAAAATGGTGAAAGACTCCTTAAGCGAAGTCAGGAGGATTATTTATGATCTCCGCCCAATGACTCTGGATGATCTGGGTCTTCTACCGACACTTTCTAAGTATCTGCGGAATGCCGAAGAACGTACAGGCATTTCCATTAGATTTAAAAACCTCGGCAGAGAACGCCGTTTTCCTACGCATATGGAGGTGGCGATCTTCCGTTTTATACAGGAAGCTGTCCAAAACGCCGTCAAGCATGCGGATGCTGCTGAAATACAAGTGAAAATGGAAATGAAAGATGACCTTGTGACGGCAGTCATTAAAGATGACGGCAAGGGATTTGACCCTGCCCAGAAAAAAGAAGGCAGGTTCGGCCTAGTAGGAATGAAAGAACGCATCAATATGCTTGATGGAAGCATCAGCATTGATTCCAAACCCGGCCGGGGGACTTTAATTATGGTTCAAATTCCTGTGAAGATGAATACAGCAGAGACAATGGATGTCCAATAGGATAAAAGAACTAGATACTTCCGTTCTTTGTCGGATGTACAAATGTTGCTATATACAGGATGCTGTTACAGAGAGAAATTTCGTGTAAAAACGTATAAATATATTTTAGGAGGAGAAAAAATGGAAAGAGACGATAAACTACGAATTGTACTCATTGATGATCATCAACTGTTCCGAGAAGGCGTTAAACGTATTTTAAGCATGGAGCAAAACTTCGATGTCGTGGCAGAAGGCAACGACGGGGAAGAAGTTCTGGATCTTGTGCGCCAAAACCGTCCAGACGTCGTCCTCATGGACATTAATATGCCGAATGTGAACGGAATGGAAGCGACGAAAACGCTCGTTGAAACGTTCCCGGACGTTAAAGTCCTCATTCTTTCCATCCATGATGACGAAACGTATGTCACTCATGTACTAAAAACAGGAGCCTCAGGCTACCTCCTGAAAGAAATGGACACAGAAGCATTGATTGAAGCGGTGAAAGTCGTCGGTGACGGCGGAGCGTATATTCACCCGAAAGTCACACACAATTTAATTAATGAGTACCGCCGCCTGGCCAGTGACACTGGCACGGAAACGGAAATCGGCTTCCGCGAAGTGGAATACCGCCGCCCGCTTCACCTTCTGACACGTCGTGAATGTGAAGTGCTCCAGCTGATGACAGACGGAAAGAGCAACCGGGCGATCGGCGAAGCGCTCTATATCAGTGAAAAGACGGTTAAAAACCACGTAAGTAATATCCTGCAGAAAATGAGCATGAACGACCGGACGCAGGCTGTGGTTGAAGCGATTAAAAATGGCTGGGTAAAAGTGAATTAAGAAGGTTTTTTCAACAAGTTGATGATATGCATCTGCACGTTTTGCAGGTGCATCTTTTTTTTTACTGTGTGGACAGGCCAGCTCGTCAGTTGGTATTATAAGGTTATTGATAGGTGCAGAGAGTAAGTGCGGGCTTCGGCTTGGCCCGGCGCTCTGTTTTAAGGCAGGACGCATACCCTTTGTAAAAACACCTAAATACATACGGAAGAAGTGAGCGTTCATTATGAGTAAAACTGCCATTGTCACGGACAGCACGGCATACATACCAAAAGACTTGCGGGAACAGCATCAGATCACAATGGTCCCTCTTAATGTTGCTTTCGGCAACGAAACATATAAAGAAGAGTGGGAAATTACCACTAATGATTTTTATAAAAAAATGAAAGAAACAGAGGAACTCCCGACCACTTCCCAGCCGTCTATCGGTTTATTTGAAGAAACCTTCCAGAAGCTCGCGGACACTCACGATGAAATTATTGTCGTTACCCTTTCAAGCGGGATCAGCGGGACCCATCAGACCGCGGTCGCTGCAGGGAACATGACAGGGGACGTCGACGTGCATGTTTTCGATTCAGAAATCAGCTGTCTGATCCAGGGATTTTACGCACTTCATGCGGCAAAGATGGCTAACGAAGGTGAGAATGCGAGGAAGATTTTAGATCATTTATACGACTTGAAAAAATCGACGAGAGCCTACTTTATGGCAGACGATTTAAATCACCTCCACCGGGGGGGCCGCCTGAACGGCGCGCAGCTTGTAGTCGGAAGTCTCCTGCAGATTAAACCGGTGCTTCATTTTGAAAACAAAGTAATCGTGCCGTACGAGAAAGTGCGCACAGAGAAGAAAGCACTGGCCAAGATCTGCAAATTGCTTCATGAAGACGCCCAGGACGGAACCCCGCTCGACATCGCAGTCATCCACGCCAACCGGCCGGAAAAAGCCGAAAAAATAGCGGCAGACCTGCGCGAAAAGTACCCGAACTCCACCGTTTACATCAGCTACTTCGGACCTGTCATCGGCACCCACCTCGGCGAAGGCAGCCTCGGCATCGGCTGGGTCAAATCCCACCTCACCTAATATGGAAGTAAATGGGGGGTCAAATGGGGGGGCTGACCCCAACTGACACGGTTTGGCAGTGTGTGCCCGGGGATTCAAGGGTCGGGCAGGCTGCCACTTACCGCCATGCCATGTCCCTTGCTTTCCCTATGTTTTTACCCGAAATAATGCCTCAGCGTGATTCTTCATTTTATAAGCTTTTCCTCCCGCTCCAAACCATACAAATAAATATAAAGGAGGCGCACCTCATGCGTTTTTATGATTTTCCTCTTCCTGCCCTTTTTGAGAAGCCCTCTTCTCTGTTACCGCTTTTCCCGTCACATTCTGATTTACCTGTAAACCTGAATCGCCGGTGGCTCATTCCTGAACCCCTTATCCGGCCATTCAAAAGAGCAATAGGTTCCCAGCTTCCGCAAGAACCCTTTCATTCACTTCAATCGCATCTTGAATCAGCTCTCCTCACCCGATTAAGCGACATCCCACAAGATCAATTATATTTTCCTGAACCGAGCCCCCATTTTATTCTGAACGAAACATTAGCCGATATGCTGACAGGCAGACGCTTATTAATTGATGAAGTGCTTGGGACCGGAGGTTGTTCCCTGGAAAATATCCACGAACACGTGCACGCCGGTTACATACGGTACGAAGCCGGCATCCACACGAAACCGCGTCCGGCTTGTCAGCGCTGTGGAAACGCGGATCCGTTTCTGTTTGGCGAAGTAACTTGCGGGAGATGCCTTGAAGCGTGCCTCTACTGCCGGGCCTGCCTGATGATGGGGCGGGTCACCCAATGTTCGCCGTTGTTAACCTGGCATGGCACTTTTCGCAAAAAAGAAAAAGGTCACCGGTTAGGCTGGGATGGCCAGTTATCCCAAGCACAGGATAGAGCGTCACGGAAACTGACGGAGAAGGTCAAAAACATCTCCGGCCGGACCGAATTTCTAATCTGGGCCGTCTGCGGAGCAGGTAAAACGGAAATGCTGTTCCCGGCTATTTATCAGGCATTAAACCTCGGAACCCCTGTGTTGATTGCGACACCAAGAACAGATGTCGTTCGGGAACTGCTGCCGCGGCTGGAAAAAGCTTTTCCAAACTCCGCGGTTAAAGCGTTTCACGGAGAGGTCGATGCCGCCAACAGATATGTAAGCGCCGATTTGGTCATAGCAACCACCCACCAGGTGCTCCGCTTTCATCGGCACTTCCCTGTCGTAATCATAGATGAGGTCGATGCGTTCCCATATACATACGATGAGAAGCTCCGTTTTGCTGTGAAAAATGCCCGGGCAGAAGAAAGCCTCACCGTTTACTTGACTGCCACTCCGCTAAGCGATCTGAAACGTCTGGCAGAAAGGGGCGCGCTCAGCCATGTGAAAGTGCCAAGACGTTTTCACGGCTATGATCTCCCTGTGCCAAAAATGAAGTGGGCGGGAAACTGGAAAAAAAGTCTGGCTAAAAAGAGGCTTCCGTATCCGGTTATTCAGTGGCTTCGGCAGCATACAGCAAACGGAAAAAAGATCTTTTTATTTGTGCCGCGAATTGATGTGATGGACACGATCGTCCAAAGCCTTACCGCAATCCTGAATGAGACGAAGATAGATTCCGTTCATTCGGCTGATCCGGGGCGGAGCGAAAAAGTCAGCAAGTTCAGGCAGGGGGCGATCAGGGTCCTTGTTACAACCACTATTTTAGAGCGCGGGGTCACCGTAAAAGGCGTACAAGTCGGCGTTCTAGGAGCGGAAGACGGCATCTTCACCGAATCGGCGCTCGTCCAAATTGCCGGCAGGGCAGGAAGAAGCCCTGACGAACCGGACGGTGACGTCATTTATTTTCATTACGGTAAAACGAAGGCGATGGTCGCGGCAGTCAGACACATTCAGGCTATGAACAGAGAAGGAGGAGCGCTAAGTTGAACCGACAGGATATGAGAGAAGGATTATCCCATACCAACCGCTGCCTTTATTGCGATACCCCGTTTCATGAAGAGATCAGCTGGCGCTGGGCTTTCGGTTTAACAGAAAATCAGCTCCTCTGCCCTCCGTGCCAAAATAAACTGGAAAGCATCACCACTATCGGCTGCAGCATGTGCGGCCGCCCCTCTGTGAAAAAAACTGGGGGGTCTGACCCCAAGGGGTCAGCCCCCCCAGAAATTGGATTTGTTGATCCTTCGGTAAGGCTCCCGAACATGTTTGTGAAACATCCGGACGTTCTCTGTCTGGACTGTAAGAGATGGAAAGACACTGGCATTTGGGCTGACCATCCGCTTCAGCACCGGGCCCTTTATGTGTATAATGCTCACCTCCAGGAAGTGATCGCCCGCTATAAATACAGAGGGGACGCCAAACTCTCCGAATTATTTTCCGGAAAGCTTAAAAAACTCACACGGTCCCTGGGAAAGATTGATACGGTAACAGTCATTCCTCTACAAGAAGAAAGGTTATGGGAACGCGGATTCAATCAGGCAGAACTTCTGGCCGAGAGTTTTCCGGTTCAACACGTTCTTGAGAGGACAAGCTCTTCAGACAAACAAAGCAAGAGGGACCGCTCTGGAAGGATTGCTGCCCTGAAGGGGGCATTCAGCCTCTCATCTGCCGCCCGGCAAACTGACTGGCAAGACAAACGGGTGCTGATTGTGGATGATATTTATACAACAGGCGCCACATTAAGAGCAGCTGCGGAAGTTTTTTATACAGAGGGGGCCTCTCACGTTTTCACCGTCACAGTCGCCAGGGCGACAGGGAAGATAAAAAGGGAACCTTAACTTCCTCCAGGGTCTGCCGATATAAGGGGTAGACATTAAGCGAAACGTTAAGGAGGGGCGGCTATGGCCGAATTAGCAAATTGCCCAAACTGCGGGAAAGTCTTTGCGAAAGCCCTACGGCCGACTTGTGACGCGTGTGCCCAGCAAGTCGAGGAAAAGTTTGAGCGGGTTTATAAATTTATCCGCAAACGCGAGAACAGACAGGCCACAATGGATGAAGTGACCGAAGCGACGGATGTAGAAAAAGCATTAGTTTATCAGTTTATCCGGGAGGGGCGCCTCCAGCTGGCTCAATTCCCTAACCTGGGCTACCCTTGTGAAAAATGCGGAGTGCAAATTCGTCAAAATCGTCTTTGCAGTACCTGTACCGATGAGATTAACAAAGGAATACGAACAAAGGACCGGCAGAAAGCTTTTGAACAACGGATGAAAAACCGGGAGAATCCCAGAGCCGGAATTTATACGACCTTAGATGACAGGGTGAGACGGAACCGTTAAGAAAACCGCGGGCCATCTCTGGGAATAAATGGGGGGACAGACCCGCCATTTATTCCCAGTAAAAAAACGGCCATGATGCTAAAGGTTTTCGCTGTATAACCGATATAATTGAGAGAAAAGGGAATGAGCAGAGTAACACTGTGAATCCCGGGAGGTGCTATAAGATGAAGATTAATCCGATGCATTCGATCCAGGCATACCGCAAGCTGCAGGAGACGCAGCAGAAACATAACGATAAAACCACGCGTTCGGATCAGGTGGAGATCTCTTCTGAGGCGAAGGAAATGGCGAAGTCGACTGATGTTTCCGCCCAGCGCCAGCAGCGCGTTGACGAAGTGAAAGCCCAGATCGAAAAAGGAACATACGAAATTAACCATAAAGCGGTGGCAAAAAAATTCTACGAGTTCTGGAACAAATAACAAAGCCCCGCCGAAGATACCAATAACCAAAAACAATTTTTAACAACCCGTACCACCAACATACAAGGCCAAACCATCAACATTTAATAAGAAACAATCAACAGCCAATACCAATCAGCCGGCATACGGCAGCCAACTAATATTCAAGCGAGGTGAACAGCGTGGTGGAGCAGCTTATACAAATTTTTCAGGCCATGACCGTCGTCCATGAACGGTTCAATGAACAGGCGGCAAGAAAAGAAGAAGTCATTAAAAAAGGGGATATGCCAGGGCTTGAACAAGTGATGAAGGAAGAATCGCCTCTCATCCAGCAGCTGCGAAAGCTGGAAAACACGCGCCAGCGCCTCGTTCAGGAATGGCTCGAACAAAAAGGGATCATTAAAGAAGACATCACGATGGACAAGCTGATCCCTCTTTTTCCGGAAAAAGAAAGAGAAGATCTGCAATATTGGCAGCAGCGTCTTATGACTGAAATCCACAAGCTCAAGGACCAAAATGAGCTGAACGAGCAGCTGCTTGAAGATTCGTTGAGGTTTGTGAATCTTTCGCTGGATGCCATGAGCCCGCAGAATCAGTTTGCCGGCTACGGCGGCGATGGCAGCAACGATGACGGCGAAGATTTCGGCCCGGGCGGACGCTCCCTGTTTGATTCAAAAGCTTAGCGCCATCAAGGCTGGCTGTCTAAAAAGACAACCGTCAGCCTTGGCTTTAACCAGCTTTTCAGACAGGAGGGGGAGGGCCAGGCGTCATCCGTTCATGCTCTCCGGTGATGCACCCGAAACCAGCCATGAGCACTGCCCAAAATGAGCCTCACCCAGCATAAGCATTACCCGGCACCAGCAACACCCGAATTATCACCTGGAGCATCGCTAACAAAGCTCCGCCCCTATCTTAATGCAATATACATAACAAAGGAGAGACGACCATGCTTTCAACGTTTCACGGACTAGAAACAAGCCGGCGCGCGCTGAGCACGCAGCAGGCAGCTTTACATACAACAGGCCATAATATCGCCAACGCCAACACAAAGGGCTATTCGCGCCAGCGCGTCAACTTCACACAGACTGAAGCGTTCCCAAACCCGGCGTTTAACAAGCCCGGCATTCCCGGCCAAATCGGAACAGGCGTGAAACCCGGCGAAATTCAGCGGGTCCGTGAATCATTTCTCGATATGCAGTACCGCGCCCAGAACACGAAGAACGGCTACTGGGACACCCGACACACCGCCCTTCAAAAAATGGAAGACATTATGAATGAACCGACTGAGGACGGAATTGCCAATACGCTCGACCGCTTCTGGGAGTCGCTCCAGGATCTGTCCGTCAACCCGGAAGATTCAGGCGCCCGTTCAGTCGTCAGGCAGCGGGGGATCGCTGTCGCCGAAACGTTCAATTACACTTACAACTCGCTTGAAGCCATTCAGCGTGACTATAAAGAACAGCTGACCGTCCAGAACAACCAGATCGACTCGCTCACGAGGCAGATTAACGACCTGAATGGACAAATCGCTTCCGTGGAACCGCACGGCATGCTGCCGAACGACCTTTACGACAAGCGCGACCAGCTGATTGACGAGCTGTCCCAGTTCGTCAACATCGAAGTCGAGCGTGTGCCGAGCGGCGGCCAGGCAAAAGACATGGCCGATGGAAAATATACCGTTCACCTGCTGGACAGTAAAGGCCAGCGCGTCACTCAAGGCGGGGAATCCGTGAAGCTTGTCAACGGGGAAAACCTCACCAGGAGTGCCATGACTGTGAATACAGATGATGACACCGGACTTGTCACAGGCGTCACATTCGATAACTACGATCCAATCAGTTTTGAAACGGAAGGCCAGTTCAATACCTTTACGTCAGGCGCGTTAAAAGCTGTCATCGAGACCCACGGCTACATGGAAGAGGACAGCCAAAGAGGCGATTTCCCGCACATGATGCAGCAGCTTGATACAATGGCCGCCGCGTTCGCCGCTGAATTTAATGAGGTCCATCAATCAGGCTGGAGCCTGTCCGAGATTGAAGCAGCAAACGATCCTGACTCAGCTTTTACTAAAACAGGGTTCGACTTTTTTGCCTATTCCCAGGATTTGAACGACACACCGCCGACCCAGGCCGCCAAGTTTCTTAAAGTGTCAGACGACGTTATGGCAAGTCTCGACAACATCGCGGCTTCTGGCGCCGGGAAACGTGACGGAGACGGCAACTTTGAACCCCGTGCTGAAGCATTCGCCGGGGACGGCTCAAACGCTCTTGCCCTTGCAGATGTGAAAGACGCCCGCCTCAGCTTCGGAGAGAACACGACCAACGTTCAAAGCTTCTATCAGGGCATCATTGGCCAGATGGCCGTTGACACGAACGAAGCGGGACGGATGGAGCGTAACACTGCTTCTTTGAAAAATTCAGTCGACGAGAACCGCAAATCGGTAAGCAGCGTCTCTCTTGATGAAGAAATGACTAATATGATTCAGTTCCAGCACGCCTACAACGCAGCGGCCCGAAACCTGACCGCGATTGATGAAATGCTTGACCGGATTATTAACGGTATGGGCGTCGTCGGCCGGTAATAAACGAGCCTGACCATAAAAGCTTAAGAAACGCTCTTTCCCGGGGAGGGGGGGATGGGTGGATTCCTCTTCCTTCTATTAAAATCCGCCCTTTTCCAGGAAGACTTTAAATTCCCGTCATCCCGGCAAGCAATCAGGCGGCCTCTAAACCCGGCCGGCCAGCCGCAAAACTAACTAAAAGCAGGTGAACGAACATGCGCGTTACACAATCCATGATTGCCAACAGCTCGCTCAACCATTTGAGCAACAGCTACCAGCAGCTGAAAAAATACCAGGACCAGCTGTCCACCGGCAAAAAAATATCCCGGGCCTCTGAAGACCCGGTGATCGCCATGAACGGCATGCGCTACCGTACCCAGGCAGCCGAAACATCCCAGTTTAAACGCAACCTTTCCGAAGTGTACAACTGGATGGACACCGCCGATTCAGCGCTCGATAAAACAACAAACACGCTCCACCGCCTGCGCGAACTGACCGTCCAGGCGTCAAACGACACCTATGAAGCAGGCCAGCGCGCCAATATAGCCAACGAAGTCCGCCAGCTTAAAGAACACCTCGAATCGCTGGCCAACACACAGGCGAACAATAAATACATTTTTAACAGCACGAACACCACCAGCAAACCAGTCAACCTCGAAGCCGGTGAATTCTCAACCAATACAGAAAACGTGGAGATCGAGCTGCTGAAAGGCGTCAAAATCCCTGTGAATATCCGCCCGCAAAACGTCTTCTCACAAGACCTGTTTAACGATATTCAGGCACTCGAAGACATGCTCGAAGATCCGAACACAACAGCCGCTGACCTTTCCGGCATGCTCAACACGATCGACACCCACATCAACAACTCCGTCGACGAACGCGCCGAACTCGGCGCCCGCGTAAACCGCATCGAAATGATCGACGACAGAATCCAGGAGCAGGAAGTCATCGCCAAACGCATCCTCTCCGACAACGAAGACGCCGACATCGAGAAAGTCATCACCGGACTCATGATGCAGGAGAACGTCCACCGCGCCGCACTCTCCTCAAGCGGCCGGATCATCCAGCCGACCCTGATGGACTTCTTAAGATAACTTTTTTGGAAAAATCACGGCGAAGCTGAGTCATCAAGGAGGCATGCTCATGGAATTCCCCCGTCTTCACATCTCGTCCGTACAGGCCCAGACAGGTATCCGGCAGCAGCGTCCTCCCATGTCGATTCAGCAGCCGAACGCCGACCTGCATATTAACCAGGACCTTTCAGGCACTCTGCACATCAGCACAACAGCTTCCAGACTGTTTATCGATCAGTCAGAAGCCTTTGCCGACGCCGATCTGAAAGGCCCGCTTCGCCGGGTGAAAGAATACGGAGCCCAGTCGCAGCAAAAGGTACGCCAGTACGTCGCCAAAGTCACCCGTGAAGGCGAACAGCTGAAAAAGATTGAGCACGGAACGAACGCTCTCGCTTCCATTGCTAAACAAAACGGGGAACGCCCTCCGAAAGACTATAATTATGGCGTTGTTCCTGAACATATGGGGAAAGTCACATTTAAATACCAGCCGTCCGATCTGTCCATCCAATCCGACTGGGCCGACCCTGATATCCGTATCACCCCTAATAAGCCGGACATCAGCATCCCCCGCTGGGAAACTGAGGTGTACCTCCAGCAGAAAAACAATATCCAGTTCTCCGTGACGGGAGGATCAGTCAACCGACAGCTATAAGCATCCGCCATTCAACGATGGGGGATGCTTAAAATATTTCCTGGAAAAGTCAGCCTCTCCTCCCTTTAAAAAGAAACAATTTCCAATTCCGCCCCACAGCGTCGCCAATTTTCGATACAATAAAACAAAGAATGAAAATGGAGTGATCAGTTTGATAATCGAGACGAAATATTCAGGACCAACAGAGATCAATCCGGATAATATTATCCAATTCGACCAGGGCCTGCCAAGTTTTGAAGAAGAGAAAGCGTTTATTCTGCTTCCATTCAGTGACGAACCAGGCCCGTTTTATATTCTCCAGTCAACGGTGACACCGGGGCTCGCTTTCGCCGTCATGACGCCTTTCTCGTTTTTCCCGGACTATGAAGTGAAACTGTCCAACCAGCTGCTGGAAACACTGGATATCACCAACGAACAGGACGTCGCTTTGTTCACGGTGCTGACCCTTAAGGAAACGATCGAGGAGTCAACGGCAAACTTAAGGGGCCCAATAGTGATTAATACCGCCCGCAAAAAAGGAAAGCAGATTGTGATGAACGACTCCGGGTACGAGACGAAGCATTCGTTAAAACAGCCTGCGGCCTCCGGAAAGAAGGAGGGATAGCCGATGCTTGTGCTGACACGAAAACTCAATGAATCGATCAAAATAGGGGACGATATTGAGATCACAGTGATCGGGGTGGAAGGGGATCAGATTAAACTCGGGATCGACGCCCCGAGGCATATCGACATTCACCGGAAAGAAGTGTATCTCGCCATCAAGGAAGAAAACGAAGCGGCCGCCGGGGCGTCTGTCGACATTTTAAAACAATTCACAAATTCGATAAAAAAGTAACATTATATAAAAGTCTCATTGATTAGCAGATTCTGCTGTTATCAGTGAGACTTTTTGACTTTTATTTTTACAATTAACTAGATCTTTTATTGTCACATCTTCCTTATAGAGGAATATTTTATCGCTATTCTCAAAATTGAACAACAAAAGTCGCATATATGATCAGACAATCGAATCTTGTCGTAAAAGTTTTTAATAGGTATTGTTAAGAGTAGACATTAATGAAAGGGGATCAACCTATGCACTCATTGTATTCTTCCAAAGATACAGTTACTACCGAAAAGGTCCTCTTTATCGATTTTGATCAGTGCCTGTCGGAAGAAACCGTGGGAAAACTTTCATCGATCGCCGGTGATAAAGAGGTCATCATCGATAAGGGTAATCCCGATGAGCTGAAACAGGTACAGTACATCTTCTTTTTAATAGAAGATTACAGAGTCGAGACCCTCCGCTTCATCGAAGACAGACTTGAAGAATTAAAGGAAACCAATACATACTCACTTATTATGACAGCAGCACAGCCGACTAAGTCCCTTTTTCCTTATTTTATGCAGGACTTAAATGGTATCGTTTCCTTACCATTTTTCCTGGAAAACGGGCGCCGCGTTCTTAATTCTCTTGACGAGTTCGGGATCTTTCTTGAACAGAAGCTTCATTGTGACCTCGTCACCCTGATCCAGCATAAAAAATTAAAGGACCGGCCGATCAAACGGCTTAAACTGCGTGTTGAAGATGTTCAATACATATTAACTGAAAACGAAAAGAAAGTCCTGCAGCACATACTTGATGGCCATAATAACCGGAAAATAGCCGAACTCATGTTTTTGGCGCCGTCAACCGTCAGTACGGTGATCAGCCACCTGCTTAAAAAACTCGGGGCTAACGACCGCACCGATGCGATGGTCCAGATCATCCGTAAAGGCTGGGTAGATGCTTT
Source organism: Salipaludibacillus aurantiacus (assembly GCF_900111295.1). Classification (GTDB taxonomy): domain Bacteria; phylum Bacillota; class Bacilli; order Bacillales; family Salisediminibacteriaceae; genus Salipaludibacillus; species Salipaludibacillus aurantiacus. The sequence continues at coordinate 27,652 of NZ_FOGT01000015.1, read as the reverse complement.
AAGGTAATAATAGATAAGCAGACTCGCACGCTGCTTATCTATTATTATTGTTCTGCCGACTATACCAACTCTCACTCAACTTCGCACTCTCTTCGTACTAACTGCTAATTCTTTCTCACTCAGCAAATTACCTGGAAAAACACCTAGTACTAATCCCTCTAATTTTGAGGTCATATTAGACTCATTTAATGGGAATTAATTACAATTAAATAGAATAGAGCACCATTTTATCGGTTTAAGTAAACGTTTTCTCATTTATGCAAAAATTGTCGACACATAAGTGATATTGTAGATTCACACTTAATTTGTTAATATTTACTATATATTAAATTCTAAAGAATCAGGTGATGTACAGATGATTAAGAATAAAGGATTAGTTGGGAAGTTGGTAATTGTCGATACTGGAGGGGTATCTGAAACTAATTTCACACGCCTTTTCTCACGAGTTAACAATGGGACCAGTGTGTTACAAATCAGGGAGCTGCCTGTTAATACTGAGTCGAATGACGTTGTTTTCTATCTGATTAATGGAAAAGAAGATGGTGAATTTGAGAGATTAACAGATATGAGAGAAAAGACCGGATGCAAAATTTATCTTATTAAGGCAGGGGAAGCTTGCCATAAGTGTCTTCCTTACTTGTCGTTTCCTTTTGATGGCTTATTTTCGATTACCTTTCTTGAAGAAAATACTCATCTAATCCTGGAAACCATTTATTCTAATCTGCCTGTGCTTGAACCTTCGTTACATAAAAACCTGGCATTTGAGATCGACCAGAAAAAATCAAGGAAAACACCAATTAAGAAATTTGAGCTTAAGAGAGAGCTCGCCGGATGCCTGTTAAAAGAAAACGAACTAAACGTTTTGCAGGGGCTGTTAGAAGGAAAAACGACGAACGAGATTGCTGTCGAGCTGTATTTCTCACCCTCAACAGTGAGCGCGACGATCAGCGGCATTCTCAAAAAAATGCAAGTCAACGACCGCACGCAGGCAACCGTCCAGGCCATCCGGAACGGCTGGGTAGAAAGTCTGAGATGAAAGTTCAATTTAGTGAATTTATTTCTGAATAATCCTAAACATTTAAATGAAAGATCCGATAATAGAAATGTAACAGTGACCAGGACAGCGGCGGCCGACGCTTGCCTGTTCACTAAATAGATCAACCTTCCGCTCACAAGGACGTGACAGGAAGTAAATTCAAGGAGGAATTTTATTATGATTATTAACAACAATATCCCAGCGTTAAACACCCACCGTCAAATGGGTATTAACCAAAATGCTATGCAAAACTCAATGGAGAAGTTATCTTCTGGTATGCGTATTAACCGTGCAGGTGATGATGCAGCAGGTCTTGCAATCTCTGAAAAAATGCGTGCACAAATCAATGGTTTAGATCAAGCTAGCCGTAACGCGCAAGATGGTATTTCTTTAATCCAAACTGCAGAAGGTGCACTTGACGAGACTCATAGCATTCTTCAACGTATGCGTGAACTTGCAGTTCAGTCTGCTAACGATACAAATGTTGAAGTAGACCGTGAAGAGCTTCAAAAAGAAGTAGATCAGCTTTCTCAAGAAATCACGCGAATTGCTGATACAACTGAGTTTAACACTCAAAATCTTTTAGGTGGAGATTTTGAAGGTAAATTTCATATCGGTGCAAATTCTGAACAAAATATCACACTTAGCATTAGTGACATGAGTTCTGATGCACTAGCTGTAGGTACTAATTTCGTGGCAGGCACAAATGGAGATACTATTACATTCAATGACGCAGAGGGAACAGAAGTTACATCTAATTTTTTCGCAGCTGGAGCTGAAGTTGTTGGAGCAGCCGGAGACGATCCAGCTATTAATGCTGATGTAGCAGGATACTACACGACTGAAGGAGAGTTAACACTTGCTACTTCCAAACTCGCAGAAGGTGACGAAGGTGTTCTAGGAATAGATATCTCTTCTCAAGCTGCAGCAGATGCTGCTATCACTACTATCAATGAAGCTATTGAAACGGTTTCTGCTGAGCGTTCAATGCTTGGTGCAAACCAAAACCGTTTAGAGCACACAATCTCTAACCTGAACAACGCTTCTGAGAACCTGTCTGCTGCGGAATCACGTATCCGTGACGTTGACATGGCAGCTGAGATGATGGAAATGACTCGAGCAAATATTCTTTCTCAAGCTTCTCAGTCTATGTTAGCTCAAGCCAACCAACAACCACAATCAGTACTACAATTACTTGGATAATTTTATTATACAATACAAGAAAGACTCTAGCTTAGGCTGGGGTCTCTTTACTTTAATAGGAAAGGGATTGATTAAGTGGTTAAATACAATGTGGTCAAGATAGAATACCATGACAAAAATGGAAAGAAAATCAAATTTGATTGTCAAGACGTTGAGCTATTTGATAATACGCCAGAGTATACAGGCTATTGGAGTGCTGAAAGGGTAACATATAAAGACTTTAGATTAACAGAAAAAAATAGAAGTCAATTTATTTTTTATACAGACCAACATATCAGGCTAGAAGGAAGAGGGGCAGTACAAAGCAATGGTCAAAATGGCTATTCCATAATAGGTGAAGGGGAATTAGTCAGAAAGTAATTATGAATATCCACATAGCTTAGCTAATGGCCCACTAAACCTAACCAGTACTAAATAAATCTTTATCCATATATTGTGAATTTAAACGTACGTTTGTTCTGTGAGCACAGGAGGTTCAAGAAACAAGTAACGAAGCCGCTACTTCCATTTAGGAGTAGAGGCTATTTGAATTGTTTTTGGAAACACATCAATTGAAAAAAGGGCAAGTATTTAAAGTAGCTATTATTGCAAGAAAGTGCCCTCTACCAAGATTAATTTTACATATTTATTCCACCTTCTATATTATAATAGTAATTATTAATGTATGATTTAAGATGGATAATCTATTATAAATGATGAAGGAGTGGTGAATTTGTCGGGTTTTGTACTAACGTGTTGTTCTACTGCAGATATGCCGGATGAGTATTTCCAAAATAGGAAAATACCATATGTCTGTTTTCACTACAGTATAGATGGGACTGAGTATCCTGATGATCTAGGTCAAAGCATATCTTTTGATGACTATTATCGAAGAATCTCTGAAGGGGCCATGCCTACTACGTCGCAAGTTAATGTCAGTCAGTTTATCGAATTCTTTGAACCTTATTTAGAGGAAGGGAAGGATATCCTGCATATTTCTTTTTCTTCAGGACTTTCAGGAACGTTTCAATCTGCTAATATTGCAAAAGAAGAGCTTTTATCTGAGTACCCGGAGCGAAAAATTTTGATAGCAGACTCATTGGCGGCTTCATCAGGTTACGGAATGCTTGTTGATATGGCTGCTGATCTGAGAGACCAAGGGGAAACAATAGAAGAGTTGCACAATTGGGTTGAGAATAATAAGCTTCATGTACACCATTGGTTTTTTTCTACAGATCTGACACATTATAAACGAGGTGGCCGAATTTCCCCAACGTCTGCAATGGTCGGAAGTTTACTACATATAAATCCTTTGTTAAACATGAGCGAGGATGGGAAGTTGACTCCACGCAAGAAGGTTAGAGGTAAAAAGAAGGTGATCAATGAAATTGTTCGTATGATGGAAGTTCATGCGAAGGATGGTACCGATTACTCAGGGAAGTGTTTTATATCGCATTCGGCGTGCTATGATGATGCACGAAAAGTGGCGGATTTAATAGAAGAAAAATTCCCTCACCTTAACGAGTCCGTAAGAATAAACAGTGTGGGGACTGTTATTGGTGCCCATACGGGTCCTGGAACAGTTGCGCTTTATTTTATGGGTGACAAGCGTGAAAACTAATTTTTCGCTGAAATACATCTCCTTCATTAAATACCCTCCACAACTAAGCTATACTCAACTACTTGATGTGTTGAAGCGCCTGGCACATATCAAAAATCAAAGCCCACACATTACAAAAAGTGTGGGCTTCGCTGCAATCTGAAGAACTGGAGATACAGCTCCAGCCCTTCTCTAAAGAAATCTACAAGAAACCTCAATGACGTCCCTCTTATTCACCGGAATAGTATCACTGTATTATTTCAGGCTGCCTTCTTAAATATTTTTCTTCAAATTCACCAGCTTTGATTGGACGTTCAAAGTAAAACCCTTGGCCATATGTGCAATTGATGCTTTGTAAAAAAGCGAGCTGCCCTTGGGTTTCAATTCCTTCTGCTATCACATTTATTTTTAGGTGTTCTGCAATATCACAAATGCTTTCTATAATGGCTGTTTCATTTTGTAAGATAAAGGATTTATCAATTTTTAAAACGTTAATTGGGAATTGCTTCAGATGACTAAGAGAGGAATAGCCTGTCCCAAAATCATCAATGGCCACCTGGATCCCGATTTTTCTCAGTTCATTCAGTTTGTTTGAAACGTTTGTCCGGTCTTCCATAAATCCTTCGGTAATTTCAAACTCTAAATACTCCGGTGACACACCTGTTTCATTAATGATCCGTTTAACCCGATCAATGAAGTCCGAGGACTGCCATTGAATGACAGACACATTCACAGCAATTTTCGGAAGGGAAGTGTCGTCCGCTGTTTTCCACGTTATGATTTGATTGCATACTTCTTTTAATATCCATTCTCCGAGAGGGAGGATGAGTCCTGTTTTTTCAGCAACCGGAATAAACTCAGCCGGTGAAATCATTCCTCTTTGCGGGTGGTGCCAACGAATAAGTGCTTCAAGCCCAGCCAGTTCTCCTGTCTTAATGTCTACTTGCGGCTGGTACAGCATTGAAAAGTCGGTATAAGCATAAGAAACTGCTTTTCGTAAGTCATGTTCCATTGAGTAGTAGTATTTGTTTTTCTCTTCAAGGGAATAGGAATAGTATTTCCACGTATTTTTCCCTTTTTCCTTTGCATATTGCATAGCGGCATCTGCATGTTTGATTAAGTCCTCTGAATTTTTCCCGTGCTCCGGATAAAGACTTACACCAATACTTGGGGTAATGTAAACCTCTTTATCATCTAATTTAAAAGGTTCTGAGAAAGAACCTAACAAATCGCTTAAAGTTAAATAAAGCTGGCCTCTGTCATTTACTATAATAATAAACTCGTCACCGCTGAAACGGAAAACATTCTCTGACTCAAAAGCAGACTTCAATAAGGTCGCTACTTTTATCAATAACTTGTCGCCATATAAATACCCTAACTGATCATTAATTTTTTTGAAGCCGTCAAGATCTATAAACAATAGACTAAACCGATTGCCCGCTTTCAAAACTTTCTTTTTCAATGTGTTAGTTAAAAGTTTTTTGTTCGGCAGATTCGTTAAAGAATCATAGTAAACGACAAAGTTTAACTGCTCATCTTCCTTATCACAGCTTGCCTGCTGTTGTAACGCATCAATTTTTTGAGTAGCTGTATGTTTATCAAAGGTCACTTTATCAAATTGTTTTCCTATCCACCAAAATGGAATAAATAAAATCAGTCTATATAAAAATGCCAGATCAGGTATGTAGCCGTATATGTGGAAATCTACTATGATAGTGACGACCCCAATTAATAAACATGTAAGAACACTTATTATTCTTCCTTTGTAACCCATAACTCCCCCCTGTCGTGCTCAAGTGTATAACTAGAAACCTGGAGCCTAAATGAAATTATTTAAGGTGAACTTTTAAACATTGGTTAGAATCCCCCTCTAAAGGATCGGGACTTTAGACTCTTCTTTTTGCCATATGAAATCAGGGGCCTTATTTCCCCTGCTCATTCGACAAAAACTTTCTCTTACTAATATCGGAAAAAAATGAAAATACTTGAGTTTTTTTAACTCTTCTTTTATACGGATCAGACTGAATGGAGGGAAAAACAGCAGAAGTTTCGGGGAAATAGACGCATCAAATTAAAAAAGTAAAAGCATTTTTAGGTACGTAGTATTTGTAAGGAAAAAATATATTCATATCCTAAGTTGTAGTACAATAATATTAGTTAATGTCATAAATTTAAACCGAACTTTAAAAGCATAGGTTTAAAACAAAGTCCTTAGAACTACCTGAATGAGAGTGACTCATGTAAAATGGCAGTTAAAGAATAGATTTCTAAATACTTACATAGAAAGCAGTGATCGTATGGAAAAGTACACAGAGGTTATGAAACATAGTTTACAGCTGACGGAAACAATGGTGGAAGGTTTATCGCATATCCAAAAGCAGCTGAGTGAGGGGAAGTATTTAGAGGCGACCCAGCTGTTAACCGATGTGATATCTGGTTATGCATCGATTGAAAATTCCGTTCGCCCGGTTTTAATAGCGCTGGAAAAAGAAGGTCAGGTAGAAGGCCATTTAGACGATGTCCGTAAAAACATGGGACAAGTGGTGACACTGCTGGAGGAAGAGAATTTTGGGACAGTCCAGGAAGTCATCCAGTTTACCCTCCTCCCGAACGTGAAGAAATTAAAAGAAGAGATGGAAACGGTGTTTAAGCCTGACATTGTATCCTGATTAAAATTATACTGGTTCTTTATTTTGTTCCTTAAAATTCATAGGCCAAACTTGTGAATAAGGATTTGTCCTGTTTGCTTCTTAATTAATGTTGTTTCTATTACCTGATTTCTAATTGAGCCACAGCAAAATAATTTCGTCCGTTTTTGGTTTCTCCAGTTATATTGATCCCAATATATTTACAGGGATTATTTGACAATGACAGGGAGTTAAGTTTATAGTATTTTTTCAGGAAAAAATTTCAGCCAGGCAGTTTAATGTCAATAAGAGAAAAAAGGAGGGGGGCTAAACCATAGGGGTGGCGTGTGATGAGACAACTTAAGAGCTTTACGCCAGGTTCTGTCTTAATTAGATTGAGCCGCTCGCTCTTGTCTGGAATTGCTATTTCCGCTTCTTCAGTGATATTTTGCAATAATTTATATAGAAAGTAGTGACTCAATTGGAAAGACATCTTGAAATTATGAAACAGTCTCTTCAGTTATCGGAGACTGTAGTTAATGGATTAATACATACAAAGACCTTGCTTAGTGAGGGGAAGAGACCGGAAGCGATGCAGATGCTTGATGACATTCTTGTCTCATACGAGTCTGTGGAACGATCTGTTACTCCTGTGCTTGCTGAAATGGATATGGCCGAGGCAGAAGAGGTTCAAGGATATTTTACTAATGTGCAAAAGGGTGTTAATGCTGTGGTCACAGGCCTGGAAGCAGAAAAATACGAAAAAGTAGAAGAAGTTCTTGATTCCACACTTATTCCCCAGTTTAGGAAGTTAAATGATGATCTTAAGAAAGCTTTTCAACCGTATCTCACTTAGTAATAATAGAATAAACAGGAAGAGTTGCCTCTAAAGGTAACTCTTTTTTTTGAACTGAACTAAAAACGGGAGGCCGTTTATATGCCGAAGGTCCTGTATAGTTTAATCAATTTAGTGTTCCGAAAAATGTTAGTCTCTATTTGCTGTCCTATTCGCAAGGAACTCAAGTCTTCACTTACTTTATCTAGTTCTTTTTTCTCAAAACACGACTGTATTTACTTTTTTCAAACAATTCTGCCATTATATGTGATATTTTAAAATTAATAATTTACAAAAATTAGAAAAGGAGGGTTGTGGTAGTCCACTGCATTAAAATTACATATTATATGGAGGTTCAAATGAAAAAACAACTGTTAAGTTTGACTCTTGTTACTGCTTTAACTGTGACCAGTTTTGGTACGATAGCTTTGGGTCAGGAAGAAGAAGACAAAGAATATTTAGTTCTTTTTAAATCGAATACGATTAATGAGGAGACGTCAGCTGAAATGGAAGCAGGAGGGGCCGACATTTTACAGGAAGCCTCTAAAGTTGGCCTGGTTCACGTAGCCGCTCCGGAAAGTTTCCTGGATGAGGCGGAGGAAATGGAAGATGTGAGCCTCGTGGCTGAGAACATTGACATTTTTACAAATGACTATGTGCTTGAGGCAGATGGAGAGTTATCTATAAATGAAGAGACGATTGAAGCAGATTTATTTGAAGAGTATCAGTGGGACATTAAGCGCGTGACTGGTAATGGGAAAGCATGGGACATTACTAAAGGTGACCATTCCGTCGTTGTCGGTGTCATTGATACCGGCGTGGACTTCACTCACCCGGATCTTGAAGATAACCTTCTGTATGGCAAAGCTTTCTTCCCGGGTGCTGAAGAAGAGGATGCTTACAAAGATTCCGGCATGCACGGCACGCATGTGGCAGGCTCGATTGCCGCTAATGGCAGAGTGTTAGGAGTAGGGCCGGAGCTTGGTCTCGCTTCTTACCGTGTAACCAATGACCAGGGGCGGATGAACTGGGCAGGCATCCTTGATGCTATTACTACGGCAGCGGATGACGGCGTGGATGTAGCGAACTTAAGCCTTGGCACGTATTCAACGATCACAAATGAAGCCCAGCGGCTACTCCACCTCTCTTCAAAAAGAGCGGTCCAGTACGCCCATCAGGAAGGGATGATTATCGTTGGCGCCAACGGTAACAATGGCATGGATTTAGGAAAAGCTGTTCACACTGAAAAAGGCGAAGGCAAAGTTTACGGCCCGCTTTTTGATACATTCACAGACATCCCTGGGGTAGTCAGCGTGTCGTCTACTACTGATCGAGATACGCTCGCTTATTATTCCAACTATGGGTCGTCGAACGTCAATTTGGCTGCTCCGGGCGGCGACTATGGTCCGAACTGGCCTAATCCTGAAAATGACCAGAGTTTACTCGTTTCTGAATCCCGCGCTTACAGTACGGTTCCTGTGAGCAGAGGGTCTTACGGCTGGGCGATGGGAACAAGCATGGCCGCTCCTAAAGTAGCAGCGGCAGCCGCGCTCGTGAAAGCTGAGAATCCTCAGTTTTCAAGGGCAAGAACAATCACTCACTTACAGCAAACAGCCGAGGATCTTGGCAAAAAAGGGCATGACGAGTATTTCGGCCACGGGTTAGTTGATGCGTACAATGCCTTAAAATAACTATAAGCAAAGCCTGCAGATATGACCTGCAGGCTTTTTTACCGCTAAGTTTCTTGTGATTGCCGGCCATTCGATGTACAAAAGATTAGCCCCTATTTTTAAAAAGTTGTGGTTATAAACAGCAGGAAAAATAAAATTTTTTATATGAAAATTATCCCTCCATGCCAGTCTTCAGCGCGCCTCCATAAAAAGAAATTATAATAAATTTTCGAAAAGGGGTATCATTCTCAAGGTACACGGGTTATACTATAGAAAGCTTATTGAGGTTCGGATAAGAATGAAAGAGATTGCTTTTACAAGTTAAATTCCTCTGGATTGATTAAATGAAGGGCTCAACTAGTAATACAATGTGGGAAATTCCCACGCAGGAGGAATAAGTTATGACTCAAGGTACAGTAAAATGGTTTAACGCAGAAAAAGGTTTCGGTTTCATCGAAGTTGAAGGACAAGACGACGTTTTTGTTCACTTTTCCGCAATTCAAGGTGAAGGTTTCAAAACACTTGATGAAGGTCAAGCAGTAAACTTCGACATCGAGCAAGGCCAACGTGGCCCACAGGCTGCTAACGTACAGAAGTAATAACCAAGAAGACCCTGTTTTTACAGGGTCTTTTTTTTTTATGGCTGAAATTTCAAATAATGCGCACCCCGGCCGTCCCGCTTCTTCCCACAAAAAACGAGCCAGACGGTACTCTTTCCACTGTCTGCTCCCGCCTCATCCACATTCTCCACCACCAGAAACTACATCTTAACTCCCGCCAAACTCGTCACAAACCTGTCAAAACTATAAAACTAGAAATGTAGTTTTAATACTTGATTAGTGATATATTGAACATAGGTAATGAAAAGGCAGGTGAGAGATATGGCGAAGAAAGAATGGATTATTTTAAATAAAGAAGAAAGCAAAGCGCTCTTTAACGAAGCGCAGGAAAAGTTCCCTCACCTTAAGACAGATGAAGGTATAGAGGCGAAAGCCGCGTTGTTTAAAGCGCTCGGGGACGAGACACGTCTAAAAATCGTCTCCTTATTAGCTGTCCGGGAATGCTGCCTGTGCGAGCTGGTTGAAGCACTCGGCAGTGTGAATTCAACGGTGACTCACCATCTGAAACTGCTGGAACGAGGCGGGGTCATTCAGTCGCGGAGAGAGGGGAAGTTCACAATATATAAATTGAACCCTTCTATTAAAAACCTGGACGTTCTTTTAGGAGGGGGAGACTCATGATGGATATTTTATATGCCGGCTGGCAGTTTCTTATTGAATATTTCACCCTTCCCCGAACGATCACGCTGACAATTGTGTTCTTTATTTCAGGAGCGATCGCCCAGTTTATGTCGCAAGGTGCCGTGCTTAAATATTTCGGTCCCAATGCTAAGAAATCAGTCTCGTATTCCATGGCTTCCGTCTCAGGCATTATCCTCACCGTCTGTTCGTGTTCGGTGCTGCCGATGTTTACGAGTATCTGGAAAAAAGGGGCAGGAATCGGTCCTGCTATTACGTTTCTTTTTGCCGGCCCTGCGATTAACCTGCTTGCGATCACCTTTACATTCAGTTTTATTGGTGCAGACATCGGGGTAGCCAGAGTCGTGAGTGCGGTTGTATTAGCCATCATTATAGGTTTTATTATGCAGCTTATTTTTCAAAAGGACGAAAATCACACTGATAAAAATGCTAAAATGTTCGAGATAAAAGACACTTCTCCGAGAAATTTGTGGCAAAACGGCCTGTTCTTCGTGACCCTGCTCGTCATGTTGCTGTCAGGCATGAACATGCCATTTGTGACCTTAGGGGCTCTTGTCATATTAGCCGTCCAGCTTATATGGTTTTTCGATAAAGATGAATTGTGGAGCTGGTGTTTGGAGACTTTTGATCTGGCTAAAAAAATTATTCCGCTGTTTGTCGTCGGGATATTTATTGCCGGTGTCATTACGGTGTTAATCCCTGAAACATTTATGTCGGCCGCCGCTGGCGAAAATACGGTTCAGGCCACCTTCCTTGCCTCAATTTTCGGCGCGTTTATGTATTTTGCCACACTGACTGAAGTGCCGATTGTGAACAGTTTCCTTGATCTCGGCATGGCCAAAGGGCCAGCCCTTGCCCTTCTGCTGGCAGGGCCGACGATGAGTTTGCCGAATATGATCGTTGTTTCAAAAATTATGGGACTGAAACGGGCAGGAGCTTATATTGGTTTAGTTATTGGGCTGACGACACTGCTTGCCTTCCTTGCAGGCGTGCTGATCTTTTAAATAATAGATGGAGGGATAATGATGAAAATTGAAATCTTAGGAAGCGGATGTGCTAAATGCAAGAAGCTGGAAGCAAGAACCCGGGAAGCCATCGCTGATCTTGGGATTGAAGCGGAAGTGGTGAAAGTGGAGGACCTGGAAGAGATTATGAATTATGGTGTGCTGAGCACCCCCGGCTTTGCTGTCGACGGCGAAGTTATCACCACAGGAAAGTTACTGAGTGTTAAAGATATTAAGAAACATCTGTCAGCAAAATAACTTAAGCGTTACTTTAAAAAGATGATCTCAAAGCGGATCATCTTTTTTCTTGTTTCCTGAGCAGTAAATGGTATATTATATAATAAAGTGTTTATATAAAGGGGTGTGCATATAATGGCAGGCAAACTGGATCGTATTGTGGAGCAGTATCATCAGGAACTGAGGCAGTTTGTGTTAAAACGCGTCACAAACCGGTTTGATGCAGAGGATGTCCTTCAGAACATGTGGATCAAGGTAGTTGGAAATCAGAATAAACTGGCCGATGTGTCACACGTGCGCGGGTGGTTATTCCAGATTGTCAGGAGTACGATCATCGATTTTTACCGGAAAAGAACGGTAGAAATTCCAGATGTCAATGTACCGGACACTCCTATAAACGATATGGAACATGCGGAAACTAATTTTAATGAAGACTGTGGCTCTTACTTACTTAGAGAATTACGGGGTCTTCATGAAAAGTACCAGCTGCCGTTCTGGCTGTATGTGGGGGAGGAATGGAAACACCGCCAAATTTCTTCCGAATTGAATCTGACACTGTCAGGATCAAAAACGAGAGTGCAAAGGGCCAGAAGGCAGCTGAAGGAGATCTTGCTGAACTGCTGTGATGTTCAATTTGATGCGTACGGCAACGTGGTCCGTTACGAGAAAAGAAATGTGTGCTGTGCATAAGAAGTTTTGCGACCCTTTTAAACTGCTTTCGTCTTCTCTGGTGAACGATCATTAAGAGGAGGAATGACTTATGAAAGCAGACATTCAACGGAAACTGGTCAGGGAGCGTTACGGCGGTATTGCGGCAGGAGCGGGTGACGGGTGCTGCTCTGATGACGGGAAAGCAAGCGGGATTGCTAAAACAATGGGTTACGGGGATGACGAATTAAAGGGGGCGGAGGAAGCCAACCTTGGTCTCGGCTGCGGGAATCCAACCGCCATTGCTGGTCTTCAGGAAGGCGAAACTGTCCTCGACCTTGGAAGCGGCGCCGGGTTTGATGCGTTTCTTGCAAGAAAGAAAGTCGGTGAATCAGGAGCAGTTATCGGGGTGGATATGACTCACGAAATGATTGAGAAATCCCGGCATAACGCATGCAAGCAGGGGTATGGGAATGTGGCGTTCAGACTGGGTGAAATAGAGAATTTGCCAGTGGCCGATGCTACTATCGATGTCGTTATCTCTAATTGTGTCATTAATCTTTCTCCTGAAAAAGAGAGAGTTTTTAAAGAAGTGTACCGTGTCTTAAAGCCGGGTGGCCGTATAAATATTTCTGATATCGTCAGGGGCAGTGGTCAGGCGCCGGAAAGTGCTTATAAAGATCCTCAGGTTTGTAATTGTATCATTGGAGCAGAACGTATGGATAAGATTGAACTGATGCTTAAGGATGCAGGCTTTTCCGCTGTTCAAATTACAAAAACCACCTCGAGTGATGATTTGCTCGAAGCCTGGAAAGAGGGCGACCTGCAAATGGAGGATGTCGTTTCAGCCACCATACATGCCGTGAAGAGATAATAATTTTCCTCTTTTCAGGTTCTATAGATGGTAAGGCTATATAGGAGCTCATCAAAAATCAAAACCACCGGTGGGAACTGGTGGTTTTGATTGTGGCTTAAATTTAAATAATGTACAGTTCAGTCAACCTTTCTTGCCTAAATTTTTGGGGCGTTTATTTATTTCTTTGCGACACTGACAGAAGGCCGATTGTGAACAGTTTCCTGATCTCAGTATGGCTAAAGGGTCTGTCCTTGGTCTTTTGCTGGCAGGGCCAGATGAGTTTTCCTAATTTGATCATTGTTTCGAAAATTATGGGATTTAAACGGGCAGAAGTTTATAGTGGTAGTTATTGGGTTGACGGAACTGCTTGCCTTCCTGCCCTTTTAATATGGAGGGATAATGATGAAAATTGAAATTTCAGTAAGCGGTGTGCCAAATGCAAGAAGCTGGAAGCAAGAACCCGGGAAGCTATTGAGAATCTTGGGATTGAAGCGGAAGTAGTGAAAGTGGAGGACCTAGAAGACATTATGAATTACGGGGTGCTGAGCCCCCCCGGCTTTGCGGTAGAATAAGAATCTACCTTATGTAAAGGTAGATTTCCAGAACAGTTACAGGGATTGATAGCTTCCAATACCACAGCAACATACTGAGATTAGCATCGCAAACTAAAGAACGTGTTTGCGGTGTTTTTTAATTAAAATAGTGAAAACGTAAGTTCCCTGACAGTCCTTGTCATCATTACTCCCATAATAAGAGTTGTTATTCACACTTAGTAATTTCAAAAGTTAACAAAATATTTCCAAATAAATAGGTAATAAGAAGTTATTACGTGATAAAATAGAAATTAAAGGAAATTTGTCGAGACTAAGTGGAGGTGGCGTATGGAGTTCATAGCGCACATTCGTGAAAATGATGGCAGCATTCAGACGGTTGAAGACCATCTTTTGGAAACTAAGGCATTGGCAGAAAAATTCGGTAAGAGTTCGGGCATGGGGCATATTTGCGGACTGTCAGCTCTTCTTCACGATGCAGGCAAATTGACCGAGGAATTTAGAGACTATATTTTAAAGGCTGTTAATGATCCTGAGCATGCTCCTAAACGGGGGAGTGTCGATCATTCAACTGCTGGGGGAAAAATATTATTTAATTCTTACCACTCAACACAATCAGACCCCTTTTATACTGTCCTTTCAGAAGTTGTGGGAAATGCTATTATCTCGCATCATTCTTATTTACATGATTTTCTGACTCCTGACCTTGACTCGCCTTATTTGAGACGCGTGAAGGAAAAGGAGTTACTACAATTTAAACAGACTAAAGACTATTTTTATAGAAAAGTGATGGATGAAAATACATTTGACCATTACGTCACTGCAGCTAAAGATGAATTAAAGATATTATTAAAAAATTATGCTCCAGAAGATTACCCTAGGCATCTTCATTTTATAACAAAATTTGTATTTAGCTCTCTTATAGATGCTGACAGAACTAATACCCGTCTTTTTGAAGAAAACCAAGAGTATGAACCTATTAATTCAGCAGAGTTGATGGATAACTATTATGACAAACTTATGATGAAAATAAAAGCGTTTAAAGAGCATCCAGATGCTGGGAATCGTATCAATAAACTGCGTGCTTCTATGTCTGACCAATGTGAGGATTGTGCTGAAAAGCCTTCAGATATTTACACCTTATCCATTCCCACTGGGGGTGGCAAAACATTGGCCAGTTTGCGTTATGCGTTAAAGCATGCGAAAAAATATGGAAAGAAACGTATCTTTTATATCGTTCCTTTTACTACCATTATTGAACAGAATGCTCAAGAGGTCAGAAAAATACTTCAAGATGATGAGCATATCCTCGAACATCACAGTAATGTGATTGAGGAGGACTATGAAGAGAATGAGCGTTTTGACGGGATGATATCTCCAGAGGAAAAGCTAAGGTTAGCTAAAGACAATTGGGATTCACCAATTATTTTCACTACCATGGTTCAATTCTTAAATGTGTTTTATGAAAAAAAGAGCCGAAGTGTGAGAAGACTCCACAGGTTGAGCGATGCTGTCATTATTTTTGATGAGGTACAAAAAGTACCTGTTAAGTGTGTTTCCCTCTTTAATGAAGCTTTGAATTTTCTAAAATCAATATGTAAATCAAGTATTGTGCTCTGCACAGCGACTCAGCCTGCACTTGACTTTGTAGATTATAAACTGGATGTTCCCCGTAACAATGACATGATCTCTGATATCAACAAAGTGAATTTGTCCTTTGAAAGGACAAAAATTATTGATCGATCTCGTCAGGGACCTGTAACTAATGAGGAGTTGCAACAATTTATTAGCACTAAACTAGAGGATGAAAATAGTATTCTAGTTATTTTAAATACTAAATCGGCCGTTAGAAATTTGTATGTGTTATTAAATGAATGTGATTCAGGAGTGCCTCTCTATCATTTGAGTACATCCATGTGCGCCTCACACCGAAAAAGGTTATTAGCTGAAATCCGAAAATATCTCGCTAACAATGAGCAGGTTATTTGTGTGACCACTCAATTAATAGAAGCGGGTGTTGATGTCGATTTTGATTGTGTCATCCGCTCCTTGGCAGGTCTGGACTCTATAGCCCAGGCAGCTGGACGATGCAATAGACATGGAAAAAAAGATATAAAAAAAGTTTATTTAATTGATCATCGGGATGAAAAATTATCTAGACTTAGAGAAATTCAAAAAGGAAAAGAGATTTCAAAGAAATTATTAAAAGAAATGAAAACTGAAGGGGGGAACGAGATTCTTTCACCACCAGCTATGACTCGTTACTTTCAGGAATTCTACACAGATTTAGAATCAGAGCTGGATTACTATGTTCCCAGGGTTGAAAAGAATATGACCGATTTACTTTTCTGGGATAGAACTCAAAGTGACTGGGTTAAAAGTTTGTATAGCAAATATAACCATCCCCCTAAAACTTACTTAGTTACAAGTTACGGGACGGCAGCAGAACATTTTTCTGTAATTGATAATCTTACAACTTCAGTTCTTGTGCCTTATGAGGAGGGAAAGGAACATATTGCTGATTTGAACGGTTACGAAACGATTGAGCACTTTTCCCAGTTTATGAAACAGGCTCAACACTTTTCCATTAATATATACAGTCAGCAGAAACAGGATTTAGAAAAGCAAGGAGCACTCGTGTCTTTTCTGGATGGAGCCGTTCTTGCTTTAAAAGAAGGATTTTATAGTGATGAATTCGGATTGGATATCCGAGAAGATGGAGCAGGCTTTGATAACTATGTGTTTTAGAAGGTTAAATAAAAGGTTGGAGGTGTGAGTATGAGGAATGCAATCGAATTTGAAGTGACTGGAGACTATGCATTGTTTACGGATCCATTAACAAAGTTAGGTGGTGAGAAGCTCAGTTATCAGGTGCCAACTTATCAGGCGTTAAAAGGCATTACAGAGTCTATATACTGGAAACCGACACTCCTTATTTTAGTGGATGCTATCCGTATTTTAAATCCTATTCGGATGGAATCAAAAGGTATCAGGCCTATAGAATATGGTGGAGGAAATACGTTAGCGAATTATACGTACCTACGTGATGTTCGTTATCAAGTTAAGGCTCATTTTGAATTTAATGAATACCGCCCAGATCTTGCTTATGATCGTAATGAGCACAAGCACCATAATATTATGAAACGGGCGTTGAATGCTGGAGGGCGAAGAGATATTTTTCTTGGGACTAGAGAGTGTCAAGGATATGTAGAACCCTGTCAATTTGGAGAAGGAGAAAGTTTTTATGATCAGTATGGCGAGCTGGCTTTAGGGACCATGGTTCACGGAATTAATTACCCTGATGAAACAGGTCGTGATGCCATGGAAGTGAGACTGTGGAACCCTGTGATACGAGATGGGGTCATAACTTTTATTAGACCAGAAGAGTGCACACATGTACGGCAAGTGAAAAAAATGGATAAGAAACATTTTGATGATTCAAATATGGAAGCTGCAGATGAGTTGCTTGATAGGTTAGGGGGAGAGTAAATGAGCTGGCTCCTACATTTATATGAAACTTATGAATGCAATTCCGATAAAATTGGTGTTATTGATAAAAAAAAGAATGGGCAGGAATATACACTGCTGCCGGTGTCTCACACCACTCAGACCGCTCACATTGAAGTAAATATTACAGAAAAAGGGGAATTTCATTCTGCTTCAGTGGTTGAAAAAAACGACAGCAGTACTTTAATCCCTGCAACAGAGAATGCCGCTAATCGGGCAGGCTCTAAGGTGGCTCCATACCCTCTGCATGATAAACTCAGTTATACCGCTGGTGATTTTGTCCATTATGGAGGACAAGCTAAAAAAAGAGAACAATACCAAGCCTATATTAAGCAACTTGAAAAATGGGCACAGTCACCTTTTGCTACTGAGAAAGTGATTAGTATATATCACTATTTACTGAAAGGATGTTTAATTAAAGACCTGACAGCAGAGTATATTTTGTACTTGGATACTGAAGGTAATCTAATAAACAAATGGCATAAAAAGTATGAAGACTTGCATGGTCCTAAACCAGCAATATTTTCAATAGCTGCAGGCGGTCAGGAGAGCGCCTTCATTCGTTTCAATGTTTTCTCTCAAGAGAAGCTCTTGACGAAAATTTGGAATGATAAAAACGTATATGATTCTTTTAAAAATTTTTATAAAGACCAGCTAGGGGCAGTTGATTATTGCTTTGTGACAGGTAAAGAAGCTCCTGCTACAACTATGCATGCAAATAAAATTCGGCATTCTGGTGATAAAGCGAAATTGATTTCGGCAAATGATAAAACTGGATTCACATTCCGGGGGAGGTTTAAAGAAAGCCGTGAGGCGGCCACGATCAGCTATGAGGTCTCACAAAAAGCGCATAATGCCTTGAAATGGCTTATTCATAAACAGGCAAAAGTGATAGATCAGAGAGTTTTTCTAGTGTGGGAAAAAGGGCAGAATCATCCGCCTGACCCTCATGAAGATAGCCTGAATTTGTTTGGAACGGGTGAAACCACTCCGGAAGGATTTACAAATGAGCAGTTTGCTAAAGAATTATCCAAAGCGATAGATGGTTACAAACATGATATATCCAACTCGAATGATATTAATATTATTGTCCTGGATTCTGCGACGACCGGAAGACTGGCGGTTCTCTATTACAGGTACCTTAATAAAGAGATTTATTTGAACCGTATTAAAAGCTGGCATTCTTCTTGTTTTTGGCGGCACACGTATCTTAAGAAGCCATTTTTTGGAGCGCCTGCTACGAGGGATATTGCGTTTGCGGCCTATGGTCCCCGAGCCAATGAGAAAATTGTTAAAGGTTTAATGGAGCGAATGTTACCTTCAATAATAGATGGACGAAAAATACCGGCAGATATTGTGAAAAGCGCGTTTTACCGGGCTTCAAATCCATTAGCAATGGATAAGTGGGAGTGGGAAAAAACCTTAAGTATAGCGTGTTCTTTATTCAATCATAAGGAGGGATATGATGTGAGATTAGCTCAGGAGGAAACAAATCGAGATTACTTGTTTGGAAGACTACTAGCTATAGCTGATGTTCTTGAACGAAGGGCTTTGGGAAATGAGGAGAACCGGGCAACTAATGCAATCAGGTATATGAACTCTTTCTCAAGACACCCTGCACGAACCTGGAAAACTATTCAGTCGAGTCTGCAGCCTTATCAGGCACGACTAGGGCCAAAGGCAGGATATTTATCTAGCTTAATCGACGACGTAGCTTCTCGAATCGCTATCGAAGATTTTAATAACAAGCCATTATCTGAAAAATATTTGCTGGGATTCTACAGTCAGCGTCACGATTTGTTTCAGAAAAGAGATAAACAACCTACAACCCACGAGGAGGAATAAAAATGAGTGTACTTGATCATAAAATCGATTTTTCAGTTGTTATGTCTGTTACTAAGGCGAATCCTAATGGAGATCCGTTAAATGGAAATCGTCCAAGGCAAAACTATGACGGACATGGGGAAATTTCAGATGTGGCTATTAAGCGTAAGATTCGTAACCGTTTACAGGATATGGGAGAATATGTTTTTGTGCAGTCAAATGACAAACGTGTAGACTCTTTTAAAAGTTTAAAAGAAAGAGCAGAGTCGGTGAAAGAACTGGCTGATATATTAAAATCGAAAGACAGTCAAGCGGAAGAATTTGCAGAAATAGCTTGTAAGGAGTGGATCGATGTTCGGGGATTTGGCCAAGTATTTGCATATAAAGGTTCGGGTACTGGGACTGGCGTTTCTGTAGGGGTACGTGGTCCTGTCTCAATCCATACTGCCACTAGCGTAGATCCCATCGATTTAACAAGTATGCAGATTACGAAAAGCGTCAACTCAGAACCAGGAAAAGAACGGGGCTCGGACACGATGGGGATGAAACATAGGGTGGACTTCGGTGTGTACGTATTTCACGGTAGCATTAATACCCAGCTTGCTGAAAAGACAGGTTTTACCATTTCTGATTCTAATAAAATCAAGGAAGCGCTTGTTACACTTTTTGAAAATGATGCTTCTTCAGCAAGACCCGAAGGAAGTATGGAAATTCATAAAGTACTCTGGTGGGAACATAATTCAAAATTAGGGCAATATTCAGCGGCTAAAGTTCACCGAGCTTTAGAAGTTAGCAGTACAGTATCGGAACCTAGAACATTCGATGATTATACAGTTAATATCAAAGAGTTGGAAGGACTAAAATTGGAAGAATTAAATGGTCTATAAGAATGAAGAAAATTATCTGATGTTGTCGGGAATTCAGCACTTCAAGTTTTGTAAACGGCAATGGGCTCTTATTCATATTGAACAGCAATGGGAGGAAAACGTCAAAACAATTGAAGGACAATATTTGCACAAAAAAGCTGATCAGCCACTGATTAAAGAACGCCGCAAGGAAAAAGTGATTGTGCGTGGTTTACCTATCCAGTCGAGGGACCTTGGTATAACAGGACTGTGTGATGTTGTTGAATTTATTGAAGATAGTCAGGGAGTACCTATTCAAGGATATGAAGGTACTTTCATACCTGTTCCAGTTGAATATAAAAGAGGTAAACCTAAACGTGGTGAAGAAGATATTTTACAACTGACTGCTCAAGCTATGTGTTTAGAAGAGATGCTAGTCTGTTCCGTTAATAGAGGTTATGTGTATTATGGGGAAACAAAACACCGATTAGCCATTGAATTTACGGAAAAAGAAAAGGATTTGGTAAAAAGGACTATAAAAGAAATGCACCATTACTATAGGAAAAGACATACACCTAGAGTTAAAACAGGGGCTTTTTGTAATAGTTGTTCTTTGCAGCAAGTTTGCCTTCCGGAATTGATGAAAAAACAATCTGTACAAACGTATATTGAAAGGAAACTTTCAGAATGAAAAAACTTTTAAATACGTTATTTGTGACTCAGCCGGACGTTTATTTATCACTAAACGGTGAAAATGTTGTGTTGTTAAAAGATGAAGAAAAACTGGGCCGGCTTCCCCTTCATAATTTGGAGTCGATCGTAACTTTCGGTTATACAGGAGCGAGTCCTGCGTTAATGGGGTATTGTGCTAAGAATAATATCTCCCTAACATTTTTTACAATGTCTGGGCGCTTTTTAGCTAAGGTTATTGGAGAAAGCAGAGGAAATGTCGTTTTACGTAAAAGCCAGTACCGTCTATCTGAAAGTGAAAAAGAGTCCGCCAAAATTGCGAGGAATTTTATACTTGGAAAACTATACAACACTAAATGGATCTTGGAAAGAGTAACAAGAGATTATCCTCTTCGGATAAATGTACCAAAATTTAAAGAAGTGTCCAAACATCTAAGCTTAATTATGAATGAGGTTAAAAAATGTGAAAACCTAGAAGCTTTAAGAGGGTTGGAAGGGCAGGGAGCTGTTTCTTACAACGGAGTATTTAATGAGATGATATTGCATCAAAAAGACGTTTTCAGCTTTCTTAAAAGAACACGCCGACCTCCTATGGACCCCGTTAACGCCATGCTTTCTTTTGCTTATTCACTGTTAGCGAATGATACAGCTTCGGCGTTGGAGGGAGCTGGATTAGATTCTTATGTAGGTTTTTTACACCGGGACAGACCGGGGCGAGCTTCTTTAGCATTGGATATAATGGAAGAACTGAGAGGTGTATACGCCGACAGGTTTGTTTTGTCACTTATCAATAAAAAAGTAATGAGTGAAAAAGATTTTTATAAAAAGGAAAATGGAGCTGTTTTATTCACGGATAATTCCAGAAAAGAGTTTTTGAAAGCTTGGCAAAACCGTAAAAAAGATAAGATTACGCATCCTTTTCTTGGAGAAAAAATTGAGTGGGGATTAATGCCTCATGTTCAGGCATTATTGTTAGCCAGATACTTACGTGGAGATATTGATCAATATCCACCTTTCTTATGGAAGTAGGTGTATAAATTGCTTGTGCTAATCACTTATGATGTTAGCACCATGAGCTGCGCGGGTGAAAGAAGACTGCGAAAAGTAGCTAAAGTATGTCAAAAATATGGTCAAAGGGTTCAGAACTCTGTTTTTGAATGCGTGATTGATTCAACTCAATTCACTATGCTTAAAATTGAGTTATGTGAAATCATTGATGAAAATGAAGACAGTTTGAGATTTTACAGGTTAGGTAATAATTATAAGTCCAAAGTTGAGCATATTGGGATAAAAGAATCATTAGACCTTGAAGACCCGTTAATATTTTAGTGCGAATACAAAGTGCACATCTGTTTTCAGGTAGGTTCGCACTTAAATTTGCTCTTAAAATCCCGAGTCTTTCTAAAGGAAAAATATGTTTTTATATAACTAAGCGCATTTAGAGGAAGAAAACTACCTTAGTTGTGGTTCTTTAGACTCTTATTTCGCAGTCGCATCCCATGTGGATGCGTGGATTGAAATTCGGTGTTGTATCTGTAGTCAGGTAAGAAGTCGGTCGCATCCCATGTGGATGCGTGGATTGAAATCCTTATAAAGAGGGGGTGAACATAAATTGGAATTGTCGCATCCCATGTGGATGCGTGGATTGAAATAGTTACAAGATGATAGATTACTCCCTAGTATTGGTCGCATCCCATGTGGATGCGTGGATTGAAATATTTTCGGCTTTGTCGCTCTTTTAGGCACTGGAACGTCGCATCCCATGTGGATGCGTGGATTGAAATCCGCCGTGAAAACATGGACACGATTATGTTAGTTATATCGTCGCATCCCATGTGGATGCGTGGATTGAAATCCGCCTATGACTCTCGCATAACTTCCACTCAGCGTCGCATCCCATGTGGATGCGTGGATTGAAATATGAAGTCACCCCCATATTGACATTCTACCGATGGTCGCATCCCATGTGGATGCGTGGATTGAAATGTTAATGTATTTACATCTACACCTGATTGAAGTCCGTCGCATCCCATGTGGATGCGTGGATTGAAATAAAATCTACAAGTAACTAAAGCTAATGAAACCGAGTCGCATCCCATGTGGATGCGTGGATTGAAATTAAGGTGACGTATCAGCAAGGGCGAAGTGTAGGACGTCGCATCCCATGTGGATGCGTGGATTGAAATATAACTGTGGTTTTGGTGGTTGTAGAATGAGTAGGTCGCATCCCATGTGGATGCGTGGATTGAAATCCTGTCATCGTGTGGGTGACTAAGCACGAAGGGGTCGCATCCCATGTGGATGCGTGGATTGAAATATGACCGTCCAGCCGATCACACGCCGGTTGTCTGGTCGCATCCCATGTGGATGCGTGGATTGAAATCGTTTGACTGACTCCCATTACCTTATCCATCGTTTGTCGCATCCCATGTGGATGCGTGGATTGAAATGATAACACCCCGTATACATTTAATATCGTGGGCGAGTCGCATCCCATGTGGATGCGTGGATTGAAATCTATTTTTTCGGAGAAGAAAAGGATATACCCGAGTCGCATCCCATGTGGATGCGTGGATTGAAATGATAACATGCGAAATGTGTTTGAATACCGGCAAGTCGCATCCCATGTGGATGCGTGGATTGAAATCCACAATCCTTCCCAATCCCCTTGGAAAAGATTGGCGTCGCATCCCATGTGGATGCGTGGATTGAAATCTGTTGAGACAAGAACGCTTCTGAGGCTGTGAGTCGCATCCCATGTGGATGCGTGGATTGAAATAGGAACACCAGGAGTCAAAGAACCGCAAGCAGACGTCGCATCCCATGTGGATGCGTGGATTGAAATGACCTTTTTAATACTCTGCTCGCCTGTCTTATCGTTATGTCGCATCCCATGTGGATGCGTGGATTGAAATGACCTCAAAGGCGGGCTAGAGTTTAACCAGTACAGCAAGTCGCATCCCATGTGGATGCGTGGATTGAAATCGCATCGTTGTCATTTATATGGAATTTAGTTTCAGTCGCATCCCATGTGGATGCGTGGATTGAAATCACCATGCCATTTACCCTCACGTACAAGTTTTTGTCGCATCCCATGTGGATGCGTGGATTGAAATTGTATCGGACAAGTACGGCGCTTGCAACTCCTGTGTCGCATCCCATGTGGATGCGTGGATTGAAATTTCCATTTATAAAAAGTGTCCTTACTCACACCCAAGTCGCATCCCATGTGGATGCGTGGATTGAAATCAAGATATGGTCGATTCCATCCGTGAAAAGATGGGGTCGCATCCCATGTGGATGCGTGGATTGAAATAGAGACACGGAAAAGGTGTACTATCTCAATAAACGTCGCATCCCATGTGGATGCGTGGATTGAAATATATTAAAGCTAACACGCTCTGAGATCGTTTCCCGTGTCGCATCCCATGTGGATGCGTGGATTGAAATTGCATCACGAATGGAGGGAATTATATGTCATTAAGTCGCATCCATGTGGATGTATATATTTAAAAATCTCGAAAGACTTTTTAGAAGAGATTTTTGAGCCTGAAACCAAATCTTTTAAGTACAATTTAAGTACCTAAGAGCTCATTAAAGGAATTAAGAGGAATAAAAAGTAAGCAAAAAAGAGGTTGAGGAACGGCTCCTCAACCTCTTTTTGTTATGAATTCTCAAACCTGTTAAGCGCCTTATCCAGCTTTTCCAACCCTTCATCTATCTGCTCTTTTGTAACAATAAGCGGTGGGATCATGCGCATAACCTCCGTCTTGTTGCCGCAGAAGTAAAAGAGGACGCCTTCCTCAAGGGCGAGATCAAGGACTTCCATAAGGCCGCCGCCGTCGGCTTCTCCTGTTTCGGGATTAATGATTTCAATGCCGATCATTAACCCTATTCCCCGGATCGTCCCTAAGGTCGGATGGTCTTCTTTCATTTTTTCCAGACGGGAAACAGCGTAATCGCCCATTTCCTGTGCGTTTTCCAGCAAGTTCTCTTCCGTTAACACCTCGATCGTGGCAATGCCGGCTTCACAGGCAATCGGATTTCCGCCAAAAGTTGTCGCGTGGGCGCCGAGCGGCCATTTCTGCATGAGTTCTTTTGAAGCCGCAGTGACTCCGAGCGGCATGCCTGAAGCAATTCCCTTTGCTGCTGCGAGAATATCAGGCGTTACATCAAAAGCTTGTGACGCGAACCAGTGGCCGGTCCGTCCAAACCCTGTCTGGACCTCGTCAAAAATCAGAAGAATGTTATGCTTGTAACAGTGCTCGCGGATTCTTTTGAGCCACGCTGCAGGCGGCACGATATAGCCTCCTTCTCCCAAAATCGGTTCGACGATCATGCAGGCAACTTCTTCAGGGGTCACTTGATGGGCGAAAAGGTTATCAAGGTGCTTGTCCAGGTTGTCTATATTTTCTTCCTCCGTCAGCTCAGGATCAGCGTAAGGGAGCTGAAACGCGTTCATGTTGGGCTGCATATGTTTCCTGTACTTGCTCTTAGAGGTGCTGACTCCCATCGCGCCGAACGTCCGGCCGTGGAAGCCGCCTGTAAAGGACACTACTGCGGTTCGTTCCGTGACGAACTTGGCCAGTTTTAATGCGCCCTCAATGGCTTCTGTCCCGCTGTTTCCAAAGAAAAAGCAGTCGATTTCTCCCGGCATCACCTCTGCCAGCTTATCCGCCAGCGTTAAAATCGAGTCGTACATAATAACACCGGAAGGACCGTGGGTTAATAAATCTGCCCCGTTCTTAATGGCTTCCACAATTTTTGGATGGCGGTGCCCGGTATTGGTCACGGCAATGCCTGACGTAAAATCCAGGTATGTTTTTCCGTCAGCGCCGTAGTAATAACAGCCTTCTTCCTTAATCACAGGAAGGTTCGGATGGTCTTTAGCCATGCTTGGCGCCAGCCGGTCACTCATCCGCTTTTTCAACGATTCTTCTGCATTTATAGCCATGAATAAAGCCTCCTGTTTTTTCACGAAAAATAATTGCTACTGCCATAGCATAACAGTCTCAGTGCCGTTCAACAATTAAAAAATAAGGTGGGCAATCCCGGCAATAATTGGCAGGGTGATAATTGTACGCTGGATAAAAATCACGGCAAGTTCCCAGAAACTGAGCGGAATTTTTGACCGCATAATTAACACACCAATTTCGGACATATAGACGAGCTGGCTGATTGAGACGCCCGCAATAACGAACCGTGTCAATTCACTTTCAATGCCGTTTCCAATGACTGCAGGCAGGAACATGTCCGCAAACCCGACGACCATCGCAGGAGCTGCCGCCTGTGCTTCCGGAAGCTGCAGCAGCTGAAGCAGAGGAACAATTGGCATGGACAGCCACACAAAGAGCGGGGTGAATTCCGCGAGTATTAAAGCAATCGTTCCAAGTGTCATCACGACCGGTATGAGGCCAAGCCACATATCGAGGACGTTAGTGGCGCCTTTTTGCATGACACTTCCAAGGCTCTTCACGCTGTTCGCTTTTTCCACTGCAACCTTCAGGCCGAATGAGAGCGTCGACTCATCTTTAGGAGCAGCTTCAGTGATCTGTTTCCCGACAGGTTCATGATAGTCATCCTTCTTAAGGGACAGCGGCGGAATGCGCGGCATGATGACTGCTGCCACAAAGACAGCAAGTGTTACTGTCAGGTAAAACGGTACGAAATACGCTTCAAGGCCGATGAAGCTGATAATAACAAGGCTGAAGGCGATTGAAGCAATCGAAAAGTTCGTTGAAATAACCGATGATTCACGCTTTGTATAATACCCTTGTTCGAACTGCTGGGTGGTAATTAACACACCGACAGGCCCGGCGCCCATCCAGGACGCACTCGCGTCAACCGCCGAACGGCCAGGCAGTTTGAATACAGGCTGCATAAATTTACGTAAAAGCGTGCCGATAAAATCCATTAAACCGAATGACAGCAAAAACGGCATGAATAAGGCGGCAAATAAAAACCATGCCATCAATACAGGAACCAGTTCAAACAGGACAGTTCCTCCTGTGAATGGCGCAATGATCATTTCCGGGCCAGCCTCGAGCACAACCATGAGCGCGAAAACCGAACCAATGACTCGGACAAGGAGCCAGAACGCTGAGATATCAAAAAGGTTTCGCATCGCTTCATTATTCGTGATCCAGGCCGGCTTCACTGTTTTCGTGATTAATGCGCCGGCTGCCGACAGTATAATCACACCCGTCATAAACAAAGGAATGATGTCAGCGAAAGTCGACTGGATCGTTTCTGCTAAAATCCCGACGCCGATGGTAATGCTTCCGTTAAACGGAACCGGAACAAGAAACATTAGAATCCCGAATAAGGAAGGCAATAAAAATTTCATTAAAGATAAGGAATATTCATCTGATTTTGTCACCGTTTGTGTATTATAATCGTTAGCCATTAAAAGCAACCTCCAAAGTATAAATAAAATAGAACGGTTATAAATATACCAAGTATATGAATAAAAATCAATAGTGTTGTATAAAAATAATAGGATTTATAGATTTGGTGTTTATTGGAGAGTATCGTCTACAGTTATTGAGAAAAAGGAAAGTTTTAATGAAAAGACGGTTAGCTGGAACGGAAATGGAAGGCTTGATATGAGGTGCATAAATATATTTACATTTGTATTTAAGTGATAATTATATGCAGGAGGATGCAGTTTTGGGGGACAGTCTATTAAATCCGGGAGATTTAAGTCGATATGATAGATACATCGTTCTCTCGCCGGTAAATGAATGCAACGATGTGTATAACGCTGTTCTCTTAATTTTGTATAAAGGAGGTGATCCGATGGAAATTCCTTCACTCTCCATTGCCCTTAGCCAGGCGGGAGTGAACCAGCAGGCCTCTCTTTCGATGATGCAAAAATCGATGGATCAGGCTGGGCAGCAAGGACAAGCACTCGAAAAGCTGATAGACTCCGCAGAGTTGCAGCGGATGGAACATGCGATGCCACCCCATCTCGGCGGCAGTATCGACACCAAAGTGTAAGAAGAAAAAGCGGCCTTTCGGGGCTGTTTTTTTGTGCTGTGCGGATCGCTGGCCTTGCGTGAGTGCAAAACTATTTTGGGTAGTGCGGCAAATAAGTGGTGGAGTGTATCAAATAAAGTCGGGAATGCCTCAAATAAGTGGTGAAGTGCATCAAATAAGTGGCAAGTGCCACAATTAAGCGGTAATGCTCTTAAGCCCCCTTAATCATTTGGACACCAAATTCCTCTTCGATGTAAACTGTAACTAAATATAATTTAATAGTTGAGTGGAGGTGTGAAGGGT
>NZ_FOGT01000013.1 GCF_900111295.1 Salipaludibacillus aurantiacus | reverse complement strand
AAAGCATCACTCAACTCATTGAACCGCCGTATACGAGAACCGTACGTACGGTGGTGTGAGAGGACGGAGGGTCGAACCCTCCTCCTACTCGATTAGAGCTGATGCTATTTTATCATTCCTGCTGTGGATACAAAGGTATTCTAAATATCAGATAAGAAAAAATTCATATAATTATATCTTAACTAAACTAGTTTTCATCTATTTGTCGAATTAGCCCGAACTGAAGACTTATAAATTATGAGACAATAGTATTAGACTGTATGGGGGTGATAAGGGTGGATCGTAATCAGAAGTTAGATTTACACAGCACAATCCCAGTTAAAATGATGAATGACTTGGCTGCTGGCAAGAGTTATTCAGGCATGCTGCAAACAATATGTACGTCCTACAAGGTTCAGGCTGTATTAACTGACGATATTTTCCAGACACTTGCCTTTGCAGATGAAAATAAGAGTTACAAAGGGCTCGAATATATTGATGTACTGGATGGTAATCCTTCTATTGTTTTTGACCGTTTAAGAAATGAAGAGTGGACTGCCCGCAGATTTGAGCTTGTATCTGACAATTTAGAAAGAGCAGGTTTTCTGTATGTGAACGATGAAATTTTTGAGCGCCCTTCTTTTAATAGAGATGATTTTCAAAAAATGCTGGTATTTTTCTCAACTGCTATTCAGGCTGAAAACCGCAAAAGAAAAGAAGTATTACAACAAGGGCTGCGTTTTAAAGAAGCTTTCCTCTATGATTTGTTATACGGAAATTTAAAAGAAGAGGGAAATATTCGAGCCCAGGCTGAAACATGGAATTGGGGTTTAAATGCACCGCATACGGTTATTGCTTTTGAGTTACAAAAATTTGACACTCTCACGGGTGACGAGGTTCTTTTGGAACGCTGTATGCGGAAGTGGGAAACCACCTTAATAAAACAGCTGATAAACCCAATGATGCTAAAAAAAAGAAACGAGATTATATTATTTTATCCAGTAAAACATATTAGCAAAATAAAAGAAAATGAAAAGAAAATACGTGATTCTATTTCATTACTAATAAAGAGCATTGAAAAAATTAGTGGGGACCGGGAGTTTCACGTTGGAATTGGCCGCCCGTATGCTTATGGGAAAGATTATTTCCGGTCGTATCAGGAAGCTAGAGTCGCAAGGGAAATTGGCATCAGTAAAATAGGAGAAACGGTTATTTTCTTCCAGGACATTGGTTTGCTGAAACTGCTTTACTCCCATGACCCACAGGAACTATATGAATACTACCATGATACGCTCGATGAATTAATTATGCATGATGAAAAGACCGAAGCGGATTTAATAGAAGCTTTACGTGCGTATATTAAAAATGATCTTGATTTAAAAAAGACTTCAGAAGCGATGCATATGCACCGTAATTCTGTACGTTACCGGCTGACGAAAATAGAAGAGCTGCTGGATATAGACCTGAACGATTTATCTGTGATTATTAAATTCTCTATGGCGTTCCAAATAGAGTCTTTAGCAAAAATGAGAGATCGTTTGCGGACAGGGCGGAGGTAGAGGCGAATGAATGAAAAAACACAATTTGTACGGAATGTGTGCCCTCGAAACTGCTTCTCTACGTGCAGTATGGTGACCAAGGTAGTAAATGGAAGAGTGATTAAAGTGGCAGGAGATCCTTTACACGGTTTTTCCAAAGGGAAGCTGTGTGCTAAAGGGTACTCATATCCTGAATACGTTTACAGTTCAAAAAGGTTACTTACTCCTCTCTTTCAGGAAAAGCGCGGCTCAGGGCAATGGAATGAAATTTCCTGGGAAGAAGCCTATAACATCATCTCTGACAAAATTATTTCGCTGTATGATAAACACCAGACTCACCTGGCGCTTGCTTACAATAAATTTTCAGGAAATCTTGGTCTGCTCCATAATGCGATGGAAGGTTTCTTTCATAGTCTTGGTGCTCATACGAAAGCTGCAGGAAATCCGTGTTTAGGAACAGGAAGGGAGTCCCTCAGGTTTCAGAGGGGGACGGAATATTCACCCCGCCCGGAAAATATGGCTTTTGCCGATGCCATTATCATTTGGGGCTCTAATCCGGCAGTTACAAATATCCACCAGATGAAATTTATTCATACAGCAAGGGATCAGGGGGCGCCTCTCGTAGTTATAGATCCTCTTTTTACCGAAACGGCTAAAACGGCGGATATCTATATACAGGTACGTCCGGGCCAGGATCTTTGGCTTGCCGCTGCTGTTTTAAAGCTATTACTCATCCGGAACAGTACAGACGCCTTTAAAATTCGAGGCTGGGACATGCTAAAAAAAGAGCTGTTGCAATGTGAAATGGATTTTCTGCTTAATAAATGCGGAGTAGCCTTTGAAGCTGTTAAAGAGCTCGCTGACATATATAAGTCCAGTAAAAACGCTGCTGCCTGGATTGGTTATGGAGCTCAGCGCCATTATGGCAGTTCGGCCAGTGTCAGAATGATAGACGCTGTCTCTCTAATGGCAGAATATATGTTTAAGTCCAAAAGGGACGTTTATTATTTCCATCCTGAATTGTTCCAGATGCCAAACAGGCTCGTAAATGATCATATTACCGATGCAGAAACCTGCCGAAACATAGATTTCCGGAAGTTCTCTAATCAGCTGCCCACCCTGCAAGATCCGCCAGTAGAGTTTCTCTGGCTGTTTTCCAGAAATCCTTTAAGCCAGGATGAAAATGTTAATGAATGGATACATTTAATGAAAGAAATGGATCTGGTAGTTGTAAGTGATTTATTTTTAACTAAAACCGCAGAACTTGCCGACCTGGTCCTTCCAGTCACGACTCACTTCGAGCATTGGGACTTACATGTAAGCTACTGGAATCACTGGCTGTCTCTTAATGAGCCTGCCATAAAACCGGCAGGGAATGTAAAAAGTGATTTACAGATTGCCAGGGAGCTTGCAATGGTCATTAACAGCAAACGTCCAGGGATGTCATCCTTCCGGACCGACCTGTCTGAGAGAGACTGGTTATCAAAAGAAGTGGCTTCGCTTCCAAAGGGACGATACCCGATTTCCTCCTGGGAGGAGCTACGGATAAGGCCAGCTGTGCTTAATGAGAACTCTCAATTAATGAAGCAGGCGGACGGGGTTACTTTTTATTCAGAAAAGGATGCCTCAAAAACATTTTTTACGGAGTGGAAAAATGATGTAAGTGAAAAGGTAACAATTAACCATACAAAAGGACCGTTCAAAGTGTTATCGCCGCAGTCCCTGCTGCACATCCATTCACAGTTTGAACCACGTGTTACCATCCAGGATTTTCTGAAAGTGTCTGAAGTGAAAATATCTTCATCCCTGGCGGCCTCACTTGGCCTTCAAACAAATGATAAGGTACTCCTTTTTAACGAACATAGTGAAATAGAGCGTCATGTAAAAATTGATAGCCTCATACCTGGAAATGTGCTGGTATTAAGGCAGGGGGGAGATCACCCGGTTAATGAACTCTCCGGGTATAAACCGGCCTGTTTAGAAGGATCTGGAGAGACTTCTGAGTTTTTTGATACGCAAGCTTATATTGTGAAACTTGAGGAGACAGGGAGATGATAAAACAAATTGGTTTCCTGTTCAGAGCCGACCGGTGTGTCTCCTGCCATGCGTGTGTAGCCGCTTGTATCAATGAAAACAGGGAGAGGACTGCCAGTAGTTTTCGAAGAGTGGACCCCTCGCAAACGACTCATTATTTATCTTTGTCATGCAACCATTGTGACAATCCGGAGTGTATGAGAGTGTGTCCTGAACAAGCATTTATTAAGCGCCGTGACGGGGTCGTTAAGATTGAAGAAGCGAGATGCAATGGATGCGAAAAGTGTGTAAATTCCTGTCCATACCGGGCTATTCAAATTGTTGACAGTTCCCTTGGTCCGAAAGCACGAAAATGTGAATTGTGTCACGAAAGGTTTGATCGGGGGAAACTCCCGGCGTGTACAGAAGCGTGCACCACCTCAGCGCTAATGGTTGGGGATATAGATATTCTTCCTGTCTTGCCTGACAAGCAGTGGAAGAAGGACCTCCCTGGCTTGTTTGATTCCTCTTTCACTTATCCCTCCATCCGCTTGATTGCACCGAAAAAAAAGAAACGCTATTTCTTAATCTAAGAAACCGTGAAATCCCACGGTTTCTTTTTTTTATGTCCCAAGAAAAAGCTTAGCCGCGGTGCTAAATCACAGACACCTTTCTGCCACATTTTCTTTGTCATCCTGTACAAAAGCCTTAGAGTAAATTTTCGTTCATGGCTAAAGAAACAGAAGAAATTATCTATTACGATTAAAGTGAACAAAGGGCCCGTTCAAATACAGCATACAAAACGTTAGGGGTGAGGAGAGTGGCTTCTTCAAATACAACCATCGATATGAGGCAGGTTCTGTCACTTATTGAGGTTCGAACACATTATTATAATTTGCTCAGGCAATTATTTCTTTCTGAACCGACAGAACAGCTCTTATTAGAAATAAAGGAATCCATGATTTTTAAAGAATTTCCATTTCAGGATTCAAATCCTTTGCTGCAAAAAGGCTGCATGCTGGCTGCTGAAGCGATGGAATCATATGACAGCCGCAGAAAACAGGATTTTGAAGATTTACATTGGGATTATACAAGAATGTTTGTAGGACCTTATGAACTTCCTGCACCGCCGTGGGCCTCAGCGTACTCAGGCGATGGAAGGCTGCTCTTCCAAAATGAGACACAGCAAATAAGAAAAGCTTATGCGAAGTATGGTTTTCAGTTAAAAAATTTTGGCTCTGAAGCTGAGGACCACATTGGTTATGAACTCGATTTTATGTACCGGCTGACTAAAGAGACAGCTTCTCTTTTAGAGAGAGAAGAGTTCGGCAAAGCGCAATCGTGTATAAGAGATCAAATCATTTTCATTGAACAGCATCTTTTTTCCTGGATTCCCTCTTTCCGAAAGGAAATGGAAACAGCAGCCCATATGCCGTTTTATAAAGGGGTGGCCGCTGTTCTTGAGGGGGCACTTCAATTGGACCGGCTGCTGCTGAATGAATTAAGTGAATTTTTGTTACTGAGTGTCAATACCAAAACGGAGGTGACAGAGGATGTTTGAATTTTTGAATAAAGTAAAAGAGCACAAATTCAGCAGGCGTACCTTTATAGGAGCGGGCGCAGCAGTAACTGCCGGGGCAGTATTTCCCGCTTCACGGAACAAGCTTCAGAAGTTGACAGCGGTACAGGCAGAAGAGCTCCAATCTTCAGAAGGCGAATGGATTCCTGCCGCATGCTGGCATAACTGCGGAGGGCGTTGTTTACTCAAAGCAGAAGTAGTTGATGGGATTGTCAAACGTGTGAAAACGGATGATACCCGTGAGGACTCACCAGATAACCCTCAACAGCGCGCCTGTGTCCGGGGACGGTCACAGCGCCAGCAAGTTTATGGTGTGGACCGGCTTAAATATCCAATGAAACGTAAACATTGGGAGCCGGGTGGAGGAAATAAGGAGTTACGCGGGAACGATGAATGGGTGCGTATTTCCTGGGATGAAGCGACCGGTATCGTCGCAAGTGAAATTGAGAGAATCAGAAACAAATACAGTAACCGTTCGATCCTTGTTACAGGAGGAGATATTGGACGGGCCTTAAATCTGGTTGGCGGTCACGTAGGGACTTGGGGAACGACCTCATGGGGATCGTGGCGTTGGGGACCCGCCTACTTTGGCCTTCAAGAAGGATATTTTGAGCATAGCATCAATGACCGGATGGACCTTCGCAATTCGCAGCTTATTGTCCTATGGGGGTTGAACCCGGCATGGAGTTCACCGGGGTCGCCGACGTATAACTTCCTGCAGGCGAAGAAAGCGGGAGCGAGAGTGATTGTGATCGACCCAATGTACTCGGAGTCTGCCGAACTTCTCGGCGATGAGTGGGTACCGGTTCACCCTGGGACAGATCACGCCCTTATGCTTGGAATGGCTCATACGCTTATTGAAGAAGATGATCCGGATTCAAACCCTCTCATTGACTGGGATTTTCTGAAATCTTGTACTGTAGGGTTTGACCAGGAGATGATGCCTGAAGGGGCGGACAAAGAGGCTAACTTTAAAGATTATGTGCTCGGAACACATGACGGACAGCCAAAAACAGCCGAATGGGCCAGTGAGATTTCAGGAGTTGAGGCTGGGGTCATTCGCAGGATTGCCCGTGACATAGCCTCTACTAACCGAGTTGCCTTACTGACAGGATGGGCCCCGGCAAGAATAAAAAATTCTGATTCATGGCCGCAAATGTTTATGACCTTTGGTGCTATGACAGGGCATATGGCTCAGCCGGGAAGAATGACCGGTGTCAGCTGCCACTTCGGTACAGGGAACGGCGGTCCAAGACTTGTGATGGGCGGGGGCAGCGGGGTGCCTCCGGGGGCAGAAAACGACGTGTCGGACAGCCTGGTGCATGCAGAGATGTGGGACGCGATCCTCAAGGGAGAATACACGGCCGGCTATAATGACAAACGTGACATAGATATTCAGATGATTTATCACGGCATGGGAGCCACTTTGCAGACGCGTGACGGCCAGTCAAAAGGCATTGACGTACACAAAAACGTGGAATTCGTCGTAACGAACGGCCATTTTATTACCACTAATGCTAAATACTCTGATATTGTCCTGCCAGCGACGACGCCATGGGAGCGGGAAGGCGGCTTCAACGTCGGTAACAGGGACGCGTTATTTTATTACCGAAATGTGATCGATCCGCTATTTGAATGTAAAGATGATGCCCAGATTACAACGGAAATTGGAATGAAACTCGGTTTCACAGCAGAAGAAGTTTATGGAGATGTGTCACCGCGACAGCAGCTGTTTAATCAGATTGCAGGTGCCCAGGTCATTAATAAAGCAGGCACGGACTACGAGCCTTTAGTGACGATCACAGATAAAGATATCACTGAATGGGGCGTGGAAGGCGAGCCGCAGAAGGGGCGCATCACCGTAAGTGAACTTGAAGAAAAGGGCGTCTACCAAGTCGAACGGAAACCGGGTGATAATTACGGGTATATAGCCCAGGAAGCGTTCCGTAAAGACCCTGAAGCTAATCCGTTGGAAACTGCTACAGGAAAGCTTGAAATTTATTCGGAAGCCCTGGCAGAGTATGTAAAAGGAATCGGCTTTACAGAAATTGACCCGATCCCGACTTATAATCCTGCTACAGAAGGATACGAGGACACGTATAAGAACTTTCAGGCGAAGGAAAAAGGCGACTATCCGCTTCAAGTCATCAATCCTCATTATTTGAGACGTGCCCATACTATTTTTGATAATAATCCTTGGCTCAGGGAAGCTTGGCCTAACGACGTTTATGTGAGTACGGCTGATGCAAGAGAGCGAGGAGTTAAAAGCGGAGACACGGTGGTTATTGAAAGTAAGCACGGGAAAACTTTACGGATTGCTCACGTCACAGAGCGGCTGATTCCAGGCACAATCGGCCTCATGCATGGGGCGTGGGTAGAAATGGATGAAGAAAAAGACATCGATAAAGCCGGATCAGATAATATTTTAACTGGTGCGATTGCCACAGGACAGGCAATATCTGGCTGGAACTCAACGATCTGTGATTTCCGAAAATGGGAAGGGAAAGACTTAAAGCTTGATAAACTGTGGGAGCCTCGCACTGTTTAATAATTTGGATTAAAAGGAGGGAAATGAGATGGGACAAATGGGATTCTATTATGACCTTGAAACGTGTATCGGCTGTAAAGGCTGTCAGATAGCATGTAAAGATAAGAATGATCTTAAAACAGGCGAATTGTTTCGGGAAGTGCATGATTTTGAAGGAGGATCGTTTCCAAGTCCTTATGTCGATCACGTCACGATAAGCTGTAACCATTGTGATAAGCCTAAATGTGTTGAAAACTGTCCAACAGGCGCAATGCATAAACGTGAAGACGGTATTGTTGATTTTGATCATTCCAAATGTGTCGGGTGTAAGATGTGTATGTGGTCATGTCCTTACGATGGGCCGGTATATCTGAAAGAAGAGGGAAAAGTGGCTAAGTGTGACTTCTGTAAGGATCTGCTTGAAAATAATGAAGATCCTGCCTGTGTGTCTGCGTGCACGATGCGGGCAATCGACTATGGTGATATTGAAGAGCTGAAGGAAAAGTACGGTACCAACCAGTCCATCCGCTACTTCCCGGATCTTGACATTACCAAGCCAAATATAGTGGTGAAACAAAAATCACGCTAAAGGGGGGATTACAATGTTTAGTCAAGAATGGCCGCTTATATTCTTTACGTTATTCGGCCAGTTAGCTGTCGGCACGTTTATTGTTCTCATGGCCGCAAGGTTTGTATTAAAACGAAAAGGCATAACTGACTTACGCTGGCTGAAACCTAGTTTACTTGCGCTTACAGTATTAATGGCTATGGCTATCGTTATGTCCATGTTCCACTTAGGGTCTATCTCTAACGCGTTTTACGCACTATCAAACGCGGGCTCCTCCTGGTTGGCAAGGGAGATCCTGTTAGCCGGAGTGTTTCTGGCTCTTCTCGTGGCGACCTATGCTGTCTCGCATACACAGAAATCGATTGACGTCATCAGCTGGATTACTGCCGTAGCGGGTATTGGCACTGTATACGCGATGGCAAGTGTGTATGTGACTACTATTATTCCTGCCTGGATGCATGTCAATACGTATGTGGCATACTTTGGTACGACTGTCATCTATGGAGTAGTGGGAGCCGGACTGTGCTTTATGGTCTTTGACCGAAAAGAATTCTTTACTTCTCCTTACGTCTCATTTATGAAAAAAGCCGGCTTTGTTGCTGCAGGAGCCATTATTGTTCAGCTCATCGTTCTGCCAGTCTACCTGACTAGCTTGGCCGGGGGGGCGCCTGCCGCCCAAATGTCTTTAAATCTGCTTTTTGAAAATCATGCATGGACCATGTTACTAAGATGGCTGCTGACGATCGCAGGAGGAGGATTATTAATTTACAGCTTCTACCGCTATGCTGACCGTCTCACAAAGCATATCCCGGCCTTTATTTATGTGGCTGTTGCCTTAGTGCTGATCGGTGAATTTACAGGACGTTATTTGTTTTATATTTCCGGTATTCCTATGAATATCGGTTAATAAAGCCCGGTTAATCTCTTCGATTATGAAAGCACCTCAAATGTTAGATATACTAACAGTTAAGGTGCTTTTTATTTATAATCAGCTCGAGCTGGTTTTCGCTTCAGGACGCTCATTTTTTTCCCTCACAGAGGACAAGCCCTCACAGAGGACAAGCCCTCACAGAGGACAAGCCCTCACAGAGGACAAGCCCTCACAGGGGAGGCCGCGGGCGATTCGGGCCTCTTCATGCCATATTCTCCACCATTACCGAGATCCCTTGCCCCACCCCAATGCACATTGTCGCGAGCCCGATGGAGGCCTCGCGTTTTTTCATTTCATAAATCAGCGTAGTTAAAATCCTTGCACCGCTTGCTCCGAGCGGATGGCCAAAGGCGATGGCACCGCCGTTTACGTTCACCCGCTCGGGCTGTAATCCCAGTTCCCTGATGCACGCGACTGACTGGGACGCAAACGCCTCGTTCAGTTCCACAAGATCGATATCACTCATATTCATAGACAGCCGCTGCAGCAGTTTTTCAGTGGAAGCGACCGGTCCGATCCCCATAATGGACGGCTCGACGCCGGCCGTTGCCGATCCCTTAAAACGAACGAGCGGCTTTAATCCGTAAGCTTTTGCCGTTTCCGCTTTCATAATTAGAAGGGCGGAGGCGCCGTCATTCACCCCTGAGGCGTTTCCTGCGGTTACCGTCCCGTCTGGAAAAAGAGGGGAGAGGGTACTTAATTTTTGTAAAGTCGTTTCAGGGCGCGGATGTTCGTCCTGCTCAACAGTTACTTCGTTTCCTTTCCTGTCTCTGTAGGTCACCGGAATTATTTCATCCTTAAATCGTCCTTTTTCCATAGCCGCTCTCGCTTTTTGCTGACTCTCATAGGCAAACGCGTCCTGCGCTTCCCGGGTAATGTGAAACCGTTCAGCTACATGTTCAGCGGTTTCAGGCATCGAATCAATCCCATACATCTCCGCCAGTTTTGGGTTAGGGAACCGCCAGCCGATTGTCGTATCAACCATTTCCATGTTGCCCCGCGGGTAGTCTTTGTCAGGTTTTTTTATAACAAATGGGGCACGCGTCATGCTTTCTGTTCCGCCTGCGATTATTATCTCCTGTTCCCCTGAGAGAATCGCCCGGGCAGCGGAACTGACGGCATCAAGGCTTGAGCCGCACAGGCGGTTAACCGTCGTGCCACCGACAGATACCGGCAGTCCGGCGAGGAGAAGAGACATCCGCGCCACATTGCGGTTATCTTCTCCAGCCCCGTTCGCATTCCCGAAAATCACATCATCTATGGCATCAGGCGGAAGCTCAGGATTGCGTTTTATCAAGCTTTTTATAACAGCTGCGCCAAGATCATCCGGGCGCACATCTTTTAGTGCGCCTTTATACCGACCGATCGGTGTTCTGACTGCGTCTACTATCACTGCCTCATTCATCGTCTATCTCCTCTTTTCCAAAAGCTGCTCACTGACTTTGTAAAACGCGGTCGTGTTTTCTTCCACATCTTTCAGGTTCGTGTCTCCCATTAATTCGGTCAGTTCGTATCTCCCGTTTTTCCACTGAAAAACAGCCAGTTCAGTAATAAGAATGTCCGCCTGCCGAGTGGATGTTACCGGGTAGGTGCATTCCTCCACAAATTTTGGTGTCCCGTCTTTTGCCACGTGATTCGTCGTAATAATTATTTTTTTGGCTCCGACGAGCAAGTCCATGGCGCCGCCTACGCCGATGATATCTTTGCCCGGGATCGCCCAGTTGGCGACCATACCTTTGGAATCAACCTGGAGAGCACCAAGAATGGCGACGTCGATATGGCCCCCGCGGATCATAGAAAAGGAATCGGCGCTGTGAAAGTAGGAGGCGCCGGTGGCTTCACCAACAGGGAGCTTGCCTGCATTCACTAAAAGTGGATCAACATCT
This sequence comes from Salipaludibacillus aurantiacus, assembly GCF_900111295.1. Lineage (GTDB taxonomy): Bacteria > Bacillota > Bacilli > Bacillales > Salisediminibacteriaceae > Salipaludibacillus > Salipaludibacillus aurantiacus. The sequence goes on along the minus strand of NZ_FOGT01000013.1, from coordinate 109,784 downwards.
TCTTCGGCGACTGATGTGACGCCGAGTAGCCCGTTTTCCGTATGGAGATAGTAAGCGTCTTTGTCCAGATAATTAGCGACGAGAGTAGGAATGCCAATTCCCAGATTGATAATGGAATGGGGGACGAGTTGCTCCGCGGCTTTTTTGGCGATCCGTTCTTTAGATGTCACGTTCGACCACCCCTTCCCGCGTTAAAATGAGCCGGCTTTCGACAATCGCATCTACATACAGGTGAGGGGTGACTATTTCTTCTGGAGACAGGTTGCCCTCGTCTACTATTTCGTCAACCTCGGCGATTACATAATCGGCCGCTGACGCCATTAGCGGATTAAAATTTCTGGCTGTTTTGTAATAAATGAGGTTTCCTTTCGTATCTGCTTTCCATGCCCGGACGAGCGCTACATTCGCTTTTAACGGTTTCTCCAGCACGTATGTCTCTCCGTCAATCAGCTTCGTTTCTTTTCCGGCGGCCAGATCGGTTCCTACGGCCGTTTTTGTGTAAAAGCCTCCGATTCCGGCGCCGCCTGCACGGATCGCCTCCGAGAAAGTCCCCTGAGGGAGAAGCTCCAGTTCAAGCAAGCCTTCGTTGTACCATTTCGCTACCTCCCGGTTGCTAGTAAAATAGGAGCCGACGGCTTTTTTCAGCCGGTCCTGCCTCAACAGAAGGCCTAATCCTTTTCCGGCTTCTCCAACGTTGTTGCTGATAATGGTCAAATCCGCGGCATCGTGGTGTGTTAATGCGTCGATTAACGTTAACGGACTCCCGACCAGCCCGAAGCCTCCCACCATCAGAGTGTCGCCAGTCTGCACTTTCGTTATGACTTGCTCAGCTATACTTATCTTATTAATGACCATGGACAATGCCCTCCATCGTTAAAAAATTAATAATTCGTTCGATAATGTCAGGCTGGTTATTTAATACGATTTCATAATGATTCTGGGAAGTTTCTTCAACATGCAATTCCTTGAACACGCGCTTTACCGGCTCATAAGATTTTTTCGTAAAAAGGGAGCGATGACCCGCGAGATGGCCGGTGGCAATCAAAAGGAAGACGGGGCAGGTGATCAAGCCTCGGAGGTCTGAAGGCTCAAAGGCATAAAAACTTTCAAAATCCTGTTCGATAAGAGCAGGATCAGACTTATGACGCCAGCTGCTGCTGCCCCGTGCGAGTTCATAGCGCACATAATCTTCCATTCTGTCAGTCCAGTTCACGTTCAGTTTTCTGTAGAGGCTTCTCATATCCATCGCATAGCTGTCTTTCGACGGATACGCCTTTTTCATTCTGTCCAGGGAGGGGAGGACCAGATCCCTTGCCATGTCATCCGCTTCCCCTGCGCCATCAAGCAGGATAAGTGCCTTCGGGGTAATTGATTCATTAGCGGCTGCAAGCGCACAAATATACGCCCCCATGGAATAGCCCATCAAAATGGGTCTCTCTATTTTCAGCGTGTGGATGAGGGTAGTTAAATCATCAGCATGCTGAAATATAGATGTATCTTGTAGAGCAGGACCGCTGTTTCCGCGTCCCGGAAGGTCATAACTGATAAAGCGGAAGTTCCCGGCCAAGGCTTTCCGGTAATGCATAAACTGTTTATGGTGTCCGGTCAGCCCGTGGACAGCGATAATGGTCCCTTTCGTCCCCGGTGAGTCCTCCACATAAAGTGATCTGCCATTTTCCGTAACTATCTGCTGTCCCATAAGACTAGCACCCTCTCTATCTTTAGTTATTCCACCGTATAGATGGAGTAGTTGACCCGGTCCGGCAGGCGGATCCCCTTTGAAATAAACATCCGTTTATTCAGCCAGTCATACTTTTCTGAGGCTGTTTCGAAAATGGGGGAGGTCCTGAAGTAATAGTCATCCGGATCGACTGCTTCGTTCCGGTCCAGCCGGGCGAGTACGTCGGGTACGCCTGTCCGGATCCCCCGGTAAGTCATCATAATGAGGTCTTCTTCTACCGTCTGTAAAAGGATGCGCACATTCTGAATGATCGTCCCATCGTCACGGACGATAATCCAGTCATCGCCGCCGGGCACCACGTCTGCATTTAAATGGTCTCCACGCAGTGCGCCGCCGGTGACACGTATAATCCGCCTTGTGCCGTTTGGCGTTTTACCAGGCAGATGGGCACCTTCAATCGTCAATTCCATGTCTGCTAAAAACGAAAGGGAAGGAGGAGGCAAATGTCTCATTAGTGAACGCCTCCCACTTTTTCTTTTCTCGCGTATAACTGGACTTTCTGTTCATCCAGTTCGATCCCAAGCCCGGGCTTATCCGGCACATAAATTTGCCCTTCCTTGCACACGACCGGGTCCCGGACGATCTCGTCAGCAAGCCAGTCCGGTCCGAATAATTCACAGCCGTAATCCAGGTTAGGGATTGAGCCGTAAGCATGCAGGCAGGCGGCCGTGCCGATGGAGCTTTCGAGCGAGGTGCCGCCAAAGCAGGAGATACCCGCCGCTTCCGCAATGCCCGCCACTTTTATCGTATTTTTCAATCCGCCAGCTTTATGGATTTTTAATGAAAAAATATGCACGGCTTGTTCTTTCGCCAGTCTGATCGCATCATGGATCGTAGCGACACTCTCATCAGCCATCACCGGCACTTTTTTCATCGCTGTGAGCTTGGCGAGTCCTTCAATGTCGTAAGGGGCAAGGGGCTGTTCGAGAAAATCGATTCTCGCTTCAAAGAACGCGTCCATCCAGCTCATTGCCGTTAAACGATCCCACGACCCGTTTGGATCGATGCCGATCGTCGAGTAGCCTTTAATCCCGCCTGCGATGAGAAGAGACCGTTCGGCATCCTTTCGCGCCGATTCTTTCCCTGACTTTATTTTAAAAACATCATACTTACCTGACTGCACCGCCTCTTTTGCTTCATTAATATCTCCTTCAGGCGTTCCGGAGGCGAGGGCCCAGCGCACATTAAGCCGGTCCCGGCAAAGACCGCCTAACAGCTGATGGACAGGCACATCGTACGTTTTACCGAGTCCGTCAAAAAGAGCCATTTCAATGGTTGCTTTCGCAAAATGGTTTCCGCGGACCTGCCGGTTGAGTGTCTGCAGCAGGCTTTCAAGTTTCACAGCGTCTTCCCCGATAATAAGGGGAGCCATATAGTTGTCGATGACCACTTTCATCGTTTCCACACTTTCGCCGTTCCAGAAGATTCCCGGTGTCGTCCCTTCGCCGATGCCGGTATATCCATTGCTCAGTTCGATTCGAAGGAGCAGGAAGCTTTTTGAAGAGACTTTAACGGCTGAAAACTGGTGGGGCCGTTTAATCGGAATATCAATCAGTTCGGTAGTGATCTGTTTAATAGTGATTTTTTCCATACGCACCTTCCTTTTTACGTATTTTCTTACCATTGATGAAAGTTTTAACGTGTGGGGGAGGGACCGTTCAGCGGCCCCTTTCCTGTTCCTTCTGAAACCTCCAAAAAGGAGGCTTATAAAAACCCCCTTTTCAGCCGTGCTGTTTATTCATCAGTCCGCATAATGAAATCGAGCGAGGCCCGTTTATGGTCTCCGTGGTCTTCCAGTTTAGTCATGAGATCCGGCCTGACCCCTTCGGCCACATCGGTGTCGAGCCATTCATCCCCTTCGAAGAAGACCTGCGTGATCAGTGTTTCATGGGCTTCTTTCTCAAACATGATGTGGAGGTGGGCCGGCCGCATCGAATGCTGATCCATGTAGGTGAGAAATTCACCGGTCGGCCCTTCAGTAGGAATGGAATAAGGGAGCGGCACTATCGTTTTCACTTCAAAATCCCCATTGTCATCTGTATATAAATGGCCTCTTAAATTATATTTAGGGGCATCGGAATCAAACCCTGAATATTTCGCCGAGTTATCGTTATGCCAGATTTCCACTTTAGTATTGGCAAGCGGTTTTCCGTCTGTATTTTTCACATTGCCTTTGAAATAAAAGACCTCACCATCTTCATCCGGCCTCTGAGTGAGGACACACGGCTGGCCCGGCACGCTCTCAATTAACGGACTTCCTTCAAGAAAATATGGCCCCAGAAGGGAAGGCTGCGTTCCCGGTTTATCGCTGTACATCGCATTCAGCACATGGGTTTCAAAGAACACATCAGCAAACAAAGGAAGTTCGCCTTTTCTGCCGAGCCTGTCCGCCCATTTCACAAAGTTCGTGTACTCTTCATGATTGAGCTTCGCTTCCTCCAGAAAGCGCTGAATGTGGGTGATAAATAGATTAAAGACTTCCTCGACTCTTTCATTCTTTTTAGTTACTTGCTGCTGTTGCATATCAATTCCTCCTTGGATTTTAGGTTTTATTTTGGGGCTGCGGCACTTTCGCTAAGGCCGTTTCAGACGGGTGAAGCGCAGGCAAACACGATTGATCGTGAATCGAACACCTGCCTTTATATGTTAAAAACAAGACTTATATAATAGAAGTTTCTAAACAGCTTCTTCCGAGCAGTCGCCTAGCCTCTGTCAGTTCATTTTTTTGAGGAGCTTTCTGATCCGGGTGGATGAAATGACCTCTCTTTTTTCACACGACATAAGCTCCCACAGTAATGACGAATGAGTTTCAATCTGAGTGTGCGTTGGGGCCATAAGTGCACCGGTCATTTCTCCTCATGGTGTGTTACAAGTTACTTTTGAAAAAGTTCACGTCATCCGGGTTCATCCAGGTTTTATTCACCCAGCCATCGAGATCATAGTCAGCCATGCATTGTTCGGCAAAATTAATGTAAGCTTGCGCATCTCCTGAATTTCTGGCGGCCGTTAAGTTTTCGAGCCGGATGTTTTCGTGGTTGCCCGAATAGTTTCGTTCATATAATTCATGGCGTCCGCCGTACTCGGTACCGACCACTTCCCAGAGCATTTTAATGAGTTTGATTTTTTCCTCAGAGGTGACGCCGTTCGACCCGCGGTACAACCGGTCGATGAGCGGCCTGAGTTCAGAGTTCTTGAAATCCGCCGAGCTTGACGGCTGGACAATTAAATTTCCGGCGACGACGTTTTCAATAATCTTTTTAATATTGGACCAGCCTTCCGACATAAACACACGGTATGAGAGGCCGTAATTCAAGTTAGGGAGGACCGTGCCGTTCCTCCCGGGATCTGGGTTCATGGCCATCGCGTCACTTATTGCCCAGAACATGTTCCGCCAGGCCAGTACTTCGCCGACATTTGCCTGCACGCCGCGGAATTCGTCGGTACCGTTCGTTTCAACCGCCTTAATGAGCAACCCTGAAATGAAATCCAGTTTGACTGCGAGACGGGTCACCCCGTGAAACGTGAAGCGGTGGAGAAAGCCGCTTTCAGGGAAAAAGCTGTTGGCCTTTTCAACGTCTTTATAAATAAGTATGTTTTCCCAAGGAATTAACGCCCGGTCAAAGATCAGAACAGCATCGTTTTCGTCGAACCGGCTGCTGAGCGGGTAATCGAACGGGCTTCCCATAACCGCGGCCTGCATTTCATACGACTGCCGGCAGATCAGTTTCACACCCGGCGTGTCCATTGGAGCCACAAAGACGAGGGCCATTTCTTCAGAACCTACCGGGACCGCTCCGTAGTGGGCCACAAAGTTATAGTGGGTGAGGGCTGAGCCTGTTGCGACCATTTTCGCTCCGCTCACGATAACACCTTCATCTGTCTCTTCTTCGGCACGGACGAATACATCACGGACAGCTTCCATCGGTTTGTTCCTGTCGACAGGCGGATTAATGATCGCATGGTTAAAATACCAGTTTCGTTCCTGCGCTTCTTTATACCAGAACTTCGCGTTATCTTCATATGGGGCGTAATAGTCCGGGTCGGCACCTAACGTCGCGAGAAAAGCCGCTTTGTAGTCGGGGGACCGTCCCATCTGTCCGTAAGTCATTTTTGCCCATTCAGCGATCGCGTCACGTGAACCGAGAAGATCTTCTTTTGATTGATCAAACTGAAAAAATTTCTGAGTGTACCCGCCATTGCCGGTGTCAGTCGGCGTTGTCAGCTTGTCTTTCGTTTTATCATCGTGCAGCGCATCGTAGAGAGTGGCAATCGACCTGGCAGAGTTTCGAAAAGCGGGGTGGGTGGTGACATCTTTGACTCTTTCTCCATTAATCCAGACTTCCCGGTTGTCCTTTAAACTTTCCAAATACTCTTCCCCTGTTAAAGGCCGCTGTGTTTTTTGTTCCGTGATCATGAAAAGTACCTCCTCCTTAATAATGAAGATTAGTGAAGCGCTTTCAATACCTTCATTATTTAACAAATATGCCTATATTTGCACTGTAAAAACGTAGGAAATATCTGTGATCTTCTTTCACTTTTTGCGGTTTTTATAGTGAACAGGAAGGGAGGCAGGGTGAAGGAGGAATTCGATTCAGGGAAGAAACTAATGGGAAATTATGTTAATCTTATAGAGAGAGTTAATGAAGGAAAAAGGATGAATAAAAGGGATTAGGGGTCTTTGGGGCCTGCAAGCAGTTCTCCCGGTCAGGGCTCGGGAATAATATTATAAAGAAGAGAAATGGAGCAAGCCGCAAGTTATCGTTATTATATAAAAGTTGGAAAGTCAGGATTTTAAGAGGCATCATTTTATAAAACTATTAATCTGTCAAAGGAGGGGAGATTCTTGAAAAGGAGATCAGTCTATATTTTTTTCACCATCCTGTTGATTTTCAGCTCAGCTACGATCGCTTTTAGTTCGAAAACATTAAAAGCAAAAAATCATACTTTTACTGAAGCAGTAAAGATAGTTGATAAATACAGGGAAGAGGGTTCTCACTTTATTAAAGTCAGGACCATAGAGCCCCCTCCGGTAGAAGGCGAAGTTTTTGTGGAAAATGAAAATGTTTGGAACCTTATTGAGATTAATGAAGAGTATGTTACCGTTATCTCTTCTGCCTCCGTGAACTCTGAAACGGGTGTGTTCACAGGGGAAAATCTGAAGTTAGAACAAGTAGAGATTATGGATTAACATCTTTTCCAGTGCGACTGCCAAACCTTCTTAAAAAGAAGGACTACTTATTAAACACTCTTCCTATTCCACCGTCCCAGGCTTCAGGTTTTAAAAAATGTGATATTTCCGTAAAAGATAACTGATTATGGAGGAGTGGAAGCAATTTGGAAAAGCAATCAAGTAATGTATGGGCGACCCTGTCTTTCGTCTGTTTATTTATGGGAGTAGCGGTATGGATTCCTAATATAATTTTTCAATATGGATATAGCTATTGGCTTTTGACTTTTATTTTAAATCCATTAGGTACGGTATTCGGGTACATTGGTAAAAGTAAATTTGGTATGGCAGCAAATATTTTGATAACTTTCAGCTTTTTTATTTTTATGTTTTTAGGATACATGATTTTCGGCATGCTTGGAGGAAAACCATAATTAAGGGAAAGAAACTAGTCATGCGACCTATTTTTTGCAGAACGGATAAAATCCCTTTTAATCGCCGCGCCTTTTTAATTACCCGGTGCTCATAGTGAGAATGGTTTTGTTTATAAATAATAAATCAGCCTGCTTCCATAAGAGAATTATAACTAAAATATGGGAGGAGGTTTTTTGTTGAGCAATAAAATGAAAAGACTTTAAATTAAGGCGCCTAAAATATGCAGAAACACGAGGTTTTTTAAAATGATCCTCGAGCAGAGTTTCAAGGATGAAAGATAAAGGTTTTATTTGTTCATTAAAATGTCATGAATAGGACAGTTTTTTAAATAGATATGTAATATATTACATATATAGGAGGGAAATTTATGGATAATCAATCAGATAATAAGAAATATATTTTTGGAAGTCTCTTTTTGCTGGTAAATAAATTGCAGGCTAAAGGGGATCAATGGCTGGCTGGAAAAGAAGGAATGACCCTTCGGCAATGGTTTTTAACGGCTATGATCATGTATTCCGGGGAACGTACTCCTGCACTCGGCGAAGTAGCTGATCTGATGGGAACTTCCCACCAGAATGCCAAGCAGGTGGCTAATAAACTTGAAAAAAATGGGTTTATTGAATTTTCAAAAGACATGAAGGACAGGCGTGTTTTAAGACTTACACTCACCAAGAAAAGTACTGAATTCTGGAAGGAACAGGAGGGAGAAAGTAATGAATTCCTTACGAATCTGTTTTATGATTTAACTGAAGAAGAACTGGCTGTAACCAAACGAGTTATTAATAAAATGATTACATCATTGGAAAACTTAAACAAATAATAACTGTCTTAGTTTTCTGTATCTGTAAATTTGTATTTTTAATCTATAAAGAAAGAGGTGGATTTAAAATGAAAATAGCACTCCTCATTATTATAGTGATTCATGGTCTTATTCATCTTTTAGGGTTTTTGAAAGGTTTTAATTTGTTACAACTGAGTGAACTCTCTATCTCGATCTCAAGGGGGCAGGCCTTAGTCTGGATGGGAACAGGAATTGTGCTCATTATTTCGTCTGTATTACTTCTAATAAATAGTGATCATTGGTGGAAAGTAGGAATAGCAGCGGTTATTGTCTCTCAAATACTTATTGTCATGACTTGGGGAGACGCCAAAGCGGGGGCTGCAGCAAATATTATTATTGGAGCAGCCATAATATTTGCCTATGCCGACTCGTCATTGAACACGGCAATAGAAAAGGAAATAGTTGATCTTACAAGAAAAAGTACAGGCAGCACACAAGTAATTAGTGAAGATATGATGGAAGACCTCCCTCAATCTGTCCAGCGGTGGATTTCTAATAGTGGTGCAGTAGGAAAAGAAATACATTCAACTATGGATTTCAAACATTATGCGAAATTAAAACTGAAACCCGATCAGAAAGAGTGGTATAACGCAAAGGCTCACCAGTACGTCACAACTGAGGAACCTGGTTTTTTGTGGAAAATCGATATGGAAATGAATCCGTTCATAACAGTGAAAGGGAGGGATTTATATAAGAATGGGAAAGGAAGCATGCAAATGAAACTCGCTTCTTTAGTGTCGGTCGCAAACGTTGAAAACGATGATAAGATAGATCAGTCAACTCTTCAAAGATATTTACTGGAAATGGCCTGGTACCCCTGGGCGGCCTTAAGTCCTTATATCACATGGGAAGAACTTGGTGACCATTCGGCCAGAGCCACTATGAATTATAAAGGTGCAACGGGAACAGCTGATTTCTTTTTTAATGAGGACGGGGATTTTTTCAGCAGTCGAGCCTGGCGATATGACGGCAGCACAGATTCATATCTTGAATGTATAGGAAAAGCCAATGAATTTTCTGTAATTAACGGCGTCAAAATACCAACAGATATTGACGTTTCTTATGTGTTGGATGATGACATTTTTACATGGTATAAAGTCTCTATTTACGATATAAAGTTTTAAAACAGCAGTTGATACAGGTTAAGGGATGCCACCTGCTTGCAGTGTGCGGGGAAGAGCTTTTGGGTTTTTATCATCCGAATTAAAAGGGCTAAACTATTAAAGGGAATGGACAAATATGGTGCTGTGTCTTTTCCTTATATCCTATGATTATCTCCTACTTGATATTTTTTCCTTTTGTCGAAAACGGGAGCTAGCTTTTTTATGAAATTATCGATTCTTTTAAGCAGCAGTGGGACGGAATAAGAACCTTTACGCCTCCATAAGCTAAACCTACTTGACAGGGAAGGAGGTTTTTTGTGTGAACAAAAAAGATAAAAATCAATTAAACAAGCATAAAGAAAAGAAATTTGAGGGTGCCGACAGACGGGAAACCTGCAGAGACACCGAAGCATCTGAAGAATTTGACTACAGAGCAGAATTTAATTTTGACAGACGAATGAATGATGAAGATTAGAATGAAGTTTTTAGAGATCCATGCCGTAATTAAGCCGGCATGGATTTTTGTCGTTTTGACTACCTGTTTTAGCTTTTTTTCTCATTAAGTGAGGTGCTTCCTCTCTTTTTTAATGATAATAGGGTAAGTTGATGGTTTTTAATTATACCAGAAAGTTTTAAGTGGGGGAGGAGAGGATTTTTTTAACCAGAAATATGATTCAATCAGCGAAAATTTAATTCAATCGGCGAAAATTCATTCAATCAGCGATTTTACCCATTCAATCAGTTTATTTGAACGATTATAAATAAGAAGGTTTTTCCTAATAAATAAAAAATATTGAAACAATTCAATTAGTTATCCGTAATTAAGAAAGAGAAATCAACGCTTTAAGATATAGATCAAACTCACACCAACCAATAAATTTACTATTTTTGTGCTGGCGGTTTGTGTTCAATGATCGTCTATGTGATTATTCTTATCCTCATGAATCAGGACGAAGTGCGGTCGCATTTACACTTTTAACCGGTCAGGTTATCTTGCTGGGCAGAGCTCTCTATGCGATTAACTACCGTATTAAGAAATCGAGAAATAAGTAGCCGGCACATTAATTATATTTTTCATGATAATTGGAAGGAGGTGACCAATCATCCCGGTTAAAAAAGCTTACGGCTATGTCACACGTGTTAAAGACGGCCGCGTACAGGTGTTAGTTTTTCAGCACCCTGTTCCGGAAGCGGGCGTTCAAATACCGAAAGGCACGGTGGAACCTGAAGAGGCTCCTGAAGAGGGAGTGATAAGAGAAATGAAAGAGGAAACAGGATTAAACCACGTTCAGTTAAACGGTATACTAGCCGAAGATCTTTGGAAAAATGAAGATGGAGCGGTTCATCACAGATATTTTTATAAACTCACTGTATCAGATGCTCCGGATGAATGGGTGTGGAACCCAGCCGGAGGTGGAGAAGAAGAAGGATTAACATTTCGCTTCTTTTGGATTTCGGCGGCGGAGGAAGGGAATCTGATAAGAGGGCATGGCGGCTATTTGCATTTAATATTTTCACATTAACCGTTGGGTTGAGAAAGGTGGTTAGAGAATGGATTTTATTTTTTTAGGATTAGGAATCGCAGCAGCAGGTTACTTTATCGGGCGCGGGCTCGAAAACTTTAAAAACCCGGATGCCACACACTCTCTTGGAAAAATGTGGGATGAACAGGCTGAAGACGGATTCAGCAACTATTTAATCCCCGAACAAGAGGTTCACCACCATATTGGTTTATCAAAAGAAGATGCTCAAGCACTTATTAATGAGTTTCCTGATATTCCGCATGTGAAGGTCAACGGAAAAGTGTATTACCATAGGCAAAAGCTCCGCCAGTGGCTCGGTGAAAAAGGAAGCTGATCTGTTTTCGAAGAGGGCTGCTGCTTAGGAGGTATTCTATGACTGTTTTTGACGCACATTTACATATCATCGATCAGAGGTTTCCCTTAATACCTAACGAAGGGTATGTGCCCGATTATTTTGCCTGTGATGATTACTTACAGAAGACCGGCCCGCTCAATGTGATGGGCGGAGCTGTCGTATCAGGCTCCTTTCAGGGTTTTGACCAGTCTTATTTGATTAACGCTTTAAAAACCCTCGGTGAAAACTTTTTCGGAGTGACACAGCTTCCGTCTGGTACGCCGGATGAAGAGATTATGAGACTGAATGATGCAGGAATTAGAGCTGTCCGTTTTAATGTGAACCGCGGCGGCTCTGAAGATATTTCCCGATTGGATTATGTTGCAAAAAGAGTTTATGACCTCTGCAACTGGCATACGGAATTATATATTAACTCAATTCACTTGCCAGAGATTAGACCAGTTATTGAAAATCTGCCTGCGGTCTCTATCGACCACCTCGGCTTATCCAAGGAAGGGTTTGACACTCTTTTATCACTCGTGGACAAAGGGGTGAAAGTCAAGGCGACTGGCTTTGGACGGATTGATATTGACCCGGGGAGGGCGATTAAACGCATTTATTCTGTCAATCCGGACGCTCTCATGTTCGGAACCGACCTTCCGTCCACCAGGGCCGACAGGCCGTTTCGACTGTCTGATGTGGAAATTGTAATTGAGGTCTTGGGGGAAGAGGAGGCCGAAAAGGTTTTATACAAAAATGCGCTTAACTGGTATAGAAAATAGCGAAGGTCTTTATGAGCTTTAAAAAATCAGGGGGGATGGGAATGAGGGCTAATCGTAAAAGCTTGAATGGAAGACTTGTTTATTTATTTACGGGAGAATTGTCCGCCATCCTCGTTTTTACCTTTTTATTTTTCTCTTTCTCTTTTAATAGGGAAGAAAGTTACTCTCTGTTCCTGGCATTTTTTATATTACTATTTATATTACTGCAGGCAAGCATCTACTGGTTTATGAAATGGCAACACCTGCGAACTCATCCGCCATTTCCAGCTTATTTTTCAAACCTGCTTCGCTGGTTAAAAATAATTAATTTACTGCTATTAAGTTTAGTCCCTGTAACTATTTTTATTGAACTTATTTTGGAACCTTCACTTACCTTTGGCATTTTCGTTGTTATGATACTTATTTACGGCTTTGCAATCATTGAGTATATTAACTACTTTCATATCCAGTTAACTAACTACAAAAATGGAAGATGGAAAAAGGCTTCAATTGCTAAAGAATTAAGTAAAGTGAAATAGCTTTTTAGATCGGAAATCCTGCCATAAAAAAAGGGCTGGAAAGTCCAGCCCCTAAATAAGAGTTTTAAACTAATTTACAAACTGACTTCTTTTTCATTTTTAGCTATTCGGGCAAAACTGGCTCCGAACTGTACTGATCGGTCTGTGTCTTTACCTTCAGGGAAACTTTCTACTTTCAGACTCTCCAGAGGTAATTGTCCGCCTTGTTCATTAATTACTTTTTCTACTAAATTGACAGCACCGCAGAAGATTTCGTACGCGTGATCTCCGGTAAATTAGAAAACCTTGAAAAACGTATCTCAAAATCTGAAGCACAGGATTCAGACAAAAAGTAACCAAATAAGGAATATCAGACAGCTTTCCATCTTGTTTGGAAGGCTGTTTTTTTGCTCTTAATATATAATTTTGTAGTTCACGTCACCCTTTTCAGGTGAAAAATTTATCAACGTTTTTATGCAGGTATTCGCCTAGAACCAAATAAATCTGGACTTCTATAATACTAATATATCTTTAAAAGGAGGAAGAGGGATGGGAGAAAAAAAGGTGATGAGAAGGAGAAGGAGACAGAAGGAGCTCATGGAACAACTAGCTCTTTTGGAAAATGTTGAGAAAGAAAGAGAAGAACTGCAAAATAAATTAGAACAGTTACAAGCTGAAGCGTTGCACAATGAAAATATAAAGAAGAGACTTCAAGAGAGAATTGAAAAAATGGAAAGACGGATTAAACGTGCGGAAGCAAGAAATGAAAAAGCTGGAGAAGAGGCAAGCCGTTTGGAGGAAGAAGAAAACTGATTAGATGAGCAACCGGAATTTGAGTATATAACCTAGAACCGATTATAAAAGACCAATCTATAATAATAATACATTCGGAAAGGAGGAAGATTATTGAGAAACGATAACGGGAGTTCCAATAATAATACAAGATTAGAAAGACTTAACGACAGAAAGAACAAACTTGAATCTAAGCTGGATCAGTTAGAGAAAAAAGGGGTTAACCACGCCAATGACAAAAAAAGAAAAAAGAGACTCAGTTCGAAATTAAATTACTTGGAAGATCTGATAAAGCATGTGCAGGTGGAAGGTGAAAATACTTCAGAAGCGGAGGTAAGATCAGATATAGACATTGATGTTGCGGCCGATGCCAGAGCAGATGCGAACGCTGAAGCAGATGCCGAAGCTAACGCCGACGCTGAAGCGGATTCAGAAGCTGAAGCAGATGCGGATGCTGAAGCGGATGCTGACGCGGATGCGGATGCAGATGCCGAAGCGGATGCGGACGCCGAAGCGGATGCTGATGCTGAAGCGGATTCAGACGCTGATGCCGAAGCCAACGCGGATGCGGACTCGGATGCCGACGCGGATTCAGACGCTGAAGCGGATGCTGAAGCAGATGCGGACGCTGACGCCGACGCTGAAGCAGAAGCTGAAGCAGATGCGGATGCCGAAGCAGATGCGGACGCGGATGCCGAAGCCAACGCGGATGCTGACGCGGAAGCGGATGCCGAAGCAGATGCTGATTCGGACGCGGATGCGGATGCGGAAGCCGACGCGGAAGCGGATGCCGAAGCGGAAGCCGACGCGGAAGCGGATGCGGAAGCCGACGCGGATGCTGACGCCGAAGCGGATGCGGATACGGACGCGGAAGCGGATGCCGAAGCGGATTCAGACGCTGAAGCAGATGCTGAAGCGGATGCGGACTCGGATGCGGACGCTGAAGCGGATGCCGAAGCCGATGCCGAAGCGGAAGCGGATGCGGACGCTGAAGCCGAAGCCGACGCGGATGCTGACGCTGAAGCCGATGCTGAAGCGGATGCGGACGCGGATGCGGACGCTGAAGCCGATGCCGAAGCGGATGCGGACGCCGATGCAGAAGCAGATGCCGAAGCAGATGCGGATGCCGAAGCAGATGCGGACGCGGATGCGGACGCTGAAGCCGATGCCGATGCGGATTCAGATTCGGACGCGCAAGCGGACGCCAGATTTGAAAACAATGATATTAGCACTGGTAATAACATTAATATTAATGTTGGAAGCAACGATAACGGAGCGTTAGGATCACTTGCCGCAGCTATATCTGCACTGACTTTACTGGAAGCTCTTAAAGGTGATCAGAATACAGAAAACCTTATGGCGACTCTAACTAACACTATGAATTTAATGGCATCAAACGGTGAGGAGAATACCCGTAAAGCTGTAATGGAAGCTATTCAATCACTTAATAAAAACAAGAAATAATCATTAACTAATTATTTGGAGGAGATTGTATGGCGAAAAGGAACGTATCCCGTTGTACAGTTCCGGCAAGAAACGAGGAAGTTTTTGTGAAAGTAGTAAACAGCAATGAACAAAATAGCCGCCAAATTACTATTAATGCGTATGATAAAGAATCAGAAAAAAAGACACCTCTACCAGTTTTTGCTGAAGATAAACAAATGAAAAAAGATAATCTCGGACCTGGTTCTGAGAAACTTTATAAAATCCAGACAGCAGATGTAAAAAACAAAATTATATTTGAAATTATTCAGGAAGGCAGAGGGGGAGGAATTGGAGTCTCCACAAATAATAAAGGCCTCTCGAATGTGGTCATACGCTTGAAGTAAGATAGTTATGTCATAACAACTGAGCTGAAGGTTTCCTTCGGCTCAGCTTTTTTTATAACTTAACCCTTCTCCGAATTAAACAGGTGGATTCATAAAACTTATTATAATGCTTTATTCTTTACTATTTACCTGGAAAAGAAGATTAAGTTTTAAAATAAAGTTCTAAAATAACTATGTTCTAAATTATCAATGATAATAATAATCAATTACCCGCTCCTTATATGAAAAAATTCTTAGTGAACTCCCGCTTTAATTTAAAAAAGTATTTAGAAGGGGCAAACAAAATATATCTTAATTTATATCCTGTTGACCATATTCCACAAAAAATCTTTCAGTTAAAAGACACTCAGTTATAAACGCCCATCAAAGCTTTTTTATAAAAATTCCTAAAAAATCAATTGGTATTTCATCGATTTTCCTAAAAATTTTGAAACATTTTCCAATTATATAACGTAACTAAATTAAATTCTTTTTTTATGGAAGATGAGGGGAGAGATGGCTACTTAAAAAGGAAGGCTTAGGGGAGGATCGTTAATATTACATACGGAAAACCTTGGTTCAATAGTAAATAAGGTAAATTGGAGGGAATTTTTATGAAACTGCCATCAATCAGAGAGGCGGATAATCA
Source organism: Salipaludibacillus aurantiacus (assembly GCF_900111295.1). Classification (GTDB taxonomy): domain Bacteria; phylum Bacillota; class Bacilli; order Bacillales; family Salisediminibacteriaceae; genus Salipaludibacillus; species Salipaludibacillus aurantiacus. Next base: position 94,112 of record NZ_FOGT01000013.1, on the reverse strand, counting down.
TGAGCTGGGCAAAGTAGTGATCGTTACAAGTGTACTAATGATTATGTCTGCATTTATACTGCCAATTGTATTTGTCATGCTTCTTCAGGATATATTCTTTTTTTCAAGGTCCCATTGGATCTTTTCCACTCCTGCTTCAGCCTATATTATTTTTGGTGCGGGCATGCTCTGGGTGCCACTTGTTCTTATAGCGTTTTTAAGTATTAAAGTCTGGGTTGAAAAACGGGAAAAAACCATTCGTTTTGTCTGGGTTTACGCTCTGAGTTTAATGCTTTGTCTGCCGCTGTTTGCCCTTGGCGTCTCAAATTACTATTATATGGATGATCATGGTATCTATTATAATGAGCTGGCCAGTTTTTCGGAGTCTGGTTTTTTGTGGGATGATATTACAACAGTAAAGCGGACATATACCTCTCCGGATAATAGCAGTGTTGCGGCTTTAAAAGCTTATACCTTCATAACCAATACGGGGGAGGAAGTGGAAATACCGTATAACCCAAGTGATTCCGAATTAAGGCATATAGTTAACCGTGTCATTAATGAGTACAATTTTGAAGTGATTGATTGAGGGGATGGGTAAATATATAGGTGATAGGAAACCATTACATGGTATTTCCATTTAAGACAGGAAATTTTAGAAAAGAACTGGTTTATGAGCCGTTACAGACTTTTGCACTTTATTATCGTATTGCTGGGTATGATAATTATTTTATTGGGGCGATATTTTGAAAGCCCAGCAGTTTTTATTGTAGGTTCGATTGCCGTAATTTCAGCCTTTTTACTCAACGAATATTATAACAATCCATAAAAAAGAAAAACATAATTGGAATCGTAGAAAAGGGGAAACATCAATGATTCGTGAATTAAATGAAAAAGACCTTGACCAGTGCCTGTTGTTTGTAAAGGAAAAACCGGCTGAGAATCTGTTTATTATCGGAGACGTGGAAGCTTTTGGTTTTAATGAAGAGTTTCAGGATTTATGGGCCGACGTCGATCCGACTGGAAAATTTAAAGCGGTGATGCTGAGATACCGTGAAAATTATATCATTTATGCGCCGGGGGAATACGATGCTGCAGGATTTGCGGCATTAATTGCCCGCGACAAACAGCCAGGTAAAATGATTTCCGGAATCGCCGGTATTGTGAATCAGTTATTGGCTCACATGCCAATTCAGCCGGTGAAATCAAAAGAGTTATTTTACGCTAAATGTGAGGCTCTTCAAGAAATGAACGTTCCGGATGTTGAAATTAAGCAGGCTGCTGTTGAAGACGTTCCAAAGATTATTAAGTTATACAGCCAAATTCCTGAATTCGATAAACAGGATGACAGGGCTGACGGGCTGATCCGGAACATGGAAGAAGGCGTTTCCCGCTGTTACTATATAGAAGATGGAAATCAAATGGTCTCTTCAGCTATGACAACCGCTGAAAACAGTATGTCAGCGATGGTCATAGGTGTCTGCACGCTCGACGCCTATAAGAAAAAAGGGTACGCAACGGCCTGTATGATGAGGCTGTGCGCTGAGCTGCTTGAGGAAGGAAAGTATCTCTGCCTTTTTTACAACAACCCGGAGGCAGGGACAATTTATAAAAAGCTTGGTTTTGAAGACATAGGCAAATGGGTGATGCACACGTATTGATTTAAAGGTGACATGCTTTTCACCTTAATGTTTAAATGCTTATGAATCCCGCGGCTTTCTACATGAAAGTCGTTTTTTAGTGAAAAAAGCTGAACGAGTAAGCTTAAAAAGTGACCGCAGACAGGTGTTACAATTCCTTTCCATATATTTGTAAGTTTATGGTCTCGAAAAATGCAAATAGTTATGTATGTAGTCCAAATGAAATATAGGTGGGAAAATCAATGAATAAAGCCGTTATGTTATTTATATTATTGTTTTTTTTAATACAGCCCTTACCGACAGCAGCAGATGAATCTGTAGGGAAGGTAATGCTCGTTGTGAAGTCCTCCGGGGAATCCGTGTTTCAGTCTGACCTGTTTATGGCGTCGGATCAGTTATTTGATTCCATTATAAATGCTGAACCATTACAGACAGTAACAGAACTTCCAAACTTACATCATTATTTGTTATTTGAAGATAGAGGTATAATAAGGATTTTTGTAAGGGATGAGTTCGGAAAGTTTTATGATGTTCAGCGAAAAGAAAAAGTCCAATTTCCGTCCGTTACTGCGAATAAACTGAATAGATATTTTAATGCTTTGCATAAAAAACATTTTGGGAAACTTGTGGAGTGGGAGACGATCGAGGGAGAACTGCCGCTGTACGCCACTTTTAAAGTCACTGACTTAGAGACCGGATTAAGCTTTTATGCTCAACGAAGAGCAGGCAGTAACCATGCGGATGTCCAGCCGGTCACAAAAAAGGATACAAATATTATGAAAAAGATTTATAACGACAAGTGGAGCTGGAATAGACGAGCAGTTTTGATCCATTGTGAGGATCAGATTATAGCAGCTTCGATGCACGGGATGCCTCACGGAGGCGGGGCACTGAGCAACGGTTTCCCGGGCCATTTTTGCATTCATTTTAAAGGGAGCCTTACTCATTCAACAAGAAATGAAGATCTTTCCCATCAGGTAATGGTGCATAAAGCAGGAGGCTCAATAAATCAATTTGTAAAGAGCCTTCCAGCGGAAGAAATAGTGCAATTATATTTTATCGCCTTAAACCAAAATGACGCTGATTTATTTCGCTTAATTTCTCATGAGTCCAATAGAGCAATCAATTTAAATAACTTTGAATTCGCTAAATTGATGAAATTGCATGCCCCTTCCACGGAAGAACCGTTTGAATTTGAAATAGAAGCAGAGTTTAAAATAAAAGAAAAAGGGAAGCCGGAAACGAATGATACCTTCCGTTTCCGGCTAATAAGAGACTCCTTGATGGGCGGATGGAAGCTGCAGGATACCCCTTTAGACTTTTAAAAAATGCGACGAAGCTTTTTTAATTTATCGGTCGGATTAAATTGTAATCAAATTGATACTTTTTAAAGATGGAAAAGAGGGTATACAAGTACTGCGGAAAGATATTAAAAATGGAGGGATATAATGAGAAAATCACTTGTTTTTGGATCATTAATTTCAGCCGGCGGCGCCATACTGGCAACCTCAGCTTATAAAAAGAGACAAAAAGGTAAGTATCGTGAAGATCTGGATATGCAGAACAAAGAAAAGCTTGATGAAGTGGAAAGCGCAGATGCGGACCAGGCACCTGAAGAAAGAGGGCTGACACAACTGGATGCCATTCATAAAAATGACTGGGGCAACAATGGTTTTCCGCAAACGCATGAAGGCATGAGGGAACTTGAGGAAGAAGGCAAGAAAGAAAACTAAATTTTTTTACAGCGAATCGTATAGATTTTAGTTCAAAACAGCTGCAAATTTGGCAGCTGTTTTTTCATGTGCGGGTTCAAGGCGAAAAAACATTAGTTACACGGTTCAAAATTGGATCCAATCAGCGGAATAGCATGTTTATCAGCGAAAATGGGGGTCCAATCGGCGATTCCCACCTTTCAATCAGCTAATTCGAATTATTATAATCTGGGTTATACTCTTAAAAACACGTCCGCTCCCATTCTTCTTAAAAATCCCCCTCAATTTTTAACCATCTAATCAGTTTATTTATAAACCGTCATTTCCAGTCTAAATAAAGTTGCGTTCAGCAAAAAGTATTTTATTCTACTAATTCTTTGAAGGAATATTATAAATATGAACAAAAATACAAACTTTCTTTCAAGGGGGGAAACAGGTGGAAGCGGTTATTAATGGGTTGAATGGGGTTTTGTGGAGCACGCCGGTCATTTATATCTGTCTTGGAGTTGGATTGCTTTTTTCTATTTTAACGAGATTTGTACAGGTTAGGCACATTAAGGACATGGTTATTTTGATGTTTAAAGGAAAAAGCTCTAAAGCAGGAATCTCATCGTTTCAGGCATTATCTATTGCTTTATCAGGAAGAGTCGGGACAGGTAACATTGCCGGTACAGCGACAGCGATCGCTTTCGGCGGGCCAGGGGCCGTGTTCTGGATGTGGATGATTGCATTTATTGGTGCCTCAAGCGCCTTCATCGAATCGACGTTGGCTCAGATTTATAAAGTGAAACAGGATGGAGAGTACCGAGGGGGTCCCGCTTACTATATTGAAAAAGGCTTAGGCTGGAAATGGTTTGCTGTTCTGTTTGCATTCTCCGCTCTTGTGGCTATGAGTTTATTAATGCCGGGTATTCAGTCAAATTCCATTGCGGGAGGTTTGGACAACGCATTTGGCATCAGCCCGACCGTTACCGCCATTATTCTCGTAGCCATAATCGGTACGATCATTTTTGGAGGGGTCAAGCGGATCGCCAGGGTCGCTCAGTATGCCGTTCCATTTATGGCACTTGGTTATATTCTTTTGTCACTCGTCATCGTGGGGATGAATATTGGCGAGCTGCCAGCAGTGCTGTCTTTAATTTTTAACAGCGCGTTTGGCCTGGATTCCGCCTTTGGAGGAATCGTCGGGGCTGCGATTGCCTGGGGGGTAAAACGGGGGATCTTCTCCAACGAAGCCGGCCAAGGAACAGGTCCGCATGCCGCGGCTGCCGCAGAAGTGTCCCACCCTGCGAAACAAGGGCTGGTCCAGTCATTCTCGGTATATATCGATACGCTCTTCGTATGTTCTGCAACTGCCTTCATGATTTTATTTACCGGTATGTATAATACTCAGACACCGGACGGCACGTATCTTACAAAAAATCTTGATGGAGTAGAAGCTGGCCCTGGGTATACACAGGCTGCCATTGAATCTGTCCTGCCAGGATTTGGAGCCGGGTTTGTCGGCGTTGCCCTGTTCTTCTTCGCTTTTACTACCATCATGGCTTATTACTATATCGCTGAAACAAACATTGCTTATTTAACAAAAGGCAAAAACAGCAGGCTGCCGATGTTTGCAGTAAAGGTCGTCCTGCTTGCAGCCACTTTCTATGGAGCGGTTAAAACGGCGAACCTGGCGTGGGCTCTAGGGGATATCGGCTTAGGCCTGATGGTCTGGCTGAACCTGATAGCGATTCTCCTTCTCGCAAAGCCAGCATTAAAAGCATTGAAAGATTACGAGCAGCAAAAGAAAAGTGGAATTGATCCGGTGTTTGATCCGCGTAAACTTGGTATCAAAAATGCGGACTACTGGGAAAGGGAATATGAGAAGGATAAAACGAACGACCAGTAAGGGTTAATAGTGGTCATTAGCATGTGCAGGGAATGCCCTGCACATGCTTTTTAAAAAGCTGCAAACTAAGGAAAAGACCACTCTAATAAAAGCTCTCTATAAAGAATACTTAGAGATATCCATAGAACTTCAGAAAAAAGAACTCCCTGCTCACTCATCGCAGGGAGTTCTCTTTATGTTATTTAATTTTATTGTTCTTTTGTAAAACTTTCAATCCAGATTCCATATCAGAAGCCAGAATATAGTTTCTATGGGCGAATACTCCCCAAATGTTCGCTTTTTCCGGCACGTAAGCACCAATTTCTTCAGGAGCAGACGGATCGGTAATATCGACTACCCTGACACCGTCGAAGTAATGGGATAAAAAGAGTGTGTTTCCTTGGACTTTAGGATCGTGAACTGTGAATCCGGGATACCCGGTGGTCTTATTTGCCGCATTATCCGTCTGGAAGTTGCTCAGCAGCTTAGGATCTGACTTATCTTTGATATCATAAATTCTTACATAGCCAAATCCTTGTTCGTAGCCGTGGCGGGTTGGGTTAAATACTTCTCTTGTTTCAATCAGCACATTCTCTCCCTTGGCTAAAGCCGCAGAATGGGCAGCCCCTTGAACATCTTTTTCAAAAGAGGTACGTCCGACGTATTCCGGATCTTCAGGGTTGCTGATATCCAGAATAACTGTCCCCATATCCCATGCAGATAAGTAGGCGTACTTCCCTGTCGTATCTGCAATGACACTATGAACGCTAATTGATCGTGACTGCCCATGTTCATCTACAAACCGGTAGTTATTGTCCACGTTCGGAATCACAGTGGCCGGGTCAAACTGAAACAGCTCTTCAGGCTCAGCCGGGTTACTGACATCCACAATGGTAAAGTCGTGGATGGCTCCCCCTGATCTTCGGTAAGAGCCGGAATTGGCAGCAAGCAGCAAAGCGCGATTCCCCTGGGTGGTTAAATAAAGTTCATGAGTGCCGCCGCCGTTAAGGTGTGCTTCAGGCGTTTCCCAGAAACCTAATTCAACCGGTTTTTCAGGATTCGTCACATCATAAATAACCGTACCGACTTTTTCTGCATCCCCATTAAACCTTTGAACACTGACTACTGCTAAATCACCCTTGAAGTGAGGGGTGTTCACAGACTTTACAATAATTTTTTCCTGCCACGTTCCTGGAAGGTTGTCTGCAAACTTAGCGACTTCTACAGGGTTGGAAGGATCTTTCATATTAAAAACGCGGATGCCTTCATTTGAACCTGATCCGAGGCGGTGGGTTCCCATATAGGCGTATCCTTTATGTGCATAAACATCAGCGCCTGTAACAGGCAGTCCGCTGTCTGAAGCCTCCAGAGGAACAGCGGCTGATTCATTTAAGTATTTAAAATTTTTGCTTCCTTCCATCACCGGAATTTCATTCATGCCTTCGTCGCCAAAGCGGTAACTGCTGCCATCTTCATATTCATAGTCGCCTTTTCCGAGTCCGTCGATATCACACGCCATCACTGGAGTGGCAAATACGAGGGCTGCCATCGTCGTTACTGAATACATTTTTAATTTATTTTTCAACTGGTTTCCTCCTGAAATAAAATTTTTTAATCAGTCATGCTTAACTGTTTGTCCAAAGTTTGAAGATAAAATTAATTGAATAATTAGATAATTTAGCCCGCAGGCTTTTCCTTAAAAAGCTGGCAGGGACTGTGACGACACCTCCTTTTATACAGTAGATAACGATTACATTTTATATAATAATTAACATTTTTACCATAATAATAGTGTTAAATATTTCGACAATTAATAAAATAGTTATTACTTTTGTAGCGCTAAAAGAAAAGTTATTGTCGTATAAAGGGTATAACTTTTATTTTTTGTAGAAATATGCAGAAAATAAGCTGGAGAGCCTGCTTTTAAAGAGAGTGGGAAAGACTGAGCAGTATAATACTGAAAGAAGCCTGGAGATATGTGAAGAGGGGCTGCTCTCCGGGTAACCTGACATGGTATTATTAAAAGTAATATAAAGCAATTTATATTTCTGTCTCCAGAAAATTCGGAACGGCTTTTAAAGAATTTGAACCGGAAAGAGTGAACGCGGCATGAAAACACCCAATAAATTTCGACGAATGGTAAAAATCCTATCCATGGCTCTTATGATCTTTCTTCAGATATACTGGTACAAATTTCGGAAAAAACCGGAGAAAGACTGGGAAATGCTCTGGGTGAAAATAGGAAAAAACTTTAGAGAGACTTTATTTGAATTGGAAGGATTACTTATTAAAATCGGACAACTCTTAAGTATTCGGGCGGACCTGCTGCCTCAGGGTTTTATAAGCCAAATTCAGGATCTTACAGATAATGTCCCGCCATCAGACTGGGAAGAGATTCAGAACATACTTGAAGGGGAGTGGGAAGAGCCAATTGAGCATTACTTTAATTATATCGATCAAAAGGCCGTCGCTTCGGCATCCATTGGTGAAGTGTATAAAGGGGTATTAAAAAATGGAAAAGAAGTGGCCATAAAAGTACAACGGCCGAATATTCAATCGATTATAAACACGGATTTCAGAACTTTAGGGATCATAATCTGGTTTGCGGACCATTTTATCCCGCTTCCAAAAGGTTTTATCAATTTAAAAGTTCTATTTAAAGAATTGAAACAAGTCATTGAACGGGAAGTCGATTTTTCTTTGGAAAAGAACACGCTTCTCTTTTTTAAAGAACGTTTTAAAAATGAAGCCAGTATGGTTATCCCTGATGTGTATTCAGACATTAGCACATCCAGAGTGCTTGTGATGGAGTGGGTAGACGGAATAAGGCTGACAGATGAGTCAGGCTTGGATCAACTGGAGGTTAGCAGGGAAGAGCTCGCCCACAAACTTATCGAACTGTTTCTCCCACAGTGGTTAGAGCCTGGTACGTTTCATGCCGACCCGCATACAGGCAATGTCCTCGTCTCGAAAGAAGGAAAAATAATATTATTCGATTTCGGCATGACAGCGGAAATTTCTCAAAGAGACGCTTCAGAATTCCAGGGATTGATTGAGAGTCTCCTCTCAAAAAATTATGCGAGGGCAGTAGAATGTTTAATGAATTTAGGATTTTTACTCCCGGAGGCTGATCCTAGGACGATGGAACGGTTGCTCGCTGAACTGATGTCATTTAAACCGCAGCAACTGAAAGAAATGGATATTATGGCTTTAAAGCTGGAAATGAATGATCTGATCCAGGCCCTGCCTATTCAAGTCCCGACAAGGTTTGTTTTTTTAGGGCGATCCGTTGTGACTATGGAAGGGATCCTTCGCGGCCTGGCCACTGAGAAGGAACTTGCTGAGATTCTTAAACCTGTCTTTTTAGACTGGTTACAGAAACAAGGAAATAACAAATGGTCATTTCTCTGGTACTGGCTGCAGTCCCAGCCTTTGTTTAAAATCATTCATTCTTTTACGGAATTCTTTAAATTGCCGCAGAAGTTAGAGGACATTAAGGAGAACGAACAGCGAAGACATTTCCAGTTTACTATATATGAAAATTATAAAAAGCAGATGTTTCAACTGGCTGCAGCCGGTCTCGGGGGAGTTGCCTTTGGTATTTACACCGAGCATCAGCTTATATTACAACTCTCTGCCGGAATAACCATTCTCTCTTCATTAGGCCACGTAATCTTTGGCTATAAGCTGAAAAAATGGCTGAAATATATGCATGAAAAGCGGAGGTAATGTAGGTCTGGTGTAATTTAAAGAGAAAGCCAGCTACTGGAAAAAGCCAACTATTTATTTAGTCGGCTTTTTTTAGGTATTTTTAAACGGAGTGCGAGGAACATTGTATAATCAATGTCTGCCTGTAGTCTTTACATCAGCAGTTTTTTATAGTTGTTGTCGATTTTAATAGCATAGTAAATTTGGATAGCCAGCTGATATTGAAATCTTCCTGTGCCGGATTTCAAGTCAGTATGGCAAATGTTTTCAATTCTTTCCAGGCGGTAGCGAAGGCCGGCGATGGACAGGTGGAGGTCATTCGCTGTGTCTTGTAAATTTCCATTGTGATCGAGGTAGGATTTAAGCGTCATGATAAACTTTGATTGGTTTGTCTTGTCATATTCAACAAGCTTTCCGATAATTTTTCGGTAAAAAAGAATCAGCTCTTCTTGATCGGTTCCTTTAAGAAGCATCATCACATGCTCTAAGTTATCAAAATAAGAAATCCGGCTTGATTGAGGGTGGGCGAGGTGAATAAAATCACTGATCTTACAGGCATCCAGATAACTTTTTGCCAGCAGCCGGAGACTTTCAGCTTTACGTCCCACGCCAATGTAAAATTTTAATGCCGGGAAATTGTCTTGCAACAGCCGGTAGATGTCTTCTGCCATAGCGTTTGGATCTTCTGCTTCTTCTCCGGATAAAATAATTAAAATATAAGCTCCCTTTGAAAAAACATCTTTCCCTTCATGGGCTTTATCAAGCAGCTTCAATATTTCAGCGCATTGGGTGTCAGGATTTACTTTGACTGATAACATACGATTCAGAGATTCAGGGTGAAAGTTAAATAAGTAAGATCGTTTTTCAAAAGCTTCGGCATCAGGGTTTTGGAGCATTTCTTCAAAAAAGTTTTCTTTCTTTTTCCAAAGGGTGTGGGTTAATTTCCACTGGTGGAACATTTGGATAGTCATCACACTCAGGGCGCGTTTAATAATAAGCTGTTCTTTGCTTGTTAATTTGTCCCGGCCAACGACCACCATCCGTCCCAAGTTCACATGGTTTGCGCGGATGGGAAAAGTGGCGATCCCATGTTGCTTCTCGGCCGTATAGGAAAAATCATTTGTCCAGCTCCGGTAAATGAGTTTATGCTCATTATTTATAAAAACACTTTCAACTATCTTATTGTAATAATCAATAACAATACTTTTATTGAGCACACTTGCCACATAACGGATAGTTTCAGAAAGATCCTTATCTTCAAGGGACATATTAGTCAGCTTCTGTTGTATTTGATCCGACTCGATTATATTTTTATTAACTTCACGGATTTCATGGTAGGCGCGGTCCAATTCGGTAATCAATGAATCAGCTTTGTAATACCTCATAAGGTCGTTAAATTTGTCTTCGTCCAGATCCTTTGTTTTACCTGTGAATTTGCAATAGGGATCACCTTTCCCGCTGCATTTGTCCTCATAAACAATGACTTCCTTGCCAAAGGTGCTTGTCAGGTAGCCGCTTGCGTAACCGGTAAGCGTCCAGCAGATACTCTCCTTTTCCAAACCGAAATGGTGGATGTGTTCCACTGCTTCAAACGAGTTCCTCCAATACCCGGTAAAGTGAAGGGAGTCACCGGAAATTTCCAGATGGTCAGGTTCCACAGTGACCACCCCTTCCAGCGTATGGAGGGCGGGGCCTGCGAGCATCAGTTCTTTCACATTATCCCACTTATATTTTGCTTTAATACTTTCCCCGTCATTCTTTCCCCAAGCCCACCCGTACCTCATTAAAAACCCCTTAGCCCGCTCCATACCAAGTGTGTTGATTAAATCTTTCCGCAGGATTCCAAGAGCTTTTACAGAGACCAGGGCAATTCGTTCACGGTTAAAAAAAATCGTGCCTGTCCGGGGATTAATATCGATCAGTTTCTCAAATTGTAAGTGATGAGCTTTCATTGGTAACCCCTTTCTCATAAAGAGTAGAAGATTGGTGCCTATCTGTGAATCTTAGGTGAGAGGGAGAGTTTCGGCGGTACAAAGAATGTTCGTCGAAAAAAGAAGAAGGGTGGGAGACGGATAGCTGTTCATCCCGCATTGTCTCCGCCTTAAAGTTTCTTCTTCACGGCTCAGTTTTGTGTCAGACCCTCTATGAATTTCTTTCGGAAAGCAGCAAAACCCTGCCCATATACAAAAGTGTTTATAAAGTTACAAAAAGGAACAAAAACCTTAATACGTGGGGGTCTGTCCCCCAGTGCTTTAACGTTGCACTGCGCTGGGGGACAGACCCCTTTTTTGACAGACCCCTTTTTTGACCGACCCCTTTTTTGACCCCTTTTTTAAAACAAAACGGCTTGCGCCTATTTCATCGCAAACCGTTTTACTGAGTTTATAGAATTAAAGACTTATTTTTTTAGCTGTGTGGACCAAATGACCACCGGAATAAGTAATAGTGAAAGGAGGCCGCCTGCAAGAGAGAGGATTGTAAAGCTGCTTGCAGCGACGATCATGCCGGATAATGCCCCGCCGGCAGCTCCGGAGAGGGCGATTAAGACATCGACTGAGCCCTGGGTTTTTGCACGGGCAGCCGGTCCGGTTGCATCGATGATCAGGGCTGTGCCGCTGATAAGGCCGAAGTTCCAGCCGAGTCCTAACAAAGCGAGAGCGATGACGAGCATGGTCATTGATTCTGGAGGAGCGACGCCCCCGGTTACACCTGCAGCCAGCAACGTGACCCCGGCAGCCACAGCCATTTTTATCCTGCCAACCTTGTCAACAAGGACACCGGTGACGAGAGAAGGCAGGTACATGGCGGCAATATGGATGCCTATAACCATTCCTACAGCACTTAAACTGTGTCCGGCATGTTCCATATGGACGGGCGTCATTGTCATGACTGCTACCATTACCATTTGAGTTAAGACCATCACTGTGGCTGCCACGACGATACCCCGCTTGTTAATTGCTGCCGGGCTGGACGAGGCGGATTCAGACCCAGTTTGATCTTTTTCAACTGTTGCTAAAGCTTTAGCGACGAGGAATGGATCAGGGCGCAGGAAAATTAAAAGCACCAGCGCGGCAGATATAAAGGCTGCCGCTGCGAGAATGAATGGCCCTGCCAACGAAGGAATACCGAACGATTCAGCAAATCTTCCCATCACTTCCACAAGGTTGGGCCCGGCAACAGCACCAAATGTTGTGGCTACCAGGGCGATGCTCACGGCCGTGGCCCGTTGGGCAGATGTTGCCAAGTCGGTCCCGGCATAACGTGCCTGCAGATTGGTAGCCGTTCCTGCGCCGTATATTAAAAGAGAGCCAAAAAGGAGCAGAATATTAGCGGTGACAGCTGAAATAATCACTCCAATCGCCCCGATACCACCGGCCAGGAATCCTGAGGCAAGCCCGGCCCGGCGTCCAAAACGCTGGGAAAGCCGTCCAACGACAAGGGCAGCGCCTGCAGAACCAAGTGTGAACAAGGCAATAGGCAAACCTGCTAAACTTTCTGCTCCCAGCATGTCCTGTGCCAGAAGCGCTCCTACAGTAATTCCGGCCGCAAGACCTGCCCCGCCGAAAAGCTGTGAAATAACAACGATAATTAACGTGCGTTTATAGAGCCACCGCTGTTTTTCACGGTTATTAATATAACTCTGAAGCCAGTCTGGCTGGTTCTCATGCTCTTTAGAATTACCTGATTTTTGTCCCACTGCGATAACCTCTCTAAAAGATTAATATTCGTATTCATAATAAGTATGTATGATATACCCTGCAAGGCATAGTTGACTATGATTATACCATTCTATTTCAAAGGATTACAGATAAGGGGTCTGTCCCCCAGTACAGAGTAGGGGTCTGACCCCCAGCACGGTACAGCTTTAAAGCGCTGGGGGACAGACCCCTTTTTAAACTGGAAGAAGGACTCACATTAAAACAAAAACGTTATCCAATTAATGGTAAGTTATTGCTATAATTATCTATAACAACACACTTTCACGAATGAGAGAGCTAATTAATCAAACCTATGCTAATAAAACGTGTGAATATGAGCGACCACTCAACTCTCTCATTAAATATAACAATTACCTGAAAGGGATGTGACTCTATGGATCTAATTTTTGAGGAAAAATATTTAGCTTCCCTGTACTCCCGTGATCAGCAAGGAAGAATGAGGCATATTGAAAAACTGGCGGCCAATGAAAAAGCGTATGAATACACCCATAAAGAGCTGCCTAAGTCTATCAGTCTTGTAAGAGATAAACTGCAGATTCATAAAGATGAAAGCATCCTCACTTTACTTACGTTTGCCGCATTAAACAAAGGAGAAGGCGAATTATGGAATAAACTTTTAAACCAGATTTTTCAAACAGAGTGGGAGGACTCCGGTAAAAATTTCGAATTAAAACTTGAAAAAGCTGTGTCGCCTACTAAAGAGATTTTAATGGTACTTAAAAAAGAAGCTGCACAGCACCCGGTGAAATATGCCCGGGAGATTAGTAAAAAAGATAAACCTATCGAAGGGGCAACGAACTTCGATGCTGTGCTTTGTACCAATCCAAAGAAAGTATTTTTTGAAGCTAAATTCACCGCTGATATTTCCAGTGATACGACCCACTGTACAAACAGAAACCAGATTGCCCGGTGCATTGATGTAGGCTTAACGGAGGTTAAAAATAAAGTTGAAGATTTTTACTTTGTTCTTGTGACCCCGTCACGGTACAAAAAATATCCAGGGGAACGGTTTTATTATTTTAAAATGCATCAATATATGAATGATCCTGCGGCGCTTGCGTGCGATATTCCGCGTCTTTCTGAGAGGAACGGCCATCCGGTAAACGTAGAGTACCTGGAGAAACTTACAAAGCGAATCTCGTGGATTACCTGGGAGGAGTGTTTGGAGTTCGTATTAAAAAATCAGCTTATTACTGATGAACAGATGGAAAAACTAAAGATTTTTTATGAAGACCGAAAGCTCTGTCTTTAATTTAAAATTTTAATAGAGAGCTTAATTTCAGACTGGATAATACTTCCTCACTAAATAGTTCATAACTGCCCTTATTTCTAAATGATTGTCAGTATTTAGTCACTTTCTTGAAGTTGTATTGAAAGGAACAGGAAGTGAAATACTTTATAATAGAAGTAAGAGAGGGAATTTTTACAAAACCAGAGGGGTTGGTTCAATGTATGCAAAAGATATTATGACTGAAGATGTGATCGCAGTTGATGTTGACAGTACAGTCGAACAATGCGCCAAACTGCTTTATGAAAATAATTTAAGCGGAGTACCTGTGATTGATGTTAATGATCAGCTTGTGGGCATTGTAACCGAAGGCGATTTAATTAAGCGCGCGTCCCATATTAAGTCCCCGGCAGTTCTGGAGTTGCTCGGCGGTCTGATTTACCTTGATAATCCCAATAAATTTATGGATGAATTAAAGCGGGCGATGTCAGAAAGGGTAGGGGACATGATGACTAAACACGTCATTACCATAAAGCCTGATGACACGATTGAACGTACCGCGACGATCATGGTGGAAAAGAAAATTAAAAGACTTCCAGTGGTTAGGTCCGATGGGAAGTTAGCCGGAATTGTCTCCCGTCGCGATATTATGAACCATCTTTATTCCACAGCTGAAAATTAATGTGATAATCCATCTATAAATCGAAGCCGCCTGTGTGACGCAGTCGGCTTCTTTACTTGAAGGCCATAAAAACGGCAAACTAAGCCACTTTCAAAAGCACATTTCCCGCCCTGGTGGCGTAATCCCCGGCGCGGTTTTTCAATCCACCAAGGGCGGCAAGCTTTATTCACCTTTGAAAAGCCATCATTCGATGTGAGGTCATTCCCACTCTTAGTGCCAACTCCCGGACTCTGCGCCTTTTTTAACATTCACATCCACCGGCGGCGCATTGACTAATTCGAAGGTTGCGGAAGCAAGCTGGACTTTATCCGGATTTTTTTCAATTTCATTAAGTATATTCGTAAAAAGGATATCCTGCGTTCCTCTTCTTTTTTTATATTCAACGATATAACGCATAGTAAACTCTACCCAATTGTCGTTAACCGAGAGGGTAATCATAGGGTCAGTGGTCGCGTCTTCAATAAGGAATTTTCTTACCATTGAGTTCCAATGTTCCTTCGTCTGCTCACTGTTGTCGATCAGGTTATCAACAGCTACTTGTCGAATGAGTTCACGTGTAAACTCGTAATCACTTCCAAATTTGACAGGGAGGGTAATCTCATCCCATAAAAAAGGAAAATCAGTGGAGTAATTGTAAACTGGCTGAGTAAAAACAAAGCTGTTCGCTATTTTAACAATTCTTCCGCTGTATAAATCGGCGTTAACCCATTCCCCGGTTTCCATGATTGTCGTCCTTAGAACACCAAGGTCAATGACATCACCCGTCACACCGCCAAGCTGGACTCTATCGCCTGTTTTAAACATTCCGCCAACAAGGACAGTCAGCCAGCCGGCAATACTTGCGATCACTTCCCGCAGAGAGAAGGCTATACCGGCACTTGCCACACCTAATATGACGGTAATGCCCCCAAGCATGTCACTGTACAAGATGGCAAGGAAGACAACTGCAAGAACAACACCGAAAATATTGACAG
This sequence comes from Salipaludibacillus aurantiacus, assembly GCF_900111295.1. GTDB lineage: Bacteria > Bacillota > Bacilli > Bacillales > Salisediminibacteriaceae > Salipaludibacillus > Salipaludibacillus aurantiacus. The sequence goes on along the minus strand of NZ_FOGT01000013.1, from coordinate 78,600 downwards.
CTTTTCTCGTTTTATACCAGTTACTATGATCTTTAACGTAACGGTGAAGACTTTTTCTCATCACCCTGACTAAAAGAGTGATGAGGAGGACACCGATTAAGGCGATGAAAAGCTGATAGAGAACTGTATTTGCCATTATAAAATCTGTTAAATCATTCATATTAGAACTCCCTTTTAATGGTTATTATTAAAGCACTTACCCTTTTTAAAGGAGTGTCTAACCAGGTTGGGGAGCAGGGGTGTACGGGAGAATCGCTCCAGCAAAAAGGAGGGTGGGCCGGTCATGCCGGATCCACCCTCCTGATCTATTAGTAATTCATATATTTAGTCTTTGCTTCGTCAAGGCGCCGCTGGATTCGCTGGAGGTGCAGCTCTTCACGTATGCGGTCTTCCTCAGGACGTTTAACGATTGTTATTGTAAAAAATAGAATATTGAGTTTCATTATTGTTTCACCTTCCGTATGTTAATCGATTTTTTCGCTAAGCGCTATCCTTCTCCAAATTGAACCATGCCATAAATTTCATTCGCTTAATCATCATCCATCATCCTTTCCTCGTTTTTTTGTTAAAAAATGTGACTCCGGTTTTCATCTTATGCACCTCTTGCTGAAAATAACACTTTGAATAGTATAATTTTTTCTTTGAGTAAAAAGAGTCATTCATTTACTGGTTAACACTTTTATGACCTCCTTCTTCAGCATTCTGAAAAGTTAAAAGCGTGACAAGTACGTCATTTTCTGCAGAAACCATTCTTCTTCAGACGTGTGCTGATGTCTTTGATGTTTGTTCGGTTTCGGTTTTTGTTTTTTTTGTATTGTAATAGCGTATGTGAAAAATGGGACAGTCAATTCCTCACCTCCTCTTGGAAAAAGTATTTATATAAAAGGGCGGGTTAACGCCCTTTTACACCTATGCAAATAAGCCGCAGGAAAGTCCTGCGGCTTTTAAATATATCCTAATATGCGCTGCCTTAAAGTAAAGGCTTGCACCTATCTGGATCTGCAATAAAAAACACAAGTCAATCCTGTGATCGACTTGTGCAGTAAGCTTTTGAAAGACACATCTAAAAAATGCGCATAGTTATAACATCCAGCTCTCTGCAAAGGTCGACCGGGAAGAAATATTAAATTTTATGGCGTATACATGTGCTTTTTTCATTAGACTCGACCTCGCTTTCTGAATTTTTTAATTTCGAGTTAATTGTATACTAAGTCCTGAATAAAAGGAAGCCCAATTTACCTTTTTGAGATTTTTACATGATTCCCTCGACCCAGTCGACAATAGTCTTCATCATTTGCTAGTGCCGTTATCACTGCACCACTTTACAGCAGCAGGGGTCTGTCCCCTCGCGCTGTAACGCATCACCGCGCGAGGGGACAGACCCCCCAGCAAATTCCAAAAATGTAGTGGTAATGTCGTATTATCCGTATTATAATAGATAATACAGTTAGGTAAGTGATCAATAGGAAGGGGGCGGATTATGTTTAAGGTGGATACGCGGAGTCGGGTGGCTATTTATGAGCAGCTGATTGAACAGTTAAAAACGATGATGATTCGTAACGTGCTTCAAGAAGATGAAAAGCTGCCGTCAGTCAGGAGCTTGGCCCAGGAATTGACTGTCAATCCAAATACAATTCAAAAAGCGTACCGGGAATTGGAAAGTGAGGGGTTTATTTATACGATCCCTGGTAAAGGGAGCTTTGTTTCCCCTTTAGAAATAAATTCAAATAAGGATAAACTCCATTCTCTTCGGCAGGATATCGAGAAAACAGTAAAAGAATTTTTGTTTTTAGGAGGCAGTAAAGACGAGCTCATTCAATGGTTAAACACTATAGAAGATTAAGAACAGGGGGAGTGAAAGTGATTTTAGCCGAAACAGTAAATAAACAATTCGACGATCTCCAGGCTGTCCGCAATTTATCACTAACCGTCCGGAAAGGATCTATCTACGGATTGCTCGGATCAAATGGCGCGGGGAAATCAACATTTTTAAAAATAGTCGCCGGCGTTTACAAGCCAGACAACGGGGAAGTGACTATCAATGGCATGCCCGTTTATGAAAGTCCTGATACAAAACAAACGGTTCTATTTATTTCTGATTATCCCTACTTTTTTAACTTAGCTTCCCTGAATGATATGGCAAAGTTTTACTCAGGTGTCTACGAGCGGTGGAACGAAAAAAGGTACAATCAGCTAGCGAAGCATTTCAGAATGAACCCAAAGAAACGGTTAAACCGTTTATCGAAAGGAATGCAGCGGCAGGCTGCCTTTATTCTCACCTTGTCTGCCATGCCTGATGTGATGATTCTTGATGAACCTTTTGACGGTCTGGATCCCGTCATTCGCCAGCAAATGAAAAACCTGATTATGCAGGATGTTGCTGATCGCGGACTGACCCTTATTGTGTCGTCACATAACCTTCGGGAAATGGAGGATTTTTGTGATTACGTCGGCATCCTTCATGAAGGTTCACTCCTGTTTGAAAGGGATATCGATGAGCTTCGAAGTGATGTTCATAAATTACAGCTCGCTTTTAAGAGCGTTCCCGATAAGGATCAGTTTGTTAAAGACTTGGATGTGATCCATTACGAAGTAAAAGGGAGTATGATGTTTTTAATTGTAAGAGGGGAAAAAGACGACATTCTCTCAAAGGTTAAAAAATTCCAACCCGCCGTCGTTGACCTCCTGCCGCTGACACTGGAAGAAATCTTTATTTATGAGTTGGGAGGGGCCGGCTATGAAATCAATAATATCATTGTGGAATAAAGCCTTATTTACACTTCAACTGCGAACGGTCAGCTGGTTTAGTATCCTGCTGACGCTGCTTCTTTTTGTCATGCTGCCTGTCAGTATTCTCGTCAGGGAGATCCGTTTCGGCCCCGACGCCCACCTTCATTTTTATACAGCCGGCAGTCAACTGAACGCTCTAAGTGAATTCTCGTTTCCGTTTCAGCTGTTAGTCTTCTTTATCTTCCCGGTTCTTCTCGGGATTGTACTGCTGAATTTCACGACAAAAAAAGAGGCCGCGTATTTTATGCACAGCCTGCCATTTACCAGGCAGAGCATCTTAACAAATACGTACTTGGCTGGAGCCGTGGCTCTTCTGGCACCTATCATGCTGACGGGGCTTGTCCTGGGCATCCTGGTATTTGTCCTCGACCAGCCATTCTACTCATTTATTGATGTGCTCGCCTGGACCGGCCTTTCACTTATCATTACAGTTTTAATGTTTATTTTAACGATGGCCGTTGGCGTGATTGTGGGAAATGGCTTTCTTCACGGCGCATTAACCTATACCGTGATTATCGTCCCTGCCTTGATCATTGTCCTGGCACTCACTAACCTTCAATATTTTATTTCCGGGTTAGCTTTAACGTCGTATACTGAAACACTCCTGTCCAAAGGAATCTTCTTTGCCAGGCTCTTGGAATTATATAATGAACCCTTTACTGTTATTGAATATTTTATTTATGCAGCGATAGCCGTGCTGCTCGTCATAGGGACGTATGGAGCATATATGAAACGCCCTTCAGAAGCGTCTGATCAGGCGATTGTTTTTCCGATTGTCCGCTCAATCTTTCTTTACGGACTCACCTTTTTTGCCATGCTGTTAGGAGGTCTTTACTTTACCGAAGCCCTTCGAGGAGGGATTGTCTGGACGCTGTTCGGTTATATTCTTGGCGCTTTTTTCGCTTATACGGTGCTCCAGATGATTTTACAAAAAGCTATTCGCCTCTCATGGCCATGGAAAGGGTTCGCAGGCTATATGGCAGTCATTATTCTGCTGATGATTCCGGTGAACATCGGGGGTGCAACCTATGAAAACAACGTTCCAGCCTCTGAAGACGTATTGTCAGTAGCAATACACAGTTCTTTTTTCAATGGTTATGAAGAAGCAGGGGAGCCGCCGCGTTTAATGAGTGACTTGTCAATTGAACAAGTGACAGAGCTGCACCGTCAGCTGAAGGACTACCAAAATGAGGAATATTATCGGTGGAACACACTGACCATTGATTATGCTCTTAAAGACGGCAGCACGTTAAAAAGAGAGTACAGCCTAAGTGACACGATTGGAAAAGAAGTCACTGAAGACCTGAGAAATAATGACGAGTTTAAACAAGCGTATGACCCTGTTTTTAAATTGAGGGACCTGAATCCTGCTTACGCTTCAGTATTCGGTAATTTTACAGCCCGGGAACAGAGGATTACTGATCCGGATGAACTGAATACGTTGATTACGCTTCTGGAACAAGATGCCGAAGAACAGCCTTCCCATCTTCTCGTTGAATATGAGGAACTGCCCGTTGGCCAATTGTATTTTCAAACCTCCAAGAGACAATACGACGAATACATTTTCCTGACAAGCGATTATACACGGACGATTGAGTGGCTAAAGGAAAATAATTCTTCCGAGTCGCTCGTTATTGCTGAAAATATCCCGTCAGCCACGGTCATACGTGCAACAGGATCTGAGTTCTTCAGGGAGCTGGATGACATACTGTATAACTCCAGCGGCAAACCTGAAGACCTGCCAAATTCCTTTCAGACTTCAGATAAAAATGAACTGGAAGAGTTATTGGCAGTCAGCAGAGAATATTATGAAGGCGATTATGTGATTATTCTAGACGGCGGAAGTGATCATTATCTCTATTTAGGGTTTGATCAGGAAGACGCCCCTGATTTTGTACTGGAAAAACTCGAGTAGGTGAGATTTGGAAAAAGAGATGATGTAGAAAATCGTAACTTCATCAAGTTTTAATAAAAAGAGGCCGTTACGGTCTCTTTTTTGTTGGAGTTTAGAAATGCCGTCATGCTAGGGCAGAGGGGATATTTGTTGCACTTCTTTGGACAATTGTTGCAGTTCTCCGGCTGATTGTGGAGGTTTCTCTGATAATTGTTGCACTTCAACTGATATTCGTTGCATTTCCCAAGATAATTGATGCACTCACGGATAAGCAGCACAGTCCCTCTGTTAACTGTCAGTCCTCCCTCATAACTCACCTAATCCCCAGCCCCTCCCGATAGTGAGCAGCTAAATTTACCATTCCTCCCTATAAAGACAGTCTTCCCTTCCTTAAAAAAACCAAAGTAAAGATTAACCAGTCCGGATAAAGGGGATATAAACAAAAAACGTCTGATGGGAGGCTTAAATTATGAGAAAATTTATTTCATATGTAAAAGAGATAGGGAAGGAGTTCTCAAACGATAATGTGCCTCTGTTGGGAGCCGCGCAGGCCTATTATTATTTATTGTCTTTAATCCCAATGCTTATCTTAATCCTGTCGATTCTGCCCTATTTGAATCTGGATCCGGATCAGGCAATGGAGATGATCAGCGGCGTAATGCCGGAAGAACTGGCATCCGTTTTTGAGGATCAGATCGTCAGTATTATCACCGAGCAAAGAGGAGGGCTATTAACTGTCGGGATCCTAGGGACACTCTGGTCAGCTTCCTCAGCTATGAACGCGTTTATGAAAGCGCAGAACCAGGCATACAATGTGGAAGAAAACCGCTCGTTTATTAAAGCGCGGCTTTTATCCATTGCCTTAACGTTAGGGATGATTCTTGCTTTGGCTGTCGCTTTGCTGCTGCCTATTTTCGGGAATGTGATTATTAATTTTATTAATGACATGGTGAACCTGGGAGGGGGAACCGAGATCCTCTTCCAAGTGCTCCGCTGGACAGTGAGTCTCATTGTCATTGCCGTGATATTGTCAGCCTTGTATCATTTTGCCCCTAATATAAAGCTTCCTTTTAAATCGGTCTTGCCAGGAGCTTTGTTTGCGACAGTGGCCTGGCTCGTGACGTCATTCGGGTTTTCTATTTATATCAGTAATTTCGGGAATTACACCGAAACTTACGGAAGCTTAGGTGGCATAGTGATTCTGATGATCTGGTTTTTCCTTATCGGAATGATCCTTGTGATGGGCGCTGAAATCAATGCCGTCCTTTACCGAAGGATAAGACCGGCAAAAACAGGAAAGTCGGCATAACACAATTTTGGAGAACGATGTGTAGGTAAAGGGTACAATACGAAAATCGAGTAGTTGCAAGCACCTCCATATTAATTCCCGTGACTGACTAAAGATAAAGCCAGGATCCGTCCTGGCTTTTTTGCTGCCCTAAAGTAAATTCCAACAGGAAAAATGCTCCAAAAATAGATTGTTTTTTGGTATGGTAAACGTACGACAGTCGAGAGGGGATATGAAATGCAAACTTATGATTCAAGAAACGATGTTCCTGAAGCGGAGAAATGGAATTTAGCAGATATTTATACCTCCGTGGAAAAATGGGAAGCAGATTACCGGAAAATTGAAGAGTTAACGGAAGAACTTCGATCATATGATGGAAAAATTGAAAACGGAAACGATCTCTATCATTTTTTGCACAAAGAAGAAGTGGTGGAATTACTGTTTAAAAATGTCTATGTGTTCGCCAGGTTAAGCGGCGATATTGATACGAGAGATACACAGGCTCAGTCATTACTTGAAAAGGCAGATCAGCTCGGTGTAAAGGTAAATTCAGCCACCTCGTTTTTTACTCCTTTCCTTTTAAGTCTGGAAAAAAGCACACTGGAGCGTTTTATAGACGAAGAGCCGCGCCTTGATTATTTCAAAAAAGATTTGCTGGACGCTTATCGTTATAAAGCCCACGTGTTAAGCAAGGAAAACGAAGAACTGCTGTCCCGTTTGGGAGAAAGCCTGTCATCCCCGATCCGGACCTTCGGAATGATTAACAATGCAGATATGACGTTTGGTGAGGTGACGGATGGTGAAGGCAAGAAAGTAAGGCTTACCCGGGGCATGTATTCGAAATTAATTGAAGATGAGGACCGCGCAAAGAGGGAAGAAGCCTACAGAGCGTATTACAAGCCTTATGTTCAGCTTAAAAACTCTATTGCGTCGACTCTTTCGTCTGCAGTTAAAACAAATGTAACGTTGTCTCAATTGAGAAATTATCCTTCAGCTTTGGAAAAATCTCTGTTCGGGAAGAAAATTCCGAAAGACGTATACGAGAACCTGATTAAAACGGCGAAAGAAAACCTTGCGCCGATGTACTGTTATACAGAATTACGGAAAGAGACTCTGGGTGTCACTGAACTCAGGCAGTATGATTTGGCAGTGCCATTAGTAAAAGGTGTAAAAGAAGACATCTCTTACGAGGACGCTTACGAAACTATGTTAGAAGCATTGGTCCCGCTTGGAAGCGACTATATAAACGTTTTAAAGGAAATGAAAAATTCCCGGTACATTGATGTCAGGGAAACACCGGGGAAACGGTCTGGCGCTTATAATATGGGACTGTATGGAACCCATCCATTTGTGTTATTGAACCATCAGGATGATCTGGACAGCTTGTTTACACTCGCGCACGAAATGGGCCACGCCATGCACAGTCATTATTCGAATACACACCAGCCGCAGATTACCGCCGGCTATACCATTTTTGTGGCTGAAGTGGCATCCACGGTGAATGAAGTGCTGTTAATCAATTATTTATTGAAAAATGCAAAAGATAAAGAGTACCGGAAGTACTTGCTGAACCACTTCATTGACCAGTTTAAAGGGACGTTTTTCACACAGGTGATGTTTGCGGAGTTCGAAAAGAAAACGCACGAACGGGCAGAAAACGGTGAGCCTTTAAACGTGGATTCCTTCAGCGAAATGTACGAAGCATTATTCCAGGAGTACAACGGAGAAGCACTTGTCTTAGAGGAAGAAACGAAGTACGGGTGGGCACGCATACCTCATTTTTACCGGCCGTTTTATGTGTATCAGTATGCCACAGGCTTCGCGGCAGCAATTGATATAGCTAATAAAATTTTGAGTGGAGATGAGACGACGCTTCGTAACTACCTTGAATTCCTGAAGAGCGGAAGTTCTGATTACCCGATTGAATTATTGAAAAATGCCGGCGTGGATTTAACGCGTCCGGAACCGGTAGAAAATGCTCTCAGCCTTTTCGGAGAGCTCATTGACGAGTTTTCCGCCCTTTAAGTAAACAGTTGCGCTTACACTTTAATAGGGAGGGGAGACAGTTGGTTAATAAGTATTGTCCGCTTTGCGGAGAGGAAAATAAGTGTATGGCCCGAGATACCGGTCCGTGCTGGTGTAATGAGGTCGATTTCCCGGCCGGTATTTTTGAACTGGTGCCTCCGGAAAGTAAAAGAAAACATTGCATTTGCCTGAAATGCGTGATGGCTTACAAGGAAAAAAGCGGGACCAGCTAGGCATGTAAAGAAGCTTCCATTCGTGGAAGTTTCTTTTTTTAGAGGAAGGCGTTCGCGGAAATTTACATATCTGTATGCCTCTTCGCTGATACTAAAGGAAAACGCGGAACAGGTGATGTCTCGTGACAGTTTATCGGCTAGGTTATGTAGCCATGAGTGTAAATTTGCAAAATGCTTCCCCTTCCCAGACGATGACTCTTAAGAGTTTTAAGAAGATAAATGATTGGGAAGCGGCTGTAAGAAGACTTGAAAGAATTGCTAAATCAAATATTCAAAATTGCCTCAGGCTTTTGAAACATAATAAAGCGCACGAGGTGGATTTTTTCAGGCTGAGCTCAAGACTGGTCCCATTGGCTACACATGAGGAACTGACTAAATGGGATTACATGGCCGCGCTTAAAGAAAGCCTTAAAGAGCTGGGCCGGTTTTCTGAAGCAAACGGGATGCGGGTTGATTTTCATCCAGATCATTTTGTGGTCCTTAATTCTCCTGATAAAGAGATCTTTCAGGTGTCTTTAGACGTTTTAAAATATCATTATCTCTTACTCCGCTATATGGGATTGTCTCCGGATCACCGCTGTGTCATCCATTTAGGCGGGCGTTACGCTGATAAAGAGCAGTCTCTCGAGCGGTTCATTGATCACTGGGCTGAAGTGCCAAAGGGGATACAGAAAATGCTCATAATTGAAAATGATGATACGTCTTACACGCTTGAAAACTGCTTATATGTATGTGAGAAATTAAACATCCCGCAAGTCTTTGATATTCACCATCATTTAGCCAACCATGACGGTGAAAGCTGGGAAGATCACTGGCCCCGCGTCGTCAATTCCTGGTCTCATTCACCTCTGCCTGTAAAAATGCATATCTCAAGCCCCAAGAGCGAGAAAGAATTTAAAGCACATGCTGATTACGTCGATGTCGATCTTCTGCTTGATTTTGTGAAAAAGACAAACGGCTCTGCAGAACAAATTGATTGTATGATCGAGGCAAAAAAGAAAGACAATGCCCTCTTTAAATTAACAAATGAGCTGAAAAAGCATCCAAATATTGAAATGCAGACACAAAGCTCGTTTAGGTGGAAAGATTAGGATCATTGAATAAAAATTTAATAAAAAATACCTGCCGATAAAAGCAGGTATTTTTTTATACCAAGGCAGTTTTGAAAGTTACCACGGGTCAGGAAAGAAAGACACACTAATATTCACTTATACTATCGTTTATCCCGAGACTTTCTATTAATTTGTGCTAAATCCCTCCGTCTATAGACCTGTTGTAAAAATTATACACGGGACTTTTGATAAATTTTCCAAATAAAAAGGTTGCCACAGTGTTTATAGAGTATATTCTAAATGGTTAAATAAATTTTCCAGGAGGTAAGTGAATGAAAAAAGCATCGATACTAGCGGGGACTTTGTGCTTTATGCTAATTGCGCCATCCTTTATTTCTGCTCATGATGAGCTGGGAGGCAATGATGGTAAATGGCAGGAAGAGATAGAAGAAGGCCGGGAAATAAATACAGTTACGACAATAACAGGGAGTAAAAATTTAAAGAATTTAGTTGAAGTAGCAGATGTTCCGTGGGATGGGCTTGATGGAGTGAATAATAGAACGGCTGATCTGTATGCTCACAAAGGCTTTGCTTACGTGGCTACCAAAGCGCATAACGCTTCCGGTGTGCGGGTATTTGATTTGAAGGATCCATCAAATCCAATCGAAGTTTCCGCTTTTGCAGATGATCTGCCAGGTACATGGCAGGAAAAAGTAGTGGTTAAATCCGTTAATACGCCATATTTTAAAGGTGATCTGGCTGCCGTCTCAGTTCAGCAATGGAGCAGAAATACCGTTGGCGGAGGAACCTTGTTATATGACGTGAGTGACCCGCTCAATCCAAAAAAGCTTGGTTACTGGGAGCTTCCTGAATCAGTGACTGGAACGCATGAACTCTACTTAACAACACAAGGTAACCGTACATTGTTGCTAACGGCAAACCCTAACGCTAACCATTTTACTGGTGGAGAATATCAAGATTTTACTATTCTAGATGTAACCAATCCAGCCAGCCCTGAAGTGATTTTTGAGTGGGATCCTGCTGAGTTAGAAGAAACATATACAGGCGTCTCTTTTAAAGATAAAAATGATGTGACGAGAAGATCGTTTGCTCACAGCGTAATTACTGATACGACTGGAAAATTTGCCTATGTTTCGTTCTGGGACATGGGAACTTTAATTTTCGATATTTCAACCCCTGAAGAACCAGAATTTGTCGGTAGAACGAGCTTTGAAAGAAATGTCCAAGGAGCCGCACATTCTGCAGCCCTAGCCAAAGGCGGGACGATTTTGATTGAAAACAGAGAGGTATTTAATCCTGACCCTGCCGATCCAGAGTTTGAAAGGGGATGGGGTTACGTCCGTATTTACGATATTAAAGACAAAAGCAACCCGGTGTTAATCGGTGACTATCGCTCTTTTAATTCTGTCGAACAAATAAAACCAGGGGAAAGAGCAGCAGGACGTTATACTGTTCATGACCCTAAAATTTTAGGTAATACATTATATTTATCTCATTATTCTGATGGTGTAAAAATGGTAGATATCACTGATCCATCTAAACCGGAAGAAATTGGATCCTATGTACCGGAAAATGCAGATATCTGGGGTGTATTTGTGGATCGAAACTACATTTTAGCATCAGATATGCAATCAGGTTTAAAAGTAATCCAAAAAAATAATAGTAGAACTTTTAGATAAACAAAGGGAGTTTACCAAAGGATAGTGGGTGCCTGACCCCCGGCGCATTAAAGCATTAACGCGCCGGGGGTCAGGCCCTTTTTTGACCAATATCTGGCCTTTAAAGTGTTTAATTAGATTGAAAAGGGAATATCAGGAGGATGAAGGGTAAGAATGAATTTATCTCTACAATTATAAATGGATAAGTGCGGAAAAAATCAATAATGAAGGAATGAATTTTTATCCTAAGCCAAGATTTCCTACTGGAATAATTATTTTAGACTTAAACCACGAGAGGATGGATGACAGTGAAAAAAATTGGTGTATTAACTTCAGGCGGCGACTCGCAGGGAATGAATAGCGCTATTCGTTCTGTGGTCAGAACAGGAATTGCACGTGGATACGAAATTGTTGGGATTAAAAGAGGCTATAATGGGTTGATGGAAAAGGACTTTATACCTTTAGGATCAAAAGATGTCTCGGACAAACTTTATCGCGGCGGGACATTTCTTCAATCTGCCCGGTCTGAAGAGTTCAGGACGGAGGAAGGCCAGAAAAAAGGAGCGAATAATTTAAAAGAAGAGGGGATCGAACATCTCGTTGTTATTGGAGGCGATGGCAGTTACCGGGGGGCCGCGAAACTAAATGACCTGGGGATAAAAACGTATGGGCTTCCAGGGACAATTGATAACGACCTGCCACTGACTGATTATACAATTGGTTTTGATACCACTTTAAATGTCGTAACTGATGCTATTGGCAATCTGCGTGACACAATGAGCAGCCACGAACGGGTAAGTGTCATTGAGGTGATGGGAAGAAATAGCGGGGATATTGCCCTGCACGCAGGAATAGCAAGCGGTGTGGACGCTATTTTAGTTCCCGAACAGCCATGGGATATTAAGGAAATATCCTACAAATTAAAAGACCGTTTTAATAAAGGTAAAACACACAGTATTGTCATGGTCGCAGAAGGTGCGGGGAATGGCGAGGAGATTGCTCATATGATTAAAGACCATTGCGGACTGGATACCCGGGCAACCATCCTGGGGCATATACAAAGAGGCGGGACGCCATCAGCGTTCGACCGTGTCTTTACAAGCCGGATGGGCCACGAAGTCATTCGTTTGATTGATAATGATATTTATGGAGTGGCGCTGGGGATAGAAAATAATGATATTACTTATCATAGGTTCGAAGAAATTTTTGAGGCACACCAGCCTCCCAATACTAAACTGTATAGTATTTTTGGAGACCTCGTTTAATTAAAGGTTCTTATAGTGCACAACCTTTATCACCGTTTTAGCAGTCCGGCAGACCGGGTATAGCGGAATAACAGGCTAAAGGAAGGTGTTTTTATAGGACTTACGGTTATGCCCGTTAAGTGAATGAAACACCGGCCTCCCACGGCCGGTGTTATTTGCTGTTTGATCCTATCATCCGGCCTATCATCTGTGAAGAGTTAAGCCGCATGTATCCGCTGATTGTGAAAACAATCATGCCTATAAGAAAAGCGATAAAATAAGGTGAAACAAAGTCCCGTACAATTCCTGTCACTGATGAACTGAGTATAATCCCCACCGAAAAAACAGCAGACATGTAACCAAAGGCTCTGCCGTGAACTTCTTTGGCTGCGTTCTCGGTGATCGAGGTAGCCATAGCGGGCATAACAAGGCCAAAAAACATGCCCATCATAAAAATAAGATACGGCAGGGGCAGTAAGGCGCTGAATAATCCAAACAGACAAAGAGACATACCGAATAAACCGCACATAAGCCGTTTAAACGGGTCAAACTGGTTAATAAAAAATAAGGACAGCGTAATGAATGTCCCAATGCTCATCAGGCTGAATAACTGGCCTGTCTGAATGGTTGAGACTTCTTTTTCAACCGTGAGGTAAGGAATTTCGAATATAAGCACACCATGAATATACATCACTGCGAAACCGATTAAATAAGCTGCCAGCAGGTTTGGTGTGGTTAGAACACGGGACTTAGAGTCCTCTGTAAACGTTTTTACCGCCACCATCTGCCTGTCTTTTATAAAACGCAGGGAATAAAAGCCAATGACAATAATGGCTGCCCCTATAAAAAAATAAGTATTAACATACCCGAACATCACGACCATTTTACCGCCGATTAGAGGGGCAATAATTCCGGCGAGAGTCGACAGCATGCCGTTAATTGCCATATTCTTGCCTTGCTGCCGGCTGTTATTGGCGTATCCTGAAAGGAGAGTAAAGGCGGCCGGGATTAAAAAAGCAAGGGCAAAGCCATTTAAAGCATGAAGGATCAGCAAGTCGCCGGCATTTGAGGCGAGCCCGTGCGCGATAAACAGACCTCCCGCTATAAATAATGGAAAAGTGATAAATCTCTTTTTTCCAAAGCGGTCTACAAGCGGACCTGCGATTAAATTCCCCGTTAAATTAGTCAGTGAAGTGACCCCTAAAATTATTCCTATGAGCATGCTTGACGCATCAAACGAGGCTGCATAAGGCGTAAATACAGGCATTTGCAGCCTGATAACAAGAGTAATTAAAAACATGACAACGAAAATATTAAACTTGTCTACAGTCGATTCCGTCATTTTATCCACCTCGGAACAATGTATGTCCCATAAACAGAAATTAGACGGGCAGGAAGTCCTGCTGCCTGGGTATGAACGGGCCGGGTTTTACAGTTAACCCGGTAGGTTCATGGAGAAATGTTGTTTTTAATCTCCTTTATAAAAATACTTAAGACATGAAATCTATCCTGTTCAACATTATAATGAGAGACAGAAGTTTATTGGTTAAAGGGGACTGCAGGCGATGAGCAATAAGATACGACGACTCACTTCAGAAGATTATGAGTTGTTTGCTGCTATGGATACAGGAATCGAAGACGACTATATCAAATTATTTTTTGAGCGGTTTGCAGGCGGGACGAATCGATTGTACGGTTTATTTGCCGACGGGAAGCTTGCTTCGATGGGCGGCTATTCGATTTTTGTTGGCCGGTATGCGATGCTTGGACGGCTCCGCAGTGACCGGCGGTTCCAGGGAAAATCATTGGCGACAGAATTAATGACGCATGTTAAAAATGAAGCGTTCAGCGCAGAAGGTATCAGATGGGTGGGAGGCAATACGGAAGAAGGCAACCTGCCGGCCAGGCGTGTCCTTGAAAAAATCGGCTGTAAACCAAAGCTTACCCAATACGCTGCGACAGCTAAAGAGGTAGAGGCTATAGAAAGGGGAGAAGAAGTTTGGCAGGAAATCCATTCGAACGGCCGGAAGAAAAGCTGGCTTGAAAAAACTTATCTTGCAAAAAGTAAAGTTTTCCCTTTTCAATGTTATTACCCTTTTCCTGCGTCTGACGCTTTGTTCAATGAGAACACACTAAAGGACTGGACGTTTTATGAAAATAAAGCAGGAGACCGTTTCTTCGTGACGAAACACGACCAGAAAAGAACACATTATTTACATGTTGCTTATCCATGGAATGATGCGCGGGAGCAGAAAGGTTTTTGGCAAACGGTTGCCAGTGCGAAACAAAACCTTGAGGATGAACTTGGTGAAGAGGCACATGTCTGGATGGATATACCGAAAGACGAAATAACCGGCCTTCCTGCCAACCACCCGTTTAAGCTTAATTCCGTGTGGGTCCTTTACGAAGCAGAGAAGTAAATTATTTGGGGTCTGTCCCCCAGCGCATTACAGCTTTAACGCGCTGGGGGACAGACCCCTTTCAATTATTTTTGGTTTAACTCTTTTAAAATGGACGGGTACTCTTTATCCAGTTTATACATCCATAAAAGGATGACTTGAAGGACCGTGAACAGAAGCGGGAGTTGGATGTTCAGGGCGATAATCATCTGGCTTGCCGAGGCTGATTGTTCCGAAAGGGCACCCTGGTAGCCGCCGAAGGCTAATAGCCAGCCGATTAATGCTCCGCCGATCCCGGTTCCTACCTTCATTCCGAAACTGGCTGCACTGTTTACGAGCCCCGCCGTTCTGAACCCGGATTTCCACTGGCCGTATTCTGTCGTGTCATTAATCATCGCATACAGAAAAGTGATGACAGGAATCAGTCCGAACCCTTGAATAACATTGCCGGTTAAGAAAAAAGCAAGACTTGACGGGTCAATAAACTTAATAATAGATCCGAATATAGCCACTAAAGATACAACTAATGCAATATTCCGTTTTCCAAACCTGCCGACTAATTTTCCGATAAAAAAGAAACAGACAATGGTTGGCAAAAACAGTGACAACGCGAAGAAAGAGAAATAGCTGCTGTTTCCTAAAATATATGTTGCGTAGTAAAGCCCGGCCCCTGTTAAAAGAGCATTGAGCGTATAAGCGAGTACGCAGTAAACCGTAATAATTACCCAGTATTTATTTGTAAGGAGTGCCTTAAATTCTGTTTTAAAAGGAACTTTCTTTTTCTTTTTTACCGGTTCCGCATCGACTCTCTCTTCTGTTGAATGGAAAGAAGTAAAACAGGTCACCACAATAATGACTGCAATGGCCAGGGAAACAGCCGTCCAACCAAAATTTCCGCCTATGGCACTGGCAACCGGTTCAGCAAGTGTCATAACAAGGATCGTGCTCAGCATCGTAAAAACGCCGGTATAGATGTTAACTAACGATCTTCCTTTAGGGTCTTGAGTCATCAGGCCCAATAGGGTCTTATAAGGGATAGAAATGGCGGTGTACGTTAAGATGAGTAAAATGTAAGTGATATAAGCATAAATAATTTTGCCTGTCATGCTAATATCCGGTACAGAAAACAGGAGGACACCGGATACGGCAAACGGCAGGGCCATCCAAAGGATCCAGGGCCGTGCTTTCCCGTGTTTTGATTTCGTCCTGTCCACCACTGAACCCATGCCTATGTCGGTGACGCCATCAAGGAGGCGGCTGACCAGCATCAATGTTCCTACCACGCCGGCTGAAATCCCAGCAATATCCGTGTAGTAAAATGCGAGAAACGTACCAACCATCGTCCAGATTAAAATAATTCCGAAGAATCCTAAACCGTAATTTAACATCTCTTTATGGCCAGGGCGTTCCTGAGGCCTGGCTTGTACGAACTCCAATTCCTGCTGACTTTTAGCTGACATAACATCGCTCCTTTTTATTTGGAAGTATAATACTAACCGGTCGGTATGTACAAACCTATTATAGATTAAATTTTCCGAAAATTCAATCTGATATTTTACTTATTGGCAGCATAGGAACCACCTCTTTTCTAAGAAATCAAATCCGCAAGAACAGCTGGAAATTCTGTTCATACGCTTAAAGAGGCGGACATACATATTCGTATCCCTGTTTGTTTATAATGAAAGTAGATGACACTTTCAGGCGGGGGTAAAAATGATGATCTATGTGATGTATGCAGGTTCAATTCTCTTATCCCTTCTCATCGCTGTGTTCTCCGGGCTCCCCATAACCCCCACCCTTGGCTTTACAAGGCCCTATTTGGAATATTTCATAATCGGCGCTAGTTCTACGGCGTTATATATTTATTATATTTATCGGTACCAGCCCCATTTTAAAGTCAGATACATGTTTTTTGGGCTGCTGGCCGGGCTGATATCATTTTTAATCATTTCTTTTATACAACTAAACCTGCGAACCGACCTTATGAGCCCGCTGTCATTTTTTTATTATCATTGGACAGAAGGAGTGGCAGTTCTGTGCGGTGCTGTCTTATTACCTGTGGTTTTATTCTCTCACCAGGTGAAATGCCCAAATTGCCGCAAACACAGTTTTTTTGACCAGAAATTAATATTTTCAACAAACAAATATTATACTTTTCCGGTAAATGAGTATATGCTTTTAAGCGAGTTTGAAGAGCAGTATAAGCATCTGGCCAAGGCTGAAGAAAGCCGCTCATTAACAAGCCTCAGCGCCTTCGAAGGCACGGTGTTTCATTTTTATAAATCCAAATGTAAATGCTGCGGCGAGCAATACGTGTGCCGAAAAAAGGAAGTCAGCGAAAAATCGGAAGCCTTTTCCTCTGAAAGGGAAGGGAATTGATAGATTTTAAAAAAATTATCTCTCCCCTGACACAGGTTGTCAGGCACTCTGTTATATTAGATGGAGGACAGAAAGGTAATAACGAGAGGAGCATATTAACCAATGAAAAAGTATGTATTAACAGGCGTGGCTGCTGTATTCCTGATGGGAATAACCGCATGCAACGGCAATGAAAACGGGGAGACGAACGCTGAAGCTGAAGAAACAATGGCCAATACCAATGCCGCGGTAGAAAATGAGGCGGAAAACAACGGAAATGCGGAAGAGGTCGAAGCTGAAACTGAAGAAAATGAAAACGGAAGTGAAAATGAGCAGGGGAACGATTCTGACAATAGTTCAGTCAGCGTAGACGCCGGTGCATCTGAGGTGACTATTACGCTGCCGCCTTCATTATTTGAAGAGGAAGATCCTGAAGATATGGTTGCTGAAGAAGAGGAAGAAGGCATTTACGATGTAACCATGCATGAAGACGGCACAGTGACGTATACAATGTCTAAAGAAAAACATGAAGAAATGATGCAGGAAATGGAAAAAGACATCAACGAAACGATCGAAGAGACGAAAAACAGTGAAGACTTCGTGTCCATCACAGATATCACTTATAATGACTCTTATTCTGAATTTAATATGATTGTGGAACAGGAAACCTTTGAAAACAGCTTTGACGGATTTGCAGCCTTCGGATTAGGGCTGAGCGGAATGTTCTACCAGTTGTTTGACGGAGTAGACCCGGACGATTTTGAGGTCATTGTTCATTTTGAAAATGAAGATACAGGAGAGGTTTTCGAAACGATGACGTTCCCTGAAGACTTGGATTTTTAAGAAAATAACAGAAACTCATTTACTTTAAAAGATTCCCATCCCCCGGGTAAGTCAAGGCTTATCAGGGGGATTATTTGATTGGCTGCGGCCTGGTGGTTTACAGTATAAGTAATTTAGTTTAAAAACACAGAGTTAACTACACATAGAAAGCGGGGAGGCAAGGGTGAAAAGGCGTACTGGACAATGTGAAGTATGTACAAGAAACGAGGTAGAATTAACAGAACACCATTTAATTCCAAAAGAAGAAGGCGGTACCCATTTGCAAACGGCCATGCTCTGTAAACCATGCCATAAGCAAATTCATAACTTGTACACGAACCGCGAATTAGCCGTCCGACTCGGAACGGTAAAAAAGCTTCAGAACGACGAACAACTTAAGAAATTTATTAAATTCATCAGGAAACAGCCTTCTTCAGCAAGGGTTAAAATGAGGAAATCCAATGAGAAAAAGCAACGGAGAAAGTAGGCGCCATCAGGTGGTCTGCCTAGCAGTCGACAGCGGGAAATCATGTACTCTATCCTTAACCAAAAACCCGGCAAATCGCCTGCCGGGTTCACCAATGAAACGTTATGAATGGGTAGTTACAGAAGCAGTGTTGCCCATGAGTTCACCGTTCTTGGCCAGAGGTTTAAATCTGGCGTTGAAGAACCTCAGTGTCGGCGGCTCATAAGTCATTTCAAGCCCTCCGATTTGATCCCTTTTTTCATATAGAGCTATGATGGAATCGGCGACGACATCCATATGGTTGTTTGTATAGACGCGTCTTGGTATGGTTAATCGTACAAGTTCAAGTTTTGGTTTATTGTTTTCACCGGTAACTTTGTTTCTGCCCGCTGAGACGTAACCGCGCTCCATTGACCTTACTCCGGAATCTAAATAAATTGCTGCGGCCAGAGCCTGGGCAGGGAGCTGCTCCTGTTTCAGGTGAGGGAGGAACTCTCTCGCGTCCAGGAAGACGGCGTGGCCTCCAATTGGCTTTACGACAGGGATGCCGGCATCAATAAGCTGTTCGCCCAAGTATCTTACCTGATGGACCCGGTGCGCAATGTAGTTATCATCAGCGGACTCATAGATTCCTAACGCCATAGCTTCCATGTCCCGGCCTGAAAGACCGCCGTATGAAGGCATGCCTTCATATAGAACGACCAGCTCGCGGCCGCGAATATAAAGCTCTTCATCATTCATCGCTAGAAATCCGCCAATGTTCACTAAGCAGTCTTTTTTGCCGCTCATCGTGCAGCCGTCAGAATAGGAGAACATTTCCTTTAAAATATCTTTAATTGCTGTATCCGCATATCCTTCTTCCCGCTCCTGAATAAAGAAAGCATTCTCAACACAACGAGTCGCATCGTACATCACATCGATTCCGTATCTGCTGCAAAGGGCATACACGTCACGCAGGTTCTTCATACTGACCGGCTGTCCGCCAGCCAGGTTGACCGTTACTGCGATACAGACATAAGGTATTTTTTCAGGACCGGCCTCTTTAATCACTTTCTCGAGTTTGGATATATCGACATTTCCCTTAAATGGATGGTCGAGTAAGGAATCGTGGCCTTCATCAATAATAATATCTACAAATGTGGCGCCATTTAATTCCTGATGAGCTCTCGTGGTAGTAAAGTACATATTCCCGGGAACAAAATCGCCTTCTTTAATTTTCATCTGTGAGAGGAGATTTTCTGCACCTCTTCCTTGGTGGGTTGGAATGACGTATTTATAACCGTAGATCTCTTTTACAGCTTTTTCGAGGTGGTGCCAGCTTTCACTTCCAGCGTACGCTTCATCTCCGACCATCAGCGCGCCCCACTGCTGATCACTCATGGCCGTCGTGCCGCTGTCTGTCAGGAGGTCGATATATACTTCTCTTGAATTAATCAGGAACGTATTATACCCCGCATTTTCCAAAGCTTCTTTCCGTTCGTTATAATTCAGCATTTTCAAAGGCTCGACTGATTTGATTTTGTAAGGTTCTGCCGTTCTTCTCCGCATTGTAAAACCCTCCCTGTAAAATGTTTGAAAATAAGTTATGATTTCAGATTACCACGCATTTGAAAGCGCTTGCAAGAACATGCATTAACCTGTAAAAGCACTAAAGACAACGCTTTTAACCGAGGTTAATAATCATCAAAGCCAAGTCTTGTTTGTTTAACACATTCGGGACGACACAGGGTTTGATTTGTTTTATAATAGAGGACATCATCATGGCATACAGGAAGGGGATTTATTAATGAAAATCAGTACTATTTTATTTGCCAGCCCGATGGCGAAAGACATAGAGCATATTTTTAACAGTAAAAAAGTGGCAGGGGATAAGCAGTTTCGTTTCCGGACGGAAGAGGAAGTCACAGAGGATGATTATAAATGGGCTGATGCGTTTATTGCATTCAAACGACCTCCGAATTTTTCGTTTGGAAATATTAAATGGGTTCATTCATTCGGCGCGGGAGTCGATAAAATTCTTAAGGACATCGACTGGAAAGAGGATGTGCTGTTAACCCGCACTGTCTGCTCGTTTGGCCAGAGAATGAGTGAATATTGTTTAAGTTACATACTTCGTGATGTTCAGAATCATTTACGCTATGAAAAGATGCAAGCAGAAAAAAATTGGAAGCTGGCAGCGCCCACACCTTTACAGGAAAAACAGGCGGTTGTTTACGGGACAGGGGTGATTGGCCGGGAAGTGGCTGAAACGCTTGCTTCATTCGGGATGACTGTGTATGGCGTCTCCTTAAGCGGCACGCAGAAAGAACCGTTTAGAAAAGTCTACTCATCAAAAGAGCCGCTGAATGATGCTGTGGCTGAAGCGAACTATGTGATCAATACGATGCCGTTAACTAATGAGACGAGAAAGGTATTAAATAAAGACGTGCTGACCAGGTGGACGGACGCCGTATTTATCAATGTCGGCCGGGGCGAATCTGTCGATAACGAGGCTTTGCTGCAGGCATTGGATAACGGACATATACGCCAGGCCGTTTTAGATGTGTTTGAGAGTGAGCCGCTTCCTCAGGACGATCCGTTCTGGTCCCATCCTAAAGTGATAGTCACTCCCCATATTTCTGCTGTAACCACACCGGAAGAAGGCGTAGACTGTTTCCTGAATACCCTTTATAAACTTGAGAACGGGGAAGCTGTCGGTAATGCCGTGGATTTAAACCGGGGATTTTAACTTAAACGCGCTGAAAAAATTGCAAGTCAGGAGCTTGCCAGTCTGCGGAAAACTTTTTTAACCTAATAACCGGGATAAAGATGCCATCCAGGCATCTTTATTTTTTTCCAGTAGTTTGTCAGGTGGATATGTTGATTTTTCGACAAATTTAATATACCATATAGGGTATATAGTGTTAATTGTTTACTATAAAAATGCCAGTTAAACGTTTTGAAAGGAGCGCACTTATGACACTGGAAATAATGATCACATACGCCGTCTTACTATTAGCTGTCACACTGTTTGTCACTGAGAAACTCCGTACAGACCTTGTAGCTGTCCTGGTAATGGTTATTCTCCCTTGGACCGGCGTTATCACGGCTTCTGAAGCATTTGCCGGCTTCTCTTCTAATGCCGTTATCTCTGTAATGGCGGTAATGCTGATAGGGTATGGCGTTGACCGTTCGGGGATTATGGCCGTGGTCGCTGAATTTATTACTAAAAGAGTCGGGAAAAAAGAGAAGAACGTTATGGTGAGCACCTCGGCGACTGTCGGTATTATATCTTCTTTTATGCAGAATATAGGTGCCGCGGCACTTTTTTTGCCTGCTCTTAGAAAAATCGGAAGAAATGCGAATATTCCTGTATCGAAGATCATTATGCCCATGGGGTTCGCCGCTATTCTTGGCGGCACATTAACTATGGTCGCCTCTGGTCCTCTCATCATATTAAACGACTTGCTAATGGAGTCGGGGAATGATCCATTTAATCTCTTTGCAGTGACACCAATAGGTTTAGCACTCCTTGGTGCTGGAATTCTGTACTTTTATCTGTTTGGCCGCTGGGTTCTGCCTGCAGCTAAAGGAGAAACGAAACCCAGCCGCACCGAGGAAATCAGAAAAACATATAATTTGCCTGCCGATATTTATGAAATGACTATCCCGGCCAACAGCTCGTTAGCTGGAAAGTCAATAGAGGAACTGGAAATATGGACGACGTACGGTATTAATATACTTGCCCTCAGTGAAGCTGGCAGCCATCTTTACAGTCCTTGGAGAAAAACCCGCCTGCAGGAAAACCAGACGATCGCCGTACTTGGCAGCCAAGACAATGTCACTGCTTTTGCTGATAATCATCAGCTCACAGTAAAAGATAACCTGAAGGTTTTCGCCAATCTGGAAAACGAAGACCGGGCCGGTTTTGCAGAAATTGTCATTCCGCCAAAATCACGGATGGTAGGAAAAAAGCTTGCGGATATTGGATTCCGTAAAAATTATAAATTGGAACCTGTAGCATTTATCACCCGCGACGGCGAAAAGCTTAATCTTTCTGAAGTCCCTTTTGAAGCAGGGATGCAGATGATTGTCTTTGGCCGCTGGGAAGATATCCTAAGACTAAAAACCTCCCATGACTTTGCCGTGCTGACAGAAGTCCAGCCGCCTGAACCGGAACCAAAGACCGATAAAAAGAAATACGCATTGTTAGCGATTGCTGTCGCAATCGGCCTTGTTCTTGCAGGCTTCCAGCTCTCACTCAGTTTCTTTACAGGTGCGATGCTTATGATCCTGCTCGGAGTAATTCCGAAAGAAGAAATCTATCCGGCCATTGATTGGAAGACGGTTTTCCTTCTCGCAGGGTTAATCCCAATGGGTACTGCTTTTGAAAACAGCGGGGCTGCCGAGTATACAGCTTCCGGAATCATTACCCTCGTGGGCGGATGGGGGACATTAGGAATTCTTTTTGTTATTGCAATTATTTCCATGTTCTTTTCCCTGTTTATGTCAAATGTAGCCGCAACCGTTCTGCTTGTTCCGCTCGTCATCATGATGGGGAATTCATTGGGAATTGATCCTACCGGCCTGGCGTTGCTGGTAGCGGTGTCAGCCTCTAATTCATTCGTGCTTCCGACGCACCAGGTAAATGCCTTCATCATGGGGCCTGGAGGTTACAGAAACGCCGATTACTTGAAAGCAGGGAGTTTAATGAGTGTCATCTTCCTCGTTGTTTCAGTCACAATGATTTATTTATTCTTTGTATAATTAAAACAGTCTGCCGGGACAGGTCCGGCAGACTGTTTTTAGGAGGGGTATAAGGCGGGGGATAAGGGGTGGTATAATTGTGACATTCTTTGTCTAAATTTGTAAGACGGTCGAGTCCTCCCTTTCTACTTCCAGATCAACTACTTACTGCTTATTTCCAAAACTTCCATCTATTGCTTCGGTACTGCTGAGAAACTATAATGTGGCTGTTTGCCACATTATTTGTCGATTTCTATGTAGTACAATAGAAGCAATAAGCAATATGATTTGCAATCAAACTAAGCTCTGATAAACACAGAGAGCCGTGAAAGAAGAACTTGTATAGTTCATTGAGAGGTGAGTAGTTTGAATAATATGTCGGATGAACTACTTAAAGAAATTTACCAGAAGGCTGTGGAATTTAATTTAGACAGCGACTTTATTCAACTTCTGATCGATGAACTGGTTAAAAGAAACTTATGGGACAATTCTTTTTATCCTTAACATTTAAAATCCTTATCTTTAACAACACGACATCTCTGTAGGATTTTTTACCAACATAGCTTGATAATAATGTCTACGTTCTGGAGGAATTTTATTACGGAGACACAAAAGGCTTCACAGGTAAAAAATGTGAAGCTTTTTGGCGTGAAATTAAATAGTTCAATTTTTTTATTTTTTGTAATATTATAAAAACTATAGATTTAATAATTAGGGGTGCGAGATGAAAAGGAAATGGCTGATTAATTTAAGAAAAGACAAGAATTTAACTCAGCAGCAGGTAGCTACACTATCTTTTATAGACAGGGGCTTTTACGCGCAGATTGAAAAAGGGATCAGGGACCCGAGTATCCCTGTTGCAAGAAAGGTGGCTGAAGTTCTTTCCTTTAATCCGGCCGCTTTTTTCTCCAGCCAGCTCGATGGCCTTTTCCGTGTGGCTCTGGCTGACAGCCCTATTATTGTTGCTCATTTTGATTTAAATTTAAAGTATACGTGGAGTTTCAATTCTCATTTAGATTTTAATAACGATACAATCATGGGAAAAACGGATATTGAGGTTACTAACAACGAAGGAACGCTTCAATTAATGAACCTGAAAAAAGAAGTACTGGAGAAACAAGAGCCTATTCGTAAAACAATTACATTTCCTGTGTCTGATGGCCCTTTAATCTATGATGTTTTCGGCGCTCCACTAGTTGAGAACGGCAGCCTGACAGGCGGCACTACCGTATCAACCGATGTCACCCATATACTTACAGGCAAAAAAGCCTTAGATAAGGATACGATGGTTTAGTATACTCAAAAAATAGCGGCCTGCCTTTATCCTAAGAGAAAAAGGCAGGCCTTCTTATATATGGCATTTACAACTTGAAGTTATTGTTACTTCAGATATTCCAGCGATAACGCACTCATCGCTTTAATACCTGCTTTAACTGCTTTTTCATCAAAAATAATACCAGGGTTATGAAGAGATCGGGTTGTTTGTTCATTTGACTCATCTTTAGTCCCCACTCTAAAAAGCATGCCTTCAATCTCCTGTAAATAGAAAGCAAAATCTTCGCCGCCCAAAGAAGGTTGCTCTAAATAAACCAGACTCTCTTTTCCCATCTCACTTTCAACTGCAGCAGTAAGCGCGTCAACGAGTTCATCATCGTTAATAACAGGCGGACAGCCAGGTTCAAAATTAACTGCAGCTGAGGTTTTGGAAGCTTTAGCGATGTACTCGCTCGTTTCCGTGACATCTTTCAGAATACTATTGCGCACTTCAGGTTCTAACGTACGGATTGAACCTGAAATGGTTACCTTGTTAGCTATAATATTATCAGCGTTGCCCCCGTGAATCTGGCCTATTGTTAATACAGCTGAATCAAGTGGCGAAATCTGCCTGGAGATAATCGTTTGCAGACCCATTATAATTTGGGCAGCGACAGGAATCGGATCGGTTGCTATATGAGGGTGGGCAGCATGACCGCCTGAGCCGTCTATCTCAATAGAAAACTTATCCGCTGCTGCCATAATAGGGCCATGCCGTACACCAATAGTTCCCGCTTCTATTAAAGGCCACGTGTGTAAACAAACAATTTTATCAACTTTGGGTTCTTGGTCGAGTATACCTTGATTTATTACAAAACGCGCACCTTCCATAATTTCTTCTGCTGGCTGGAAAATAAATTTAATATTGCCTTTCAACTGATCTTGAAACCTGTTCATGACGAGGGCCGTCCCAAGCATGACTGACGTGTGTATATCATGTCCGCAAGCATGCATAATACCTTCTTTTTCTGATTTAAATTCAAGCCCTGTCTTCTCATAAATGGGAAGTGCGTCGATATCAGCTCTCAGGCCGAGAGTGGGACCATTACTTTTACCTCTTAAGACACCAATGACACCTGTTCCGCCTTCCATTTTTTCAAGTTGAATATTAGTGCCTTTCAATGTATCCATAATTAATTGAGTGGTTTCAAATTCTTCCATACTTAGTTCAGGAAAGCGGTGAAGATGCCGCCTGATTTGAATGATTTCTTCTATAATTTCTGAAGTTAGAGAATGAATATCCATTAGAGTTCCTCCAGGTTATAAATAAATTGCGGGTGGCAAAGCAGCGGATGTACTAGTTGTTTAGGAATAATAGGGAAGAGGCTCTCCCGGATTAAAAGGAGCAGCCCCTTACAAAAAGAACCTAGTTTAAATCAGATTGGCCGATTTCTACAATTTCCTGATAAGTCTCTTCTCCCCATACCTCTGTGCCCATCTCGTCCCGGACACTTTGAGTAGCTTCTTTAAACGCCTCAATATCAGGGTCTACAAATTCCACACCGCTGTCTTCCATTTCTTGAATCATATCTGCTTCATTTTCCAGAAGTTTGTCAGTAGCGACCTGTTCTCCTTCTTCGGCAGCTTCAAGGAAGAGATCCTGGTATTCTTCAGGCATGCTTTCGAAAAATTCGTTATTAATGGTTACAAACGCAGGCTTATACATATGATTGGAATTAATAATGTAATCCTGAACTTCGTGGAAGCCGGCAGAATAAATTGTCTCAAGCGGGTTTTCCTGGCCTTCTACAATACCTGTCTGAAGCCCGTTATATACTTCCCCGAAATCCATAGGATTCGGGCTCGCTCCCAGTGCTTCAAAAGTAGCAACATAGTAATCCACTGCAGGAGCTCGGATAGACAAACCACTCATATCTTCAGGCGTTTCAATTTTAACGTTTGAAGAGATTACTCTTGGTCCTCTAGGCAGGATGCCAATCGTTCTTAAGCCTTGGTCATCGATCAGTTTCTGATTGAATTCCTGTCCGGTGTCAGACTCTAATACTTCCATCCAATGATCGTTTGATGCCATAAGGAAAGGGAGTGATAAATATTCGATCTCGTCGAGCCCGGGATCTCCGCTCGACATCATTTCAATGGTTCCTGTACTCACTTGCTCCATTTGTTCAATGGTTGAGCCCAGCTGGTTGGCTGGATAAATCTCTATTGTAATGTTGCCGCCCGATCTTTCTTCTATCATTTCTTTAAAGTGTTCCATCCCCTGATAGGCAGGTTCACCTTCACTTGCCCACGTACTGTAAGTGACTTCGAACGTTTCATCAATGTCAAGGACGTTATTATTAGAGTTATCATTACTATCATTTTCAGCCGCATTATTCGTATTGTTGTTACCGTTGTTTTCTGCAGCATTGGTGCCGCCATTGTTATCGTCTTGTTCAATACCGCAGGCTGTTAATCCAAGGACCAATCCGCTTGTTAAGAGAGCTAAGTTTCTTTTTTTCATAATTTGTTTCCCTCCTGAGATAATAGTGTTAAAACATGAAATACCACACAAGTAGACGGAATATTCTGTAAATTAACCAAGTACTAATCCAATGTCATGTCTGATTCCGCCACTTTAGACACGACTACTGAGCCAAACGATGTCAAGTGTTCCACGATCTCTTCTCCACGTTCTTTAGAAGCCTCTTTAGGATTTCCTACCACTCCTTCTTTTGAGACATCTTCCATATTAAAGTACAAGTTAGCTGCGCCATCATTTATTTTTACTTGTTTGAAATTCTTTATATCGAATTGTCGCCACGTTTTTTCTTCTTTCCAGTCTTTTAAAAGATCCATTCTCATATCTTCGGGGTATAAGAAACTCATAATCGAGGTGAGTGGTTCACCTCCATGGCCGGACGGGTCGTTCTCACCGTATAATTCTTTCTTTTTTTCCGGACCGATACCTGTCCATAAATCAATCGAAGCGATCATTATTTTATTTTCACGTTTTACTTTCCGGGCGACCTGGTCTACAGCAGGTCCGTTTCCGGCATGGCCGTTAAAGACTACTATTTTTGTTATGCCATGTTCTATTAAACTTCTGAAAATATCTTCTAATAAACTGATCACCGTTTCTTGCGAGAGAGAAATGGTCCCGGGGTAACTTCTGAAATAGTCTGAATTACCAAAAGGGACGGTTGGAAGATAAAGAGCTCCCGTTTGTTCTGCCACTCTTTTTGATATTTCACCAGCTGCAAGAAAGTCACCTGTTAATGAATGAGGCCCATGTTCTTCCATGGAACCCATGGGAAGTATAACAACCGGATTTTTTTTATAGGCTTCTTCAGCCTCTCTCCATGTCATGTGGTGTATTGCATGCTTAATTTGAGTCATTGGCACATCTCCTTAAATTAATTATCTGAAAAATAAATTTACTACAACTAACGATAAGGCTGGAACAAAGGCAACCAGGAAGGCTGTAAGGACTAGCGGGACGTACATCGGAAGCATCTCTTTGACGAGCGTCGTATATTTCAGTTTAGCAATATCTGCCACGATGTAGAGTAAAATACCAACGGGAGGAGACGCGCCCCCAATTGTTAGTGTCAGGACCATTAAGACGCCGAAGTGAATCGGATCTACCCCAACTTGCATGACGATGGGAGTAAGAATAGGTGCAAAAACAATAATTCCTTCAGAAGGAAGCATGAAAAGGCCAATTATGAGTAAAAACACAACTGATAAACCTAAAATGAAGAAGGGATTCGTTGAAACTCCAAGTATAAAGTCCCCTATCGTTGCTGAAATTCTTGACCGTGTGACTACCCAGGCAAATACAGTTGCTGCAGCCAGAGTGAACAAAATATTGGCGGAGTCAAAGCTTGTTTTTCTTAAAATGCCGATAAATGATTTTAAGTTTACATTTTTATAATAGAAAAATGTAATGATAATAGCGTACAACACGGCTATTGCGGCAGACTCGGTAGGTGTAAATACGCCACTGACAATACCGGCCACAATAATAATCGGCAGAAGAAGGGCCAGAAATCCTGAAGAAAATGCGCTTCTTGCTTCCTTAAAAGTCGCCCGTTCATATTTAGGATAATTTCTTTTGGTGGCTACAAAGTAGGTATAAACCATCAGTGAGACACCAAGTAACATTCCCGGGATAATCCCTGCTATTAACAAAGGACCAATCGGCTGCTGCGTAACAATCCCGAAAATTATCAAGGTGATACTCGGAGGAACAATCGGTCCTACGATGGAAGACGCAGCTGTAATTGCTGCCGCAAACCTTTTGTCGTAACCTTCCCGTTCCATTGAAGGGATCAAGACTGAACCGAGAGCGACAGTGTCTGCGGTAGCTGAACCAGAAATACCGGAAAATAATATACTTGCAAAAATATTTACTTGGGCAAGCCCGCCCTTTAAATGCCCGACTACAACTCTGGCAATATTAATTATTTTATGAGTTATCCCTCCCGAGTTCATAAGCTCACCCAGTAAGAGAAAGAAAGGAACGGCGAGTAAAGTGAACGAGTCCACCCCCCGGACCATACTTTGCGCCACCATTGAAAGGTCTACACCGGCGAGCAGGAGGTAAACGACTGAAGCGATGCCTAAAGCAAAAGCTACAGGAAGACCTGAAATAATCAGGACGATCATGATTAATACACCTATAAATATCAAAACAATTCACCTCCTTTTAAGAGTGCTCAGTTTCAGCAGTTCTGTAATCTTTAATATCATTAATTGTACGGATGATGGTGAAAACGATCATCAGCACAGCTCCTACTGGTGCAGCAACTCTCCAAAAAGAGAAGGGGATACTCAAAGCTCCAGTTGATGAGTTGTGAGCTGCTACCACAATATCGATGGACGTATAGGCAACCACGATGAGAAAAATAATAATGATTCCCCTCATAATAATGTCAGAGATTAACTTTACTTTCGGAGACATCATTTCCTGAAACAGATTGACAGCCAAGTGTCGATCATCAAAAGACACGGCTCCTACACCTATAAATACCATCCAGACGAGTAAAAATCTCGAAAGCTCATCTGCCCAAATGAACGGGCTGTTTAAAACAAATCTGGAAAATACCTGGGCTAATGTAATAAGAACAATAGCGAGAAGAAAAAAACTGCATAAATAGCGTAAGAAAAAAGCTGCATCCCGGTGTTTCTTCAATTTTATCCCTCCTCTCAAGGCATGTTATTAAGATTATTTTTATTAAAGGTAATCTTGTATGGCCAATTTTCCGTTTTCACATAATACTCTACAAATTCTACAGGCTTATAATCAGCATCAAAGGAGGTCCGCTGGACTTGCAGTAAAGGGTATCCTTCATCAACATCTAAAAGATAACTCACTTCACTGTTTGCCTGTACGGCTTTAATTTCTTCGCTGACATACTCAAAATTAATACCTAAGATCTCTGAGGCAAATTGCCTCATATAAAAGATGTCGCCTGCTTCTTTAATCTGTTTCATATCTGCCTCAAGATAATAGTGAAAAAGTAAAAAAATTGGTATCTTGTTTTCCCGCCTGACACGAGTCACGTTTACTAGGGGGGTGGAGCTTTCTGCGTTAAATTTCTTGGTAATATAGTCTTCAGCCAAAACTTTCGAAACAGTCACTGTTTTACAATCGACGTCTGCTGTTTTTTCATTAAAATTAGCGCTGAAGCCGCCCATAGGCGTCCAGGGAGCAGAGACGGACGTATCAGCTACAATACTTCCAATGCCGGGTTTTCTTACAATAAATCCTTCAGTTTTAAGTTTCCCTAATGCCTCTCTCACTGGAGATCGGCTCACCCCGTAAATCTCTTGTAATTCAGATTCAGTCGGGAGAAGGCTCCCTTTGCGGTAGTAATTGGACTTTATTTTTGTATAAATATCTTCAAATATAGTCATGTGAAGCGGCTTGTTCATAATCATCATCCTAACTAATATAATTACTAACTTTTACTTTGTCATTACAAAGTGGTGATAAGGTGTATAATACGGCTCTATTCGACATAAGTCAATATATTCTGACAATTTTTAAAACTTAGTTTTTTGGCTTATTTTTGTAGAATTATTTTTAAAGTAAGTTGAGTTTACAAGGAGGAAATTGGGATGACCCTTTAAGGAGAAGCTATTAGAGACAATCGGGTGATTGAAGGTAGGAGAGGGACAGATGAAGAGTAATTATATGGCTGGATAATAAATTTAAGAAAACTGGAACTAATTTACTTGATGCAGTTTTTCTATATTTTAGTATTTTATAACAAAAAATAACTTTGTCATTACAAAAGAAATGATGTCAATTAAATTAACTGAAACAGTTTTTAATCAAGGAGGCTGCAATTGGTGTGCAAATTGTGTCGCTTTTATGAAATCGGCATGCGGAATGGTCGGACAGCCTATTTTTCATGATATGATTAATGTAACTTAATAAATTAATGCAGAGATTAGGAGAATCGCATGAACGCGTCTAAGAACCCCTTAGGCTTGTTTCGTGCGATTTTTTTGTATCTCTTAAAAAGGAGGGTCACACGCTGACTAACTGTCAGGCGACCTTATTAAAGTTTTTGCTGCCAGCGTTAAATGATTGTCATTACCAGTGTCTATTCAGGAAATGGAGAGGAGAATGGATTTATGTATGATGTAACCATTATCGGAGCCGGAATTGTTGGAACATCAATTGCCCGGGAGTTTGCAAAGTATGAATTAAAGACAGTTTTGGTGGATAAGGAAAATGATGTGTCAAATGGAACAACGAAAGCAAACAGTGCAATCGTTCATGCCGGGTTTGACTGCAAACCCGGGACACTCAAGGCGGAAACGAATGTGAGGGGGAATGCCCTGTACGAACAGCTTTGTAAAGAGCTGGATGTGCCTTTTAAGAAAATCGGCTCTTTCGTTACTGCCTTTAACGAACAGGACCTTGCCCATCTTAAATTTTTAAAAAGGCAGGGAGAAGCAAATGGTGTTCAAGGCTTGGAGATCCTTTCGCGCGAAGAAGTCCTTAATCGGGAGCCCAACCTTTCACAGGAGGCCATCGCGGCCCTTTATGCCCCTACGGCAGGCATCGTCGGCTCTTTCGAATTAGCGATTGCCTTAGCCGAGAACGCGGCAGATAACGGTGTCGAAATTCTTCTTAACAGCCCAGTGACAGCCATAGAAAAAACACCACACGGATACAGGCTGACCGCCGGCGAAAACGTGATTGAAAGCCGCTACGTAATTAATTGCGCCGGGTTGTATGCTGACAAAATAAACAATCTCGTCAACGAGCCGTATTTTGAAATTCTCCCGTTTGCTGGAGAATACAATTTATTTGACCGATCTACAGGCGACTATTTAAACACGATTGTTTTCCAGCCGCCTTCAGATAAAGGAAAAGGAGTTGTCGCCCTGCCGACAGTGGAAGGAAACTTCCTGATCGGGCCGACATCTGATGGGCCGAAAGAACGGAATAATGTGAAAACGACGAGGAAAGGCATGCAGGAGTTAAGAGAAAAAGGAATGAAGGTGCTACCGGATTTCCCTTTCCATAAAGTGATTACTTCCTTTACAGGGTTAAGAGCAAAAACTCCTGATAATGATTTCATTATAGATGAGCCCGCAGGTAGTCCTCGATTTATTAATGTAGCGGCTATTGATTCACCAGGTTTAACGGCAGCCCCCGCCATTGCGGAAAAAGTCGTTCAAATGGTTAAAGAGAATCACGGGCTTTTGGTTGAAGACATGGATTTTATACCGAGCCGGAGACCTGTTAACCGTTTTATTGAAGCGCCGGCGGAAGAGAAAGCCAGGCTTATTAATTACGATCCGCGCTACGGACGGATTATTTGCAGGTGTGAAAATATCACAGAGGGAGATATTGTCGATATGATTCACCGTAACGCAGGGGCGGAAACAATAGACGGAGTGAAACGGAGAGTGAGAGCGGGTGCCGGGAGATGCCAGGGAGGATTTTGCGCTCCCCGTGTGATGGAGATTCTGGCCAGGGAAATGAACGTGGATATTACTTCTATTGTAAAAGACAAAAAAGAATCTTATCTGTTAACAGGGGAAACGAAAGCACCAGCTAAAGAATTTGTATAATACATTTCAGGAGGGGAAGTCGAATGAATTACGATCTTGTTGTGATCGGTGGAGGACCGGCCGGTTTAGCTGCAGCTATTGAAGCAAGGGAAAACGGAGTAGAGTCTATTTTGGTTCTGGAAAGAGACAGAGAACTGGGCGGTATTCTTCAGCAATGCATACACAACGGCTTCGGGCTTCACACGTTTAAAGAGGAGTTGACAGGGCCGGAGTATGCCGAGCGGTTTATCAGAAAATTAAAGAATCTCTCAATTGAATATAAACTGGACACGATGGTGCTCGACGTGACAGAAGATAAATTAATCAGTGCGGTAAATACACTGGACGGTTTTTTTCAGATCAAAGCTAAAGCCGTAGTCCTGGCCATGGGCTGCCTGGAGAGAACGAGAGGCGCCATAAATATTCCGGGTACCCGGGCTTCAGGTGTGTATACTGCGGGGACGGCGCAGCGGTTTGTCAATATGGAAGGGTATATGGTGGGAAAAGATGTGGTGATCGTGGGATCCGGTGATATCGGGTTAGTGATGGCCAGAAGGATGACTCTTGAAGGAGCAAATGTTCATGCTGTGGTTGAGCTTATGCCTTACTCAGGAGGACTTGCAAGGAATATTGTCCAGTGCCTGAACGATTATGATATCCCGCTGCGGTTAAGTCATACAGTCACAGAAGTAAGAGGCGAGGACCGGGTCGAAGAAGTGGTCATTGCAAAGGTAGATGAAGATAAGCGGCCGATTCCAGGAACAGAACAGGTAATCGCGTGTGACACACTCCTTCTTTCAGTCGGCCTGATCCCTGAAAACGAGCTTTCCAAAAAAGCAAGTGTCGAGATTAATCCGCTGACAGGAGGACCTGTTGTTAACGAATCAATGGAAACATCGGTCCCCGGGATATTCGCTTGTGGTAATGTAGTCCATGTTCACGATCTGGTAGACTGGGTCACTGAAGAAAGCTGCCGGGCAGGAAAGCATGCTGCCAAGTATGTAAAAGGAGAGTTGTCAGCAAGTGACGAGCCGATCCGGACGGAAGCGGAAGACGGGGTCCGTTATATCGTTCCGCATCATATACAGAAGGATAATATAGACGGTAAGCTGACGCTTATGTTCCGTGTCGATAACGTGTATGAGAATGCGCGTATTGTGATTAAAAATAACGGAGAGACAATTAAATCTGTTAAAAAAAGGCACCTTGCGCCTGCGGAGATGGAATCGGTCAAGTTAAAAGCGAAAGACCTTGAAAAAATTCAGGACGGCACACTGACGGTAAATGTGACAGTAGAGGAGGTAGTTGCCCAATGAATATGACAGAATTGACCTGTATCACATGTCCAATCGGCTGCCATTTAGAAGTAATAGAGGTTTCGGAGGATGGCGCTGTGTCTTTTATCGTCCGCGGAAATACATGTAAGCGGGGCGAAAAATACGGGATTGAAGAAATGACAAACCCGACAAGGATGGTCACCACAACGGTAAAGGTCGAAGGGGCTCATCTGCCGAGGGTGCCTGTAAAAACGTCCGAACCTGTTCCGAAAGACAGTATCTTTGAGTGCATGAAAGTACTGAATACTGTGCAACTCCAAGCTCCCGTCCTTTGCGGCGAAAAAGTCGTGGAAGATTTCCAGGGACTCGGCATAGATATTATTGCCACAAGAAGCCTTGATAAAGTGTAAAAACCTGGGGGGGGTCAACCTGGGGGGTCTGTCCCCCCAGGTTTTGTCAGTTGCTTAAACCTGTATTTGGAGCCTGCACTTGCTGGGCGGGACAGGCTAGCATCCATAAGTGAAAACTGTTTTGCCTGGTGAACCAAAACCTTTAAATGTGATTATTTAACCACCTTTTTTTAAAAAGACATAAAATAACAGGAAATAAATGTATGGTAATATGAAGGAAGGATTATTAAAGATTTATTCGAAGGGAGAAAAGGTTATGATCACAGGATTACATCACGCTCAAATCACGCTGCCAAAGGGGAGCGAAGAGGAAGGCAGACGTTTTTACTGCAAGGTTTTAGGACTCCCTGAATTAGAGAAACCTGAAATTCTTAAAGGCCGCGGAGGGTTTTGGCTACGAGTTGGCAATCAGGAAGTGCATGTAGGAACTGAAGACGGTTTTGACAGATTATCCACTAAAGCACATCTGGCTTATCAGGTTGAGAACATTACCTACTGGAAAAAAGTATTAGAAAAGCAAAACATTAAAATTATTGAATCCGTCCCTATCCCAGGCTATGAACGTTTTGAATTCAGAGATCCATTTGGAAACAGGGTAGAAATGATAAAAGAACTTCTCAGCTGAGCATGTGTTAGAGGCACGTTCACCCGAGTAAACTGATCCTGCATGTGGAACCATTCTCTATAATAGATAATTAATTAGCGAGTGCCTTTAAATTTAAGGCGCTCGCTTTTTTCCAGTAACTGGGGGGTCTGACCCCCAGTTTATTCCGTATGCCCTTGAAAACTTCGGTTTGCGAAATATATAATGGGGGTAACGAGAAGGACGTGAATTGAAGTGGATCAAACAAACTGGAAACGAAATTTGTATATTCTAATGGTATGTCAGTTCTTTGTGATGGCAGCGATGACGATGATTATTCCGTTTTTGCCTCTCTATCTGCAGGAGCTGGGAGTGACGGATTCGCAAGCCGTCAGCCGCTGGTCAGGACTGATATTTGGCGCGAATTTCTTAACCGCGTTTTTATTTGCCCCTTTATGGGGTAAGCTCGCTGATAAGTACGGACGTAAATCGATGCTCCTGAGATCCGGCTTCGGCATGGCAGTCGTTTTGACGCTTACAGGCTTCGCTACAGGCCCCTGGTCATTATTACTTCTAAGACTTCTAAACGGGATGATCTCTGGATTTATTCCCGCCGCCATTGCGTTAATATCGATGAGTACACCGAAAAAACAAATGGGCTACTCGCTCGGAATGCTTCAGGCCGGCGCAGTAGCAGGAGGAATATGCGGACCGCTATTTGGAGGAGTAATGGCCGATTTAATGGGATTCCGCATGATTTTTTACGTAACAGGAGTGACCATACTTATTGCTGCTTTAGGTGTCTTGTTTTTAGTTAAAGAAAAATTTGAAAGAAAAACTGAAACAGTAAAAACAAATACACTGCAGGATTTCAAAAAAATCGCTTCTACTTCGCCGATTTTATCTTTGTATATTGTCTTTTTTATTGTCCAATGTGCACTAATTGGGATTAACCCTCTATTATCATTATTCGTACAGGAGCTGACAACTTCTCAAAACCTGGCCTTTTACGCAGGGCTGGCTATGTCAGTTATGGGGTTTGCGAATATGTCGGCAAGCCCGCTGTTAGGGCGGCTCAGTGACCGGAAAGGCCATCAGTACGTATTGGTCTTTGCCCTTCTGGGGGCTGCGCTTATCAGTTTTCCCCAGGCATTTGTCCAAAGTTACTGGACACTTCTGATATTCCGCTTTTTGCTCGGACTGTGTTTAGGCGGATTGTTGCCTTCAATCAACTCACTTCTCCGTCATTTAGCTCCAAAAGGGATGGAAAGCAGAACGTACGGTTTTTCGAACAGTTTTATGTATCTCGGTACAATGATCGGACCTATAGGAGGAGGTTGGCTTGCTTCCATTGCAGGCATTCGGAGCTTATTCATCGCTTCGGCCATCCTTTTAATGATTAACGTCATGATTGTTAATTTTAAAGTCATCCCATTTATTAATAAAAAGAACCGTGAAAACTTAAACGAAGATAAGAAAAAAGCCGCAGGGGAAAGTATCTAACCTCCCAAAATTGTTGCACACGGCCAAATTGGGGTCAGACCCTATTTTGGCCGTGTGCAACTTTTTCATAAGCAGAAAACGTTGCCCTATACAGCTCAACCTTGTTACAGTGACAACGGAAGTCATAAAAATATATAACCGTACGAATAAACAGAAGGGCACTTTCATGGTAGAATAGAAAGGGTGGGCTGATTTCGTATTTAATAAACTCAGCAAATTACATAGTAAAGGGTGCGGACGAATTAAAGAGACAAATGATTTGCAAAGCTTAAAAAACCTCATTTGGTTAGAGCCAGTCATACCGCACTGCCTGAAGCAGTAACGGTATGGCACCGTAAATAACTGATCTGGATTTCTTGTGAAATCGATCACTTTTTCATTAAATAAACCTATCAGTTATATACAGGAAGAGTGGAAATAGCATTTTCAGCCGCTGTTCTATCAGCACACCTATTTTTCCAAAGATAGATATTTTAAATAACGGCTCAATTGGAAGAAAATATTAAGTTAACAGAGGTAATTATATGTCAGAACAAAACATTACAAGATTGAATATTAACAGCAAAGAACTAATTCTTATTGGGACGGCTCATGTTTCCAGACACAGCGCGGAGCAGGTTAAAGAAGTTATTGCAGCCGAAAAGCCAGACTCAGTCTGTGTGGAACTGGACGAGCAAAGATATAAGGCCATTATGGATGACAACCAATGGAAGAACATGGATATATTTAAAGTCATTAAAGATAAGAAAGCGACAGCTCTTTTAATGAACCTGCTTATATCCTCCTTTCAAAAAAGGGCGGCCAAACAGCTCGGCATTAAGCCTGGCCAGGAAATGATTCAGGGGATTGAATCGGCCAATGAACACGGAGCTGAAATCGTTCTTGCTGACCGGAATATTCAGATCACCTTTGCGCGCATCTGGCAGGGAATTGGTTTATGGGGAAAAATGAAGCTGATTACTGCTGTCATTGGAAGCATTATTAACAACGAGGAAATCAGTGAAGAAGAACTCGAACAGATGAAAACCGAGGATATGCTGAACTCAGCGCTTAAAGAGTTTACAAACACCTTTCCTAAGTTAAAGGTTCCTTTAATAGATGAACGGGATCAGTATCTCTCACAAAAAATTAAAAACGCGCCTGGCGACAAAGTGGTGGCTGTACTCGGGGCTGCCCACGTACCCGGCATAAAAAAAGAACTTAATAATGAGCATGATCTGGAAGCACTGTGCGAGAGGCCCCCTAAATCCAAAGTTCCTAAAATACTTGCCTGGGCGATTCCTGTTGTAATTATCAGCATCATTGCTTTTACATTGTATATGAACCCGGCAGCAGGCATGCAGCAAATTATCGCCTGGCTCCTTTGGAACGGCTCGTTTGCAGCACTCGGCGCCCTGCTTGCTTTTGGGCATCCCGCTGCAATTGCTACCGCTTTTGTTGTTTCTCCTTTAAGTTCGCTCAGCCCCGTTCTCGCTGCTGGCTGGTTCGCAGGTATCGCCCAGGCGTATTACCGGCGTCCGAGTGTTGGAGATTTCGAAAGTCTGTCAGAAGATGTTTATACCTTGAAAGGTTTTAAAGATAATAAAGTGACTCGTATTTTACTCGTTGTTATGTTGAGTAATATTGGAAGCACGATAGGATCAATGATCGGAGGAGCAGACGTCATCCGCCTGTTCATACAAAATTTAACTTAAATCTTAACATTATTTGTTAAAAAGAGCAGCCAATTTATTTGGCTGCTCTTTTTATAGGGCACTGACTATTAGCTGAACTGGATGATCATCTCAAAATGAAAGTTTTAGCCTGCGGGGTATCTATTCCTTATTAATCATACTCAAGTTTTCTTTTTAGACGTTCATACTCCTCTTCAGATATTTCTCCTTTAGCAAGTCTTTTTTTTAATATTTCTAATGAATTCTCACCCGAATTGTTAAATGTTCCCGTAGACTTTTTAGGAATGACCATCCATATGATAAGAGCTATGACAGCTATTATTAAAAGAAGAGTAAAGAAGCCAAACCCGAAAAATCCTCCACCTGGTTCACCGTTCATCATATCTATTTCCTCCTCACCGCAGGGTGTATCTGTTTAAACATAACCTTGTGGAGGACTTACATGATTGCTTCTAACTCAATTTTATAATTTCTGCCCTTAATTTCCTGACTGCCTCCAAGTCCCTAGTTGACAATATACCCTATTGGGTATATAATTATAATACCCAATAGGGTATTATAAAATACTGGGAGGTTACATTTATGAGTAAACTTTTAATAGGAGTTATCGGGGCCGTTGCCGGTTTATTAATAGCATTCATATTTATTTATCAAGCAGCCCCGGAACTTATGATGGTAGAAGATGAGAGTAAATACAGCTTTGATGAAACAGTGGAAGTGTTTGAAGAGGAAGTGAGAGAAGCGGGCTGGAGTATAGCTGGCAGCCATGACATGCAGGAGATTCTGGAAGGCCATGGGCATGACGTCATTTCAATTAAAATATTTGAACTTTGTTCTTCAAAATATTCTGCAGAAATTTTAAAGTTAGATGATGAACGTATTGTTTCACCGTTAATGCCTTGCCGTATTTCAATTTATGAAAAAAGCGATGGTAACACCTACGTTACACGAATGAATTCAACGTTAATGGCCCGTCCATTCGGAGGAGTCATTAATGAGGTCATGCAAAAAGCAGCAGAAGAAACAGAAGAAATTATTGAGAAAATTATAAAATAAACCTATAAAGGACTCTTGTAGGAAGGGATATAGTCGTAAGGAGAAAAAAGAGGGCGTGCCTGTAGTCCGGCAATGTGAAAAAGATGCATGAAGTGCTGAGGGAAGTGCTGGTAAACATTGGTCTGCCACAAAATCCAAAATCCCTAAATTTATTAAAAACTAATAAGACCTTGAAAGGTGATTGGTAAGCACCTCTCAAGGTCTTTTTTAGTGATTTCCGCCGCCTCTTTCTTCCTTGCAGCTTCATAATTTTATTTTCTGCTCAGTTACATTGTAAGGTATCACCGTGGGCAGAATAGAAGAAACAAATATTAACAGGAGGATTCCTATGTCTGATGATAAAAAATTTAAACGTGAAGACGCGCCGGCAATTAATGAAGATTTAAACCGAACAGATATGGCTGATATTAAAAAGGCACCTAAAAAGGACCACAAAGACCAAATAAATTCTGAAGAACTCAGATATGACCATGCTGACGATGTATATGAATAGAATTTAACTGCAATGGTTGTCTTGTTAATCTAATATACCTTTAAGACCCTCTTTTTGGAGCAAACGCCTGGTCACCAATATAACTCCTATTAAGGGAGATGACAGCTGTATTAAGACACTCCAAAGCGATATTAATTAACCGTGTGCCAAGAGTATATAGCTAAGTTAGAGCATATTTAACCAAAATAAAGTCCCCTGTATTTGCATTAATTTAATGAAGGCAAAGTCAGGGGACGTTTTTAATTTATTCATTTAGGAGTTATAAGAGAAGGTTTAAGGAGCATCTATTATTACTGATAGTGT
Organism: Salipaludibacillus aurantiacus; assembly: GCF_900111295.1. Classification (GTDB taxonomy): domain Bacteria; phylum Bacillota; class Bacilli; order Bacillales; family Salisediminibacteriaceae; genus Salipaludibacillus; species Salipaludibacillus aurantiacus. Next base: position 38,994 of record NZ_FOGT01000013.1, on the reverse strand, counting down.
TGGAGCGCTCGATGAGAGTAATTTCGGAGTGGGAGAGGGCGTAATGATAAAGTTACAGACCGGGGCATAGTGAAGTTATTTTTTGCCTGTTTTAACGATTCATACATAGCTTTTCCGCCTGTAGCATTAGCAGAATGGATTGTAATTCTGTCAGCGTAAAGATTTTCTTTCACCATCATCTGCACTAGCACAAGGCCGTTCCTCGTTTTGCTTACTAAATCATGGTCTAAAGAGAGATGATTGATATCATAATTCAGAAGTAATTCCTTACATTGGTCGATTGTCTCGACAAGAATAAAACCTTCAGGAGCTTCACGGTAATCATCAAGAAAAACGCTTATTTTATCCATATTCAGTTCCTCCTTCCTTTGAGTCAAGAGGTGATTGCCACTTAATTCCCAGTGTAACATATAAATGGGTTTAAATGGTAGGGGGGAGAGCAAAATAATAGTTTCGTCAAAGATCATAGCCTTTATAGAAAATAAAACGAGCCTCCTCAGAAGGAAGTGTAAATGTTTATAAATTCGTCCACGGCAATAGTTTGAAGGTTAAATTTATTCTTTATCAACCGGGGAGTTTATTCTGTCTTTATAAAAATCGAAAAATAACTGCCCGTTTGTTCCCCTGATTGCATAAAAAACATCTTCCACAGTGCACTCGTGTTTATTTATTTCCTCAGTTAACCAGCTGTATGACAGATTATTTTCTTTAATATTTTTATGAATTATTTTTCCGTCCATAATTAATTCCACAGGGAAAAACTCTTTGCTATTGGCGGGAATATTTAAATCCTGTTTAGTGACAGGGCGGAAAGGTGGTTTTTTTAAAAGTGATAAGTGCCCGTCAGGCTCCAAAACCGCATACTCAACTTCATCTATATTGAACACATCTTTTTCTCTCATCGCCTGATTTAAAGAATCGAGCGTATATTTTGCTTTGTTCATATTATTATCCATTATAGTCCCATCCTGAATAAGTACTGTGGGATGGCCTGACAGCCAGTACCGCGCTTTCCTGCTTTTAAGAGAAGCCAAAGTAATTAATAAGGCAATTATCCCAAAAAGAACTAATGAAATGAGAATATTAATGGAACTGATTTTAGTATTAAATGCTAAATTTGCCGTAATTCCGCCCAGTGTCACAGCCGCAATAAAATCATGAAGCGTCATTTGCGATAACGTTTGTGTACCAAGGAACCGTGCCACTACTAAAAAGGCAGCATAAGCAAGCCCTGTCCGTAAAATAATCTCTTGCATCTCTGTCATGTATAGTCACCTGCTGAAATAGTTTAGATTGATTTAAATAGCGAAGACTATCCTATCTCCGGCATATCATCACTCTTTTTACAGTTAAAATGTAGGCTATGTATTTTCACTTATATTTATCCAGTAATTTCATTTATCAAAAAAATCAATAGTTTTTATTGAGTAACTTAACAAAATAATATAAAAAACCTGCTGTAATCGATGAAAAGACTGTGGAACTACTTAATATTGGGTATATTTTAATAAAAAGCAGAGCCCAATTAAATGGTCAAATAATTCTTTCCCTGAAAGAGGAATCATACGCGTAAAACCCTGCCTTAACGGGAAGAGAAAATGGACTCTATTCATTTTATACAGAAGAATCCAAACCACCACTTTCATAAGTTTGTGTAGTTGGATAAGTCATATCTTTGGTTCTGAGAATTGAATAAGGAGGGATTTTTTTGCTTTTTAGAGGAACAGAAGCGGGAAGACCATCTAAGGCCTCACTTATTCTTATTACTGCTGGCTTTTTCAGTACTGGTCTCGCTTTTTATGTCTTTCTTTCGTTGGCAGGAAAAATTTCAGCAGAAGAAAATATAGCTCTCGATTCAGCGTTCAGCAATATTATTGCGCCTTTTAGTTCACCAGAGTTACTACTAACGATGGGATATTTGACTGAAGCCGGTTCCATATGGTGGCTCGGCACAGCGTCAATTTTGGTCGTCATTTATATATTCTTTTTTTCAAAACTCAGCAGGTGGACAGTGTTTTATTTTATAATTGCTATGATAGGCGTCAGTGTGCTGACGACAGGGGCCAAATTATTCTTTGCAAGAGAGCGGCCCGAAGTAATAGCATCATTTGATGGTACAGGATACAGCTTTCCCAGCGGCCACGCATCCGGAGCTATTACTTTTTATGGCTTTCTAATTTATCTGGTGAGTGTCAGTGAAATTGACAGAAAAATGAAATGGTTCATCAACATTTTTCTTAGTCTTTTGATAAGCCTAATTGCTCTGAGCCGTTTGTTTGTAAACGTTCACTACTTTTCAGATATTTTAGCCGGGCTTGCGTTAGGGTTTGTCTGGTTAATGGTCTGTGTCACAGCACTCGAAATGACATTAAGGCAAAAAAGACGGAGACAATCTGCCTGTAAAAGTCTAAACTGTTAAACGGGTGTTCGAAACTGTAAGATAGAGGAAAGATACAGGTGATCAAAGACTGGAAGCTAGTAGGAGCATCATTTATGAGTAAACAAATGATTTAAGTCGTATCGTTCACTGTCCATTTTTTGGACGTTCTATGTGGCAAGTCTGGACAACTTACTAATTTATCTATGAAAAAGTTAAGTATCTCTGATTTTTTTGCTTTGAAAAAGCCCATTGATGAAACAAGCTTATAATACTAGCATGATTGATAATAGGGAGTTTATAAATGAGTCCAAAATTGATTAAAAGATACGGAATAATTGGCGCTTTAATCATTTTTACGATCTTTTTGGCGGCGAGCATATATACAAATATGACAGATGATGAGGCGGACGAAGGGCAAAGCAACCAGGAGATAGGACAAGTCGTAGGTTTTGCAGCAGGTTCCATGACTCGTATGAATGAAGGCGGGTCATTAAACAGCCTGAGAGCCCATGTCCGGTTAATTGATGAACTTAAGTTAATGGAAGTGTTAGAGAATCGGGCAGGTAGAGAAAATCAGAATCAGTTTAGAAAATTGGATATTTTTTTCTCTAATCTTAGAAACAGGCTTGATGAAAAAGACGCCGGGGACTTAACCGCCAAAGAAGCTGCCCATTTAAATCAAACAGGCCGTCTGCTAAATCTCATCGCAGATAAAATATATGCGGATCATTATGATATTGAGGCGGAAGTGGAGCAAATGAATCTGGATTTTTAAAAGCTTAATAAGACTGGTAAAAGCGCTAAAGGAATTTACAGAAATCAAATTATTTTAAAACCGGTCTTGCAACCCTTTTCATAATGAGGTATAGTAAAGGTGTCAAATGATCCGAAACGTTTTGGGAGGTGGACCATGGCGACTATTAAAGACATTGCTAAAGCCGCAGGAGTTTCTGTCACAACCGTCTCGCGCGCTCTAAATGGTTATGGGGATGTCAACGAAAAGACAAGGAAACATATTGAAGAGACAGCGAAAAAGCTGAATTACAGCCCTAACGCTGTAGCGAGAAGCCTGGTCATGAATAAGTCCCGGACGATCGGTCTTCTAGTTTCCGAATTAAATCGGTCAGGTGCAAAGGACATGTTTACGTATGAAGTGATGTGCGGAATTAATGATGCAGCTTCAGACGTAGGTTATGATTTGATTTTATTCAGTACTAATACTGTCAAACAGAAACAGAAGAGCTATACGCAGCTCTGCCGGGAAAGACAGGTAGAAGGAGTTATTATGCAGGGGATCAAGAAAGATGATCCTTACATTAAAGAAGTTATTGACAGTAATATCCCTTGTGTTTTTGTAGACGTTGAACTTGAGGGAGATAATGTCGGGTTTGTAACTACTGATAACGTGTTTGGAGCTCAAATGGCTGTTAAACATTTAATCAACCTTGGCCACAGGCATATTGCCATGGTTAACGGCCATGATAAAGCAGAAGTCAGCCAAAAAAGGCTGAAAGGCTATATGAAAGAACTGCAGGAGGCTGAGCTTCCTGTAAAAGAAGATTATGTGCTGAACGGCGGGTTTCTCGAATCAAAAGCCGAAAGTGCTGCTTATAATTTTCTTAAAACAAACAGACAAGTGACTGCTGTTTTTTGTGCCAGTGATTTAATGGCACTTGGCGTCATGAGAGCTGCACGGCGTTTGGAACTTAATATTCCTGAGGATTTATCCATTGTTGGGTTTGATGATATCGTTTTGTCCCAATATACGAGCCCGCCTTTAACAACAATCGGGCAGGATAAGTACCAAATGGGCTATGAAGCAGCCAAACTGTTAACTTCCATGTTAACCGGAAAAAAATCACCTCATAAGAAAGCAGTGCTTGATAACCAACTGCTTTTAAGGGAAACAACTGCTCCTCCAAAATAAGGAGTACGTTTCTTATCCTTTATCCCGAAACGTTTCGGGCGTATTTTTTACATATTCCCCAAAACGTTTCGGATGATATGAAAAGATCTATAAATTGTCCCAGTTGGAGGTTTTGAAATGGATTACAGAGTAATAAAAGAGAACGATTTGTTCTTATTAACTGATGAAAATGGCAATATTCCTGAAGACCATCCTTACGGTCCGGGTTTGTATACGAAAGACACGCGGTTTTTAAGTAAATTTGATTTGAAAATAAACGGTGAAGATCCCATTCTTTTGTCATCTGAAGCGGATAAAACTTATTATGCTGAGATGCTTCTGACTAACCCGCACATGGAAGAAGAGGGAGATGTCAAGCTGTGGCGCGAATCGGTGGAATTGAAAAGAAAGAGGTTTATATATGGAGGCGCACTTTATGAATCTCTGAGAGTAAAGAATTACAACCCGAAACAAACGAGTTTTGAAATCAGCCTTCACTTAGATGCGGATTTTAAAGATATGTTCCTCGTAAGGGGTTTCCAGAGCGGAAAAGTAGGCAAGAAGCTCGAAACGGTTATAAACGATACTGGATTAGCCATTCAGTATTTAGGTGCCGATGAGGTGACACGTAAACTTGATGTCAAATGGGACGCGGTGCCTGACCGGATCACCGAGAAGGGCGATGTCCATTTCTCTTTTACATTAGATCACGGCGAAGAAAAAACAGTGTCGCTGACTATGGTCCCCGAAGTAGACGGTGACACTCCGGAACAACTGGATTATAAAGAAGCCTTTCAAAGATTAAAAGATTCGTATAAAGAGTGGGAGGAATCATCTGCCAAGGTGTCGACAAACCATTCTCAGCTCCAGAGATTAATTGACCGGGGCCTGTCTGATTTGAGAGTTTTACTGACTGACCTGGGACATGGAAAGTTTCCGGTAGCCGGGTTGCCATGGTTCGGAGTGCCATTCGGACGGGACAGCCTGATTGCAGCGCTCCAGATGCTCCCATTCAACCCGGAGGTGGCCAAAGGAACGTTACGTACAATGGCCAGTCAGCAAGGGACGAAGAAAGACAGCTGGAGAGACGAAGAGCCGGGTAAGATTATGCACGAAATCAGATTTGGAGAACTGGCAAACACCGGCCAGATTCCGTTCACACCTTATTACGGAACCATCGATGCCACTCCTTTATTTTTAGTATTGTTAAGCGAGTATATCAAATGGACAGGAGATTTTGAGCTTTTCCACGAGTTAGAAGTAAATGCCGGAGAAGCATTGAATTGGATTGACCACTATGGAGACCGGGACGGTGACGGGTTTGTTGAATATCACCAGGAGTCGTCAAAAGGAATTGCTAACCAGGGATGGAAAGATTCCGGCGATTCAATTGTTCACCGGAACGGAGATTATGCCGAAACACCGATTGCATTATCGGAAGTCCAAGGGTATGTGTACCACGCAAAGGAAAGTATGGCTGACATCTATAAACAGTTAGGCTTTAATGAAAAAGCAGATAAATTATTGCGTGAGGCAGCTGATTTAAAAGAACGGTTTGAGACCTCATTCTGGATGGAGGACCAGCAGTTTTACGCCCTTGCTTTAGACAAAGAGAAAAATCAGGTTGGTACGGTGACGTCTAACCCGGGACATGTGTTATTTTCCGGCATGCTTGATGAAGCAAAAGCGAAGTCCGTTAGTGACATGCTTGTATCAGATAAAATGTATACCGGCTACGGCATCCGTACGATGGGCACCGGAGAAGCAGGATATAACCCGATGAGTTACCACAACGGCACAGTCTGGCCGCATGATAACAGCTACATTATTTTAGGAATGAGCAAAACGAATAACCGGAAGCAGGCAGCTAAAGCGATGGAAGGCTTAATCCGTTCGGCAGACTCTTTTGAGTACGACCGGTTACCTGAACTGTTCTGCGGATATGAAGCAAACGGGAAAGCCGTAAAATATCCTGTTGCCTGTTCGCCGCAGGCATGGGCAGCCGGAACCCCGCTGCTGTTTGTCCAATCAATGTTAGGTTTGTTCCCTGATGCTATGAAACAAACAGTAAGGATTAATCCATATTTACCCGACGGAGTGAATGATTTAAAAGTAGAAAATATGAAAATAGGTAACGGGGTCTTAAGTCTCCTCGTTAAGAAAGCTGATGACACCCATGAGATAGACATTATCGAAAATACGACGGGCTTTAAAGTTGTTAGCAGGTAAGGGTTGTAAAGGGCAGATTCTGCCCTTGCCAATAAAAAATGAAAGGGGTTTCAAAATATGAAAAGAGCAATGTGGTTAAAATCGATAGGGTTAACTTCAGTATTTTTGGCAGGAGCGGTGTTAACAGCCTGCGGAGATGACGGAAATAATGCTGTGGACGGTGGAGTAAACGGAGATGGAGACGGAGAGGAAGAGGTGACTGTGAGGTTAACAGGCTGGCAGTCGTCTCCTACTGAACAGCGCTATCTCGAAGAAACAATCGAAGCGTTTGAAGAAGAATACCCACACATTAATGTGCAAATGGATACTATCGCAGACCAGTATATGGACGTTTTACAGACGAGATTAATCGGCGGGGAAGCGGCAGATGTCTTCTTTTTAGATGCGTTTGAAGCCCCGAGATTAATAGAAGCGGGTGTTTTAGAACCGCTTGACAGTTATGTCACCGAAGAATTTGATGTAGATGACTTTGAAGAGCCGCTGATAGAGGCTTTCAGGAGAGATGGCCAGTTATGGGGGCTTCCAAAAGACACGTCGACGTTAGCTTTATTTTATAATAAAGATCATTTTGAAGAAGCAGGCATAGACACTCCTCCGGAAACGTGGGAAGAGATGGAAGAAATGGCTAAGACGTTAACTGTAGATAACCGGTACGGCCTTGGAATTGTTACGGATTTAGCCAGACTGTATTTTATTGCAGAGTCACAAGGCGGGGAAGTAACCGTTGATAACCAGGCTAACTTCACGGACCCGAATGTGATTGACGCCCTGCAGCCGATTGTCGATATGAAAAATGAAAAAGAAATTGCTGCGTCTCCGGCAGATGTGGGTGCTGAGTGGGGAGGAGACATGTTTGGCACCGAAAGAGCTTCAATGATTATTGAAGGGAACTGGATGATTGAATTTATGGAAGATGCTTTCCCGGATGTAAATTACGGAGTGGTTGAAGTGCCGACCATTAATGATAACAAAGGAACTATGGCTTACACAGTGTCTTATTCTATGAACGAGGCATCCGAACAAAAAGAAGAAGCATGGCAGCTCATTGAGTTCTTAACCGGAAAAGAAGGAATGGAAATCTGGACTTCAAGCGGATTAGCGCTTCCTTCACGTCAATCAGTTGCAGAAAGTCTTGAATACACAGATGAAGCGATTTATGAGCCTTTTATTGAAGGAACAAGCTATGCGACAGTCTGGGCAGATGACACGAACTTGCCGATTATTAATTCAAACTTTGAAAACCAGTTTGTAAGTGCCTTCCTGGGCGATCAGGAACTGGAAGAAGCAATGGAAGAAGCTGAACGCGTCGCAAATAACGAAATAGATAATTAATCACTGCGGGCTGTCCCAAAAGAATAAACCTTTTGGGACACTCCCTTACATATTTCTTTAACGGATAAGAAAGGGGTTATACAACATGGCTAAATGGAAGCTTTCTAAAAGCCAGTTAAGAGAAACAGGTCAAGGATATCTATTTATGTCCCCTGCCATACTTACTATTGTCGTTTTTCTGATCGGACCGATTCTTTTTGCTTTATTTCTTGCTTTTAACAGAGTGAATTTGCTGGGTGACGTCAGTTTTGATTTTGTCTGGTTTGATAATTTTACGCGGATGGCAAATGATGAACGGGCTTTAATTGCATTAAAAAATACAGCCTTTTACGTCGGAATAGTTGTACCCGTCCAGACGATCCTTGCCTTGGTTCTTGCTTCATCATTAAATGCAGGAATGAAGGGAGAGAAGTGGTTCAGAGTCATATACTTTTTACCTACCTTAACCTCGTCTGCTGTTTTGGTTATGATCTTTATGTGGATGTACCGTCCGGATGGCCTGATTAATACGCTGTTAAGCGGTGTCGGTCTCCCGACTTATAACTGGGTAAACGATCCAAGTGTGGCGCTTATTTCAATAATGATTATGAATATCTGGGCGACCGCTCCTTTCTTTATGGTCATATACCTTGCAGCATTACAGGATATTCCTGACTCGCTCTATGAAGCAGCAGAACTGGATGGCGCGAGCGGTATTCAGAAATTCTGGCATGTGACTGTGCCTTTGCTTCGGCCGGTTACAGCCTTTGCAGTAATTATGGGGATCATTGGAACTTTCCAACTGTTTGACCAGTCATATATGTTCTCGGGCGGCTCCGGAGGACCAAACAACTCGACATTAACAGTCGTTCTCCTTATCTATCAATATGCCTTCTCTAATAATCAAATGGGATATGCGGCTGCATTAGCTGTTGCATTAGCCCTGATTATTCTGACGGCCACCTTAATACAGCGTAAACTTCAAAAAGATGAACAAGTTTACTAACATTGAAAGGAGGAGCATGGGATGAGGAAAAAAATAAATGTAGGAAAAGCATTTCTTTTTATATTTTTAACCATTTATGCAGTTATCACAGTAATTCCATTCATATGGGCATTATCAGCTTCATTTAAACCGCTGAATGAAATTTTATCAGGCGGGCTGAACTTTATTCCTGAAACATTTACGGTTGATAATTATATTACGATATTTACAGAGCAGGGGTTATTTCCCCGCTGGCTGTTAAACAGTGTCATAGTAGCAGTCATCGGTACGGCTCTTAACCTGGTTTTCAACTCTATGGCCGGGTACGCCCTGGCCCGGATCAGTTTCCCAGGACGGACAGTCTGGTTTATCATTGTACTGGCCGTTCTCATGATCCCTATGCAAGTCACGATGATACCTAACTTTTTAATTTTAAGAGAACTGGGGTGGCTTAACAGTTATCAGGGATTGATTGTACCTGGCATGATTAACGCCACGTTTATCTTTATGATGAGACAGTTTTTTGTGAACTTTCCAAAAGAAGTGGAAGAGGCGGCGGCGATTGACGGCCTTGGCAGGATCGGTACATTCTTCCGAATTGTTATGCCGATGGCAAAACCGGCTTTAGGCGCCCAGGCTATATTTGTCTTTATGGCGTTCTGGAACAACTTCATGGCTCCGCTCATTATTATGACGGACGCTTCCATGTATACCCTGCCAGTCGGCCTGAACGCTTTCCAGTCAGATTACGCCACCTACTGGAACTATATTATGGCGGCCTCCATGGTATTTACGCTGCCCGTATTGCTTCTCTACATTTTCTTTAACCAGTTCTTCTTAAAGGGATTGTCTTTCAGAGGGGATAAATAAAGGAGTTAGTAAAATATAAGAGCTGATCGCCCGCTTGGATTAGAAGAATAGTAAGAAGGGTGAATCTCCGCTGACAGTTAAGGCAGCGGGGATTTTTTATGTGATTTTAAAAAAGTTATTTTTTGAAAGGTAAATAGAAAATTTCAAAGCCTTCCTCTTGCTTTTGAAGGAGGGGAAGATGGTTTAGGGATTCCTGATGATAAGGTTGGGCGCTACGCTCATAAAACAGCTAGATACTATTTTTATGGACGGAAACGATGGGGGGAAGGGAAGCCATAAAAAACCTGCCGCAGCAAGGAGCCGCAACAGGGTGGAGAGTTTAATGTCTTGCCGGTTTTCTATTATAATGAATGGTTCCGGTAAGCGCCATGGTGGGTCGGACCGATAAATTCGTTCAGCTTAAACGAACCGCGGATAGCCTCAGTGATAAATTCTTTCGCTGTCTGGACAGCTTCTTTTACGCTGCGTCCTTTCGCTAGTTCAGCGGTAATTGCAGCTGAGTACGTACAGCCTGCTCCGTGAACATAAGGAGTATCAATGCGGTCTGATTCAAGCAGTTCAAAATCATTGCCATCGTAAAGAAGATCGACCGCTTTTTCGTGGTCAAGCTTACTTCCGCCTTTAATTAAAACATATTGGGCGCCTAATTCATGGATTTGTTGTGCCGCTTCTTTCATTTGGTTAACCGTTTTAATAGGTCCAACGCCGCTCAACTGCCATGCTTCAAATAAATTAGGAGTGACTACCGTCGCTTTAGGAACGAGCAGATTCTTCATACTTTCTGTTGTTTCCGGGTGAAGAACCTCGTCTTCTCCTTTACATACCATGACAGGATCAATAACTACATTTGAAATGTTGTATTTTTCAATTTTCTCAGCCGCCAGTTCCACGATTTCTACTGAACCGAGCATGCCGGTTTTCATCGCAGAAACGCCGACTCCGTCGACAATTGTTTTTAATTGCTGCCGCACGGTTTCCGTTTCCTGAGGGAACACACCGTGAGACCAGTTATTTTCAGGATCCATTGTAACTATCGTCGTGAGCGCTGTCATCCCGTATACGCCCAGTTCCTGAAAAGTTTTTAAATCTGCCTGAATACCGGCACCGCCGCTGCTGTCAGAGCCGGCAATCGTTAATACTTTCTGAATTGACATAACCATCCTCCTTACAAATTCCATCCCGGGTTCCAACCGGCATGTCTTACATGTACCCATTATAACGGGAAACCTGTCAAATGTAAGGGGGATTTGTGAAATGGGGTCAGACCCCCCATTTACTGGAAATAATTTTGATACTAGGACTAGTGTGGGGTCGCATAAATTTATACATATTGATTTAAATATAATAAGAGGGGGGGGATGGGATGGTATTTCCTGATTTGCTCATCCAGATTGCCTGGGTAATCATTATTGCAAGATGTGGATACAGAGCGGTTAATTTAATGAACAGTTCAAGGAAACCCTGGTTTGAAATTCTTTTCTATATCTCTGTTGTCCTTATATCTCTTTCGTTTTTATTAGCTTTTTGAACACCCTGACAGGGTGTTTTTTACATAATACAGAGTTATAATTCATTAGATTTGTGAGATCACTAGGTTTGAAACCTAAGGGTAGTGGCCAAGTATTAAATAATTTACTCCCCTGAGAAACCATAAGACTGATGTTCTAAAACCAGGAGGCATAATTATTTTACTCCCAGCTTCAATGTGCTTCCTATAAACACATGTTCATCATTAATTCCAAATTATTGGTTTGAGAAAACAAAAAATAGTGTATTAAAAGAGAGGGCATTGAGAAATTTCAACAAGACCCGTCATCCATTGCAGCTGGCCAAAATAATAAATAAAATTCTAATTTGCTAATCTGACGCCACATAAATGAGTACAGACCAATTAAAGGGGTCAGACCCCCCAGTTACTTCCAGTGAGAAAATAGGTGTTGCATTGAGAATCATTTTCAATTAAAATAACATTAAAGATAATGATAATCATTCTCAACTAACATAATACCCTAAACTCATCAGGAGGCGAATCTTATGCGTTCATTACTTGTTGTCGGAGCAGATTACTTAGGCGAGATTCCAAATAAATTATCAACTATGGGATTTAACGAAATCATGCATATTAATGGGAGAAAAGTGCAAATGGTAAAGAAAGAAATCCCTGAAAATATCAACTGTATTCTTGTTTTAACGGATTTCGTCAATCATAATCTCGCAAAGGTCATAAAAGATAAAGCGAAGAGCCGCTCTATCCCTGTCTTTTATGCAAAACGATCGTGGTGTTCCATATATAAGGTACTTGAGAAAGCAGTTTAGCGCTAATAGGTGTGAGTTTTTCAATCACTAATGTATTTTTTCTTGAGAAGGAGGAAGAATATGGTCGGCTACTATATTTCTCTGCGAAAGTTTTCTCACCCTGTTCGTTGTTTAGGCAGAAAAGGAACACCATCAGCCTCTCTGCATATAAAGGCAGGAGATGTCATAGAAGTGACAAATGACTGCAAACTTTTTAAAGGTGCCGGATGGTTTTTTATGGTAGAGGTGAACGGGAAAAATTGCGGCTTTATTGCCCATGAAGAGTTAGTCAATTATTTAAATGACAAAAAACTGGTGACTATGCTTGATATTGAGTTACATATCAATTACTTGAAATACAAGCTGGATCTGGCACTCGACGAAAGAAACAAGGTCTGTTTCAATGCCTATACCAAAAAATTGACTGATTATCTTATATTGAAAACTGAATTAGAAAAATATGCAGTAAAAAAAGAATTTTTTTCGTTTGTTTAACTTTGGCTGTCTTCAGCCGGGAGAAGTCTAAAATTCTTTATTCCAAAGGAGGAAAGTGGAATGAAAGAATATGAGCAAGATCATAATGGTGACTCTAAAGAAGACATCATCCAGCACCTTATTAAATCAGGGTGCTATAAATCGTCAGACGGCCGCCAATTGTACGAGCTGACCATATTTGAACTGGCTCATGAGTATCACAACAGCCTTCATGAATAACCGATAGCATAAGCGGCTCTAAGGGGACCTTGAAAGATAGACTAAGGGGTCCCTTTTATAATGCATTCAGATGACCCTCTGCTTTCTCCTTTTCATGTTTTCTCCTTATGTGTGTAACCTTCTTTACTCTCTAATAAGGCGTGCTTCCCAAGGACCCTTTTAATTCCTCTCATTTCAAAAGACTTACAAACTCCCAACTCAGACGAAAAACTTACAACTAAATTCACAAAGGGGTCAGACCCCCCATTAAATGGAAGTTACTTTATTTCAGGGAAATGTCGTAAATCTGTAAAATTACTAGGTTTGAAACACAAATATAATATTTCTATTACAAACCTGTCATGAGAGTCTGGTATTGTTTGGAATGTGTAAGACAATAGACATAGATTAAATGCAGCATCTAAAACTGAATATTACTACTCTTTAGGGGGGCTCGGGGTGCTTAAAAAGTTTATAACACTGGCGATGTTCACCGGTATGGGCCATATGTTACTGGCCGGAGGTGTCTTTGCTAATGAAGCGCTTGAGAATGAACAGGAGCAGATTCAGCAGGAACGCGAGGAAATCCAGTCTGAACTTTCAGATGCGGAAACCGCGCTTGTTGACTTAGTACAGGAGCTGGAAACGCTGACGGGTCAACTTCTGGAGCTTAATGAGGTAATCGGTGAAAATGAAGAGCGGCTCGTTAGGACAGAAGAAGAAATAGGTGAAAACGAGGCAAAGATTGAGGAATTGGAGACCAATATTGAGCGGCTCCAAAGCGATATCGATCACCGTTTCGAGTTATTAAAGGACCGGGCAAGCTCTTACCAGAAGAATGGAAGCGGAAGTGCTTCTTATATTGAAGTTATTTTAGGATCTGAAAACTTTGGTGACTTTATAAGCCGGTTATTTACGATTACTCAAATTGCTAAAGCTGACAGTGATTTTATCGAACAGCTTGAAATTAACCAACGGGAGCTGGAAAAGTCGCAAGGTGAACATGAAAATGTACTTATAAAGCTTGATACCCAGGCGGCAGAGCTTGAAGAATTGCATTCTGACCTTGATCAACAGCGCAAAGAAACCAGCCAGTTAAGAGATAGCGTTAAGGAAAATGAAGCTGAGCAGAAAAAGCTGATCGATCAGTTGATAGATGAAGATCAGGACCTTGCTGCTCAGGAAGCTGACATTCTTGAGCGGATCAGAGAAGAAATCCGTCGTCAGGAAGAAGCTCGTAAAGCGGAAGAAGAAGCCGCCCGCAAGGCTAAAGAAGAGGCCCAGGCAAAAGCGGAAGAAGAAGCCGCCCGCAAGGCTAAAGAAGAGGCCCAGGCAAAAGCCGAAGAAGAAGCCACACGCCAAGCTGAAGCAGAGGCCCAGGCAAAAGCCGAAGAAGAAGCTGCACAACAGGATGAATCAGAGGCTCAGGCAAAAGCCGAAAAAGAAGCCGCCCGCAAGGCTGAAGACGACGCAGAGGCGAAAGCTGAAAAACAAGCTCGTCAAGCCGAGGAAGAAGCTCAGGCGAAAGCCGAAAAACAAGCCCGCCAAGCGGAAGAAGAAGCTCAGGCGAAAGCTGAGGAAGAAGCCAAAGCAAAAGCTGAAAAAGAAGAAAAACAGTCTTCAAATTCAAACGGCTCCGGAAACTCTAATGCCAGCAATTCTTCCAGCTCCGGCTCAGGGTCATTAAGCAGCCGGGGATCCAGCAGTTCTGATGATTCATCAAGTTCTGAAGAAGGAACCTGGAAAACCTTCTCTGCTACAGCTTATACGGCATCGTGCACAGGCTGTTCAGGCGTAACGAGGACAGGAATTGATTTAAAAGCAAATCCCAATGCCAAAGTCATAGCGGTTGATCCAAGCGTCATTCCTCTAGGATCCCGAGTCGAAGTAAAAGGCTACGGTACATTTTTAGCAGCAGATACCGGCGGGGCAATCAGAGGAAACAAAATTGATATTTTTATGGCTGACCGCTCAGATGCTCTATCATTCGGAAGACGGTCAGTACAAATAAGAGTATTGAATTAAGCAACTCAACTTCATAGACTTACTAAAAAAGAACGGGGCTTCTGACCCGTTCTTTTATTTTTGCTTCGGTACCTTCAAAAAATGAAAAAGTAAGCTAAATCCCGTCAGATACCGCAAAAGTTTATGAATTTTATCACCAAGGTATAGAAAGAGAAAGCAGCCATAACCGGCACTTTTTCGATTTAGGAAATCCATTGATTTTCCACTCGAAAACTATTAAATTAAGTAGATACTTTTAATTAACAGATGACAGGTGATTATATGTTCGACATCTTAAATAGAGGACTCAGTGATTTTCGTCATTCCTACAAGCGGCATCTTTCTTTTGCGCTTATATATATGCTTATAACAAGCGTGCTATTTTTGCCGCTCATTTCTTTTATATTTAACAGAATACTGAAAGCTTTAGGAACAGGTTCTCTCCTTAATGCTGAAGTATACCGGCTCGGATTAACAACCGCCGGAATGACAGGGGTTCTGCTTATAAGTTTTTTGACAGTCATTATCCTATTTGTGGAATTTGGCGTTATGATAATGATTGCTCAACAGACATATTTTAAAAAGCACATTACCGTTTCGGATGCTTTTGTGACCGCAGTAAAAAAACTGCCCGCATTATTCGGATTCGGGATCATTCAGATGATATTTGTCTTTTTACTTATCATACCTTTTCTTGATTCGCCCGTATTCCCGGCTTTACTCGATATCAATTGGCCTATTCTTGTCACCGGCTTATTTTACGGTACGTCAAACTTTGTCATGTTCCTTTATTTTCTTACTTTCCTGACTGTGGTTTTCTTTTTCATCCGACTGATCTTTACACTCTACTTTATTTTCATTGAGAAAAAAACGGTCTGGAAAGCTATGAAAAACAGCTGGGAAATGACTAAAAGCAATAAACTTAAAATTCTTTTTAACCTTCTTTTACTTAATCTGCTTGCATTTCTGGCAGGGTTTCTGGTAATGACTTTTCTAGCCTATTTGCCTGGCATTTTTGACCTTGGCGTCCTCAGTACAATTATTGAAAATTATCTGGTTGCCTTTTCAAGTTTTATGGCTGTGCTGTTTTCACTTTTAATTATACCGGTAAACATCATTATTCTGACCAGATTATTTTATAATTTTAAAAAAAATCAAGGTCAGCCGGCCAGGGATGATTTATCCATTCATCCTGCAAAAAAATTAAATTTATTTGAAAACAGACTGGCCGGATTTTTCACAAAAAAGAAATACACCCTGGCAGCAGTTATTATGGTCTATGTCACTTCTGTATTCTTCATTAATTATACAGTGGCTGATAATATTGTTTATTTAAAATGGAATGTAGAAGTGGCTGCCCACCGGGGAGATTTACATGCGGCTCCTGAAAATTCGTTAAGCAGTATGCAAGCGGCTCTGGATCAGGGAGTCGATGCAGTAGAGATAGATGTGAAGTTAACCGCTGATGGCGAGCTTGTTTTAAATCATGACGAGACGTTTGAACGGGTAGCCGGAGTGCCTGACAGAGTCGAAGAGATGACATTTGAAGAAGCGACCCAGGTCGATATTGGCACGCTTTATTCGGACGAATTCGCTGGAGAAACTGTTCCATCTCTTCGCGAAGCATTGGAATTAATGAAGGATTCTAACGCTAACATAATCATAGATATAAAAATAAACGATTTGGACAGAAGCGGCGAGATGGCTGAAGGGATTGTAGAACTGGTTGAGGAATTCGAAATGACAGACACAGCTTACGTTCAGGCTTTTGAAAACAGGCCATTAAGGGAGATTCGACAGCTGAACCCTGATATTACAATCGGCCAAATCTTATATTTAGCTGCAGGAGACCTGGATAATCTCGATGTGGATTTTTATGCGATCAGACAGACGATGCTGACTGAACGATTTGTTGAAGTTGCTCATCGCCAGGACCGGGAAGTGTGGGTATGGACAGTAAACACTCCGAGAAACATTAGGGAGGTATTAAAATACGACATTGATGGCATTATTACAGACTATCCATCCCGTGTGCAACGAATAATCGGCATAGATTTTGATCAGGAGCAGGAAAATGATAATTGATGCTGGGACAAAAGAATAGTAATCATAAAGAAGCCGAACAAATCTTATGATTTTTGTTCGGTTTTTCGCTTTTGTACTTAATAAAAAATTAACTCTGATAAAAAACGGCTTACGTAGGAACGCAAACCGTCACTTTTCATTAATTCATCTTAGTAAATACAGTCCCATATAAATACTCGGGTCCGGAGATTTGAATCGTACCGGCTGATAAGCCGGATTCAGTTTCACATAACAACAGGTTGTTTAAAAACCATTTTAAACATCCATTCAACTGAACTGCCTGCAGCATATGGAGAGGTTCTGGATCGGCCTTTCTTTTAAACTTGCCAGTAAATTGCTTCCCTTGACTTTCAAGTTTCCATATCTGGGCCGCGCTATCTAAAATCAGCTCAACGCCTGGCAACTGAACGGAAACTCTCTCTCTTAAATTTAGTGTTGTTTCAAAATAGAAGTCTTTTGCATGCATATTTTTTAAAGATGAATTAATCTTCTCAATGTCATTTATCTCTCTCAAATCCTTTGTAGGAAAAGGAGGGGAGAGGCTGACAGATTTTGAAGGAGGATCCATTTTTAAATGGTTTTCTTGCCACTCCATATATCCAAGCCAGACACGTCGTTCCTGAACTTGTTCTTCGGGAACATAACCATGAAAGACGGCAATATCCGTTAGGCCGTCGGGCGCTTTAGTAATAATGTGGTGTCCTGGTCCGTGGCATTGTTCATTAGTCTGCAGGATTGGTGTCCCATTTTTATATTTAACCCAGCCAGGACTGTTATAACCTTGTTTATCATGAATGGTGTCAGAGGTGGCATAATATAAACCATAAGTGTCATCTCCAAAAAAACCTGCACTGTACATCTGATAATACGTATTGTCTTTTTTTAAAACAAACGGACCTTCGTTCCAGAAAAATGTTCCTTCTTTATTTCCTTCTCTTAAAAATTCCGGCTTTACTACAAGTGAAGGTTCTCCAGCTAACGTTTCCAAATCTTCCATTTTATCTACAACATTACCGGTACCGATAATTTCTCCTGGCCCAAGAGTATAGTCATTGCGGACGTTATAAAACATATACATTTCCCCGTCTTCATCAAGAAATGGGTGGGCATCGATCGACCATTCTGAAGTAAGGGGGGCGTCTGCAAGTTTAAAGGGACCAAGCGGGTGGGCAGCTTTAGCTACACCAATACTGCGTTTTTCATCGTCTGCTGTGCCGTCTGACTTTTTTCTCGCCCCGGTTACATACATATAAAAGACACCATTCTCATAAAAGACTTCCGGAGCCCAAAGATCTATTTGAGCCCAATGAGTGTTGCTCCCGGAAGCTTCTAACGCTGTACCTTTTTTTTCCCAATTCACGAGGTCAACAGATTCATAGACTGGAATTGAAAAGGGCCCGGTATGATATAAATAGTATTTACCGGAATACTTTATAACCGCGGGATCCCCGTGATCCACGCCCGGAGCAGAAATTACCGGGTTAGTAAATGTCATTTTATTTCCTCCTTAGTAAAAAATCGTGAATGATTTTTACCTTCGTTGATTGCTTTAATGACTTCCAGCGGGATTTTTGGCTGACGGTCGTAAGTGAGAAGCCCGTTAATTTCCTGTTCCACGTCAGTAAGCTGAGTATAACAGAAGCCTTGCACAAGCGGTGATTCCAGCATAGCCGAAATGACAGCCTCGTACCTTTCAGCAAAGTCCTTATCATTAACAGCTCCAGAATAGCCCCAGCCTTCCCAGTCGCTCTTCTGATAGGCTATACCTCCAAATTCTGTAACTTGGACCGGTTCACCGTTATAGTTATAGCCAGGTACGTAAATTAATCTGTCGCCAGGCTGTGAGTTTAATAGATTATCTACTGTTTTATAGCGCTCTAACAGTTTTTCTTTTTCGGGTTCATAATCATGAATGGTGCATAAATCAGATTTAGTATGCTCCCAGCCGTCATTAGATAGGACAAGGCGGGTTTCATCAAGTGATTTTGTTAAATAGTACATTGCTAAAGTATGGAATTGCTGCTTAGGGTCTCCGAGCAGTTTTGGCACGCCCCAGCTTTCATTAATAGGAACCCAGGCTACAATACACGGATGGCTGTAGTCCCGCTCAATTGCTTTTTGCCATTCAGAGGTCATCCGGGCAACTGCATCTTCCGAATACATGTAGCAGTTTGCCATTTCACCCCATACGAGAAGCCCTTTTTTATCAGCCCAGTATAAAAATCTCGGATCTTCGATTTTCTGGTGTTTACGAACTCCATTAAATCCCATTTCCTTAGTTAGCGTAATGTCACGAACTATTGCTTCCTCTGATGGGGGAGTGAGAAGGCTTTCTGGAAAATATCCCTGATCGAGTACGAGTTTCATATAATAAGGCTTGTTGTTTAACATGACTTTTCCGTTTTCTATACTAACTTTTCTCATTCCGAAATAGCTTGATATTTTATCCAGAGTGCGCTGATCTTCTTTAATGCGAAATTCTGCGTCGTAAAGGTTCGGGTGCTCGGGGCTCCAGAGACGCCCTTGATCATGAACGTGAAAATCACCAAGTAGGATCTTTCTTTTACCATCAGGTTTATTCAGTCTGATGGTATCTGAAGCAACGAGATTTCCATCGAATGATATTTTAATTTCAAGCAGGTGGTCGCTGCAAGTACCGGCTGTCTCATAAGCAATTTCTATTTCGTCCTTATCGACGTCGGGGGTGAAGGCAGTGCGTGTGATATAAGCAGAATCAACGGCTTCCATCCATACTGACTGCCATATTCCTGTCGTCCGTGTATAGAATATTCCTTCTGATCTTTCTTTCCAGTACTGTTTTCCTCGTGGCTGTGTTAAATCAAAGGTTTCATCTTCCACTCTCACAACCACTTCGTTTAGGCCCGGTGAGGTATAGGCCGATACATCAAAATGAAAAGGAACGTGTCCGCCTTCATGGAAACCTGCATAGTGTCCGTTAACCCAGACCCAGGTTCTGTAGTCAACTGCCCCGAAGTGGAGAATCTGTTGTTTTCCCTCCCAGTTTTGAGGAAATTCGAATTGCCTGTGATACCAGACCAAGTCGTGAAAATCAGTCTCGTTGATCCCGCTTTTCTCAGTCTGATAAGTAAAAGGAACCTGGATTTTCCTCGAGAAATGAGGGTCTTCAAACCATCGGTCTTTTACCCCTCTGTTATCGTCGTCGTATGTGAAGTTCCATTCGCCATTAAGGTGGAACCAGGTTTCCCGGTAAAATTGAGGTCTTGGATATTCTGTTCTGTCAGTCATTTAAATTCCCCTTTCATCTACTCTTCATTTGTATTTGCTGTAGCTGGTCCGGTTTGGGTTCCTTCTCCGGGAAGGCCATCTTCTATTACCGGCCAGCCATCTTGCCAAGCTAACTTATCTATCATTAATGGACGTCTGGTAGTGCCGCTTCCTATCCAAGGATTATCACGGTCAATACCATGGTAGATCATCCAGTCATCACCAGCTTCATCCGTAATTACTGCATTATGCCCCGGCCCGGCAAAGTGCTCTCCGCCTTCAAGAATAAGGGAGCCGCTGCTTGTTAACAGATCATTCCCATCTTTATCTAAGTAAGGCCCTTCTAATTGCTCAGACCTTCCAACAGCTACCCGGTATTCACTCCATTGGCCTTCACAGCACGACCCTTTTGAACCAAAAAAGTAATAGTAATTGTCTCGTTCAATAATATAGGGAGCTTCAAAATCAGTCCCCGCTATTTGAAATTTTTCGCCTGTGTAATCCAGCCCATCTTCTGTAAGTTCAATTCCCCAGATTCCATACCAGCTTCCCCAAAATAAATAAGGAACCCCGTCATCAATGACAAGTTGCGGATCAATAGAGTTGGGGACACCTATTTCATCACTATCAAATAATTTTCCTTTATCTTCAAACGGGCCCTCAGGCGTATCTGCCACCGCGACTCCTATGGCAGGGTTAGGATCCCCCCAGACAGATTGCGAATAATACAAATAATAGCGGTCCTGGAAATAAGCGATATCAGGAGCCCACAAGTCTCCATCACTTTTCCAGTCTGGTTTCTCATTGAAAGCTTCGCCAACATATTCCCAATTAACTAAATCTGTTGACCTGACGACTGGAACCACACGATTCCCCATTCCGTCTCCCCAGTTATCTTCTGTGCCATAAGCATAATAATAGCCCATACTTTCGCTGAAGATCACAGACGGATCGGCCAGGACAGGTTCAAAAACTGGATTTTCGTATTCGGGAGTATGGAGCGCTTCTTCATTATGGTTGTTCTCGAGGGAACAGCCTGCAGTTAATACTAAAACCAAAGCAGAGGAAGCTATTATAATTGTTCTTTTCATTCTCACCCTCCTAACAAGTTTGTTAATAAACTTAATTTATTTACTGAATTATAGCAGACAATTTAAAACATGAAAAGGCTTACTTTGATAAGAGGGGAGCAATACTATATATACCCTGATGCAAAAGGGTTTTATTGGCTTTTCATATAGCAGAAAAGTGCTAATTAGCAATAATTTACACAAAAATTTTTTTGAATTAATCATTGATATTTCAAAATGTATGCGTTATCATGTGATCAATAAGTAAATTAACTTAATATACTTAACCGTTAATTTACCGAAACTGTTCTTATCAAATTTATTAAGGGGGATGACAAATGAAAAAGCTTAAACAATTGTCGGCCGTTACTGTTGGATCGCTTCTTATTCTGGCTGCATGCCAAGAACCTGAACAGCAAGGCGGAGCAGGTGAAGATTCTGACTCTGAAGGAAATAATGGCGGTGAAGAAGTGGAAGAGGATATGCCAGGTGACGTAGGAGATGCCGATATTGTACTTGATTTCTGGAACGGATTCACTGGACCTGATGGGGATGACATTGCACGAATCATATCTGATTTTAATGAAGAGTATGAAGGAGAAATTGCTATCCGCACCCAGACGATGCCGTGGGACAATTTCTATGACCAGTACAGGACGGTAGTAGCTAACAATGAAGCTCCGGATATCGCAATTATGCATCTTGATTCCATAGCCGGTTATGCCCAAAATGATACGCTTACTCCTTTAGATGAGCTTGCAGCAGATATAGGCCTTGAAGAAGACGATTTCATCGAAGAAGTCTGGCAGGCAGGTGAATATGAGGGAAGCCGTTATGCTATTCCTTTAGATGTTCATCCGTTGGCTCTGTATTATAATATCGATTTATTAGAAGAAGCAGGTTACAGCGAGCCGCCGGAAACTTATGATGAATTGGTCGAAATGTCACTGGCTGTGCAGGATTCATCCGACGCATACGGAATAGCCATGCCGGTTTACTGGCCTAGTAATATGATCTTTTTCTCTTCACTTGTTTCCCACGGAGGAGAAACAGTAAGTGATGATGGAATGACAGCACTTTATAATTCTCCTGAAGGGGAAGAGGCACTGCAGAAAATGGTAGATCTCGTGTACGAACATGAAGTATCTCCATCTGATGTCCAAGCTGACGGAGAAGTTACCTTATTCCGCCAAGGCAACAGCGCTTTTCATATCAATGGGATATGGATGATTACAGGTTTTGAAGAACAGGATGGACTTAATTTTGGTTCTGCTCCAATGCCGCAATTTGGAGACGAGGAAGGGGTATGGGCCGGTTCACATAATTTTGTGCTTCCAAAGCAGCAAGAAGAGGATCCGGAGCGGCAGGAAGCAGCGATGGAATTTATCCGGTATGTTTCTGAAAACAGTATAGATTGGGCGAGAGCAGGTCAAGTGCCGGCTGCCTATTCTGTCCTTGAACGTGAAGAATTCCAGGAGCTGGAGCACCAATATAACATTTCCCAACAGACATTTGTTTTTCCGCCAACCTCGCCTTATTACGGTGATACATGGGGGCCAACAGGACCAGCTGTCGACGAAGCTATGCTTGGTCAGCTCTCCCCTGAGGAAGCTCTTGACCGTGCTGCCCGTGAAGGAGAAGCTAACGCAGAGGACGCTGCAGCAGCTCATAATTAATTATTGATGAAAAGAGAAGGAGGCAGAATCACTCTTGTCCTCCTTTTCTTTTTACTAATTATCAGTATTTAATGTTCTGAGCTTCAAACACTAAAGCTACAGAGGAGAGGACTTTTTATGGCAATTACTAAAACTGGTGACCAGCCTCCGGTTTACAAAAGAAACTGGAAAGAAAAACTGACTCCCTTATTGTTTATCGGGCCTCATTTAATTTTCTTCCTGATTTTCCTGGCATATCCGACGATCTACGGTTTTATTATCAGCTTTCATAATTGGAACTTCTTTGGGGATATGTCCTTTGTTGGTCTGCAAAATTATGCAAATATACTTTGGAATACAGACAGTTTGTTCTTTGAATATTTCTGGTCTGCATTCAGGGCCACATTTATATTTGTCATATTATCCGTCCCCCCGCTTATTCTAATTCCGTTATTTATAGCTATAGCAATCAATGCGCGGCCTCCTGGACAGAATTTTTTCAGGGCTCTGTTTTACGCTCCGAGTCTTCTGTCAGTAGTTACCGTTGTTTTAATTTGGATATGGCTTTTGGACACTAACGCCGGCCTTGTTAACTACTATATTGGAACGTTAGGTCTCGATGCTATTCCCTGGCTGACAAGAACACCTTGGGTTTGGATATCCCTTGTTGTAATGACAATCTGGTGGACGATAGGGACCAATATGATTCTTTTTCTTGCGGGTCTTGGAGAGATTCCAGACCATCTTTATGAAGCTGCCAAAATTGACGGCGCAAATAAAATCCAGCAGTTCTTCCATGTCACATTGCCTGGTTTAAAAGGGCCATTAGCTTTTGTAGTTGTGATGACGACACTTGCTTCATTTAATGTTATGGCACAGCCTCAGCTTGCAACTGGAGGAGGGCCCGGCTACGAAACAAGGGTTTTAATATTATATATTTATGACACCGCATTTACTGGAGGAAATCCTCGAGCCGGCCTGGGTGCAGCAATGTCAGTAGTACTGGGAATGATTCTTCTGTCAATCAGTCTCATTCAATTTAAATTAATGACAAGAGAAAAATAGGAGGTGCCAAGCATGAATAATGAAGATAAAGTATCGAAAAGGATAAGTTTAGTATTTTTATGTGTAATGGCACTGTTCTGGATTCTTCCATTATTATGGGTGATCTCTACATCCTTAAAGCCGGAAAGCCAGGCGATTTCGTGGCCGATCCGGTGGATTCCTGAAACCCTCACATTTGAAAATTATGCAGACGTGTTTATGAGACAGGATGTGCCTGTCATGAGATGGTTTTTTAACAGTTTCTTTGTTGCCACGGTTCATACGTTGCTCATGCTTTTATTTAATTCCATGTCTGCGTACGCATTTTCAAGGCTGCGTTTCCGGGGAAGAGACGTGCTCTTCTGGTCGCTGATGGGGACCATGATGATTCCGCCAGTTATGAACCTGGTGCCGCTTTACGGACTAATCAGTACGTTAGGTTGGGTAAATAATTATGCTGCCCTTATTTTTCCGGGACTTGCAAGTGTGTTTGGTATTTTCCTGCTTCGCCAGTTTTTCATCGGCATACCGGCTGAATTGGAAGAGGCAGCCCGCATTGACGGGGCGTCTGCTTTCTATATTTATTGGAAAATTATATTACCTCTCGCGAAACCATCCCTTATCGTTTTAGCCCTATTCACGTTTATGGCTAACTGGAACGACTATTTATGGCCGCTCATTGTTACGACTAGTGCGGATATGAGAACATTGCCTGTCGGGCTTGCGATCATGCAGGGGCAGTTTAATATACAGTTTGCAAAGCTTATGGCAGCCACTGTGTTATCTGCTATTCCGGTAATAATTTTATTTGTTTTTGCTCAGAAGTTTATTGTAAAAGGTATAGCCTTAACAGGGATTAAAGGGTAGGTGATTTCCATGAGAGAGGCCATGAAGGTGTTTCATCGCAGCCTATTCGACAGTTACCATCATTTAGGTTTTTTGGTGTGGACAACCATCTGTTGGTGGATGTGCCTGCTGCCAATAATAACAGCAGGACCTGCAACAGCAGCTATGTTTACTGTCTTCAAACAAAAACGTGAAAATAAAATGGTTCGTCCAGCGGATTTCTGGCAGGCTTTCAAAGATAACTGGCGAACAGGCATTAAATTGCAACTCGTTTATATACTTATTACCTTCCCGGGGGTTATCTACTCGATCACTCTGATTAGGAGTGAATTGTTTCTACCTATGCTAGCGGGGATGGTATTAATCTACCTTCTGTTCATGTGGCATTTAATTTATTTGTATGCATTTCCGGTATATATTGAGCAGGGGCAAAGTTCGTTAAAAATCGTTTTGCTGAGATCCTTTAAACTCGTGAGTGAAAACTTTGGGTTTACGATTAATATGAGCTTATATATAGTCGCAGTAACATTAGTGTGTTCACTCTTTACAATTGCTCTTACCATCTGGGCAGGCATTCTTACTGTTATGATTCAAAATTCAGTACTCCATTTGCTTCACCAGTATGAACCTGAGAAATATTCATTCTCCAGTGAGGTGTCCTGGAGCGGGACATTACGTCCATGGAAAACATAAAGCCTGTTAAATCAAAGGTATTTAATAAGAAATTATGTTATATTTTGACTAACTACTTCTATAAAAAGAATTGAGGTTTTTTCCAATGATGTATGTGCCAAAAACCGGCAGTTTTGAAGGCATGAAATCAATGAACAGATCAACTATCTTAAATATTATCCGTTTGGAAGGTTCAATTTCCCGGGCTGAAATAGCTAAACGGACAAAACTGACGCCTCCTACTGTCGGAACGCTCGTCCAGGAATTATTGGAAGAGAAACTCATAGTTGAAGAACGGGGCGTCGGGAAAATTCAAGGCGGCCGGAAACCGCTGATGCTCTCGGTTAACTCGACAGCTTTTTATGCGGTTGGTATATATGCAGCTGCAGAAGTGATCCGGACAGTTATGGCTACTCTTGATGGCACCATTATTGCAGAAAAAGAAATACGGATGAAATCTCCTCCTCCAATGGACATGTTTTTGGAATCGCTTGCTTCTTCAGTATATGAGGTTTTGAAAGTAAACAGCACTCCTTTAGACTCTGTGATTGGAATAGGAGTAGGGATGCATGGACTTGTCGATTCAGAAAAAGGAATTGCTATATTTTCACCTCACTTAAATTTAGAAAATATTCCGCTGAAACGTTACTTAGAAGATGAATTTTCTGTCCCTGTTCTTGTTGAGAACGATGTTCGCACACTAACACTGGCTGAAAGCTGGTTTGGCAAGGGTAAAGGGGTCTCGCATTTTCTTTGTGTCAGTATAGGACTTGGAATCGGGTCAGGGATTGTTATAGATAACAAGTTATATCATGGCCCGGCTCATAGTGCAGGAGAAATCGGGCATACGATAGTAGATGTAAACGGGCCGCGCTGCCATTGCGGCAATTATGGCTGTCTTGAAGCTTATGCTTCCGAATTTGCCATAATGGAACAAGTACAAAAAAGATTAAGGCTCGGGAAGCGTTCTGTTTTACAAGAGTGGGTGGAGGAAAATGGAGATCTTACTATGGATATGATTTATGAGGCCTCTAAACGAAAAGACCCTCTTACCCTGGAAGTGATTGAAGACGCTGGCAGGTATTTAGGAATAGCGATTGGTAATGTCGTAAACATGCTGACCCCTTCTAAAGTCGTTCTTGAAGGGAAATTGTTCAGGACAGGAGAGCCTCTCCTCAGCCCGCTTGAAGAAATGATGAGAAAATGCAGCGTAAGGTCGGTGCAGGACACGACTGAACTTGCTGTTTCGTCCTTAGGAAAAAAAGGAATGGTTACAGGAGCTTTTACGCTTGTTATTAATCAACTATTTGATACAGGAAAGTTTTTAAAAATAAATGGATAAGCGACTATTCAATAAATGACACTTGGGCTAGCTCAATATCTTTGAGCTGGTCCTTTCTTTTTATTTAAATATTTATTCATAAACTCTATTATCTTATCGTATTCTTCTATAATGGAGTGGTAATTGATCTTTTGAAAGCGATTTCTTTATGCTGGCTGGCAGAAGGTGTAAAACTTAAAAAGAAGGAATGCAGGTTATATTTATTGAATAGTAAGAGGAACCGGCTTTAAATGAGGGGGAGGATCTTCAGGTTATTAGAAGATATTACGTGAAGCCTGGTCGACTGAATAAGCTGTACTTAGCCGCTGATTCAGCTAGAACTATTTAAACAAGTGGCGTATTTTAATTTGGGGAGGAGATAAAATGTATAATCTGAAAGAAAAAGAGCTTATTTTTGTTTTTACAGGACCTGACGGGTCTGGACGGAAAACTGTTTCAAAACTTGTAGGAGAAAATACCTTGCAGATGAAAGGGGTCATTTCCTATACGACGAGAAACCGCAGACCGTACGAAACGGGCGGGGAAGACTATCATTACATTTCACCGGGAGAATTTCAAGCCTCAATAAATAACGGTGAGTTTCTCGAAAGTGTAGAAGTTGACGGACATTTTTACGGTATTAAAGAAAAAGATATCAGAGAGACATTCGAGAAAAAAGGCTGTATCTACCTCGTTGTGAATCCGGAGGGGGCAGATATCCTGAAAAAGCTTTACGGCGATAAAGTTATTCGCTTTTTCGTCTATGCTGACCGTAATACTGTCATAAACAGACAAAAGGAGAGAGGCGATACTCCGGCAATCATTGAGCGGCATTTAGCTCATTATGACGAGGATATGGCCTACAGAGTTCACTGCGAACATGTTTTTGAAAACTATAAACTTGACCATACGGCATTCGAAGTCACCCAGACAATAGAGAATTATTTTGAAAAGAAACTTGCAGAAAAGAAAGCATCGTCTGAGCCGGAAAAAATTTAATTGATAGTGGTTGCAGTTTAACTAGATTACATTTTAAAAAACAACCAATAAACAGCCTGCCCCTTTTATTTGGGGCAGGCTGTATCATTTAACCTGGAAATGTAGTCAAATCAATGCCGAAAACAATCGGCAGAAGAAGCGTTACAAAGGTTACAAGTGCGGCTACTGCAATAATATTCATCCAGAAACCGGCTTTAATCATGTCCCCCATTTTCAAATACCCTGAACCAAACACAACGGCATTTGGCGGGGTAGCAACAGGGAGCATAAATGCGCACGATGCTGCCACAGCAGCTGGCACCATCATGGCGAATGGATGGACGTCTATCGCATAAGCGAGCGAGGCCATAATCGGCATTAGCATTGTCGCTGATGCCGTATTTGAGGTGATTTCTGTGAGAAAGACCACAAAAATGGATACGGCGAGGACAATAACAATAAACTGGACTCCGATCAGAACGGTGAGCTGTTCACCGATCCACACATCAAGGCCGGTCTCACCAAAAGCCCCGGCTATGGCGAGCCCTCCGCCGAATAAGATGAGGATCCCCCATGGCACGTCTTTAGCGGTATGCCAGTTCATCAGCTTAACCCCCTGGTATTTAAAAGAAGGGATTAAAAAGAGAACAAGTGCACCTGTAATCGCTATGAGCGTATCATCGATGTTCGGATGGACATACTCCTGAAGGACGAATGAGCGGCTGATCCACGCAAGCGCAGTTAATGTAAAAACTGTCAAAACTACTTTTTCATCGGGGCTCATAGGTCCTAACGCCTTACGTTCATTTTGTACGACCTTATGTCCGCCGGGAATTTCCTTCATTTTTATAGGAAAAGCAAAGGTAATTAGATAAAGCCAGGCAATGATTAAAAGAACGGCGGCTAAAGGAACACCAAACAGCATCCAATTGGCAAACGACAAGTCAACGTCAAAGATTTCCCTAAGCTGTCCGGCGAGGATCGTGTTTGGCGGTGTGCCTATAATTGTGCCAAGTCCGCCGATGGATGCAGAGAAGGCAATCGCAATCATAAGGCCTTTTGCAAACTGGTCTTCTTGTTGTTTCGCATTTTTCACTTTCCTGTCATCGATCAGGTGGGAGAACTGATAAATGATAGCTGTTCCAATAGGCACCATCATCATTGCAGTTGCTGTGTTAGAAATCCACATAGAAAGGAAGGCGGTTGCAAGCATGAACCCTAGCATGAGTCGCTTTGTGCTGGTGCCGACCGCATTAATGATTGTCAAAGCGATCCGCTTATGTAAGTTCCATCTCTCGAGCGCCAGAGCAATAATAAATCCTCCAAGGAAAAGAAAGACGATGTTGTCACCGTAGTTTGGAGTAACTTCCCCTACCCCAAGATTAGTGACCAGTGGAAATAAAATAATAGGTAAAAGTGACGTAACCGGAATTGGAATAGCCTCTGTAATCCACCATGTGGCAATCCAGGTCGTGGCAGCAAGAACGCCGCGTGCCTCAAGCGGAAGTCCTTCAGGCTGAAAGAATAATAGAATGATGAAAAACAAAAGAGGACCTAGAAACAAGCCGACAATTTGTTTCAGTGAAAAATCTCTTCCATCCGGCGAAGGTTCACGGTAAGTACCTGTCATTTTTCCGGAGGCTTTTTCCATGCGGCCTTTGTATTCAGAAGGAGGTTCACCTCCTGACCTGCCGCTTACAAATCTCAGCAGATCTTTGACGCGGTAGTGGCTTTCCCACGATTTGTTCCATAGACGTTTCATAGTACTCATTTAAAACTAGCCCCTTCCTCAAGTATAAAGTTGTCTTTTCGACCAGATTGTACCACCAGATTTCCGTTTGTGAAACCGCTCCCAGAAACGATAGGGGGCATATGAGAAGTTCCAGCAGGCTCATCCTGCGGAATGCTGTCGGATTCTTATTTTTATTAATTGTCTGAAACTGATGCTAAAGGCAGGAAGGGCAAGGTTTCTCCGGTGAAATTAGAAGGGGAGAGCAGAGGTATTAATAGTTTTGCCAGTCAATCACTAGGTCTATTTCCCTCTAAAAATGGCTTTAATAGTACTAGGAAATTGAAGGGGTTTTTAAGCTTATTTCTGTTGTTAAAAAAGCTGATCTATGGTAAATTGAAAGCGTTAACATATGACGTCAGATGTCTTACAATTACCTTAGGAGGGATTAAATGAAATTTTCTAAATTAATGAGGTCTGCTGGAGTTCTTGCTATAACAGCCTCGGTTTTAATGGCATGCAATAACGAGAGCGATGAGGTGGATGCCAGCCCGGATAATAATGGCGGAAACACTGACCAGTCAGAAAATAGCGAAGGAACACAAACAGCTCCAAAAAACGTTATTATGATGATTGGAGACGGTATGGGAGTAGGTCAGATTGAGATCGCACGTTTGCTTGAGCACGGAAAAGAAGGTATTTTACATATGGAGAAACTTGAACATGCCGCATTTATGAGGACTTATTCCAGTAATAATTGGGTAACAGATTCTGCAGCAGCGGGTACAGGAATAGCAACTTCAGTAAAAACAGATAATGGCATGTTAGGTGTTGACCCGGATGGTAATGAACTCGATAGCATACTTAAATTATTTCAGGCTCATGACAGAAAGGTCGGAGTCATTTCAAACAATACTGTAACAGACGCCACGCCGGCAGCTTTTACAGCGAACGTGGAGAGCCGATCAGGTCAGGAAGAGATTGCACGCCAGATGCTTGAAAACGAGTATGATTTAATGCTCGGCGGCGGAACGGATTACTTCCTGCCGGAGCGTCAGGATGGGAATAACCTGATTGAGGAATTTGAGGAGTTAGGCTATGATATTGTGACTGACCGCGATGAATTACTTGATGTAGAAAACTCTGAAAAACTATTAGGTTTATTTCATGATTCATTTATGAACTATAAAGTGGATTACGATTTATATGACTCTAATGAGCCTTCTCTGAATGAAATGTCTGAGGTGGCGTTAGACATGCTTTCGCAGGATGATGACGGTTTCTTCTTAATGATTGAAGGGGCCCGGATTGACCACGCTGCTCATGCTGCTGATTTCACAAGTGTTTGGCAGGAAACCATAGAGTTTGATGAAACTGTAGGAGACGTGATGGAATGGGCAGGAGAGCGTGATGATACGCTTGTCGTTGTGCTGGCCGACCATGAAACAATGGGAATGGCTGCTTCAGAAGTGATGGACAAAGAAGCCCTTCGAAATGTGTCAGCCTCTCCGGAATATATGGTTTCACAATTTGAATTTGACGAAGATAAGGGCATTTATACTCCTGAGTCAGTCAGAAGCGTGGTTCAGAAATATGCCAACTTTGAAATGTCGGATGAAAACATCGATGCGTTTAATGAGTATATTTATGATGAAGAAGGAGAATTAAGATTTCCTCATGAGCAAGGCTGGGAAATCGGTTCATTCATTGCTGACCAGTATGGTGCGGGTGTCATGAGCAGAGAAATTCGTGCCGCAAGCAGCACAGGCGGACACACAGGAAATATGGTGCCGGTTTTCGCAGAAGGTCTCGGAGCTGAAAGATTTAATGGGACACTTGATAACACGGATATCACTCAAATCCTGGCTGAAGTAAGCGAACTGGATTTCAAGCCTGGTGAAATTCCTGATCAGACAAATGACTAATACTTTTAAAACAAGGACCGCCTCTAAAAAGAGGGGGTCTTTTTCTTTACCCGCGTTCACCATTCTATATTCCGTGAATAACATAAAAAACGCCTATATGTTTTCCAAGTTTAGCTCAACCGTAATTAATAAAGGAGCTTAAAAAAATTTAAAAAGAAGGTGTTCATTTGAAAGATATTAAAAAGCCGGTATCTGCAAGGAAAAAAAGACAAAAGCCAGATCAGCGTATTGAAGCGGTTAATATCCCTATAGAATTGTATCAGTCAGAAAGAGGACGTTATTTTGTCGGTTATGCTGACGAGCTGACTTTTGGGCTTGGGAAAAGTACTTGGGCAAGATTATATAATCCTCCTAATTCCAGGGTCAATTTACATGTCAATGTTTGGACTGTGACAGATGTAGCTGAAGTCCCTTTCCGTGCCCAATTTTGGTTTAATTCAAAGCCTCGGGGTAAACCAATCCAATCCGACTTGGTGACCCCGGCTAATACCGCTTTCCGTCCGCTCCCTAAACCTAAAATAAAACTCCAGTTCGCTACCGATGTGGAAGGCGAACCTATTGGAGGAATTAAAGCATTTGTCAGGAGGGCTCAGCCTGAGGCCACCCTGGTAGATGTTGAAAATGGCAAATTTATTTTTAAGGAAGGCGGATCTTTCCTTGTGAATGTTTCAGCTCCTGAAGCGCCAAACATTGCTGCTTCCGGCAGAGTGGCATTCGGCTGGTGGGAAGAACCAGTAAAACGGACAAAATATAGTTAAGCTTTAAAAAAATAGATTAATATGAATTTTAGGATGGCGGCCAATCTGGTAAAGAAAGTTATTGATTAAAAAAAAAGGGTAATAATTTATAAAAAGATTCCTTCTCAATATTAACTGCAAAATTTGAGGGTAATTAAGGAGTGCCTATGAAACAAGTATTTCAGATAAAAGCCATTACTATTATATTTTTTTCCCTGGTTGTTTTTTCAACAGCCGGGTTTTATACTTTGCAGCCTTTACTGGATGAAGGCATAAAAGGCGAAAGAAATTATGTGGAAACGTTGATTTCTTCAGAAGAAGATCAAGACAGTGAGCAGGAAAAAAAACTGAAACAGGGTAGAAAGAAAGCAACTTTTAACCATATTACTTTTTATTTTCCGGAAAAATCTGAAGAATTAATGCCGTTAATTAAAAAAACGATTAAACGTGCGATAGAAAAAAACAACGACCTTTTAGGAGAGTATAAGGAGAGGCCTGTAGAGACTGTTCTTTTCGAAAACGAGGAAGAATTCTACAATCTGACTGGTGAAGCCAATACTGATGGTTATTATATAGACAGTGAGAAGCTGCTGGCCATTTTGCCGAAAAATAAGAAGGCGGTTCTTGACGGAGAGAAAAATTATCTGTTTGAATTTCAATCAACTATCATACATGAATATACTCATTATGCGTTCAGGCAGAAGATAGAAGATATGGGAATAGATCAGAAAGAGATACCTGTTTGGTTTGAAGAAGGACTGAGCGACTATGCAGGAAATGATAAGTTTGTAGAATCAGATATGACCATTGTTCCTTTCAGTTACTTAACTGATAAAGCAGGCTGGGAAGAAGCAGAAAGCAAAGAAAATACGGATGTATACGGCCAAAGCTATCTTGCGGTAAAGTATATTGCTGAAACGAACCAGGAAGATGTCTTTCTGCACATATTAAAAGAAACAAAAGAAGCAGAAGACTTTGAGACAGGTCTCTATACTGCGTCAGGTCTGAAATCGGAGGATATAGAAGAGTTTTTATCAGAGAACATTCAATCAGTTGAATAGTTTCTAGGCCTTCTTTATATTTTTAATCCTTGCCGTAGGATAAATAATGAAAATAATGGTATAATTTATTTGTCTATTATTGGATGAGTTTGTCGAAAAAAGCATCATTGATGAGGCGGTGATTAACATAGAAAGAAAAATTACTAAAATAGGCAACTCACAAGGTATTATCATTCCTTCTCCTTATTTAAAAGAACTGGGTGTTGAAAGCAGTGACAGGGTGGAAGTGGAATTTGATAAAAATTTAAATGTCATCACAATCAGAAATAAAAATACAGCACCCTCGTTCAGCCACCTTGAGCAAGTGATCGAGAATGCTGTAGATAGAAAACTAAAGGAACGTGGCATTTAGTATATGGAGCCGGGGGGTAGGAAGGTACCTTACCAGCTCTATTTTAGTTTATGCGCCTGCTTTAGTATTGTTCTTAATGTCTCCCTTTTCATTTTCCCAAGAGATTGTTAATGTGCCGCCTTTGTCAGTCTTAAAGAAAGTTTGTCCAGTGCCGGCAAGTACTGTTTCACTGTCAGAAGAACCAGCGAATGAATACGTTACAGCAACGTCAAAGTCGTTGTTGTTTGTAATTCGCCACACACGCTCACCTTCCTGGATATCCAGTTCAGGATGTTCTGCAATAAACTCCTCTGTAAGCTGAATATAAGTCAAGTTCAAGTTTTCAACTGTGTACTGACCTTCATTAACTTCATCTAAAGACGTGTTAATCTCTTCGATTTCTCCATCAGTCATAGGATCTTTGCCTTCAGTCGCTTCCTCTACTTCAGCTGCTTTATCAGCTAACTCTTCTACTTTTTCATTTGCTTTTTGAACTTCATCGTTGGCACGCTGTACTTCGTCCTTATTGTCGTTATTCTCTGCTTCTAACTCAGCGTACTCTTTTTCAAGCTTTTCAAGGTCTGCTTCAGTTTCTGTAAGCTGGTCTTGAGTTGTTTCAAGTTCTTCAGTGAGTTTTACAATTTCAGCTTCTTTAGCTTCAATGGTGTCGTTTGCTTCTCCAAGCTCGTCCTTAAGTTCTTTAACTTCAATCACAAGATCGTCTACACGTTGCTCAAGATATTTAACAACGCTTTCTAAGTATTGTTTATTTGCTTTAAGTGAATTAATTTCATTTTGCTTATCAGCAATAATTTCGTTAGCCTTTGCAATTCTGTTGTTTGAATCTGTATGCAAGTTTTGAAGTTCTTGTTTCAAAGTTGTTTCATTAGCATTGAATTGAACTACTTTATCTCTTAAATCATCAAGAAGATCTTTCGTTTTGTCGATTGTTGGTCCTCCTGTGAACACAACTCCAGTTAATAATGCTCCGGCTAAACCTGCTGCTGCTACTTTCCCACTAATTAGTCCCATGTAAAATTCTCTCCCTTTTATTAAATTTTGGAAATAGATAACACAACTATTAAGTTATAACATAGTTATTACTTTGTAAAGATATATTTCAATTATTTTCCTATTTTAAATAGGTAATAGTCACGGTTTTGTAACAATTGACCGAGTTAAAAGACTACAAAAAAAGCCAAATAGGTATATTCTATCAAGCTCTAATTGTTATAACTTTTTTGTGCCTTACATGGAAAAAGTTCTTCCTCTAATCATTATTAATCAGATTAATTAACATATGGTTATTCCATACAAAATATAGATAACGAAGAAATTTATTGTCTTTCTAAGCGAGAAAATTTGTGAGGAAGCATATATTTTTTATTAAAAAACAAATATAGGACCTGGCTAACGCCGGGTCCCTATTTCATTTATACAAATTATGTGAAACCGGTATAAAAGAAGGCTTCTCCTACATACTTGTTAATAAAAAGTAAAAGGGGGAGAACCATGGAGTGTGTGGGAAGTATCCTTTCATCTGATAAATATGAATTGGAAAAACCTCTACTGGTATTGGAAGATAAACAACAGCTGACAAACTACCATGGAAAAGGAATTGATTTTTTCTTTGCGATAAACAACCTGGATACAAGGATCCTGACTCTTTTTACAGAATCAAATGACAGAAATTATGCCGGTTGTATTCTTGTGTATGATTTTAAATCGTTTTTATCAGATGAAAAAATTAAAGAAGCAATCATATGGCATGAAATAGGGCATTTAACTTATCCTGCAGGTAAAGGAAATGAGCTGGATATACTCTCCGAAATCAAATGTGACATGCTGGCTGTTAAAAAAGCAGGGATGAGCGGGCTGGAAAAACTGCTCCATAACATTGTGTCTGCAGGAGAAAAAATGAACAATTCCATCCTCATCAATGCAGCAAATAAAAGGCTGGAGTTTTTAAATAACACTACTGGGAAAAGTTGAGATCAGTTTATTCCTGATTCAGTCACGGCTCGTCGCCTACGGTCCCTTTTAACGAACTCTGTTCAGAAGCAGAAGGGACTGCAGACGGTCAAGTCGGTTTCTTAAATCGTGTTTTATATATTGTTAATCGCAGTATGTCAGCTCTGGGGTTTAGTCCGTAAATCAGGTGACTTCGAAAAAACTTTAGAAATTGCGGCTGTTCGTTCTCAACTCGTTCTTATAAACATGTATAAATATAAACGGTCACAAAGGAAGTTATCTTAATTACTCAGAAGGAAGATGTAATCCGTTCATTCTGCTAACACTAAACAAAGCAGTAACTAATAAAGTGAATTTTAATAATTGTAAATTGTTGAAAAAAGTCATACCTATAAGTGTATGACTTTTTTGTAGGGAGATTCAAATAATTATGGCAAGAAAGCCTATAAAAGGGCCTGACCAGAGGGAGTTTTAAAAGGTCAGACCCAATTTCAATAATATTGTTTTGCTGTGGGCTATGCGGGTTATTCTTCTTCATTTTCAAGTTCTTCTATTAATTCCTTCATTTCATCGATTTCTTCCCGTTGTGCTTTTATTATCTCATCTGCAAGTTCTTGAACTCGAGGATCAGATATATTAGCACGTTCACTGGTTAAAATAGCGATAGAATGATGGGGAATCATGGCTTTCATATAAGATGTCTGATCAACGGTGGTTTGGCTGCGGACCAGAAAGAGTGCAAAGATAAATATAACTAAACTTCCTGCAATTATTCCAATGTTCAACTTTCGATTAGTTAACATGTGTGTCATAAATCCCAGCATTATAACAGCCATTGTAGCCCCCATTAACAATGCCATATAGAGCCTCGTTTCACTAAAAGCTACATGGCCAAACTCATAAGTATTTAAATACATGAATAAATACATAACTAAGGTTGATGTCACAATCATCCCTGCAAACCTTCCGTACATTTTCATCAAATATTCCTCCTAAAAGTAGTTTTAAAAAACCATACCCCGTTTATTTTTTTAGTAATCATCTTAACAACGATTGTAGGCTTCAGGAAGGTGAATATGTAAAGTAAACTAAATAGCATATAGCGTGCAGCTTCAGGTTTATCCGGTTAGCAGATAATTAAAACACTTTAAAAAACCTTCTACATAGGGATTGTAGAAGGCAGATATGTACTAAAATACCCCAGCGGTCTGCTTGAATAGCTTTACAAGGTTTATAGTTATTACAATTAAAAAACGTTGAGGTATTATTTGTAAAATTACACTAATTGGCGGGACCGTGTGGGAATCGAACCCACCGGAGACGTCACGCGCCTCCCTGAAGGTTTTGAAGACCTCGGCAAGCACCAGCTACACATCCGGCCCCGTAATAAAATGTCTTTTATTTTGACGACAAATAACATTATAGCATGAGAATGAAGCACTTGCTATACAAAACTATTGAAAGTTTCCGGGTACCTTTCCAAACTGCTCCATGAATATCCTTACCCGTATGCAATCCCTATTTACTTTCCTCCTCTTTCAAGGCTAAAAGGGGAAAGGATACAGCTCATGTGTTAAAATAAACCAAGATATATTTTGAGCTGGAAGACTGGAGGAGACGACATGTCAGAACGTTTTTACACAATAGGGATGGCCGGGCATATTGATCACGGTAAAACGACATTAACTAAAGCCTTAACAAACATAGATACGGACCGTTTAAAAGAAGAGAAGGAAAGGGCAATCTCCATAGAACTGGGGTATGCCCCTCTTTCTCTTGGCGATGATTATCATGTGTCCGTTATTGACGTACCCGGGCACGAAAAATTTATCCGCCAGATGATTGCCGGAGTGGCAGGGATCGACCTTGTTATTCTAGTCGTAGCGGCGGATGAAGGAGTCATGCCTCAGACTGTTGAACATTTGGATATTCTCAATCTTTTAGGCATACACCACGGACTGATCGTTGTGACCAAAATGGATCAGATCGAAGAAGATATGATTGAACTGATTGAAGAAGATATTGGCGGCCAAGTGGAAGGCACTTTTTTTGAAGGATCCGAACTTTTATTTGTGGACAGCGTATCGAAGAAAGGAATTCCTGAGCTGCGTGAAAAAATTAAGGAGCGTCTTGCCGGTATACCTGTGCGCGATGCACGCGGTGCTTTCAGGCTGCCGATTGACCAGGTATTTACAGTACACGGCCAGGGAACCGTCGTACGGGGGACAGTTTATGAAGGGGAAGTGAGCGAAGGAGATACGCTGGAACTGCTGCCTCAGCAGCGAAAAGTCCGGGCGAGACAGCTCCAGGTACATCACCAGCCTAAAAAAACTGGACGGGCCGGCCAGCGGGTTGCGGTTAACCTGGGCGGTGTCTCGAAGCAGGAAGTCAGCCGCGGGGATGTGCTGGTGTCAACCCAGTATTACAGCACCACCCGGACAATTGATATTTCTTTGAATACGGTAGATAACCTTAAATTCCCTCTGAAGCAGCGAGGCTACATAAAATGCCATCTCGGCACGGCAGAAGTCTACGGGAAAATTGTGTTTTTTGATCGGAACGAGTTGACAGAAGGTAAAGGCGTCCTTTGCCAGCTCAGG
Organism: Salipaludibacillus aurantiacus; assembly: GCF_900111295.1. GTDB lineage: Bacteria > Bacillota > Bacilli > Bacillales > Salisediminibacteriaceae > Salipaludibacillus > Salipaludibacillus aurantiacus. The sequence continues at coordinate 1,050 of NZ_FOGT01000013.1, read as the reverse complement.
CTTGATCAGCCTGTAGTTACACGCAGGGGCGACAGGTTTATTTTAAGGCGGCCGTCCCCGGTTGAAACGATTGGCGGCGGAACGGTCATCGACCCACAGGCAGAGAAGTATAAATTTGGCGAAGAGACAATTGAGATGCTGAGCAGGAAAAGCAAAGGGACACCTGAAGAAAGGCTGATTGACCTTTTGAAAGAGAAAAAAAGCCTGGCAGAAAAAGAGGCACTAAACGACCTGTCTATGGATAAAGAAGAATTGGATGAAGTCACAGCAGCTTTAGCCAAAGAAGGGAGCCTTAAAGTGTTTGGCAGGACGCTTGTTCTCGAAGCGACTGCACAGGAACTGATCGATATGATCGAAGAGGAACTTAAAGCTTACCACACCGACTACCCCCTCAGGGACGGTAAAGAATTAGCGCAGATTAAACAGGACTTTTCCTCATATGGAAACGAAGCGGCTGGAAAAATAATTGACGAGGCTATTTCTCAAGGCGTATTTGTAAAAACAGGCGCCTTACTGGCTTCGGCTGATTTTAAGCCGGGTTATCCAAAACAGTGGGCCAAGAGGATGCAGCAAGTTGAAGACAGCTTGATGAGTCAGGGTCTAGAAGTGGAACCTTCAGCTGTTCTTTTTGAAAAAGCGGGGCTTCCGGAAGATTGGGCACGGGAACAGACACATTTTCTTCTTAGAACAGGAAATGTTATGTCTCTGGACGATAAACATCTCCTTTCCTCTGATGCCTTCAATAAAGGACTTATAAGCCTTTATCACAACACTGGAGAAAGGTTTACTCTACAGGAAGCCAAACATATTTTTGGACTTACTAGAAAATATCTTGTTCCGTTAATGGAGCGCATAGATGAGAGCGGCTTTACTAAACGGGAAGATTCAGAGCGTGTGTGGGTAAAAAAGCCTGCTGAATAAAAGAAAAGGACGGTTTTTACCGTCTTTTTCTTCCTAGTGTGCCCGGCATGTCTGACAGCTAGGTGGTGGAAGTCCACTACGGGCTTGGCAATGGGAACCGTTAGCGAATGGCAAGGGTGTCCGGGGCGA
>NZ_FOGT01000012.1 GCF_900111295.1 Salipaludibacillus aurantiacus | reverse complement strand
TAGAAATATCTTGAGACGCCCAATCAAAAAGCCTTGGGTGTAAAGAAATTTATAAGCTCAATTATGGGCTTAAATATAATATACGAGGAGGATAATAATATGGACAATTATGATAAAGATTTTTATTTTGAATTAAAAGATAGATTAATTAAAAAGCTTCCAGAGCCTGAAAAATCAATTTATGCTTATTTCCGGCAGGTGGAAAAATCAAATCTTCGTGAAGCCGGAAAATTAATAATTAATGGTAAAACTCCTGTTCAGTCGACTGCTGATCATTTTATGATGGAAGAGGAAGAAATTAAAAAAATCTGCCGGCAGGCTTCTTTAAAGCTTGCAGAGTGGTCTAAATAAACTGTTCATTCTGCCTGGCAAGCCAGACAGCACAGCTGAGTGACCTGTATTATTTAAGTTTTCCTTATTAAGAGGTATGGGCATACATTCCACTTATTACCTGAAAAGGATTTTACTAAACAAAAAACCCCACTTAGAAAGTGGGGTTTGCTGCTATACTGCTGATGAAAAAATTTTATGTCGGATGGCATTGTAGACCTTTTGAGACTCGTCCGGGGTAAGAGGAACCATAGGCAGACGGACGGATCCCACTTTAACACCGCTCATTTCTAAAGCAGCCTTAACAGGGGCAGGGCTAGGTGCACTGAACATTGCGTTCATAACCGGAACCAGCTCTCTGTGAAGAGAAGCAGCATATTGCGGCTGCCCGTTCTGGTGGGCTGTGACCATAGCTTTCATTTCATTGCCTATAATATGTGAGGCAACTGAAACGACGCCGTTCCCGCCGATCGAAAGAATTGGAAGAGTCAAGGAATCATCTCCGCTGTAAAGTGTAAAGTCTTCCGGCGTATTCTGAATAATTTCAGACATGGCATCCAGATCACCGCTGGCTTCTTTTATAGATACAATGTTGGAAATTTCCGATAACCGGACGACTGTTTCGGGAAGAAGGTTAACGACACTTCTTCCAGGTACGTTATATAACATAACAGGTAAGTGGGTAGAGTCAGCAATAGCTTTAAAATGCTGATACATCCCTTCCTGATTCGGCTTATTATAATAAGGTGTGGCGAGCATGACGCCGTCTACACCAGCCTGGGTTGCGAGACGTGTCAGTTCAATGGCAGCCCGTGTACTGTTTGTACCTGTACCTGCCAGAACCGGCGCCCGGCCGTCAGCTGTCTCAACAGCAAACCTGTAAAGCTCAGCTTTCTCCTGAATCGACAGGGTAGGGGTTTCACCTGTGGTACCGGCTACTACAATACCATCAGAACCGTTTTCCAATAAATGATTAATTAATTCCTTAGTTGCCTGAAAATCGACATTACCATCCTGGTCAAATGGTGTGACCATAGCTGTTAACACTTGTCCGAAATTCATGTAAATCACCTCTATTCGAAATATTTGCCACCAGGGGCTGGTGACGCTAAGTTCCTGAATAGAGCTAAATCGCATGAAGAACCGTTTATACAAATTAAAAAGCACCAACGAAGGGCTCGTTGCTGCGTGGAAGTGTTTAAAACGGTCATCCAGCGTGAGATAGCCCTCCATATAGCCCGTTGGCTATACGACAGTTCTGCATCTATTTGATCACAGACCCAACAGCAAACAAATGAGCCGCCTGCTGCTTCGGCAAATTCCCCTTTCCATGCCTTTCAGTGGACCTCATTATCCTCCCGGCATGTACTAATGGCCTTTGCACCTCTAAACTCACTTCAAAAATATTGAAGTAAATATATGAACTTTGACTTCACTCTATCAAAGTTCGTCACGGTTTGCAATACATTTTTCCCCGGGAATCCTTGAGGTCAAATAAAAGGGGATGGGGGATGTCGGATTATTAATAAAAACGTAATATTTATAAAAGCTGTTTCCTATTTTGGGCATCGCCAAACATCAGATACTTATTCCATTAAATGTTTAAAATCAAAGAGTCTGGGAATAGACAAATTAGCAAAAACAGATTTGGATAAAGGGTGATAACTAATGACTTTAAAGGCACTGTATCTAAATACGTCTTTAAAAACCAGTGATGACAAATCGAATACGAGCGGTTTAATTCAGGAATCAGCCAAAATACTGGAGAATGAAGGGGTGAAGACAGAGGAAATCAGAGCAGCTGATTATAATATCCCGTTTGGCATGGAACCGGATATGGGAGAAGGGGATGAATGGCCAAAGCTTTTCGAAAAAATAAAAGAAGCTGACATCTTTGTCATAGGCTCTCCTGTATGGGAAGGTCAATTGAGCAGTATAACCAAACTGGTATTGGAAAAGCTGGATGCCAGCAGCAGTGAAACGAATGATAAAGGCCAGCCGGTTTACTACAATACGGTAGCCGGAGCTATTGTGACAGGGAATGAAGATGGCGGGAAACAGACAGCTATGCCGGTCATTTTTGTCCTTCAGCATCTTGGTTTTACGATTCCTCCTAATGCCGAAGCCTACTGGGTAGGAGAAGCAGGACCAGGTCCTTCCTATCTGGAAGCAGGCCAGGACAGCGAGTTCACTCAGAAAAATGTGACAATGATGAGCCATAACCTCGTTCATATGTCCCGTATTTTAAAGGAAAACCCTATCCCGGCTAAAGGTAATACACAGTAATTGCCCAGACTGAATATTAAATACAGGCAAAAGGAATGATTCTCATTGTGAGATCATTCCTTTTTCTGTATTAGCCTCTCTTGGCTATTCCTCTTCACTATTTTCAACAAAATGAGGAGGATATTCTGCTTCAAGGTCTCTTGCTTCTTCAATTTTCCCCGAGTTTTTTCTTCTGTTTACAGTTCCGCCTCCAAGCCCTTCATTAATCATTCTGTCCACATCGTTAAAGAAGTTTTTTTCAGCTATATTACTTTTTTCTAATTCAGACTTACCTGTTTTTTTCATTTTTAGGCTCCTTAATAATTATATTACTCTTTATCGTTAACGGGGAGGTTTTTAGACTTCGAAATAGTAAGTCTTTCTTCACCTTGTGCCGGCTGAACAGCTTCTTTTCCTTTTTGAATATTCCGCTTGGATTTTGAGTTTTTGCTCACAGTTTCATCGCCTCCTTTTTGGTCAGTGTTTTTAATATTCACTGCTGGAGTATAAAATATTAATTACGCTGGGGCGATCAGAACCAGGTGACTTTCATACGGCCGGCCGGGGAGCGTGAGCGTTGAGACTGGCTGGCTTGTCTTGTAAAATAAACAATTACATATAATTTTTAAGGAAAAGAGGGCCCTTATGAAATCATACATTGTTATAGGAGGAGGCATTCTTGGCGCTTCAACTGCTTTTCATCTTGCAAAACAAGGATGCCGCGTGACATTAATTGACCGGCGCGATCAAGGCCAGGCGACGGATGCTGGAGCAGGAATAATTTGTCCCTGGTTATCACAAAGACGTAATAAAGCCTGGTACCGGCTGGTTAAAGGCGGGGCAAAGTTTTATCCAGGCCTTATTAAAGAACTGGAGGATCTTGGAGAGGTTAACACGGGTTATGCCCGCGTAGGAGCTCTGACCGTTCATCATGATGAAACAAAACTTGATAAGATCGAGGAGAGGGCCTATAAACGACGAGAAGATGCACCTGAAATTGGCGATATTAAACGGATGACTTCTGCTGAGACAAAAGCCTGCTTCCCCCCTCTCGCGGACGGATACGGGAGCGTTTACGTAAGCGGAGGTGCCCGGGTCAACGGAAGATCTCTCCGGGATTCACTTATTAATGCTTCAGAAAAACTTGGCGTTCGAATAATAAAAGGCGACGCCTCGCTTATAATGGAAAATAACAGGGCAGCTGGAGCAGAAGTTAACGGAGAAAAAATAGAAGCAGACGCGGTGGTAGCTGCGTCCGGTGCATGGGCTGACGAGCTGCTTACGCCTATAGGCTTGAATTTCTCAGTAAAGCCGCAAAAAGGCCAGATTGTCCATTTAACAATGAAGAATATAAATAATGAGAGGTGGCCTGTGATCATCCCGCCTGGTGATTATTATATTTTAAGTTTCGGAAACGGCCGTATTGTCGCCGGGGCGACGCGGGAAGACGATACAGGATTTGATAATACACTGACACTCGGCGGGCTTCAGAAAGTGTTTAATGAAGCTTTAGCTGTTGCCCCTGGCCTTGCAAAAAGTGCCTATGTGGAAGCGCGGGTAGGGTTTCGTCCGTTTACACCCGGTTTTTTACCTGTTGCCGGACCTGTGCCTGAGACAAAGGGGCTGTTTGCTGCTAACGGACTGGGTGCTTCAGGATTAACATCGGGGCCTTACTTAGGTTCGCAACTCGCTGATCTGGTCGTGGGAAAACCAGTCGAACTGGATTTAAATGACTACAATATAAATGAAGCAATTAAACGGGATCGTTTTGGCGTGTAGAAAAGCTTAAACTAAAGAAAATGGTCCTGCGGATTAAACTGGAGTAAAAAAGGTTATATATAAACTAAATGACTTTAAAGGAGTTCACCAAAAACATGCCTGCAAATTTACTTGTAAAAATTGGTCTATTTGTATTTCTTATTGGAACCGGTTTTTACATTAATCATTATCATATAAATATTGATCCAATGCGAATTCAAGCAGCTGTTTTATCATTTGGAATCTGGGCTCCATTAATCTTTATTTTACTTTTCAGTTTAAGGCCTTTTGTGTTATTTCCGGCCTCAGTGCTTGCTGTAGCTGGAGGCTTGGCGTTCGGGCCTTTTCTGGGCCCTGTCGTCACTTATACCGGCTCGCTTACGGGGGCAGTCCTTTCATTTCTCCTCGTAAGAAGGCTGGGCAGCCGTTTTATTCAGAAAAGCTGGAGAGGGCGCGGAAAGCATATCCAGAAAAAAATAGAGGACAATGGCTTTTTTTATATCACTGCTTTAAGAATTATTCCAGTCATTAATTTTGATTTTGTAAGTTACTTGTCTGCTTTATCTCGGGTTTCTTTTAATAAATATTTAGCGGGCACCATGGTTGGAATTATTCCGGGAACGCTGGCGTTTAATTTTCTGGGCGCCTCTTTTGCAGAGTTAAATGCATGGATGATTGCAGTTACAGCTCTTTTATTTGCTGTAGCCCTGGGTCTACCGGCAATCGTTCTTAGAGTATTAAAGAAAAGAAATTTAGATATCAATTTTACGGCGGATAATAAACGATTATAGTTTTTCTGCTGTTTTGTATGCAATTTAAGGCGGTGAAACGTTGGAAAAATATGATGTGGTTATAATAGGAGGCGGAATAGGGGGGCTGACATTAGCCCTCAAACTCGTCCAGGCGGACGTACGGGTACTCGTAGTTGAAAAAGCTAAACAACCGGGAAAAATTTATAAAGGTGAATTGCTGCAGCCTAAATCCTTAGAAATCTTCAAAGAGATGGGGATTGCGTACCAAATAGTGGAAGCAAGTTTCTCACTCCCGACAATTCATACTTATGAAATGACTGAGAAAAAAGATGGAACACTTAAAGAAGAGCTTTATATACCATTGCATTATAACCGGCTGAGCAGTCCTTTCCCTGAGGCCAGGATGATCCCTCATGAAAAATTGAAAGAATTAGTAATCAGAGAAGCGGAAAAATATCCTGCTTTTACGTATTGGAACCCTGCAACGTTTCAAACCTTCACAGTAAAGGATGAGTGGAATAAACGTTTTGAAAAAGCAAAAATTGCATATGACGGAGAAGAAGTGGAAGTCGAGGCACATTTTTTTGTGGGGGCTGAAGGACGATCTTCTTTGCTAAGGAAAGCAATGAACGAGCATGTGATAACGACCCAGTATAACCACCAGTTCCTTACAGTCACCTTCCCGAGACCAAAAGATTTCACTCAAGCTAAAATGTATGCTTCCCATGATTCCTTCATCGGTTTATTCCCTCTTCCTGAAGATCAAGTCCGCAGTGTTATGCTTATAAAACCCGGACAGTATAAAGAAATGAAAAAGAAGGGGCTCCATACTTTTTATAAACCTTTTGAACGTTTTGAACCGGGATTAAAAGGGTATCCCGAAAATATACAGAGCTGGAAAGAGATTCAATTAATGATTCCGATCCGGCATAATATACCTAATTATGTAAAAGGAAACGCCGTTATTATTGGTGATGCTGCCCATACAGTGCATCCGATGGCCGGTGAAGGGATGAATCTGGCTATACAGGACGGAGCTGTGTTAGGCGAACTGTTTGTCTGGATGTTTAAAGAAGGCCGTTTGCATCCAGCCAATCTAAGAAAATTTGAAAAAGTAAGGAAGAAACGGGCGGACAGGCTGTCCCGGCTTAGCCATCTTTCGGCTTTAGCTTATTCTTGGCCTTATAAATGGGTACAGCGCGGAAGGATGTTTGCGTTAAAAAGGCTTGAAAGACACCCGGTGCTTCATTATAAGCATATGCTTAATATTTCCGGAATCGGCTGGTGGCCATACAGTGCACTGGATGGATTAAGATTTTTAGGCCCGGGCCAGGTATTTTCCAGAAAACGTTTTGAGAAAAAAAGTGAGAAGATGCTTTTTTCCAATAAAAATGATTATCCGTGGTATTTTAAAAACGAGGAAAGAAGTCAATCAAAGGAGTGACGGAAATGAAATTAAATATTCCCCGACTTATTCTGCTCGGTAAAGGGGCAACAATGGTCTATAGATTTATTAAAAGAAGAAAAACAAGGAGATAACTAGACATCCTTAAATAGTCAGTAAGAGGCAGCTGGTTTTAGCCAGCTGCCTTTTTTATGGTTATGGAAAGCTGTGGCCCAGACAGAGGACGGGCCACATCAGGGGGAAAAAATTCAATCGGCGGGGTTGTATTTTTTATCCTGAGTGTGAAGCAAGTGATGGTGAAGGTCCTCAAATAAATCCTGGAGAGCTATCAGCTCATAAAACAGTATAATTTTTTCACTTAACTGATGCTCATAATTATATTTTTTAACCGGTCGGGAAATAGAAAATTCGTACCGTAAATGATTATTAAGTTCATCTATTAACCTGATGTAGTCATCTTTTAAAGGTTCGTCCATGTGGGACAGCATATGGCTGAATTCTGCCCGGGTGAGCTTAATTAATCTTCTTTCATAATCGGAAAGTTTCATTGTTTTGGGTAAAAAATGTAAATTACCGAGATGTAAACCTGCCCGCTGGAGGTAATCAGCAGTTTTTTTCAGGCTGACCAGTTCGCGGTATTTAGTAATCTTAAACCGGTGATATTTAAGCTCTTTTCTCTGGTATTCAATAAGCTGCTGTGTATGTGAAAGTTCCCGTTTTAACAAATCATAAGGGTTGGCGTCAAACGTACATTGCCGGATATGTTCTTTGTTATTAATAATTTCTTCGAGGGTACCTGATAAAATATATTTCATGTTTTTAATATGGTTTTTGTGCCGTTTCTTAATTTTCGATAAATAATCAGCAGGCAGAATCAGCACGTTGACAGACGTGGATACAAGAAGCCCGATGGATGTCGTTCCTAAGCGGATAAGGAAAGAATAAAATAAATCCCCGTGTAAATCAGGAATCATAGCGACCGCAGTTAAAGCAGCTACTAATGTTCCGGAATGAAGCTTTAATTTCTGGCAGAAAATAATAGTTAAAGCACCTGCGAGAGTGTAAGATAAAGGGCTTTCTCCAAATAAATACACAGAGCCGGCTGCCAGGCCGGCACCAATGGCTGAGGCAGGGAACCGTTCCATCCCTTTTCTTATCGAATCGTGTGTGGTGGGTTCAACGGTTACGATCGCAGTAATCACTGCAAAAATAGCCGGAAGACCCAGGGCAAGACAAATGAATGATGTAATAAAAATGGCAATAGCTGTTTTGATAATCCTTCTTCCTATAATTCCTTTTCTAATTATTTTCAATTTCACTGTGAGTCACTCCGAATCTGTTTATTCATCAGTCTAATTGTATCATGGAAAGATCTATCTATATTACTTACTGTTTTTTTGATACAATAAAAAGTACGAACGTATGATTGTATATTCTACATTTAAAGCTTAGAGGTGAACAAGATGGCTATAAATTTTGTGACAGGACGGGCAGGAAGCGGTAAAACGACCCGCATTGAAAAGGAAATACTTGAATTGGCGAGGGCTGACCCGCAGGGGGCTCCTGTCATATATCTTGTGCCTGACCAGATGACATTCCAAGTAGAAAGAAACCTGATAAAGAAATTTGGACGCGGGATGACTCGTGTCCAGGTCCTGAGTTTTTCACGGCTTGCTTTGCGTGTACTTCAGGAAGTTGGAGGGATCTCCCGTTATCATATTGAAAAGACCGGCATCCATATGCTCATACGAAAAATAATCGAACGGAATAAAGAAAGTTTTCAAATGTTTCAAAAAACGTCTGCAAGACCTGGTTTTGTGGAAAAAATGGAACAGACCATAACTGAAATGAAACGATATCAGATAGATGCTGAAACACTTCGGGAAGAAATTATTTTATTGGAAAATGAAGAAGAACGTTCAGCCTCTGGAAAAATGATGCTTGATAAGCTTGTTGATATCCATATCATATTATCCCGTCTTGAAAAAGAGCTGACCGATAAGTACGTGGGTTCTGAAGACTACCTCCAATTGCTTGCAGAAAAACTGCCTGAGTCTGGAAACCTGAAAGGGACAGCTTTTTATATTGATGGATTTTACAGCTTCACACCTGTGGAAATGAATGTATTGAGGGAGATATTTAAAATAGCGGAGAATGTCACTATTTCTCTCACATTGGACCAACCTAAAGCTCCCGGCCATATACTTCACCCGCTGGACTTATTTTATGAAACCGGAACTACATATCAGCAGCTGATTTTATTGTGTGAAGACTGTGAACTAAGTGATTTTTCCACTGAGGTTCTTGATGTGGCTAAACGGTTTAAAACTAAAGGCCTGCAGCATCTTGAAGCCAACGGTGGAAGAAGGCCTGCACCTCCCTCAGAAGACAGCGACGGCGTAAATCTCATAAGTGCCGTGCACAAGAGGGGAGAAGTGGAGCGAGTGGCAAGAGAAATTACGTCACTCGTTCGCTCCCATAATTACCGTTATGGCGAGATTGCCATTTTGCTTAGGAACATGGGAGAATATGCCGATTATTTTGAAACAGTTTTCCGGGATGAAAATATCCCGTTTTTTATGGATGAAAAACGTTCGGCCCTTAATCATCCGCTAGTGGAATTGATCCGCTCAACACTTGAAATAATTCACCGTCACTGGCGTTATGAATCTGTTTTCCGGGCGCTAAAAACAGAATTTTTATTTCCTGACTCAGAAAATATCCGCGAGAAAGTTGACCAGCTGGAGAACTATGTTCTCGCTTATGGAATACAGGGCAAAAGGTGGTACAGTGACGAGCGGTGGACTTATCACCGGATGAAAACAACGGCAGAGTACGAAAGAGACAAAACGAAAGAAGAATACGTTTATGAAGAAGAGATTAACAGTTTAAGAGAAGAATTATTACATCCTGTCTTTTTGTTCCAAAAGCGCCTGAAAAAATCACGAACAGTCAGAGACTATTGCAGTGATTTATTTCAACTTCTGGAAGATATTGGAGCTGCTGAAAAACTTGAACGATTGAGAAATGAGGCTGCCGGTGACCAAAACTTAAGGGAAGCCAGGGAGCATGACCAAATGTGGGACGGAATCATCCATTTGCTTGATCAAATGGTAGAAACGAGCGGGGATGAGCCGGTCAGCTTTGAATTATTTATGCAGATGATAGACACAGGTTTTGAAAGCATGAAATTTTCGATTATACCTCCAGCGTTTGACCAGGTTGTTGTAGCCAGCATGGAGACATCAAGGCTATCCAATATTCGCTGTGCATTTATTATGGGAGTCAATGATGGTGTGATCCCTGCAAAACCTGATGAAGGAAGAATGATTTCAGAAGAAGAACGGGAACTTTTGGAGGAGAAAGGGCTTGAACTGGCGCCCGGGGCACAGCGCCAGTTATTAAATGAAAATTTTCTGATCTATATGGCCCAGTCGACCCCTTCTGAAAAACTATATTTAACTTATCCGTTAGCAGATGAAGAGGGGCGGAGTCTGCAGCCTTCTATGATTTTGAATCAGCTTTATGACTTGTTTCCTTCTTTGGAACAGGACTTCGCGTGTGATACACCTGCCGATGCTGGCGAGTCAAATGAAATAGAGTTTATTAACCATCCGCAGAAAACTCTATCTTATTTAACTCAGCAATTGCAAGGCTGGAAACGAGGCTATCCTATTTCAAAAGTATGGTGGGATACGTATAACTGGTTTATTAATCAGCCTGTCTGGTCCGGCAAAGCAGAGCAAGTACTCCGAAGCCTTACCTATCATAATAAGCCGGAACCTATCTCCCGGCAGCTGACTGAAAAATTATACGGGAAAAAACTTAAAACCAGTGTTTCAAGAATGGAGCAGTTTAATGCATGTCCTTTTTCACAGTTTGCTAATTACGGGTTGAAACTTAAAGAAAGAGAAACGTACAAACTGGAAGCTCCGGACATAGGGACACTTTTTCATGCGGCGCTGAAAGAAATGGCTGAAGCTTTGCGGCAGAAAGGGAAAGATTTCTCACACTTGTCAAAGCAGGAAGCCTCTCAGATGGCTAAAACAATTGTAGACCAGCTGGCACCAAAAATTCAGAGGCAAATTCTCCTCAGCTCGAGCCGTTTCAACTACATCCAGCAGAAGCTTGAACAAGTGGTAGCCCGAGCTTCAGCAGTTCTTGCAGAGCAGGCGAAAAAAACCGGTTTTTCTCCTGCTGGACTGGAAGTCGGTTTTGGGCCTGACGAACAGCTGCCTCCGTTGACATTTCAGCTGGAAAACGGGTATACGGTGGAGCTGGCAGGAAGAATAGATCGTGTTGACAAAGCAGAGAGTGAAGAGGGTCTGTATGTCAGAATTCTTGATTATAAATCCAGTTCCAAAGACATTAATCTGGACGACGTTTATTACGGTCTGGCGATGCAAATGCTGATTTATTTGGATGTTGTCCTCAGTTTTGCTGGAGATTGGCTCGGGTCAGAAGTATCGCCGGCAGGCGTTCTTTACTTCCATGTCCACAACCCAATGATTCAGGCAGAGGAGAAACTTACAATCGAAGAAATAGAAGAAAAAATACTGAAAGAATTTAAAATGAAAGGGCTGCTGTCTTCTTCTTTAAATGCGCTTAAGCAAATGGATCTGACACTGGAACAAGGCCGTTCAGACATTGTGCCGGCAGGATTAAAAAAAGACGGAAAGCCTTATGCAAATTCTAAGGTGATTTCTCCTGATGACTATGAAAATTTAAGGACTCATTTAAGAAATCATGTCAAACAGATAGGCGAATCTATTTTAAATGGTAATATTGCTCTTACACCTTATAAGAAGAAACAGAAAATACCATGTACCTTTTGTTCTTTCAAATCGTTTTGCCAATTTGATGCGAGTCTTGATTCAAACGATTACCGGCACCTGCCGGCTCAATCAAATGACGACATATTAAAAGTAATACGGGGAGGAGGAGACACAGATGAAAATGAAAGCTAAACCTGAAAACGTCACATGGACTGATGAACAGTGGCAAGCAATTGCTGCTGAAGGAAACAATATTCTTGTGGCGGCAGCTGCCGGCAGTGGAAAGACTGCGGTGCTCGTTGAACGGATTATCAGGAAGATAGAAGATACAGAGCATCCTGTTGATGTGGACAGACTTTTAATTGTTACTTTTACTAATGCGGCAGCAGCTGAAATGAGACACAGGATTGGGGAAGCTCTCGAGAAAAAACTTGCCTCTGATCCCCGTTCCCTCCACTTGAGGAGGCAGCTCTCTATACTCCAGAGAGCAAATATTTCCACTCTCCATTCGTTTTGCATGAATGTGGTCCGTAAATATTATTATGAAGTGGACGTAGATCCAAATTTCCGCATCCTTGATCAAACGGAAGGCGAACTGATTAGAGAAGAAATGATAGATGACCTGTTTGAAGAAGAATACGGGAGAAAAGATAATCAGGCGTTTTTTAATGTGGTTGACCAGTTCAGCGGTGACAGGTCTGATGATAAACTGAGAAATTTGATCCTTCATTTATATGATTTTTCCCGTTCCCATCCCGAGCCGTTCCGGTGGCTTGATGAATTAGTCCTTAATTATGAAGTGGAAGAGGCTGAGGCGTTAGCAGATCTGCCATGGGGAAAGGAAGCAGTCTGTCATGCTGATAAACAAATAAGAAACGCGGTTGAATTACTGGAGCAGGCCCTTAAACTTACAGAAGAACCCGACGGTCCGGCAAAGTATGCAGAGACGTTATTAAATGACATCAGTCAGCTCGAACAGCTAAAGGGCAAAAATTCCTTGAACGACTTATTTGAAGGCTTCCAGACGGTTCGTTTTGGCCGTATGCCGTCTATCGCAAAGAAGGAATTAGTAAATGAGACATTAAAGAACAAAGCCAAAGATCTGCGTGACCAGGCTAAAAAAACCGTAACTGATTGCAAGTCTGCGTTTTTCAATCTTTCTCCCCATACAATTATCGATGATATGAACAAAATGGCGCCGGGAATAAGAAAGCTGACAAGCCTTGTGAAAGATTTTGCTTCCCGCTATATGAACGAGAAAAAAGAAAGAAGCGTTCTGGATTTCAGCGACCTTGAGCACCTGTGCCTGAAAATTTTCACAAGCAAGGAGCGTTCGTCTGAACTGCTCCCATCAGGAGCAGCAAGAGAATATGCCCGCTTTTTTAATGAAGTCCTTGTCGATGAATATCAGGATACTAACCTCGTTCAGGAAACGATCCTGACTTTGATTTCAAAAGGGGATAATTTATTTATGGTAGGGGATGTGAAGCAGTCTATTTACCGGTTCAGACTCGCCGAGCCTTCTTTATTTATGAAGAAATATAAACATTTCACCCCTGGAGGAGAAGGGGAAGGAATGAGAATAGATTTGGCAAGAAATTTCCGAAGCCGTTCCCAAGTGCTTGACGGTACGAACTTTATTTTCCGCCAGGTGATGGATGAAGCAGTCGGTGAAATTGCTTATGATGAAGCAGCCGAGCTCAAATTGGGAAACCGGGATTATCCTGACCAGGAAGGGCTTGAACCAAACCTGCTGTTAATAAATAAGGGAGAGACAGGACTCTCTGCCCATGAAGAAACAATTAACGATTCGGAAATGTCTATGGAAGAAGAACTTGAAACTTCACAGATGGAATCAAGAACATTGATTAAAGAAATAAAATCTCTCATTCAGTCCCAATACCCTGTCTATGATAAAAACATGAAAAAGACACGGCCAGTAACATACAGGGACATGGTTATTCTTATGCGGTCTATGCCCTGGGCAGAAACGATGATGGAAGAATTCAAAAAGGCCGGGATACCCGTATATGCTGAGCTTTCTACCGGGTATTTCGAAGCTGTAGAAGTGCGGATCATGATTTCATTACTAAAAATTATTGATAACCCTTATCAGGATATTCCGCTGGCTTCTGTTTTAAGGTCGCCGGTTATGAATATGACAGAAGAAGAGCTTGCATCGATCCGTCTGTTTGACCAGCCGGCGTCATACTTTGACTGTCTAAAGGCCGCCTCAACAGACATTAACGGGGATAGCGATTTAAGAACAAGGTGTGCTGATTTCTTGAGCCAGCTCAGTTCATGGAGGAAGAAAGCCCGTTCCGGTGCGCTGTCTGAATTGATATGGGATCTTCTCCAAGAGACAGGTTTTTATACTTATGCAGGAGGTATGCCCGGAGGTAAACAGCGGCAGGCGAATCTGCGAGCTCTATATGACAGGGCGCGTTCCTACGAAGCCACTTCCTTCCGTGGGCTTTTCAGATTTTTAAGGTTTATTGAACGGATGGAAGAACGGGGGGACGACCTCGGAACGGCAAGGGCATTAGGTGAGCAGGAAGACGTCGTAAGGATCATGACCGTGCATAAAAGTAAAGGCCTGGAGTTTCCTGTCGTGTTTATTGCAGGAATGAACAAAGTGTTTAACAGGCAGGATATCCGAGGGGATTACCTCCTCCATAAGGAACTTGGCATAGGAACAAAACGAATTGACCCGGAGTTAAGAGTCGCTTATCCTACCCTTGCACAGCAAGTCATCAAAGAGAGGATTAAGGCAGAAACCCTTGCTGAAGAAATGAGAGTGCTGTATGTGGCTCTGACAAGGGCAAAAGAAAAGCTCTTCATTACGGGCACAGTGAAGGAATTTGAAAAGTCTCTTGAAAAGTGGACTGAATCGCTGACCCATAAAGACTGGACTTTGCCGGATATGGCAAGAGAGAAAGCATCAAGCTTTTTAGACTGGGTGGCACCAAGTGTGTTCCGCCATAAGGAAGCAGCCTCTTTACTGGAGCTGTACGGTATAAATACTGAAAGTCTGGCGGAACGAGTGGCGGAAGATCCTTCTTCATGGAAGGTTAAGGTGTTGACTTTACCAGACTTGTACGAAGAGGAAGATACAGGACAGGCTGTT
Source organism: Salipaludibacillus aurantiacus (assembly GCF_900111295.1). Lineage (GTDB taxonomy): Bacteria > Bacillota > Bacilli > Bacillales > Salisediminibacteriaceae > Salipaludibacillus > Salipaludibacillus aurantiacus. The sequence goes on along the minus strand of NZ_FOGT01000012.1, from coordinate 107,875 downwards.
GATAAGGAAATAGAGAGAAACATTAGGGAACTGACAGCAGTCCGGGAAGAGTCAGACCGTAAAGATGAAGTGAATGCGAGGCTGGAATGGCGGTACCCTTATACGGATGCGACGATGCATCAGGCTAAGCAGTCAGTGACCGAATTAAAGAGAGAGCTGGAAGATGAATACAGCGACCGGTCAATGGTTCCGGGTTTTCAATCTAAATACGCTGACAGACCGAAATTTTTACAAAAAGATATCGTAAAACCTTCTGAAAGGGGGGTCATCATGCACACGGTCATGCAGCATATTTCTTTATCCTCTCAGCCAGCTGCGGAAACAGTAGAGAAAGAAGTGAATCAGCTCGTTAAGAAAGAAATCTTTACGCCTGAAGAAGCGGCACATGTCAATATCAACTATATCGTCAGGTTTTTTGAATCAGACTTAGGCAAACAAATGGTTGAATCAGGTGCCGTTTACAGGGAAATTCCATTCAGTTATTGTATGCCTGCTTCTGAAGCCTATACGACCTGGAAGCAGGAAGATGATGAAGCCATGGTGTTTGTGCAGGGAATGATTGATGTCGTATTCAGAGATTCAGATGGCGGGCTGATTTTACTTGATTACAAGACTGATAATATTCAGGACAGATTTCCTTCAGAAAGTAAGGAGACGATTACCAGCTATTTTAAAGAGACGTACCGTTTTCAATTGGAATTGTACCGCCGGGCTCTCTCAGACAGCTGGGGTGAACCGGTAAAAGCATCCTATTTATATTTATTTGACGGCGACTATACAGTGGAGATGTAAGGAGAGCAGATTTATGAGACTACTTCATACTGCCGATTGGCATATTGGCCGGACAATCGAAGGCAGGGACCGGCACAGTGAACATGAAGCCTTTTTTGAAGAACTTACAGAGATTGCGGAAAATGAAAAAGCTGATGCAGTGCTGATGGCAGGTGATGTATTTGATTCTGTAAACCCGCCTGCCAAAGGAGAAGAATTATTTTATGAAAGTATGGCGCGCCTCTCCGATAATGGCAGGCGGCCGGTAATTATCATATCCGGGAATCACGATCATCCCGACAGGCTTGCGGCAGCCAGGACGATTCTTAAGAATCATAATATTTATATTCAGGGTCTGCCGTCTTTAATGCCGCTTCGAATACCGGTGGCTGGCAAGGAGACATTTCTGAGCATAGCAGGTCTTCCTTATCCATCAGAATCACGATTAAAACAGAGCTTTTCCGAATTAAGTGATGAACTTGTTCTTAGAGATGTCTACGGGGAGAAAATCAATGAGTTCTTTAATCGCTTAACAAAGGATTTTTCAGAGCAGGATGTAAGGATTGCGATGAGCCATCTGTTTGTGGCGGGAGGATCGGGAACTGAGTCAGAGAGGCCGATTGAAGTCGGCGGAGCTTATACTGTAAAAGGCACCCAGCTCCCTAAAAACGTCCAGTATACGGCATTAGGGCATTTGCACAGACCACAGGATATTAAGCACAGCCAAGCGCCAGCCCGTTATTCAGGTTCCCCGTTAGCGTTCAGTTTTTCAGAAACAGGCTACACGAAATCGGTGACGATGGTAGAAGTTGAACCCATGAAGGATGCCAGGATTACGGAAATCCCTCTATCTGCGGGAAAGCCTCTAGTTAAATGGAAAGCTGCTGGCGGAATGGAGCAAGTGCATAATTGGGTGCTGGAGAGAAAGGATAGCCATGCGTGGATCGACCTGGAAATCCATATGGATGACATTCCTTCTATGGAAGAGGTTCACAGTCTTAAAAAAGAATATCCCGGCATTTTGACAATCCGGCCGGTGTTTCCGGATACTGAGGAAGACAATTCTTTTGAACGGAAACATGTGGCGATCGATGAACTTTTCAAACAATTCTATGAAAGGCAGACAGGCGGTGCCAGCCCTGATGAGGAATTAACACGTCTATTTCTGGAATTGGTGAATGAGGAAGAGGAGGAGCAGGGGCAATGAGGCCAATTGAGTTAACCCTACAAGGTTTGCACAGCTTCAGAGATAAACAGACAGTAGATTTCTCCAGTTTATGTGAAGGAGGAGTTTTTGGTATTTTCGGTCCGACAGGGAGCGGGAAGTCCTCTATCCTGGATGCAATGACTCTCTCATTATATGGAAAAGTTGAAAGAGCACCGGGCAATACGCAAGGGATACTAAACCATGCTGAAGAACAGCTGGCCGTATCATTTACTTTTTCACTGGGAAAAGGCAAAAGGGAAAATACTTATAAAGTGGAAAGAACCTTTAAACGGACGAAAGAGAACGGATTGCGCCAGGCTACAGCCCGTCTCATAAACGTTACAGAAAACTCTGCCGTCATAGCTGATAAAGCAGGTGATGTAACAAAAGAAGCTGAATCACTTCTTGGCTTATCTATTGATGATTTCACCCGGGCAGTGGTGCTTCCGCAAGGGAAGTTTTCGGAATTTCTGTCATTAAAAGGGACAGAGAGAAGGAAAATGCTTCAACGTTTGTTCCATCTTGAAAAGTACGGAGACGAATTAAATCAGAAACTGCGCCACAGGCTCGTTTCTGCCAGGCATGAAAAAGAACTGATTGAAAAAGAGCAAGCCGGTCTCGGCGAGGCATCTATGCAGTCTTTAAAAAAAGCTGAATCTCATGTGGCTCAGCTGCAGAAACAAATTGAAAAACAGGAAAAAGAGGTTGAGGTTACGCAGAAAGACTATGAAAAAGGTAAACAGAAGAGAGAATGGCATAAACAGCTTCAATTATTGGAAAGAGAACTGGCTAACCTTGAAAAACAAGCGCCTGAAATAGCAGAAAAGAAAGAAAATATTAAATTGGCAAAGGAAGCAAATATTCTTTTTCCATATATCCAGGAAGTAAGTGAAAGTGAAGAGCAGCTAAATCACTGGCAAAAAAAAGAAACCATAGCGCAAGAACAGCTCAAATCTGTTAAACAGGAAGCTGAAGCCAGCAAACAAACGTATGATAAAGCATTTAAAGAGCAAGAAGAACATGAAGTGCCGATTAAATTATTGCTTGAAAATTTCCGGCAAATGGAGGGCAAACAAAAAGACCTTCAATACCGTCAAAAAGAAGCAAATGAGAAGAGTTATAAATGTGATGAACTGAGTAAGGATATTGAAAAACTGAGTGAATCACATAAACAGGTGATGAAAAACAAACAAAAATATGAGGAAGTTCAGGCGAACCTGAAATCACACCTTGCTGAAACGGAGCCTGCCACTGAAGAGAAAAATCAAATGAAGGAAGCGGCCGATAAAAGATATAAGTTAAAATTCCTTGAAGATCAGATAGAAGAAACTAAGGAAAGACTTGAAAAGGCCAGCAAGGATTACGGTAAAGCTGAAGCGGCAGTTGATTCAGTGAATAAAAGTAAAATGAGCCTGTCAGACAAGCTTAAGGAGCGGTTCAGGCAAATCAGTCTGTGGTACAACTTTGTTGAAGACAAAAAGACACTATTAGACACGCTTAAAGCTGGCTTAACGGAAATTCAAGAGCGTGAAAAACAAAATTATTTTAATTCTGCTGTCAACGAATTAAGACGGTCTCTTAATAAAGGAGAGGCTTGTCCCGTCTGTGGTTCGAGAGACCATCACTCGTCTGTTGAACCGGCACATATGCAGGCAGCAGCAGCATCCGAAATTCAGGAAGCTGATAATTATGAGGCATTAGAAGAAGAGATCCGAATGGCAGAAAGACAGTTTGAAGAATCTGTCTGGAGGCTCGATCAGACGGCAAAACAAGCACCTTTTGCGGATCTTTCTCCTGACAGGCATGAAACGGACGAATCGCAGGATGTCCTGCCTCCGCTGGAAGACTCCCGTTTTCCTAACGCGTGGAACGAATGGAAAACGCGGTGGGAAAGCCAGAGAAAAAGTATAGATCACTTAATCAGCCGTTTCAACAGTGAAATTAAAGAATGGACAAAAATCAACGAAGAGACTTCAGGAGAAAATCTGCTATTACAGCAGGCTAAACAGAGATATAGTGACCTGGAAAAAGAACTAGAAGACAAGCGTGCTTCTTATAAACAGGAATTGGCTAATTGGCAGAAACAGTTCCCGCAAATTCCTTACAAAGAAGTCGAACAAATACTGGAAAAATTTCATAAAAGAGAAGAAGAGTCAGAAGCAACAAGAAGCCGGCTGGAAAATAGTGTCCCTGTTATAGATGAGTGCCGGGCTAAGGCAGAGAAAGTTAACGATCAGCTTCAATCCTGTAAAGTGGAATATTCCAAATATGAATCAGAATATAACGAACAGATCAAGAGAATAGAGGAAATCAGGCGGGAAATTGAGACTGTTACCAAGGGAGAAGAGTTAAATCCGCTTATTCAACGTTACGAACAGAAGCTTAATAATTTAATAGCAAACACATCTAACACAAAAGAGCATCTGGAAAAGGCAGAAAATGACTTTAGGAATGCTGAAACGGCTTTAAATGAATGCAGACATGCGATTAAAGAAGCAGAAGAGCGCCATGCTAGAGCATTAGCCAGATGGCGCGAGCAAAAAAAAGACTCGTCCTTCACTGATATTGAAGAGGTGCAGCATTACCGCCAGCAGCCGGAAAAACTGGAGCAATGGGAACAGGATATTTCCGGCCACGAAGACAAATTTAAAGAAATCAGCATGAAATATAAAGAATTACAAACCAATTTAAACGATGTATACCTGACAGAGGAAGATTTAACTGTGCTGGAACAGCGTTTCAAGGAAGCGAAAGTGGAAATGGAACAGCTTCGCACCTCACTGGGAGCAGCTGAACATCAGCTGGAAGACATCAAGCAGAAGATGGAGAGGTATGAAAGCCTTGAAACAAAGAGAAAAGAATATGAGCATATGTTAGACCAGCTTACTAAACTTGATAAAGTGTTCCGCGGGAAAGAGTTCGTAGATTTTATTGCAGAAGAACAGCTGGTACAGGTCAGCAGGCTTGCTTCAGAACGCTTAAGGGTACTGACAAGAGGGAGGTACGCTATAGAAGTGGACTCTGGCGGAGGATTTATTATGAGAGATGACGCTAACGGCGGGGTTAAACGCCCGGTGTCCACCTTATCGGGAGGAGAAACGTTTCTTACCTCACTTGCATTAGCCCTTTCTTTGTCAGCTTCTATTCAGTTAAAAGGGGAACATTCTCTTGAGTTTTTCTTTTTAGATGAAGGGTTCGGCACACTTGACCCTGAATTATTGGAGACTGTAGTGTCTGCTTTGGAACAGCTTCATACAGACCACCTGGCTGTAGGAGTCATCAGTCATGTCCCTGAGTTAAAAGAACGTCTGCCAAGAAAACTTCTTGTTACCCCGGCTGAACCTGGAGGAAAAGGCAGTACAATAAAATTGGAAAATCTATAAAAAAAGTTTGTGAAATTATTACTCTCAAAGTCTGATAAATCAGGCTTTGAGATTTTTTATGAGAAAAGCTGGTAATTTTTTTCGAAAAAAAGGTTGCAAATTATTTCTGCTGTTATATAATACAATACATAATAGAAAATGTTATATAACAGTCAGGAGGAGATGATACACCAATGAAAGAATTAAAGATTTTAAGAGAACCGCCTGAAGGCTGCGGTTTCCTGCTTACAGAAGAAGCGCTGAACTTTTTAATGAAACTCCACCAGTCCTTCGGGGAAGAAAGAAAACAGTTATTACAGCAACGAGGGGAAAGACAGCGTGAGATTGACAGTGGCCTTCTTCCTCATTATCTGGGTGAAACTAAAGAGGTGAGGGATTCAGAATGGACTGTTGCTCCTGTACCTGAAGATATCCAGGACAGAAGAGTAGAAATAACGGGTCCTACAAGCAACCGGAAAATGGTGATAAATGCCTTGAATTCCGGAGCCAAAGTGTTTATGGCTGACTTTGAAGATGCTAATTCACCTTCATGGCTGAATACACTTCAAGGACAGAAAAATATGTACGATGCCATTCGACGGGAAATTGATTTTACGGCTGATAATGGAAAAGATTATGTATTAGCCGAGAATCCCGCCACATTATTCGTAAGGCCAAGAGGCTGGCATTTGGAAGAAAAACACGTGAAAGCAGGAAATGAGTTTATCTCAGCTTCATTGTTTGACTTCGGATTATACATTTTCCACAACTCGGTTGAATTGCTGAAACGTGGGTCGGGGCCTTATTTTTACCTCCCGAAATTAGAGGGATATAAAGAGGCAAGGTTATGGAATGACGTATTTACCTTTGCTGAGAAAGAACTCGGCCTGGATCACGGCACGATTAAAGCTACAGTTCTCATTGAAACACTCACAGGCTCTTTTGAGGCAGATGAAATCTTATATGAGCTCCGTGATCATAGCGCAGGTTTAAACTGTGGACGATGGGACTATATTTTCAGTTATATTAAGCGGTTAAGAAACCATAAAGAATTTATACTGCCTGACCGTTCTGAAGTGACTATGACAGTCAACTTTATGAGAGCGTATACACAATATGTAATCCAGACATGCCACAAACGCGGGGCCCACGCCATTGGCGGTATGGCTGCCCAGATTCCTGTTAAAGATGACCCTGAAAAAAATGAGAAAGCAATGCAGAAAGTCAGGGAAGATAAAGAGCGGGAAGTAAAAGACGGCCATGACGGGACATGGGTGGCACATCCAGGGCTCGTGCCGGTAGCCATGGAAGTATTCGATGAACATATGCCTCAAGCCAATCAGGTCAGCAGACAGCGGGATGATGTGAATATAACTGAAAAAGAGTTACTGGCTGTACCAAAAGGCCAAATTACAGAGGAAGGCGTCCGGTTAAACATCACAGTCTCGCTTCAGTATATGGAAGCCTGGCTTAGAGGGCAAGGAGCTGTTCCGATATTTAACTTAATGGAGGACGTAGCTACTGCTGAAATTTCCAGAGCCCAGCTGTGGCAGTGGATTAACCATCCTGAAGGGAAATTGCCTGACGGAGAAAAAATTACTGTCACGCTCGTAAAAGAGCTTATAGAAGAAGAAGTGGAAAAGTTAAAACAGACGTTTGGGGATGAAAAATTCACAGCTGGTAAATTCAAAGAAGCCGAACAGCTGTTAACCTCAATGATTGAGAAACAAGATTTCGAAGAATTTATGACAATTCCAGCTTATGAAGCGATGATAAAACAAAAGGAGAGTGTTTAATATGACTAAAGAACAGCAAATAAACAAAATTGAAAATGAGTGGAACAGCGAGCGTTATAAAGGAATTGAAAGACCATACAGTGCTGAAGAAGTTTATCAGCTTCAGGGATCCCTTCAAATTGAGCACACACTGGCAAAAAGAGGTGCGGAGAAATTCTGGAAAATGGTTAATGAAGAAGATTACATTAATGCACTTGGTGCATTGACAGGTAATCAGGCTGTACAGCAAGTGAAAGCAGGCTTAAAGGCCATATACTTAAGCGGCTGGCAGGTAGCCGCAGATGCTAACTTATCCGGCCACATGTACCCGGACCAAAGTTTATACCCGGTTAACAGTGTGCCTCAGGTAGTTAAACGGATTAACCAGGCTCTGCAACGTGCAGACCAGATTGAACATAGTGAAGGCGGAGCTGAAAGAGACTGGTTCGCCCCTATTGTAGCTGATGCTGAAGCTGGTTTTGGCGGACAGCTGAACGTCTTTGAGCTAATGAAAAGCATGATTGAATCAGGAGCCGCAGCAGTTCATTTTGAAGATCAGCTTTCTTCAGAGAAGAAATGCGGTCACTTAGGCGGTAAAGTGCTGCTGCCTACACAACAAGCCGTAAAGAACTTAATATCTGCCCGTCTGGCTGCGGATGTTTCCGGTGTGCCTACAGTTATTATCGCACGGACAGATGCTAATGCGGCTAACCTGATTACAAGCGATGTAGATGAATATGACCATGAATTTATTCATGGAGAAAGAACACCTGAAGGGTTTTACCGCACACGGGCAGGTATCGACCAGGCGATCAGCCGAGGATTGGCTTATGCACCATATGCCGATATGATCTGGTGCGAAACTTCTGAACCGAACTTGGAGGAAGCCCAGAAATTTGCTAATGCCATTCATGAAAAGTATCCAGGCAAACTGCTTGCTTATAACTGCTCGCCTTCGTTCAACTGGAAAAAGAAACTTGATGACGAAACAATTGCGAAATTCCAGCAGGAACTTGGTAAAATGGGTTACAAATTCCAATTTGTTACTCTTGCAGGTTTCCATTCACTTAACCACAGCATGTTCGAACTTGCTAAAGGCTATAAAGAAAGTGGTATGGCTGCCTACTCTAAACTTCAGGAAAGTGAATTTGCAAGTGAGAAAGACGGTTATTCCGCAACTAAGCACCAGCGCGAAGTAGGTACTGGATACTTTGACAGTGTTGCAACAGTTGTTTCCGGCGGCACCTCGTCTACAACAGCACTTAAAGGGTCGACAGAGGAAGAACAATTCACGACATCGTCGTAATCCGGCATATAAGAGATTATTAGAGGAAAAATATTAATAGATTTCAATATCACTAAATCTCCCCCTGAGAAAGGGGGATTTTTTATTAATCGCTTTCATAAAATCTCTTTACAAAACAAAATCGTATTATTATCATCAAGTTAGTGGAAATGTCACCAGTTTGCCACCAAAAACAGCGTATGATTGTTTATAATAAATATATATAAAGGGGAGAATATGAATATAAGAGGGGGGAGACAGATGATTTTATATGTTTTAACCGAGGAAGAGTGGGAATTTGCCCAGGAAGAAGAAGAATATTGGCCAGAAGATTTTGACGACCGGGGCTACATTCCATGCGCTAATCCCGGTCAAACAGAGCATCTTGTCAATGAGCTGAATCTCACTGACGAACCCTTAGTACTTTTAACTATTGATCCGGATAAACTGGAAAGTGTGATTATTTATGAAGATGTCCATGAATGTGGAACAATGTCGCCTCATATTTACGGTTATATAAATATAGATGCAGTGACAGGCACCGAGCATTATGAACTTTCCAGACATCCTATGCCTTCCTGATAAAATAGTAAAAAGTACAAAAGCGCCCCCTGAACGGGAGCGCTTTTTTTTGGTTCTGTATTTGCTGCTGGTTTTAAACCCCATTTATCCTCATTTTATCTTTCTTAAACAGTTTTTGTCTTAAGTTTAAGGTACTCATCGTAAGTAATTTCTTTATCGAATACACCTTCACCGCGAATTTCTATAATACGGTTCGCGATAGACTGATTAAACTGATGATCATGGGAAGTGAAAATAAGTGAGCCTTTAAAATTAATCAAACCATTGTTTAAGGCAGTAATGGATTCTAAATCCAGATGGTTTGTAGGTTCATCAAGAAGGAGAACATTAGCACCGCTGAGCATCATTTTAGAAAGCATGCAACGGACTTTTTCTCCTCCGGAAAGGACACTGGCTTTCTTTTTAGCTTCTTCTCCTGAGAAGAGCATACGTCCTAAGAAGCCGCGCAGAAAAGTTTCTGTCTGGTCTTCAGGTGAATACTGGCGCAGCCAGTCGACAAGGTCTAAGTTACATCCCTCAAAGTAAGCAGAATTATCTTTAGGGAAATAAGACTGCGAAGTAGTAACGCCCCACTTAAAAGATCCGCTGTCAGGTTCTACTTCTCCCATTAAGATCTGCATTAATACTGTTTTAGCATTTTCATTTGGTCCAACAAGGGCGACTTTATCATCTTTTTTCAGCGTAAACGACACATTGTCGAGAAGTTTTTCGCCATCAATTGTTTTAGTCAGTCCTTGAACGGATAAAAGATCATTTCCTATTTCACGGTCAGGTTTAAATGCGACATATGGGTACTTTCTGGAAGACGGTTTAATATCATCCAGTTCGATCTTATCAAGAAGCTTTTTTCGGGAGGTGGCCTGTTTGGATTTAGATGCGTTGGCACTGAACCTCGCTACAAAGTTTTGTAATTCTTTGATCTTTTCTTCTTTCTTTTTATTTTGTTCCTGAGCCATCTTTAGAGCAAGCTGGCTGGATTCATACCAGAAGTCATAGTTTCCTACGTAAATCTGGATTTTTCCAAAGTCCACATCTGCAATATGGGTACAGACATTGTTAAGGAAGTGACGGTCATGGGAAACGACAATAACCGTATTGTTAAAATTAATTAAGAATTCTTCAAGCCATTGAATTGCTTCAATGTCCAAGCCGTTTGTCGGCTCATCGAGAAGAAGAACATCAGGGTTTCCAAACAGCGCCTGAGCTAAAAGTACTTTAACTTTTTCTCCTCCGGTAAGTTCAGCCATTTTTTTAGCATGATATTCTTCGGTAATACCAAGACCGCGTAATAAAACAGCTGCATCAGATTCGGCTTCATACCCGTTCATTTCTGCGAATTCACCTTCAAGTTCTGCTGCTTTCATACCGTCTTCATCAGAGAAATCAGGCTTCATATAAATCTCATCTTTTTCTTTCATAACCTCATACAGCCGCTCGTATCCCATTATGACAACATCCAGAACGACTTGGTCTTCATACTCAAAGTGATTTTGTTTAAGAACTGCCATCCTGTGTCCCGGCGGCAAATGTACATGGCCTGTTTGCGATTCCACTTCACCTGACAATACTTTCAGAAAGGTTGATTTGCCTGCTCCGTTCGCTCCGATAAGCCCGTAGCAATTTCCCGGAGTAAATTTAATATTCACATCTTCAAACAGCTTCTTGTCTCCAAAACGTAAGCTGACATCAGTTACATTAATCATGTTTATCTCATCCTCTTCGTTAAATTACGTTGAAAATTATAACATCAATAGAGTATAATTACGAGTTTCTGCTAAAAGAATCTTGAAGTCATATAGACAAAATCGAAGGCTTATATTGTTCTCCATACATAAAACGGAAGTTTTGAAGCAGGGGACTTCGCAAATTTCCTTTGTAGAACGCTTTCAAAAGAATCCGGCTTTACTATGGTGAAAATAGTTCCTATGAGTTGACCTGCTGTCTGAATGTTAATTTTTAAAATAATTAGAAAATCAAGGAATCGTATGAGGTTTAACCGGAAGTAAAAACGGCAATGAGTTATAGGTGCTGTAACGCGGGGCTAGAAGAAAGGATGTTTATATGAAGACTTACCAAGATTTGATTCATCTTATGAAAAAACATCCCGAACTGATTGAATCATCTATTATATTCAAAAAATCTTTTACGACATTTACAAAAAAATTAACTCAACTGATATATGAAGATAAAGAAAAGAAAGAATGGATTGTATATTTTTTTTATGAAGGGATAACAGCGAGCGAGCTCGGAATCTTTTTTGAGGAAATGTCAAAAAAGATAAAAGACAGCAATAATTTCTGTTTCTGCCTCGCAAGCCCTCAAATAGAGGATCGCCACAAAAAATTGCTGGATAATCTGGATTTAAGATGGATTCAGTTAGACGAAAGAAAGATCCAACATTTAACAGAAAAAACTCAGAATAGCCCCGCATTGCAAAATAAGGAGGTAAAATCAGAATACAGCGATGCGTTAATTGTCTTTGGAGAAGGGTTATTCCGGGCAGATCTCAATACGAGCTGGCATGAGTTCGTGCTTCTGGCAGCAGGACAGGAATTCCCATTCATGGAAGAAAAGGAAGACAGTTATAAAAAAAGGCTTTTCCAAATTTACTACAGACATAAGCTCAAATACGAAGGATCGCTTGTATTAAAATATGAGGATGTGCCTTCTGACATAAAAATTCCCAGGTATCTGACTGTGTACCTTGATGAAATAAATCAAGGAAACTCTCAGCCTGAGCATTCTGAACCTATCGCAGGAGTTGATCTGCAGGAATGCCTGGACTGGAAAAAAGGCTTATTTGTAACTGAAATACCAGTAACAGATGAGAAGGTGACTGAAAAGGATGTCCAGAGAATGGAAGTACTGCTTGAGAAATGGGGCCTTCAATATAATCATTCTTTTTTTCTTAATGATTACAGTTCAGGGGATCTTGAATATTTTATTCAGAAATTAATTACGGTTAGCATGATGATTAAAGCAGCGAAGAGGAAAAATCCTTCATTTATATAAAAATTCCGCCTGTTTTCTCACAGGCGGAATAGATTAAATGACTTTTAGAAGATAAGTAATGCAGCTGTGATGCCAACGACACCAATTAATGCCATGATATATACTGGCTTAACTGGCATTTCCCCATCGTTATCCATCGCTTTACCGAACATATAGAAAACTAAAGGATGGACAAGAAACGGCATAGAGAAAATAAACGGAATTAATGACGCAGCTTCAGTGCCGAACATACCTTCCTGAATGGCCGCAAATAAACCGAAATGCGAAATCGCGCTTGCCTGGGCCATTGCTCCATAATCCATTGCCATGGCGCTCAAGCTAAGCATGGTGAGACCTCCAAATACAGCACAGATCTGCCAGCCGAAAGAAAACTGCATTAAAGCATTGACTTCTTTTTTATCGCTGCCATTAGCTGCTCTTAAATTTCTTAAAGCGAGCACCGTTAAAACGACACCAATGGTTACTAATATGAAAGACGGCCAAAGCCAAAGGCTGCCTCTGTCTGCACTGATAGCCAGGATTGAGAAAACAAATATATGGCCAAAAAACGGAATATTAATCATGATTGGAGCCCGTTTTGCAGCTGTATTTCCAAAATCGCCGGCTGTACATGCTCCTGTTAACCCGGAGTGGGAAAGGGCGCCTGCCATTCCCGGTGCCAGGTTACGGGCATGAGAAGTTTTTGCAAAATACATCAGTAATGCAATTCCTCCGAACATCCACAGTAACTGTCCGAAAAAGCCGTAAGCAAGCACGGCATTCATACCGTCAATGGTGAACGCTTCACCTACTCGTGAGCCCCCGACCATAAAGTTTGCCGCTAATACTACAGGAATCCCTCCGAACAACAGAGCACGGATAGTAGGGCCGAAAGTCCAGCGGTAAAGCACCGCTCCCAGACCTGCTGCAATCATCATTGCAAAGAATATTTGCGGAAGTGCTATAAGCGGCTGTACAATTTGAGCAATATGATAAGAGAGTAACAGGACAGCAAGAATACCTGTAATTTCGAGCAACCCTTTTCGAATGTAAAGGCGTTTGTCTGTAATACGCGCTTTATTATCTATAAATATGATCGCACAGACAAGACCTATATAAGCAATCAGAGGGTAATACGTGCTCAGCATTTTATCCTGCCCAGTCCCAAGAATCATTCTGGACAACCCTTCAATACCCAGCAGGAGAAAAAATGACCGTAAAATGAAAATAAATTGAGTTCTTGTCGTTCCTAATACAGTTTCCTCTTCAGATGGTACAACCATACTGTCTGTTTCATCTTTCTTATTGCCAAGAATTTTCCTTAATTCCTGGCCCCCCACAAAGAAAGATACCGTTAATGCAATAATGGTGGTACCAGCCATCAGATTGACGAAAGGGAACTCTCCCAGTCCAGGTGTCCCCACATCACTTAAAACGAGGATATATCCGAGTGACAACCCGAAAATAACGATGATAAGAATAGGCGAATACCTTGTCCCAGCTACTACAGTCCTTGAAATAATAACCATAGGTATAAGGAAGAATAATAATATCCAAAATTGGTTTAATAGCTGTAAACTGGTAATTTGTTCTGCAATGTCCATACTACAACCCCTTATTAATTTTTTTACCGAAGAATATCTTATCCTATTAAAGGGTTCAGGTAAATACCCTTTAAAATAATTGTTTTACAATAATGTTAAATTTATGGACAATCTTAAAAACCATATGAAAAATCAACCGGATTTTTTATTTGTCATTAAAAGGTCACAATGAATACGTTATCATTGTGAATGTGAAATACTTCACAATTTGTTCATTTATTTTTCTTTTTCCTCAGGCTATAATGAACCTGTAAACAAAACACATCAAGAAAAAATCAATTTTTTTAAGAAAACATGTGAAACACTTCACATAAAGAGGAGGAAATTATAATGGCTGTAAATGAAAAGCAATTAAAAAAAGCTGATGACGCTGCTTCTATGGTTAATGATCTGGTAGTAAAAGGGCAAAAGGCACACAAGGAATTTATGCACTTTGACCAGAACCAGATTAATCACATTGTTAAAGAAATGGCTCTTGCCGGGCTGGACCAGCACATGCCTCTTGCCAAGATGGCTGTTGAGGAAACAAAAAGAGGTGTCTACGAGGACAAAATCATTAAAAACATTTTTGCAACAGAATATATTTATCATGCGATAAAATATGATAAAACAGTTGGAGTTATCCACGAGAATGAACATGAAGAAATGATAGAAATTGCTGAGCCTGTCGGTGTTGTTGCAGGAGTGACACCAGTCACGAATCCAACTTCAACTACGATGTTTAAGATTCTTATTTCTATAAAAACGAGAAATCCAATCATCTTTGCCTTTCATCCATCTGCACAGAAATGCAGTGCCAGAGCTGCTGAAGTCATGTACCAAGCGGCATTAAAGGCAGGAGCGCCTGAAGGCTGCATTCAATGGATTGAAAAACCTTCTATTGAAGGAACACAACAGTTAATGAACCACCCGGGAGTTGCTGTCGTGCTTGCAACTGGAGGCGCAGGGATGGTGAAATCAGCTTACAGCACAGGAAAACCTGCTTTGGGAGTAGGACCGGGTAACGTACCTTGTTATATAGAAAAAAGTGCAAATGTTAAACAGGCAGTTAATGACTTAATACTGTCTAAAACGTTTGATAACGGGATGATCTGCGCATCTGAACAAGCGGTTATTATAGACAAAGAAATTTATGAAGAAACAAAGATAGAATTACAGTCTAATAATTGCCACTTCCTGACTGAAGAGGAGCGTAAAAAAGTAGAGAAGCTTGTGATCAATGAAGACACATGCGCTGTTAACCCTCACATTGTCGGGAAACCAGCTGCGGAAATAGCAGCGATGGCAGGCGTAAAAGTTAATGAAAAAACTAAGATTCTTATTGCTGAACTGAAAACAGTAGGTCCTGAGTCTCCACTCTCCAGAGAAAAGCTCAGCCCGGTGCTTGCGTGCTTCAAAGTTAAAAACCGGGAAGAAGGCTTCAAACGAGCTGATGAAATGCTTCACTTTGGAGGCCTTGGGCACTCTGCGGTCATCCATTCCGGGGATGATGATGTGATCCGTGATTTCGGTCTTCAGATGAAAGCAGGGCGAATTATCTCAAATTCACCGTCTTCACAGGGAGCCATCGGGGATATTTATAACGGCTATATTCCTTCCCTGACACTCGGGTGCGGTTCTTACGGTCACAATTCAGTGTCTCAAAATGTAGGTACGATTAACCTCGTAAATATTAAAAAAATAGGAAAGAGAAAAAACAATATGCAATGGTTTAAAGTTCCGCCAAAAGTATTTTTTGAAAAGAATGCCACACAGTATTTAGAAAAAATGCCTAACATTTCCCGGGCTATGATCGTTACAGATGAGATCATGGTGAAAATGGGATATGTCGATAAAGTATTATATTACTTGAATAAACGCCAGGACCGCGTTCAATATGAAGTTTTCTCAGATGTAGAGCCGGATCCCTCAATTGAAACGGTTATGGCAGGGGCAGAAATGATGAAACAATTTGAACCGGATGTCATTATTACTTTAGGTGGCGGTTCGGCCATGGATGCCGCAAAAGGTATGTGGGTATTCTATGAGCACCCGGACCTTGAGTTCCACGGGCTGAAACAGAAGTTCCTTGATATTCGTAAACGTGTCTTTAAATATCCTAAACTTGGAAACAGAGCACAATTTGTAGCTATACCGACAACTTCAGGAACAGGCTCAGAAGTTACATCGTTCTCTGTCATTACAGATAAAGAAAATAATGTAAAGTATCCGCTGGCAGATTATGAGCTGACACCTGATGTGGCGATCATCGATCCGGTTTACGTGAAATCAGTGCCGCCTTCAGTTACTGCCGACACAGGGATGGATGTTCTCACTCACGCCATCGAATCTTATGTATCAGTGATGGCCAACGATTATACTGACGGACTTGCTATCAAAGCTATTCAGCTAGTATTTGAATACCTCCCTAAAGCTTATCGAAATGGAAATGACGAACTGGCCCGTGAAAAAATGCATAATGCCTCCACGATCGCAGGTATGGCGTTTGCAAATGCCTTCCTGGGAATCAATCACAGCCTTGCGCATAAATTAGGCGCTGAATTCCATATTGCACACGGACGTTCCAACACCATTTTAATGCCGCATGTCATCCGTTACAATGCTGAAAAACCAACAAAGTTCACGGCGTTCCCTAAGTATAACCACTTCCGGGCCGATGAGCGCTATGCAGAAATTGCGAGAATGCTTGGTTTACCAGCTAAAGATACAGCGCAAGGAGTAGAAAGTCTCGTCCAGGCGGTCATTAAGTTAGCTAAAGAGCTTAACATTCCTATGAGTATTGAAGCTTGCGGAGTGGACAAAAAAGACTTCGAACAAAAAGTAGACCTTCTTGCTGACCGTGCTTTTGAAGACCAGTGTACAACAGCAAACCCTAAACTGCCTTTAGTCTCAGAATTAGCTGAAATTTATCGTTTAGCCTATAAAGGTGTTTAAGTAAAATACGTTAAGCTTATAATGCTTAGTTTGAACCCAACAGTCAGCTGTTGGGTTCTTTTTATCCTGAGGAAAATCAAATCACACAAAAGGGATAAATTTACTGTATTTATGTTATGTAAACTAAAAAAGAAAAATTATTATTATTTAAATTGAACTGCGTCCCATGGTCAGTCACAGTGGGGCATCATGTTGCTCGAACTATTGCTTATTTTCAGGAAGATGGTGCACTTGTCCTTAACTGCAGACATATATATGTTAGAGTATAAAGAAGAATTTTAGCTTAATACACCAGGAGGCGCAAGATGAATACGAGTAAATCTTTTGTTTTTGTCTATGGCACGTTAAGACAGGGAGAAAGCAACCACTACTTATTAAAAGACTCACGCCGTGTTTACCAGCAGGCCAGAATAAGAGGATCTCTCTATGACACAGGAAAAGGATACCCGGCTTTTCTTCTTGAAGGACACGATTATGTATATGGTGAAATCTATGAAATTGGTAAAGAAACCTTAGCTGCATTAGATGTACTTGAGGGATATCGTCAAGGGAAAGAAATTAACCTTTACGACAGGGCAGAGATGGAAGTGGAGACAGAAGGGAGCCCTGTGAAAACCTGGGTTTATATATTAAATGATTCTCATAAAGAGACCCTTAAAGAGCGAGTGCCTTTTCAGGATTGGAAAGTTGACCGCTGGTATAAATCTTTTAATGAGGTGAAATATTTTGCTTACGGCTCCTGCATGGATACGGAAAGAATTATAAAAGCAGGGATGCTTGACCATTTTTCAAAAAATGTAGAGACCGGTAAAGTGATAAATTACAGTTTTGCTTATTCTATCCCCCGGCCAGATGGTGCCAGGGCAAATATTATAGAAACAACAGATGATGATTACGTAGAAGGAATAGTTTATACCCTTTCAAAGGAAGCCGTGGACTACCTTTTTAAAAGAGAAGGGGTTTATTCAAACAACTATCGGCCAACTTTTGTGGATGTTGACATAAACGGAAAAATACACGAAAATGTTCTCACGTTCACAGTAATTAATAAACAGCCTTGTTCAGCGCCGCCGGAACACTATGCGACAGAAATTATGCGGGGGGCAAAAGGAAGACTGTCTGACGACTATTACAGGAAGCTGGAGGAAAAGCTTGAATCAGTGGGCTTTCAGTTCAGCACAGATACACAGGAAAAGAAAGGTAAGGCCCTTTGAAAGAGACTAACCGGCAGCAGCGGAGAGTCGAAAGGTAAAAAAGAGAGACCGGCCCAAATACCCGCCTCCTCCCTCGTCATATATATTATCTAAGGGTGCCAGTGAATGGCGCCTTTTTGTTCTGCATATTCAATATCCACATAGAACCTGTGCTTTTTGTAAAAATGAATGAGTCTGTCCAGGTGCTCCCAGTCGCGTTCGGAAATATCTCCGGAAATGGTATGGATATTTTTGTCCTTCGTATATTCCTTTAAAAAATTCATACAGACTGAACCGAAGCCGCGGTTTTCCTCCCCGCGGATATCATCGATATGAACCTGGTGATCATTCTTATATTGTGCGTGTATGGAAAAGTCCCACTTACCGAGAAAGGGTGTTTCACAGTCGTGAGCCATGATTTTACAGATGTTCCCGTCATCTGCGGCATAAACGATTACCCATTTTTCTTCTTTAGTTTGGTCAATCCCTAATATATCCCACTTTTTAGCGATTTCTTTTATATTTTCCTGCATCCGGAAAATTTGAAATTCAAGCGTTTCATATTCTTCTATAAGGGTTTCTTTGTTTTTATCCTGCTTTGGATCTAAAGCGGCAGGTGCAAACATAACTCATTGCTCCTTTCAGCGTACTTTTCACTCACAATTCAGGTATTTTACTAGAGATAGAGGGAATATTCAAGGAACATTTTTTTCTATTAACCATTGCATCTTTTAAAAAATGACGTTATGCTGTTAGTACATTATATAGGTCGAAAATAACTTTTTTATCTATATATTGTGCTTAATTGAATATTTGAGGAATTCAGGTGCTTGCCGTGCAAGCTTAAAAGGGAATCCGGTTAAAAGCCGGAACTGTCCCCGCAACTGTAAGTGTGGACGAAATGAGATTGCCACTGTATAAGAAAGTTATCGGATGATGGCGCTTATACGGGAAGGCTCAAAGTAGGAGGAAGCACAAGTCAGGAGACCTGCCTGTTTTCTGTAGTTTCTGACCTTCGGGGGTTGAGTGTGAGAAACGGCAGGCTGCCAATATTTAGATCACTTGCGAGTGAAGAGGCAGTCGTCTTACGCCTCATTCTGCCGTTTTTCAGCCTTCCCTTTCCAAGGGAAGGCTTTTTTGTACTTTGAACATGTGCCTAAGTTAAAGGGTTAGAAGGTGACAAAAAGGCCATTGCATCCCTTTGGAACTTGGCGTTAAGCTATTTTATTTGATTAATAAAATTGAAAGGATGACAACAATGACCGCATTTACAAAGAAAGACAATTTATCAGTGTTAGCAGGAGAACTGGAAACAAGGTTTCCCCATTTAAACTGGGCCCCTTTTAAAAAGAGGCTTGAGGCTGTTAATGAAGTGAAAAACCCGATATCCTCCCTCATTTCTTCCGCTTTGGACCAATTAACAATTGAGGAGCCGGACTGGACGTTTGTGGCCGCGGAGCTTTATAGTGAAAAATTAAAAAAGCAGGTCGAAGACGCCCGTGAACTACCGGCTTACGAGCGATTCGGCCAATTAATTACCCTGTTAATCAGCCGCGGTCTCTACCGTCAGGACTTAATCGAAGCATACTCAGAAAGTGACTTGATAGAGATGGAGAAGTGGCTCGATGAATCCAGGGACAAACAGTTTACTTACATAGGGCTGAAAACTCTTGCTGACCGTTACCTTGCCAAAGCTTACGATGGAAAACTTCTCGAACTGCCTCAGGAACGATTTATGGTGATCAGCATGACGCTGATGCTGAATGAACAAAAAGAGGAACGGCTGAGTCTTGTTAAAGAAGCATACTGGGCATTGTCCAATTTATATATGACCGTGGCAACTCCTACGTTAGCCAATGCGGGAAAAACTCACGGGCAATTATCAAGCTGTTTTATTGATACGGTTGATGACAGCTTGCGTGGAATATTCGACAGTAATACTGACGCTGCTACGATTAGCAAAAATGGCGGGGGACTCGGCCTTTATTTAGGGAAAATACGGGCAAGGGGTTCGTCAATCAAGGGGTTTGAAGGCACATCATCCGGCGTTCTGCCATGGATGAAGCAGTTAAACAACACAGCGGTAAGTGTCGATCAGCTTGGACAAAGACAAGGAGCAGCCGCTGTTTACCTGGATGTCTGGCATAAAGATATTTTTTCTTTTTTAGATGCTAAATTAAATAATGGCGATGAAAGACAACGGACACATGATCTTTTTACTGGTGTCTGTCTGCCTGATCTGTTTATGGAAAAAGTGGAACTCAGAGAAGAGTGGCATTTGTTTGATCCTCACGAAATACGGCAAAAGAAAGGCTTTTCCCTTGAAGACTATTACGACGAAGAAAAAGGCAGAGGGAGCTTCCGTGAAAAATATGAAGCATGCGTCAACGATGAAACCCTTACATCGGTAAAAGTACCCGCAATCGACATTATGAAGAGAATTATGGTTTCACAACTTGAGACAGGAACACCATATATGTTCTACAGAGATACAGTAAACAGAATGAATCCAAATAAGCATAAAGGCATGATTTATTCTTCAAATTTATGTACAGAAATTATGCAGAATATGAGTCCGACCTTGGTTAAAGAAGAAAAGGTAAGTGACGGGGAAATTGTAATCAGAAAACATCCTGGTGATTTTGTTGTTTGTAATTTGAGCTCTGTCTCCCTGGCGAAAGCTGTAACGGACGACGTGCTGGAACGGTTAATTACTATCCAGGTTCGTATGCTTGATAATGTCATTGACCTTAATACAATAGAAGTCCCGCAAGCAAAAGCAACGAATGAAAAGTACCGCGCCATCGGTTTAGGAACGTTCGGCTGGCACCATTTACTCGCGTTAAAAAAAATCCGCTGGGAATCTGCTGAGGCAACCGCGTTTGCTGACCGTTTGTATGAGGATATTCATTTTTACACCTTAAAGGCAAGCATGAAATTAGCGAAAGAAAAAAGCGCATATAACGTCTTTAAAGGATCTGATTATGAAACAGGCATTTATTTCAAACAAAGAGGATACAACAGCAGCCGCTGGACAGCCCTCAAGGAAGACGTTAAGAAACACGGTCTCCGGAATGGTTATCTTATGGCTGTGGCCCCAAATTCCAGCACGTCATTAATAGCTGGTTCTACAGCCTCAATTGATCCAGTGTTTAAAAAAGAATACGCAGAAGAAAAGAAAAATTACAAAATACCGGTTACCGCCCCGGATATTAATAGTGAAACCACCTGGTACTACAAACCGGCACATACGATTGACCAGCACTGGAGCATTTCCCAGAACGGAGCCAGGCAGAAACATATTGACCAATCTGTTTCATTTAATTTATATGTCAATCATGCAATTAAAGCAAAAGAACTGTTAGACCTGCATATGAGCGCGTGGAAGAATGATTTAAAGACGACCTATTACGTCCGGTCCACCTCTGCTGATCTGGAGGACTGCGAAAGCTGCTCAAGCTAATGACTAACACAAAGGAGGAAATATAAATGGCCAAGTTAACAGAAAGAAAACTTTACGATGTATCAGCACCAAATGCGAGTACAGGAATTATTTCAGGCCGAAGCTCCAATGTTTTAAACTGGGATGACGTGAGATTTTCATGGGCATATCCTTTATATAAAAATATGCTCGGGAATTTTTGGACGCCCTTCGAAATTAATATGAGTTCAGATATAAAACAATTCTCTTCACTAACTGAAACGGAGGAAGACGCTTTTAAAAAAATAATTGGCCTGCTCGCTTTTTTAGACAGTATTCAGACAGACTATGCGATGCACGTGTCAAAATATCTAACCGATTCCAGCTTAAATGCCTTAATGACTGTATTAGCATTTCAGGAAGTGGTGCATAACCAAAGTTACTCTTATGTTTTATCAAGCCTTGTCAATAAAGATGAACAAGATGAGATATTTGAATACTGGAAGCACGATCCTGTTTTAAGGGAAAGAAATGACTTTATTGCCGAAGGTTATGAATCTTTTGTTAATAACCCGACTCCTCAGACACTTTTAGAATCTATTGTATACGATGTGATATTGGAAGGGCTGAATTTTTATTCAGGGTTCAGTTTCTTTTATTATCTTGCAAAGAACCAGAAAATGGTCTCTACTTCAACAATGATCAACTATATAAACAGGGATGAACAGCTCCATGTCTATTTGTTTGCCAATATTTTTAAGGAACTGCGTAAGGAGTGTCCGGAACTTCAGACTGAAGAAAATGATAAATTCGTGCAGGAAACCTTTGTAAAAGCAGCTGAACTGGAAATTAAGTGGGCAAATTATATTATAGGTGACAGAATTCCGGAAATTCCCATTACAGATTTGGAAGCGTACATTAAATTTATGGCAAATAAACGTGTGAATGAGCTTGGAGTAGAGAGGCCTTTCGAAGGCTACAGAACAAATCCTATGAAATGGATTAAGGTGTACGAAGATGTGAACCAGGGAAAAACAGACTTTTTTGAACAAAAGTCCAGACAGTATACGAAAGTGTCTGAGGAAAACGGATTCGATGACTTGTAGGCTGCAGAGGGGGACATTATTGATGTTCTTAAAAATGTCCTTATAAGGATCATCTGAGAGACATTGCTTTCCGTGGCAGTTCAAATCAGCGGATTCTTTATTTGAATAAAAAAACAGATTATAGAGCAGAAAGCAAAGCCGGACGGTAATAAAACCCCGGCTTTCTATTTGCACTAAGCGGTTCTTTTCAGCTTATATGAAATTATTTGTATAATGGATAGAGAAGACTTTTAAAGCTGATAAAGGAGCCGTGGAGCTAATGATAGAAGTGGATGTGGTGGAAGGGCGGGGAGATCCTTACGCTTACGGCCTAAAACAGGGTGAAGCGATGAAAAAAACCGCTCTGTTTAATAAACACACTAAAAGACGCAGGAAATCTATCAGGAAATATACAACGGATTTAACAGAAGCAAAATCATATATTAAGGCGTTTTCACCTTATCTCATTGATGAGATCGAAGGGTTAGCAGATGGGTTAGGATGGAGAACAGAAGATGTTTATCATGAATATGCCGGGTACCAGCAAAGCTGGAAAAAATCAGGCTGCAGCGCGATAATGAGCGGGGGGATTTACGCCCGGAATTACGATTATCATCCAAAAACCTATGATGGCCGTTTCTTACTCTGGCAGCCTGTAAAAGGTTATGCCCATATCGGCTTTGCCCAGCGAATGATCGGGAGAATGGACGGAATGAACGAAAAAGGCCTGGCGACAGGCTATCATTTTGTTAACCGGCTAAGGCCTGAAGATGGATTTATATGTACGTCTATTGCAAGGTTTATTCTTGACTCATGCGCCACTGTCAAGGAAGCGATCGCTCTGCTAAAAGAAGTTCCGCACAGGCACGCTTTTAATTATTCTTTAGCAGACAGACATGGGGACCGGGCACTCGTAGAAGGCTCATCGCTGGGAGTGACCGTTTTTGAGAGTGAGAAGGGGGCCTGTACTAACCATTTTCAGACTCCTTCCAGGCAAAACGAGAATCGGTATAAAATTTCCGAATCAAAAGAGCGTCTTCTTCGGCTGCAGGGTTTTATAAGCCAAACGCCTTCCAGAAGGGATATTTTCAGTTTTTTAAATGAATCGGTTTACGGTGTCGGGAAAAGCGACTATGGAAACTGGTCTGGAACGATTCACACGGCTCTGTATGATACTAAGCTTCTTGAGGTAACTGCAGGTGTCGGTCTGAACGCTCTCCCAGTAAGTATTTCTTTCTCAGACTGGCTGAAAGGAGAGCGGTTAAGGATTAAAAAAATCAGAGGAAAAGTAACCGGTGTTGATGGAATAAATCATTTAAAATAAGCGTGTTAAAGAAACAAGATTTCCATGAAAAATCCTAAAGGAGCGGCCTATGAACAAACCATTTCTTTTATTTCAGCCCTATCCACTGAAGAATATAATAATAAAGAACCGGATTTTTAAATCGGCGATGAGTGAAGCATTAGCCACAGAAGACAATTTGCCTTCTGACAAACTGATACGGCTCTACCGAACCTGGGCCAGGGGTGGAGCGGGAGTTCTTGTCACGGGTAACGTTATGGTTGACCGAAAAGCGTTAGGAGAACGGCGGAATGTCGTGCTTGAAAATGACCGGCATTTAACGCTTTTCAAAAAATGGGCAGAAGCAGGGACTGAAAATGGCACTCATTTATGGATGCAAATTAATCATCCAGGCAAACAAGTCTTTAAAGGAGTAGTTGACGAAGCCGTAGCCCCTTCCGCTGTTCCATTTGAACCCTCACTTCAAAAATTCTTTCCAAAATGCCGGGCACTAACAGGCGAAGAAATTACAGCGATAATAAAAAAGTTTGCCGAAACTGCCCGTTTAGCCCAAAATGCCGGCTTCTCAGGTGTTCAGATACACGCTGCTCACGGCTACTTAGTGAGCCAGTTTTTATCCAATAAACATAACCGGAGAACAGATGAGTGGGGAGGCTCCATCAAAAACCGTTTCAGATTTCTGCAGGAAATATATAAAGCTGTGCGCGCGGAAACTGGAGAAGGTTTTCCAGTCAGTGTTAAAATAAACAGCGCTGATTTCATTAAATCCGGTTTTTCGGAACACGAGTCGTTGTATGTTATAAAAGAGCTGGCAGACATGGGGACTGACCTCATTGAAATATCAGGCGGAACGTATGAAAAACCTGAAATGACCGGCAGGAATATAAAGCCGTCAACAGCCAAAAGGGAAGCTTACTTTATTGAGCACGCAGAACGGCTGAAAAAAGAGACAGATGTGCCGATCGCAGTAACAGGCGGTTTTAGAACTAAAGAGGGGATGGAGGAAGCATTATTTCGCGGAAAAACAGACTTTATCGGAATTGCACGCCCGATGGCTGTCTATCCGGCACTTCCTCAATTGCTTAAAGAAAATAAATTACAGAAGCTTACTTTAACTCAGAAAAAGACAGGAATTTCATTGTTGGATGACCATGCCATGCTTGAATTAACATGGTACAGCCAGCAACTGGCGAGAATTGGAAAAGGGAAAAGGCCAAAACCAGCCTTTTCGCCTCTGCTGTCTCTTTTTCTTACTGTTTTAAAAAACGGAAGTGAAGTATTCCAAAAAAGAAGAGTATAAAATTTGCGAGCAGTTTAAGACTTAATCGTTTGCTCAATCCCTTTAAGGAATAGAGTGCTGTATAAGACACGGTTATGGTCCTCTTTCTCTAAAAGGGTAACTTTACCGCCCGTGTTCTTCTCCCAGATGTCCTTAAATTTCAGTCCGTCAATGACTTCATCATTATTTCCAATAAAAACGTTAAACCGGCTGAGGCCCGGGTTTTTTAATATATCGGGCTTTGTTATAAATCGGGAGGTAATCAGCCGGTAGCTTAATGTATAAGGAACGGTGGCAGAATCAGGTTCGTATGGTATTTCCCTCATTGGAATCTTCACAACCGGCTTTTGGGAAAACAATTGGATATTAAACCGGTCCAGCATTCGCAGTATGACGGCACGTGTATAAAAGACTTCATAAAAGTCATCGCCTCCATTATCTCCTTTCTGCTCCCGGGAAACTTTCAGTGAAGGATGAAGAAAAGGCGAAACAAGAAAAAAGCTTCTAACCTTGTAATGAGGCTCTTCCAGAAAGTATCGCATCACATTTGCGGCCCCAATGGAATGGCCCATTAAATAAATATGCTTATACTCGTGTGCCAGTTCATTAATCATTTCTATTAAATCGGAATCATATTTATTTTTTTCAGGTATGTCGCCAATGCCTGTCTCAAAAGACGTATAGCCGCGCAATATGGGAAGGTGGACATCAACGTCCAGCTTTCCGCTGAGTTTTTCAGCAAACGTGAATAAATGCTCCATTTCAGATGTGAGACCGTGGATACATAACATCACGCTGTCAGTTTTCACCGTTGAAGGATATTCATAATAGGGGATGTTCACATTATCGGAAAATGTAAACAGCGATGTAACTCTTGACATGGATTGTAACTCCTTTAATTCGATTTAGGGCAATTATAACAACGGTTTTAAAAATTTACTAACTCACTGATTGGGACAAACAGGTTTAAAATGTGTCATTAACGTGAACTTATATAAGAGTAGAAGAAGAAAACCAATTATTTTTAAGGGAGTGAGACGATGTCTGAGAAAATTTTAACAACTAAAGCAACTGTGCAAGGTGGACGTGAAGGACATGTTAAGTCTGATAACGGAGTCATTGATCTTGATCTGTCCATGCCTAAAGGAAACGATCTTCCAGGTGATGCGACAAATCCGGAGCAGTTATTCGCAGCGGGTTATGCAGCTTGTTTCGACGGTGCGCTAAATTTAATGGCCTCTAAAGCAGGTAAAGAGATTGATTCAAATCTTACAGGGGAAGTGAGCCTACTGAAGGATTCTTCGGATGACGGGTTTAAACTTGCTGTAACGCTTCATGCAGAAGTTGGCGGAGTAAGCCAGGAAGAAGCTGAAGACCTCGTCCACAAAGCACATGAATTCTGCCCGTATTCAAAAGCTACAAGAGGAAATATAGATGTCGATTTAGTTGTCAAAACGAAATAGACGTTTTACAATAGTCCGGAAATGTAAATTTCCGGGCTTTTTTTGTGCGGCTAACGCCTGAATCCCAGTCCGTGAAAAATTTTAAAATGAGACGTATAATAGACATACGGTAAAGTATGAAAAGGAGGGGGCGCCTTGAAAAAATTTACTGCTCTACTGCTGGTGATCACTTTGTCTGGGGCCGCATTTATTTTTATTCCAGTCATATATGATTATTTCACCAGCAGATCTTACGGAAGTGAACCGTTTGAACTTGCGGAAGAAGATTTGAGGCATACGGCAACATTTGCAGGCGGCTGTTTCTGGTGTATGGAACCCCCTTTTGAGGAAATAGAAGGAGTCAACGATGTAGTAGCCGGTTATATGGGCGGTGATGAGCCTAATCCGTCTTATGAAGATGTCGCAAGCGGAGAAACAGGGCATGTGGAGACGGTTCAGGTCATTTACGATCCGGAAATCGTCTCGTACGAAGACCTTCTTCAGATCTACTGGCGGCAGATAGACCCGACTGATAATGAAGGACAATTTGTCGACAGAGGGGAGCAATACCGGCCTGTTATTTTTTACCATAATCAGGATCAGAAAAAACTGGCAGAAGAATCAAAAGTGGAGCTGAATCAGTCAGGGAGATTTGAAGATCCCGTAGTTACCGAAATAACTGAGGCGGATACTTTTTACAGGGCAGAAGATTATCACCAGAATTACTATAAAGAAAACCCTGTGAGATACGAGTTTTACCGGTCCAATTCCGGCAGAGATGAATTTTTAGATGAACATTGGCCGGAAGAAAGAGATTATGAGATGCCGGAACCGGAAGAAGAAAATCTTGCTTTTTGGCGGCAATATGAAAAACAAGATAAAGACAGTCTGAAAAATGGGCTGAGCGATATGGCATTTTATGTGACCCAGGAAGATGGAACAGAGCCTGCCTATGAAAACGAGTATTGGAATCATTATGAAGATGGCATATATGTTGATATTGTTTCAGGTGAACCTTTATTCAGTTCGACTCATCAGTTTGATTCAGAAACGGGATGGCCGAGCTTTACTCAGCCTATTCTTGAAGAAACTATTGTGGAAGAAAATGACTGGAAACTGATTGTAAGAAGAACTGAAATAAGAAGTAAATATGCGGATTCCCATTTAGGCCATGTTTTTAAAGACGGACCGGAGCCTACCGGGTTGAGGTATTGTATAAACTCAGCAGCTTTAGAGTTTATCCCTAAAGAAGAAATGGAGCAAAAAGGCTACGAAGAATTTTTATATTTATTTGAAGAAGAGTAA
Organism: Salipaludibacillus aurantiacus; assembly: GCF_900111295.1. GTDB lineage: Bacteria > Bacillota > Bacilli > Bacillales > Salisediminibacteriaceae > Salipaludibacillus > Salipaludibacillus aurantiacus. The sequence continues at coordinate 80,336 of NZ_FOGT01000012.1, read as the reverse complement.
TGCCAGACTGGTATAAAACACAGATAATAAAGGAATGGCCCTTCCGCGGAGCCATTCCTTTATATATTTAATGATTAATAAGATAATAATGTGCGAGTTTCACTCAAGGCAAATGCTTACTGTAAAGGATAAGGAGCGGGCCGTTAAATGTGAAATGAGATCATAGCGGTGTTAAAATAAATGTGGGAAACTCTTACAGGTTCTATTAAACAAAGGAGGCAGAATGAATGGAAAGCCAATATAAAAAAGCAACTTTTGCAGGCGGGTGTTTTTGGTGTATGGTTAAACCTTTTGATGAAATGCCAGGGATCATGCGGGTCGTATCAGGCTACACAGGAGGAAAGACACCTCAGCCTTCCTATGAACAAGTGAAAACAGGGGAAACAGGCCATTATGAAGCGGTAGAAATTACATATGACCCTGAAATATTTCCTTATGAAAAACTGATGGATCTTTACTGGCCTCAAATTGATCCTACCGATGACGGAGGCCAGTTTTTTGACCGCGGCAGCCAGTACAGAACAGCAGTTTTTTACCATGACAGTGAACAAAAATTAATAGCAGAAGAATCGCTCCGGAAGGTTGAAGAAAGCGGCAGGTTCAACAAGCCGCTTGTTACAAAGATTTTGCCTGCTGCGTCTTTTTATCCGGCAGAAGAGCATCATCAAAAGTTCTATAAAAAGAATCCGGCTAAATATCAGCAGGAACGTCAAGAATCGGGAAGAGAAAACTTTATTAAGCAATACTGGACTTAAACCCTCGCTCTGATGTTAAAGGAATGGCGTATGTACAGGAGCGGAAATATTAAACCAGCAGTCTGTGATAAAACAAATTAGAAGGATTGAGGAGTGAAAGCAGTGACAGGAACACCTTACGAATCATTCGGGACCATATCCACCGAAGAAGCAGGAATTCAAAAAGAGAAACTTATGGAAATGGAAAAGCAGTTCGCCGGAAAGGAAATTGAAACATGCCTCATCTACAAAGATAACGGACTAGCCTATACATATGAACAACATAAGGGGCTTCTGACGACTCCGCACAAAATTAATTCTGTGACAAAATCAGTCCTTTCTATATTAATAGGTAAAGCACTGGAGGAAAATTATCTGAGTTCGTTAGATCTTTCCATTGGCGACATCCTGTCTTCAAATGGAGAGACAGATGAAACGGTTTTGCAAATGAGTGTGGAACAGTTACTCACCATGACCTCAGGGTTTGACTTAAAATCGTGGAAAGAGATCAGCCAGTCTCCAGACTGGATCCATGCCATTATGTCAAAGCCTCCTGCATCCAGTCCAGGCAAGAAAATGACCTATAATAATTCAGATTCCCATTTGCTCAGCGCGGTTGTACAAAAGGTAACCGGGATGAAAACAAAGGAGTTTGCTGCCAGATATTTATTTGAGCCGCTTCAAATACAAGACTACGAGTGGGAAGATGACCCTGACGGCGTCTCTCTCGGAGGCTACGGTCTCTATTTAACGCCAGTGGATCTGCTGAAATATGCAGTGATGATCTTACAGAATGGTAAATGGGAAGGTAAAGAAGTAATTGGCGCCGACTGGATCAATCAAGCCCTTAAGAAGCATACCAAAACAGATAAATTTAAGCAGTATTATGGGTATCACTGGTGGGTAAGTGAAGGATCGAACGGAAAACACCCGGCATTATACTATGCGGCAGGACGGGGCGGTAAATTTATATTCATTGTTCCTGAGCAGAATCTGGCAGCTGTTTTTACGGCTGATTTAACAGTAAAAGAGAGCCTTCTTCCTTATCAATGGTTTGTCAGGTACATTACAGGGGAAATAACTTAACAGTCTGTATCACTACCGACATCATTTTATTTTCCTATGGAGGGCTGGTATATGAGCTGGAAAAGATTAGATACGATAGAAAACTTTTTTGGTACTGAAGTGAAAGACCCTTACAGATGGCTGGAAGACGAGGAAGACCCGGAGACTCAAGAGTGGACTCACGTACACCGGAAATTAAGCGATAAGTACTTTTCTGAAGGATATGACAGAGATGGAGAATATAATAGATTAAAGCAGATATGGAATTATAAAAAGTATTTCGTGCCTGAAAAAGTAAACGGGAAATTGTTCTACCAGTTTAATGACGGGCTGCAAAACCAGGCTTGTTTGTATATGAAGTGGAAAGCTGCACAAAAATTGATCCTGGATCCGGTTACGTTAAGCGAAGACGGAACAACCGCTTTAATTCAAACTTCTGTAAGCAGGGATGGACGGTATTTAGCTTATTCGACCGCCGTCCACGGAAGCGACTGGCAGCAGATAAGAATTAAAGATTTATCTACAGGACAGGATCTGCCGGAGAAAATTGACTGGGTTAAATTCACATCGATTGCTTGGGATGCGGATAACCGCGGCTTTTATTACAGCCGTTTTCCTGAAAAAGGGACTGTAGAGAAAAAAGATGAAAATAATTTTAATAAAGTGTACTATCATGAACTCCATTCATTTCAAAATAAAGATAATCTGATATATGAACAGCCGCAACAAAAGGAGCTGTTATTTACTCCAATTCTAACCGAAGACCACAAGTATCTTTGCCTTACCGTGAATGAAGGGACGGCTTCCCAGAACCGTTTTTACTGCAGGCCGGCTGATGAACCGGATTCGCCTTTTATCCGTCTCCTCGATCAGCAGGATGCAGAATATACGTTTATCGGGAACTCAGATAGTACGCTGTATTTTAAAACGGATCTCCACGCTCCGAAAGGCAGAATTATCTCAGTGAATATCGAAAAACCGGAGCGGGAAAACTGGAAAGAAGTTATTCCTGAGAAAGAAGAAACGTTAGAAAAGGTTATGGTTGCTAATGGCAAGTTTGTTGCCGTCTATCTTGATAAAGCTGTGCACAAAATATCGGTTTACGGGCTGGATGGCCAATTCGTGAGTACGATACCACTTCCCGCTCAAGGGTCATTAACAGATATAACAGCGTCGAAGGACGACAGGGAATTGTTTTTTGGCATAACGACTTATCTTAACCCGGGGATCATTTATGTGTACGATATGGAAACCGAAAATCTTCAGGAATGGGCGCGTTCAGAACCTTCTTTTCCAGCTGAGGATTATAAAACGGAACAGGTATTTTACAAATCGAAAGATGGAACGGAAATATCCATGTTTTTAACTCATAAAAAAGATCTCATGTTAACAGGGCAAAACCGCGTGCTTTTATACGGTTACGGGGGCTTCAATATTTCTGTTACGCCTTCATTCAATCCGGGGATCGTCCGCTGGCTTGAACAGGGGGGGATTTATGCAGTCGCTAATCTCCGCGGCGGCGGTGAATACGGTGAAGAGTGGCATAAAGCAGGAATGCTGGAGAAAAAACAAAATGTATTTGATGATTTTATTGCAGCAGCTGAATGGCTTATAAACGAAAATTATACGAAACCGGAAAAATTGGCTATTATGGGTGCATCAAATGGCGGCCTCCTTACTGCAGCAAGCATGGTTCAAAGACCGGATCTGTTCGGTGCTGTTATTTGCCGTGTCCCGGTAATTGATATGCTCAGGTATCATAAATTTACAATAGGGCGTTATTGGATGCCTGAGTATGGCGATCCCGAAAAGGATGAACAATTTTCTTTTCTGTACCGCTATTCACCCCTTCATAACCTCGTAGAAGGAGAGGCTTATCCTCCTGTGCTTTTAGCCACGGCTGAGAGTGATGACAGGGTGGTGCCGGCCCATGCCAAAAAATTTGCTGCCGCTTTAAAAGATAAAGCTTCTTCAGAGTCTAAGGTGGTGCTGAGACTTGAGTCCAAAGCAGGTCATGGCCTAGGTAAGCCAACATCTAAACAAATTGAAGAGTGGGCAGATTTTTACACCTTCCTAAATAAAGAACTTGATTAAGAATTAACGGGATATATATTTATCTGCCAATTGAATATGACGTAACTTTCTTAAAGAGGAGGCAGCGCATTTGAAAGAACTTAAAGGTCTTCACCATGTGTCAGCGCTGACTGCAGACGCGCAGGAAAATTTGTTTTTTTATACGGAGATTCTGGGGATGAGACTCGTGAAAAAGACGGTTAACCAGGATGAAACAAGTATGTACCATTTATTTTACGCAGATGAGAGAGGCAATCCCGGGACAGAATTAACCTTTTTTGAAATTCCCCAGGCCGGCCGAACGTATGAAGGGACACACAGTATCAGCCAAACAGCTCTGCGTATTCCTGATGATGAGGCCTTGCCTTACTGGTTAGAAAGGTTTGATGAATTTAAAGTAGCCCACGAAGGAATCAATACAGTGAATGGAAGGAAGGCCATCAGCTTCAGAGACTTTGAGGGGCAGAGGCTTCAGATCGTATCGGATGAAACAAACACCGGTGTAGAAGGAGGGAGGCCGTGGGAAAAAAGCCCCGTCCCTCAAAACCGGGGGATTATTGGGCTTGGGCCGATTCAATTAACAGTGCCGAGGCCTGAAAAAACCCATTATGTGTTAACAGAGGTCATGGGATTCTCACAGCAAGGGAAATATAAACTTAACAGCCAGGAAGTCACTGTATTTTCTACTGGAAAAGGCGGTTCAGGAGCAGAAGTCCATGTGGTGGAAAATAACAGCCTCTCTGCGGAACGTCCGGGACGTGGAAGTGTCCATCATGTGGCTTTCCGGGTTGAAAATGAAGAGGAACTTCAAAAGTGGGTCACATATATTCAGTCACGGGGATTTGCCAATTCAGGATTAGTTGAAAGGTATTATTTCCGCTCATTATATTTCCGTGAACCAAACGGCATTCTGTTTGAACTTGCAACTGACGGTCCGGGTTTTGAAAAAGATGAGCCATTTGAAGCGCTTGGTGAAAAACTGTCTTTACCCCCTTATATCGAAAACAGACGGGAAGAAATTGAGGCTAAATTAAAACCTTTAGCGACAAAACGGTAAACGTCTATACAGACTGCGGGAAAATGAGATAGAATACAAAAAGTGGCAGTTAATCAAAGGAGGCATTATGGATATTCTATCAATTTTCCTAGTGGTCTTATTTTTATTTAATATTCTATTTGCAGGAATTATCATATTTATTGAACGAAAAGATGCGTCCGCTACATGGGCTTGGGTTATGATCCTTTTTTTCATTCCTTTTATCGGATTTGTCATTTATTTATTCTTAGGGCAAAACCTTACACGACGCCGTCTCTTTGACTGGGAACGGTTCAGGCAGATCGGCATCGTGGATATCATCTCGAAGCAGATGGATCAGATCCGTAATCCCGAGTTTTCCTTCCACGATGAAGATGTAGACGAGTACCGGGATTTAATTTATATGCATCTTATAAATAATGACGCCATCCTGACAAAGGATAATCAGATTCAGGTGTTAACCGACGGAGAAGAGAAGTTTAACCAGCTTTTTGAAGATATTCAAAAAGCGAAAGATCATATCCATATCCAATATTATATTTTCAGATATGATTCTCTCGGCAAAAAAATAATTGAAGAGTTAACAAAGAAAGCTGAAGAAGGAGTTAAGGTAAGGGTTCTATACGATGAGCTGGGATCCCGAAAACTGAAGAGAAAGCATTTCAGCTCTTTGACTAAAGCCGGAGGAGAAGTGGGGGTCTTCTTCCCATCGAAGTTTCCTCTGATTAATATGCGCCTTAACTACCGTAACCACCGGAAACTGACCATTATCGATGGACAAATTGGCTACGTCGGAGGGTTTAACGCAGGAAACGAGTATTTGGGTAAAGACAAGACTTTTGGCTACTGGCGTGACACGCATTTACGTATCAAAGGCAATGCTGTGGACCCTATGCAGACGAGGTTCATTCTGGACTGGAACCAGGCTTCGAAACATTTTTCCATTGATTACGAGCCAAGGTATTTTCCTATGAAATCAAACGAAGGGAACGCGACCGTCCAAATAGTATCGAGCGGACCTGAGTCTGAATGGGAACAAATTAAAAACGGATATATGAAAATGATTATGAGTGCTAAAGAATCTGTATATATACAGACCCCTTATTTTATTCCAGACCAAAGTCTTCTTGACGCTTTGAGAGTAGCCTCTCTCAGCGGGGTGGATGTCAGATTGATGATCCCGAACAAGCCTGACCACCCATTTATTTATTGGGCGACTTACTCTTATATTGGACTGCTCTTGAAGTCGGGGGCAAATGTTTATATTTATGAAAATGGGTTTATTCATTCCAAATCAATTGTTATAGACCGGAAGATGAATACCGTTGGAACTGCAAATATCGACATGAGAAGTTTTAAACTTAATTTTGAAGTTAACGCGTTTATTTATCATAAAGAGACGTCAGAAGAATTAGCACAGGCATTCGAAAAAGATATGATGGAATCTACTAAATTAACAGAAGAACTTTACAACAAACGGCCACGCTGGATACGTTTTAAAGAATCAATCTCACGGCTTTTATCCCCTATTCTGTAACGGCTTATTCATAAGGCTGCCCGCCGGTGAATGAGGCGGGGATACTTTGAAAATTAAACCACTTTTTTAATAGCTAAGTATATAACGAGTGATTTCATCACTTCAGGTGAACGCTTTCCGCGGGCAATGCTTCAGCTCCCGAGAGAAAATCACTCTCGGGGATTTTCACCTATTGCTGTTCCCGCTGGAGTCGCCACCTTTCATTCTTCAATCACAGTTCAAATTTACTTTTCATTAAAGTAAGTAAAAAAGAAACCCGCACTTTTATAAAATGTGGGTTCTTCGACAAACTGACAGGCGCATACATAGCGCCTGTTTTTTTATGCATTTATATAAAGCAAGAACGTAGAATTTATAAAGGATCCACATTAATTATTGTATAAAAATAAATTATTTTTAATAAAAATGTTGCATATATATGTACCTGTAAGTATAATAATTAATTAATTCAACTTTGACGGGAAAGGACGATGATGTACTTGAAACACGCAGCAATTATCGGGGGCACCGGCTACGGCGCTCTGGAATTAATACGGCTCCTGCAAAACCACCCTGAAGTAACCATTAAAAAGATTATCTCCCATTCACAGGAGGGGGAGTACCTGGAAAATACATACCCTCATCTGGCCTCCTTTCTGGAAGGGCCTATGGAGACATTTGAAGCTGAAAGTTTAGTAAACGACGTAGATATTATATTTTTTGCGACCCCGCCAGGCGTCAGTAAAAATTATATTCCGCAATTAGCCGGAACATCGGTCCAATGTATAGACTTGTCAGGAGATTTACGCCTCGAAAAACCAGAAAATTATGAAAAGTGGTACGGGAAGACACCGGCACCACAGGAAATTTTAGATGAAGCTGTCTACGGACTCAGTGAAATCTATGAAAGCGAGCTTAAAAAAGCGAAAATCTGTTCCAACCCAGGGTGTTACCCAACAGCCAGTCTGCTTGGGCTCATGCCAGCTATTACTCATAAGTTAATAGATAACGAGTCTATTATTATTGACGGAAAAACAGGCGTGTCCGGGGCAGGGCGAACGATGTCTCCTATGACCCATTTCTCTGAAACGAACGAAAATGTGAAACCTTATAAAATTGGCAGGCACCAGCATATTCCCGAGATAGAACAATACTTAGGGAAAGAAGCAGGCAAGCCGGTTTGCATAAATATGACGACTCACCTGCTTCCAATGACGAGAGGCCTCTTATGCACTATGTACGGAAAACTGGCCACGCAGCTTAACACCAAGGAGGCTATTGAAATATATTCGGAATATTACGAAGCTGATCCTTTCGTAAGAATCAGGCCTGAAGGAACGTTTCCTTCAACTAAAGAAGTATCCGGCAGTAATTTCTGTGATATCGGCCTTTATGCAGATGACCGGACGAATCAGCTTGTAATCGTTTCGGCAATAGATAACCTCGTTAAAGGTGCATCTGGGCAGGCTATACAAAATATGAATATTATGAACGGCTGGCAGACAGATAAAGGGTTAAAACAAGTGCCAGTATATCCATAAACTGAAAGGAGATTAAACGATGTTAGTTAAGTCCAAAAGCGAATTCCAGCTTCTTAAAGACGGGCATGTGACGAGTCCAAAAGGATTCACAGCAGGAGGAATGCATTGCGGCCTCCGTAAATCGAAACTGGATTTCGGGTGGCTTCATTCTGAAGTGCCTGCCTGTGCGGCAGGAGTTTACACAATGAATTCTTTTCAGGCAGCCCCATTGAAAGTGACACAGGAAAGTCTGGCAGTTGATCAGAAATTACAGACAATTGTTGTAAATTCAGGCATTGCGAACGCCTGCACCGGAGCGCAGGGTATTGAAGATGCACAGGAAACACAGAAGCTCTCCGCTGCAAAAATGAATGTTAAACAAAACCACGTTGCCGTAGCATCTACAGGGCTTATTGGCGTTACCCTTCCTATGGAAAAAATCGAGGCTGGAATAGAAGCCATGAATGAGCCGGAAAACCAGGCTCCGGAAAGGTTTGAGCAAGCGATACTGACAACCGATACGATTACCAAAACTATCGCGGTCCAACTGGAGATCGATGGAAAAACGATTACAATCGGAGGCGCAGCGAAAGGGTCAGGAATGATCCACCCGAACATGGCGACAATGCTCGCTTATATGACGACAGATGCTGAAGCGGAGCCGGGAAGCCTTCAAAATGCCCTCCGAGCCGTAACCGATAAAACGTTTAATATGATAACTGTCGACGGAGATTGCAGCACGAACGATACAGTTCTTGTTATGGCAAACGGGCTGCAGAATAACGAGCCTTTAAATGAAAATCACCCGCAATGGGATAAATTTGTTCATGCGCTCACTTATGTCAGCGAAGAATTGGCAAAACAAATAGCGAAAGACGGTGAAGGAGCTACAAAACTTATAGAAGTGAAGGTTAAGGGGGCCTCCTCTGAACAGGCAGGCCGAAAAGTAGGCAAAGCAGTTATATCTTCCAACCTCGTTAAATCAGCAGTTTACGGGTCAGACCCTAACTGGGGCAGAATTATTTGTGCCGTCGGTTACAGTGAGGAACCGGTTAATCCTGATAAAGTGAATGTATTTTTAGGTGAGATTCCAGTCGTTAAAAACGGTCTGCCGGTTGATTTTGATGAACAAGAGGGAAAAACCTATCTCGATCAGCCATCTGTGAAACTTACAGTTGATCTGAATGACGGCCATGCTGAAGCAACTGCCTGGGGCTGCGACCTGACATATGATTACGTCAAAATAAACGCATCCTACCGAACGTGAGGCGATTTCATGAAAATAATTGTAATTAAAATAGGCGGAAGTATTATTAACCAGCTTGAACAACCGTTTTTCAAAACGATCTCCCACCTTCAAAAATCAGGAGACTGTTACCCGGTCATCGTACATGGTGGAGGTCCGGGAATTAACGAGGCGTTAAATAAGTGGGAAGTCAACTCGTCATTTGTAAACGGGCTAAGAGTAACCACAAAAGAAGTCCTCGAAATAGCTGAATCGGTTTTAAGCGGGACGATTAACAAACATCTTACAGCAGAGATTGTAAAAGCTGGAGCACCCGGGTTCGGATTAAGCGGAGTAGACGGCAGTGTATTAAAAGTAAAGCCTGCCGATCCGCAAGGAAAGCTGGGATACGTGGGCAAGGTGGTCCAGGTAAATAAAAAATGGCTGGAACTGATTATGGATAACGGCGGTATCCCTGTCGTCTCTCCTATTGGAATTGATGAGAAAGGGCAGAGATACAACATTAATGCAGATATGGCCGCCGCAGCTATAGCTAAAGAACTAAAAGCGGGCATCGCGTTTATCAGTGATATCCCGGGTGTCATGGAGAAGCCGGGAGACCATAGCCGAATATATGATTATTTAACAAAAGGACAAATAGATGAGCTGATTAAGGAAGGGGTTATACATGGAGGGATGATCCCTAAAGTCCTGTCAGCTTTGAACGCACTCGAGGAAGGAGTCGAAGCGCCTGTTATCCTTAACGGGTTAAACCCTCAGGATATCGTTACGTATTTAAAAGGAGAAAAGGCAGGAACGAAAATTGTAATGGAGGAGGTGCACCATGCTTGATTTATCGGCACAGAAAATATCCCCTGTGATGGAAACATACGGACGTTTTCCGATCACGCTTGTAAAAGGAAAAGGCAGCTATGTATGGGATGAGCAAGGTAATAAATATCTCGATTATACGTCCGGCATAGCTACTTGTAACCTTGGCCATATACCAGAAGCTGTTTCAGAAAAACTGAAAAATCAGCTGGACCATTTATGGCATTGTTCCAACTTATACCATATTCCTTCCCAAAATGAGCTGGCAGAAAAACTGACATCCCTCAGCTGCCACGATCAAGTATTCTTTTGCAACAGTGGAGCTGAAGCAAATGAAGCAGCTGTTAAACTGGCCAAAAAATACGCTAAAGACCAGGGATACACTAATAAAACAGACATTGTAACCTTTACGGATTCATTTCACGGCAGGACAGGAACGACCATGGCAGCCACAGCCCAGCAAAAAATTCATGAAGGGTTCACCCCTTTAACACCGGGTTTTTCCTATCTCCCTTTTAATGATCAGGAAGCCTTACTGACTCTTGATGAACAAAAAACGTGTGCGGTCATGCTCGAACTGGTTCAGGGGGAAGGCGGCGTCCGGCCGGCAGATGTCAGCTGGGTTAAGCAGCTATCCAAGATCTGTAAAGAAAAAGACATTCTTCTTATTATAGATGAAGTACAGACAGGAATAGGTAGGACTGGTACACTCTTTGCTTATGAACAGTTCGGTATTAAACCGGATGTCATGACACTTGCTAAAGGCCTGGGATCCGGTATTCCCGTCGGTGCAATGCTCGCAAAAGAGTCTGTTGGACAGTCATTTAAGCCTGGGACTCACGGAAGTACCTTCGGAGGGAATCCGCTCGCCATGACCGCTGCATTGGCAACTATTGAAACAGTAGAAAAATCAGACTTTCTAAAAAAAGCAGAAAAACAGAGTCATTATTTATTTGATGAATTAAAGAAACTGGAGACCCAGTATTCTTTAGTCAAAGAAGTAAGGGGAAAGGGTTTCCTTGTCGGGGTGGAGCTGAACGGGGATGCCAAACATATTGTTAAAGCCCTGCATGGAAAAGGGATTCTCAGTCTTATTGCAGGACCGGCTGTCCTTCGTGTACTCCCTCCTTTAAATACAACCGAAGATGAAATTAATCATTTCTTATCACTATTAAAAGATGTACTGAATGAGCAGGAGGATGCATCATGACTAAGGGTTATCTCATTCTTGAGACAGGAGAAATATTTGAAGGTGAATGGATTGGTTCAAAACAGGAAACAGCAGGTGAAGTCGTATTCAACACCAGTATGACCGGTTACCAGGAGATGATGACAGATCCTTCGTATGCCGGGCAAATCCTTACTTTCTGTTATCCGATCATAGGAAGTTACGGTATAAATGACACGGACGATGAAAGTGGAAAAATTTCTGTGTCAGCTGTTATCCTGAATGATTTGTGTGATGAGCCGAGCCATTACCAGTCAACAGCAACTTTTTCAGAGCAGATTGAAGGGATGGGTATTCCCGGACTGAAAGATGTGGATACCCGCTCTTTAGTCTCTGCCATAAGAAAACACCAGACGGTCAGAGGAAAACTGGTTAAGTCACCGGGACGCCAAAGTTCCCTCCATTCGTGGGGGATAAAAACAAAAGGGGAATTAGTTAAAAGCGTCGCAGTAGAAAATTATCATTATTTCCCTAACAGCGGGCCGCATGTGGTGCTTCTCGATTTCGGGTATAAAAAATCAATCCTTAAAGCGCTGCTCAAAGAAAATTGCAAGGTAACAATTGCTCCTTTTGATACGCCATTTCAGGAAATCCAGGAATTGAATCCCGATGGTGTACTCATCAGTAACGGTCCCGGAGACCCGGCAGAGCTTACGCCATACTTTCCAACTGTAAAAAAGATTACAGAAGCTTATCCGACCCTGGGAATCTGTCTCGGCCACCAGCTGATCGCTCTCGCTTACGGGGCCGAAACAGTTAAAATGCCGTTCGGCCATCGGGGAGGCAACCATCCTGTAAAAGATCTTGTCACCGGGAAAGTTAAAATGACCTCTCAAAACCACGGCTATGCCGTCATAGAACAAAGTCTCGATCAGGAACAGTTTGACGTGCTGTTCAGGAATGTCAACGATAAGTCTCTTGAGGGAATGCAGCATCGAACGCTTCCTGTACAGTCTGTACAGTTTCATCCCGAAGCCCACCCGGGACCAAGCGACACGGAATATATCTTTAAGGAATTTATCAGCCAAGTGCAGGCAGCAGGAGGGAAAGCATATGTGGAAGTCTGACAAATTGCAAAAAGTGCTGGTCATCGGCTCAGGCCCGATAGTCATTGGACAGGCAGCTGAATTTGATTATGCAGGCACTCAGGCCTGCCTGGCACTTAAAGAAGAAGGAATAGAAGTTATCTTAGTCAACAACAACCCGGCTACAATTATGACGGATGATACGATTGCAGATAAAGTATATATGGAACCGTTAACCGTTAACTCTCTTGAAAACATTATTTCCAAGGAGAAGCCTGATGGGGTGATCGGGAGCCTCGGCGGTCAGACCGGCTTGAATTTAACTGTTAATTTAGCCCAACAAGGCGTGCTAGAAAAGTACGGCGTATCCATTTTGGGGACGTCTGTATCCTCTATACAAAAGGGTGAAGACAGGGAGTTATTCCGCGAGCTCATGCTGGACATCGGAGAACCTGTCTCAGAATCGCAAATTGTTGAAACCATTGATGAAGGCTTTTCATTTATTAAAGAAATAGGTTACCCGGTAATCCTTCGTCCTGCTTATACGTTAGGGGGCGGGGGCGGAGGCTTTGCCTATAATGATGAAGAGTTCCATTCCATTTTGAGACAGGGATTAAAGTTAAGTCCGATCAGCCAGGTTCTTGTCGAGAGAAGTATAAAAGGCTGGAAAGAAATAGAGTATGAGGTCATGAGAGACGCTAATGATACATGTGTTATAGTCTGCAATATGGAAAACATGGATCCTGTAGGTGTTCATACCGGTGATTCTATAGTAGTTGCACCTTCCCAGACTTTATCGGACAACCAGTATCAAATGCTGCGTTCAGCTTCTTTAAAAGTTATTCGTGCCCTTGATGTGGTAGGAGGCTGCAATATTCAATTTGCTTTAAATCCTGAATCAGATGAATACGCCATTATTGAAGTTAATCCCCGAGTGAGCAGGTCGTCGGCACTCGCTTCAAAAGCGACCGGCTATCCGATTGCCAGAATGGCTGCCAAGTGTGCGATCGGGCAGCCGCTCGATGAAATTTTAAATCCGATTACCGGTAATACATTTGCTTCTTTTGAACCTGCTTTAGACTATGTCGTTGTTAAACTTCCGCGCTTTCCATTTGATAAGTTTTCTGAGGCGGATCGTTCGCTTGGCACGCAGATGAAAGCAACCGGTGAAGTAATGTCAATAGACAGGACATTTGAAGGGGCATTAAATAAAGCAGTCCGGTCTCTTGAACTTAATGTTCACAGCCTTGTATGGCCGTCGTTTAAAAAGAAATCAAACGAAGAAATTAACGGGCTTCTTACAAACCCGAACGACCTGAGGCTCTTCGCGATTGCAGAAGCATTCACGAGAAAGTATACAATTGAAGAGATCATGAGTTTAACTGAAATTGATTACTGGTTTTTAAGAAAGATAGAAAAAATCATAGTATGTGAACGACATTTAAAAAACGCCGGATGGTCAGGTTTAACAAAAGAGCTTCTTTTAAAAGCCAAGAGGTTAAATATAAGTGACAGCCGGATAGCCGAACTTACAGGGACGAATTCATCGACTCTCAGAAGCGAATATGAACGCATAAACATACACCCTTCATACAAGCTTGTGGATACTTGTGCAGGGGAATTTGACGCTGTCACGCCATATTTTTATTCCACGTGGCATGGGGAAGATGAAGTGGCCGTCTCCGAAGCCCGCAAAAAAATACTGGTTCTCGGTTCAGGTCCTATCCGGATCGGGCAGGGCGTGGAATTTGATTATTGTTCTGTGCACGCAGCGCTTGCAGTTAAAAAGCTCGGATACGAAGCGGTAGTCATAAATAATAATCCAGAAACAGTGAGCACTGATTATTCCGTCGCCGACAGGCTTTATTTTGAGCCGCTTGCTCTTGAAGATGTGTTAGCTGTTATCCGCAAAGAAAAAGTAGAGGGCGTGTTAATCCAGTTCGGAGGCCAGACAGCCATTAATCTGGCAAACGATCTTCAGGAAGAAGGGATCAAAATTTACGGAACTTCACCTGAAAATATTGACCGCCTTGAAGACAGGGGACAGTTTTATGAGCTGCTGAACAGCCTGGATATTCCGCATATCGCGGGGAACAGCGCACATGCGCCTGCTGACTTGACTAAGACGGCCGAAAAACTGGGCTATCCGGTTCTGATCAGACCGTCATACGTGATTGGCGGCCAGTCCATGTTTATCTGCTATAACGAAATAGAGCTCGCCCAGTATGTAGAGCGAATTCAGGAAGAAACAAACAACCGCTGCTGGCCTTTATTAATAGATCAGTATGTACCCGGTCTGGAATGTGAAGTGGATGTCATATCCGACGGTGAAAATATTATTATTCCAGGTATTTTTGAACATCTGGAGAAAGCAGGCGTCCATTCAGGCGACAGTATGACGGTCTTTCCGCCTGTGACACTTACAGAGACAGAAAAGCAGTCGATCGTTGAAATTGCTTCTCAAATAGCTGTAACAACGCCTGTAATCGGAATGATGAATATTCAATTCGTCATTTATGAGGGAACAGTTTACGTTCTTGAAGTCAATCCGAGATCCTCACGGACAGTTCCTATTATGAGCAAAGTCACTGGCTTCCCAATGATTCAGAGTGCAGTGGAAGTACAGCTCGGAAAATTATTAGCTTCAACTGCGGAAACTGCAGGATTATTGAAAGAACCTTCCTACTTTACAGTGAAAGCACCGGTTTTCTCTGCAAGTAAATTAAAAGGCGTGGATCACGTACTCGGCCCTGAGATGAAATCTACTGGCGAAATTATCGGGCTTGGGAAAACAAAGAATGAAGCCTTGAAAAAAGTTGCAAGTTACACTGATGGGGCCGCACAGGAAGGCCGTATTCAATGCTTCGTCTCTGTTTCTGACCGGATGAAAAAAGCGAGTGTCAGCCTGATCCAAAAGTTAGAAGGGATTGGAGCGGAGATTACAGCAACTGAAGGAACCGCCCGGTTTTTAGAAGGCGAAGGGATTCATGCAGCGTCCATCGTGAAAAATAAAACGGATATACTTGCCCATTGGAAAGAGTCGGCACCTCAACTGGTCCTTAATATTCCTAATCAAGGGCGTGAAAAAGAAAAGATCGGTTTTTTCATCAGGGAATTATCAGTAAAATACCAGGTTCCTTATTACACAAGTCTGGAAACACTTGATACCCTGGTCGACTGGTTAAAAGGCGAGCCCGAAAGCTATGAACCTGAAGCCTTACAGGATTTGCTTAGTAAAGAAAAAATAAAAGAAAAGGTGTGAGAAAAATGGAAACTGTAAAGGACGTAAATGAAACGAACGGACAGCTGACAACAGACCATTTATTAACGATAAACGACTTAACTGAAACAGAACTGACTGACCTGATTCAAGAAGCGATTGTGCTTAAACAGGAGTTAAAAGAAGGAATTCCTCATCCCCATTTGCAAGGCAAAACGCTGGGAATGATTTTTGAAAAATCGTCTACGAGAACCAGAGTGTCTTTTGAAACAGGAATGCTCCAGCTTGGCGGGCATGCCCTGTTTCTCAGCTCAAAAGATATACAGCTCGGCCGTGGTGAACCTGTGTCTGATACGGCAAAGGTACTTTCCAGATATGTAGACGGGTTAATGATCCGGACCTTTGACCATGAAACGATAGAGGAATTTGCCCGTCACGCGACTGTCCCGGTCATTAACGGGCTGACAGATCCCCATCATCCAACCCAGGTACTTGCCGATTTAATGACTATATATGAATATAAAGGCACTTTTGAAGGCTTAAAGCTCTGTTATATAGGAGACGGCAACAACAATATGACCCACTCGCTTCTTCAGGGAGCCGCTCTGACAGGAATGAATATGACGGTTTCCAGCCCGGAAGGCTATCAGCCTGACCCTGGTATTTTCAAGGAAGCTTCTATAAAAGCAAGTAAAAAAGGGGCTGACATTTCATTTTCCACCGATCCTCACGAAGCGGTAAAAGATGCAGATATTATTGTGACTGATGTGTGGACCAGTATGGGAATGGAAGACGAAACAAACGAACGTCTGACAGCTTTTAAACCGTACCAAGTCAACAGCAAACTTGCAGAGCATGCAAAAAGTGATTATTTATTTCTGCACTGTCTGCCTGCCCACAGGGAAGAAGAAGTAACGGCTGAAATTATTGACGGACCGCACTCGGCCGTATTTGATGAAGCTGAAAACAGACTTCACGCACAGAAAGCATTATTAAAAAAAATCATGAAAAAATAAATTTTTTTGTAGACATATGCATAAAAATACGTTAGGATAGATAAAAATACTACTTCAAGGAGCGATTATCAAATGAGTAAAGGGAAAGTTGTTTTAGCCTATTCAGGAGGACTTGATACCTCCGTTTCTATTAAATGGCTGCAAGAGCAGTACGGGTATGATGTGATTGCCCTTGGACTGGAGATCGGTGAAGGAAAAGATTTAGACGCGTTAAAAGTTAAAGCTTTAGAAGTTGGTGCGGATAAAGCAGTTATTATTGACGCTAAGGAGCTGTTGGCGGAAGAGTATCTTCTTCCTGCATTAAAAGCAAATTGCATGTACGAAGGAAAATATCCGTTATCGTCAGCATTATCCCGTCCGTTAATTGCTAAACTGCTTGTTGAAGTTGCGGAAAAGGAAGGCGCTGTAGCCGTAGCCCACGGTTGTACAGGAAAAGGAAATGACCAGGTGAGATTCGAAGTCTCCATCCAGGCATTAAATCCGGATTTGGAAGTCATTGCACCTGTTAGAGAATGGGGCATGAACCGTGAAGAAGAGATCGAATATGCGAAACAGAAAAACATTCCTGTTCCTGTAAATCTTGAAAAGCCTTATTCAATTGATGCAAATATTTGGGGACGTGCCTGTGAAGCAGGAGTTCTTGAAGATACCTGGAAAGAGGCGCCTGAAGAAGCATTTGACTGGACGGCATCAATTGCAGATGCACCTGATGAGCCTGAATACGCAGAAATTGAATTTAAAGAAGGCAAACCGGTTGCTCTAAACGGCGAAAAATTATCGATGGTGGAGATTATTAAACAGTTAAATAAAATTGGCGGAAAACACGGGGTAGGGCGAATCGACCATATTGAAAACAGACTGGTCGGAATTAAAGCAAGAGAAGTCTATGAAAACCCGGGCGCCCTTATTTTAATAAATGCCCATAAAGAACTGGAGTTTTTAACGTTACCTAAAGAAGTTACCCAGTATAAAACAAAGATCGATCAGGAAATGACCCAGCTTGTCTATGATGGACTCTGGTATTCGCCGCTTAAAAATGCACTCGAGGGCTTCATTAATGAAACACAGAAAAATGTAAACGGAAAAATAAAAGTGAAGCTTTGGAAAGGAACACATATGGTCATAGCGAGACAGTCAGACAACAGCCTTTATAATGAAGAGCTTGCCACCTATTCAAAAGGGGATGCTTTTGACCATTACTCTGCTGTTGGTTTTATAAAATTATGGGGCCTTTCCACAAAAACATATTCACAAGTGAATAATAAAAAGCCGGAACTTGCAAATACTGAAAAGTAGAAAACTGAGAGGCATCAGTCACCGTCGGCGTTCTGATTAAAATCGGAGCGCTGACGGTGTTACGTTTTTAAGGGTGGCTAATTTAAAGATTCCTGTGTATATTAAAGATTATAAATTATTCAGTCGGCGAACTGGGAGCCGGCATCAATACTTTTCTTCAACAGAGCTATAATTAATAGGGAGGTCTAAGTTATGTCGAAGCTTTGGGGCGGCAGATTTACAAAAGAAACAAATAAATTAGTAGAGGAAGAAACAGCGTCAATCTCATTTGATCAGAAACTTGCGGATGAGGATATTCAGGGAAGTATCGCTCACGTTCATATGCTGGCTTCAACCGGCATTTTGTCAGAGGAAGAAGCTGAAAAAATAGAAGCAGGTCTTAAAAGTGTTCTTCAGAAAATTAAAAAAGGCGAGCTTGCTTTTTCAGTCGAAAATGAAGACATACATATGAATATTGAAAAATTCCTCATTGATGAAATAGGCCCTTTGGGTGGGAAACTTCATACAGGGCGCAGCCGGAATGACCAGGTTGCTACAGATATGCATCTATATTTAAAAAACCATACTGAGCAGATTATTGAACATATCAAAGCGGTACAGACAGCTGTTTTAAACCAGGCGAAAGACCATGTAGAAACGATTCTGCCTGGTTACACTCACTTGCAGCGCGCCCAGCCTGTTTCTTTTGCCCATCATTTATTAGCTTATTTCTGGATGCTTCAAAGAGACAAAGAACGTTTGCAGGACAGCCTGAAACGGGTGAGCGGATCGCCGCTCGGAGCCGGCGCTCTGGCAGGAACGACTTTTCCTCTTGACCGTCATCAGGTCGCAGAGGAGCTCGGTTTTGATTATGTGTATCCGAACAGCATGGACGCTGTCAGTGACCGTGATTTCATACTTGAATTTATGTCAGCAGCTTCAATCATGATGATGCATATCTCCAGGCTTTCTGAAGAACTGGTGATCTGGAGCAGTCAGGAATTCCAATTTATTGAGCTCGATGATTCTTTCTGTACAGGTTCCAGCATTATGCCGCAAAAGAAAAATCCGGATGTTCCTGAACTTCTCCGTGCAAAGACCGGGAGAGTGTATGGAAACCTGATCGGGTTGTTAACTGTATTGAAAGGCCTGCCTCTTGCCTATAACAAAGATATGCAGGAAGACAAAGAAGGCATGTTTGATACAGTAGAAACCCTGGAAGGTTCTCTCGGAATGCTTGCTCCAATGATAGACACGATGATGGTGAGAAAGGAAAACATGAAACAGGCGGTATCCGAAGATTATTCGAACGCAACAGATATAGCCGATTACCTGGTAACGAAAGGACTTCCTTTCAGGGAGGCGCACGAAATTATTGGAAAAATTGTATTGTACGGCATTGATCATGGTAAATATCTGCTCGACTTAACACTTGATGAGTTTAAACAGTTCAGCGGGCTGTTTGAAGAGGATATTTACGAGGTTCTAGCGCCTGAACAGGTAGTGGCTAACAGGAAAAGTTATGGCGGCACCTCTCAGGAACAGGTAAAAGAGCAGATTCTGCTGGCTGAAAAAGCTCTTTAACTGGTCCGGAAAAGCTCTGTTATTGCAACAGGGCTTTTTTATGAAAAGGCCATTTCTGAATAAAAGCTTGCAGATTACCATGTATACACAGGTTTCGTGGCTATACTAAAAAATCTCTTTATTACACGAAACAGGCTGTTCCTCAGGGACATTAAAAAATATCACTAAATTTTCTAATAATAAGCTTTTCTTTCAAATAGTTTATGATACAATAGTTAACATTAACGCGTTAAAGCGAGTGGGGAATATGGAGAATGGTTCATATATACAAATTATGAAACTTCAGGCCCGTCTCTACTCTCTAACGGATGAGGAATTGAATGAACTGGAGGATCTATTGTTAAACACGCCTTGCAAGTGCCAAAAGCCTGTGGAGTGTAAGGGGATCTGCGCCACTGAACGGAGAGTCAGAAAAGAGCAGAGAAACCGGAATATGACCCTTTAAAGCGCTGGAATGCCTTATTCCGGGCGTTTTTCTTTAGTTAATAATACTCTTCTGAACGGAGGGGAGCACACCCGGAGGATCAGCGACGTTCCAGGGGACAAGCGAGCAGGGACAAATCAACACTTAAATTGAAAAGAGTCTTATAAAGGAGTGAGAGAAATGATCGAAGCAAAACTGGATATTGTAGAAAACCAAAACAAAAAACCAAAACCTGAAGGAGACGACCTTCCTTTTGGGCAAGTCTTTACAGATCATATGTTTACAATGGAATACACAAGGGAGAAGGGCTGGTTTCAGCCGCAGATTGTCCCATATGAACCAATTACACTTGATCCAGCAGCGATGATTTTTCATTACGGGCAATCCGTATTCGAAGGGTTAAAAGCTTACCTTAATTCAGAAGGCGACATCCAGCTGTTCAGGCCGGAAGAAAACCTTAAACGCATGAACCGTTCAAACGGCCGGATGAGCATTCCGCCGATAAGCGAAGAACTGGTCATTAATTATTTAAAACAGCTCTTATTGCTTGAGAAAGAGTGGATACCTAATGAAGAAGGCCGATCATTATATATTCGTCCATTTGTTATTGCTACGGAGGCTAATCTGGCCGTCGCTCCATCACAAAGCTATAAGTTTATGATTATTCTTTCGCCTGTCGGATCATACTACCCTGAAGGGATCCATCCGGTCAGCATACAAGTGGAAGAACATTTTACCCGGGCTGTGAGAGGCGGAACAGGTACCGCGAAAACCGGCGGTAATTACTGCGGGGGTTACAAGGCTCAGGAAAAAGCTGCAGACAGAGGACACGCCCAGGTGATGTGGCTTGACGGCGTCCATAAAAAATATATTGAAGAAGTAGGCAGCATGAATGTGTTTTTTAAAATTAACGGGCAGATTATTACGCCTGAACTGAATGACAGTATTTTAGAAGGGGTCACCAGAAAATCGATTATCGAATTGCTTAAGCATTGGAATATCGATGTTATAGAACGTAAAATTTCAATGGAAGAACTGCTTCAGGCTTATGAAGATGGACAGCTTGAAGAAGCGTTCGGAGCCGGAACGGCCGCAGTTGTGTCCCCCATAGGCGAATTAAGCTGGCAGGATGAAACAATGATTATTAACGGAAGACAGACTGGAGACTTAACAAAATTCCTTTATAATACAATAACAGGGATCCAGACAGGGAAACTCCCTGATACTTTCAACTGGACAGAAACAGTGAAGGAACTTTAAAAGCCTCTCAAGAAGGTAAAGCGAACATCAATAGTGAGGCGTTTTATCCAGCAGGCAGGGCATGAGTCCGGTGCCGAACCGAACTCATGCTTTTTATTTTTACATTCATTTCATTTAACTTCAGGTTTTATAACTGTCTTCTGTCATTTTGTATGTCTTACAGATGGTTGCAATTATAGTCAACAACATATTTAACGTAATTCTTCTGAATATCTTGACGTTCATTGCTTTAAGAAATGGAAATCGGCAAGTGGCATGCACTTGCCGATTAATGTTCAGTTAAATCCTGATTTTTTTGGATAGCCGCCCCCGGGAACTAATTAAAACCCTGAAAGAGCTTTTGCATATTTAAATGGAGTAGGCAGGATATAAGGCAGGACGAGGCGTTCATCTTTTGTCCGATAAGCTTTTTTTTCAGACGCATAATTGACCTGGACTTCCAGCAGCCATATTTTACGGTTCTTATCCATTACGAAGTCTACAGCTGCGTCTCCAAGCTTTGCTCCGTCTCTTTCCATACCCTTTAAAACTCTGATACACAGTCTGGTCAGTTCTTCTTTTTTCTGTTTCGCCTGTGAATCGTTCATATTAAATACTTCTTTAAATGCTTTGTCACCCGGAATTATCCTCTCCCTGTTTTTAGAATTTGAAATAACACTTCCTGCTTTAGCTACTTTAGTTTCCATTCCTGAATATTTCCACTGTTTAGTTTCATCTTTCTGGATATACACCCTGAAATCCATTTTGTTCCTGGATTTTTTAAAGCGGATCTCCTGCTGGACAATATAATTTCCATTTTTTCTGAGTTTGTTTCTTAATACTGCGGCTAATCTTTTTTTCGTTTTAACAACTTTTCTGTAACCTGTATGGTTGGATATTCGGTAACCATTTTTTAATTTTCTTACGTGTAAGATTCCTCTGCCTCTGGATAAAGCTCGAGGCTTCAAGTAGACAGAATTATATTTTTTGGCCATTCTTACAACGCTGTCAACACCCTTGTATCTCATGGTTTTCGGTAAATGGTTTCTAATATTTTTTCTTCTGCTCATTCTGCTGTAAAATTTCCATTTGCTACCGTTAATAAACGGAAAGTTAAAGATCTTTTTGCCAATATGATATTTAAAATGCCTGTAAGTGGAGGTTTTCATTCTGGTACGGATAAACATGGCAGATGGATATGGAAAAGTGCCAGCAGTAAATGAAGCTGTCTTCGCGTTGTAATAGTAGCCCTTAATAGTCTTATTGTAGCGATTAATGCCTCTTTTTTTAAAAATAAATATCAAGCCGTTTATTCCATTATATTTGCTGAACCGGAGTTTCTGGAGGCGCCGCCTTTTATAATTTCTGGCTGAAACAAGATGGCCAATGACAGGACCTAAATACATGTTGTTCCCTTTGAAATAGCATTCGTATTTTAAGACTGGGATGGTGATTCTTTTTGACATTCTTCTTGGGATTATAATTTCCCCTGTGTTTAGTTTCCGGTCGATTTTTATATTCAGTTTTTTACTCTTTTCTCCAAAATGGAGTTTTATATAGCCAGAATTAATTTTCAGCCTTCTTAAAGTTCTATTATTTAAATAAATGGAGCTTTGGTTTCTTTTACGGCTGAAACGGATAAAGCCCTTAAATTTCTTAGCCAATTATTTCACCCCTGATTCATATTTGTATAGTTAAGAATATTCATTTTAGAGAATTTCTTTTATAACGCTTTCTTCACAGACATTTTTGCCAGTAAAAGAGTAGGGTCTATCTTGGTCATATCATTTTTAAGATAATCAAATAACAGAGGAATTTCAGTGCAACCGCCAATGAGCGATGAAATACTTTCGTTATAATACTTTTCTAAAACTCTGTTTAAATCTTTTAAATAAGGATTATCTTCTAACTTTCCTGCTTTCACACATTTAATCGTTTTATTGATGATTTTCTGTTCTTCTGCATTTGGAGTGATGATTTCGAGAGGAGTATTCTGGCATGCTTTCTGGTATAACCCGTAATCTACTGTTGTAGCTGTAGCAAGTAAAAGAACTTTTTTGTGCTTGTAGTCCCGAAGGAGTGTTTCTATTGTGAGATCAACCATACTGTAAAAAGGAATGGTCAAAGCCTCTTTTATTTCATCCTGCCATATATGAGCTGTGTTACATGGCATAATAATGAAGTCCACGCCTGCTTTTTCAAGAATCCTTGCTGAAATAACTAATTGGTTTAATGCTTTTTCAGATTCTCTTACAGCGGGGATTTTTGTGTTGTTATAAATAAATATAGGCAAGTGCTCCTGATCTGTTTCGGCTTTCGTATTCAGGACAATTTTTCTAAATAAGTCAATTGTAGCAGCCGGTCCCATTCCTCCCAGAATTCCTATTATTTTCGACATCGGCTTCTCCTCTTTCTATGATTTATCCTGAAATTACTAATATCTTATGACCTCTGAAAGAATTGGTATAAACCCTTGTCCTCACGTAAAAGCACATTTTCCACTAATATTCTCTGAGGTGGTGTCTGTAAAGAAAAAGAGCCATAAAAGCTTGTTTACATTAGAGTGTTTGCTGGGGAGTAACTGGGAAATGTCATGAAAAATAGAAAAAACCTGCAGCAGGCCGGAAATTTCCGGCCTGCTGCAGGTTTATATCAATATGACACCGGCCGTTAAACGGCGAGTTTCATCTGTTAACATTTTAGTTTTTAAAAATTGGGGAATCCTGTTTCAGCTGATTATCGAGCAGAAATGGGAACCAGTAATTACTGCACCTCAATCAGACTTAATTTAAAATTTCCGACACTGCCTTTTTCGTACAGGTTGGTTACAGAACTGGCATAGCTTGCTATTGATCCTTTAAAAGTCAGGTTTCTTTCCGGCACTTCAACATTAAAAGGACCGTTATAGAGCAGGGTGGTAATGTCATGATAATCCTCATGGGTCACTTTAAAATGAACCGAAACCATTGTTCTGCCATTCTCCGTTTTTTCTTCGTAATCTTCTAAATCTATAGACCTGTTGTTTAAAATCAGTGTTTTAACCAAAGTGTCACCACCTTAAATGAGTGTGCTGTCCGCTGTTCTCTATATGCTCTTAGTATTGTCGGCAATAACATGAGGTTAATTCGTTGTCCCTTTAAGTGCTGCTGCTTTCAAAATATGGATTTAAAGCAGGGTACTAAGAATCATGAGTAGGTCTGTTACTGTTTTTCAGTATTAAGAGTAATCCAGAAACGGTGTACCACATTTCCCTGATTATCTGTAAAATCGTCGTCCCGTATACCGCCATTTTTAAGAATCGTCTTTCTTGAAGCCGTGTTGTAATCATCACAGACAACAAGGACTTTGCGGATCCCGATTAAATCAGCTTTTTCCAGGGATAATTCAAGCAGCCTGGAAGCATACCCTTTTCGTCGTTCCGAAGGCCGTATGCCATAACCGATGTGGCCGCCTTCATTTAATAATTTCTCAGTCAGTTTGTGGCGTATATTGACACAGCCTAAGATCCGGCTTTGTTCATTAACCAGCCAGTATGTAGAGTCGGGGACCCATCCTTTTGGCAGTTTCAATTCATTTTCGTTATCATATAACGACTGAACCATTTTGCCAAACTCAAAAGGGGATCTCTCAATGACCCACGGAATCATCACTTCGCCACTTTCCTTCCATTCCTTGTAAAATGACAGGTATTCTTTTTCCAGCAGGGTAGTCGGTTTAATTAACGAGACGCGGTCCATTAATAAGATCCTCCTTAAAAAAATATCAGTTAATATATTTCTTTAGAAAATGATAAATAGCTAAGATGACTGCAAACGAGAAAATAAATCCAATGATGGCCGCTGCCCAGAGGATTTCTCCCGTTAACAGTTGGCCGAGGACAATGATAATCGCAGAGAAACTGAATGCCCCTGCCATTCCGAAAAGAACAGGGTAGGGAACAGGTGTCATTTTTTTCATTCGCACCTCCATCTTTTTAATATGTGCTTCTTCAGGGTTTTGTCAGTTTAATCATTATAACATTGATTTCTGGTTAATTATGTTAATATGAATAATAACTTATTCTTTAAAAAGGACACTTACTCTATGAAAAAATTGGATTTGTTCTCAAATTATTTATACAGGAAGACTGGCTTTAAAACATGGCTCCTGTCATTTATTATTTTTAGTTTGTTTTTAACATTTATTCTGCCGGAAACGGCAGCAACTACTGAACGTATAACTGGGACAGGAGAATCTCCTGACGGATCGTATGTGTACACTTCCGATGATATATACAGGATGGCAGAAGAATATGGCGAAGAGGGGAGAGAGTATTATATCCGTTCAAGATTTACATTTGACATTGTATGGCCGCTCGTCTATCTCTTTTTTTTATACACATCATTAACGAATCTTTACAGGTCTTTTCAGTCTGTAAAAATTATAAAATATAGTCATTTACTCCCTTTTGGCGCTGTGCTATTTGATTTTTTTGAAAACACTTCAGCTTCTGTTGTTATGGCGCGTTACCCGTCAGTTACTCCAGTGATCGCTGAACTGGCTACTGTATTTACTTTTATAAAATGGAACTTAATTTATACCAGTTTTGCAGTGCTTTTTGCAGGTTTACTGATAAAAGGTATTTTGTTAATACGCAGGTTGGCTGCTAAATGGAAATAACTTAAGAAGAGGGGGGGACATCTGAGAGGTGAGAGGAAGCTAGAGAAAAAAAGTCAGTCAGGTACAGCCCGGCTTCTTTATTCTTATAGATGATATTTATAAGCTTGACGGCAAATAACAGCCGTCAAGCATTTCTTTGTCTCGCATCTTTTAAAATAAGACGCTTGTTCTCCATACATATTAATAAATATGAACTGTTAACTTCAGCTTCAGGTTCGATATAAAAGTTAACACCGTAATGGATCTCTTTTATTTTTTCGTGAGGCAACTCGTCCAGAGTTAGCCGGAAATCGGAAGCCCCTCACCGTTTGTTTGCTTTGTACCCAATAACTGCCGTATTTTTCTTCTGCTTCTCCATTAATTGTTTAAGAAACACAGCTGCGTCCTTTGTAACCTTCATGAGGAACCTCCTTTTAGTATGATCATACACGTTTCTTAACGTAAGTAAAAGCGCTATATTTAATGAAAAAACTTATAAAATTGCATAACAAACTTAAAATTACTTAAATTAACTTATATAAATTGCAATCTATAAGTTTTTAGCTTATAATTATATTTATCATAGACTGGAGGAAATACGATGAATCAAGAAGAACGTATGGAAGCGATTAGTCACTATCTGATCGGCCATTCGTCCATTCAAATTGAAGATATTTGCGATATGTTTAACGTCTCAAAGGATACGGCGAGAAGAGATCTTGTCCGGCTGGAGGAGGATGGACGTATTATCCGTACACGCGGAGGAGCCATGAAGAGCTCCCGTAAAGAGGATATTCCAAGTTATGAGGTACGGATGGAAAATATAACAGAAGACCACCGGAAAATCGGACGGCTTGCTGCTGAAAAAGTGAGAGCCGGTGATAGAATTATACTGGACGCTTCCACAACTGTGCAGACATGTTCAGCAGCTTTAGAGGGGAAGGAATGTACCGTCGTAACTAATTCGCTGCACCAGGCAGACCTGCTCGCATCGTATCACTCTGTAAATATTCATGTGGTCGGCGGAATTCTTCATAAGAGCCACCGGTATATGTACGGGAACGAAGCAGTCAACAGTATGTCGCGTTTTTTTGCAGACAAAGCATTTATAGGCGTGGTCGGTATTTCGGAAAAGGGTCTCACTGTCGCTCATGAAGAAGACGGGGCTATGAAAAGGAAGATGATCGAGCAGGCGGGGGAAGTTTTCGTACTCGCCGATTATAGTAAATTTGACAGGAATGACTTTGTTAAAATTGGAGATCTGGAAGAAGTGGACCACATTATTACCGACCGGCCACCCGGAGAGTCATTACAAAGTTATTTTAAAATGAAAAATGTAACAGTTCACCTTGTTTAATATAATAGTATTATGTTAATAAACGGGCTGGTTTGCGTGACTGTCCGGCAGGCGAGAAAATCTTCCCGGTTTATTAAATAAAAAAACTGCTCTTTAAAAGGGCAGTTTTTCTTTTGGATAGGGGATGAGCAAATCTGCTAATCACTTAAATTGATGTATGATACGATAGAATAATATAAGACTGAGCTGTAAAGGAGAGGCATGATGAAAGAGTTGTGTGTTATTCCGTGCGGCAACAAAAAGATATGGGACAGTGAACCCTTGAGAAAGGCGGCCAGGGCAAAGCACGCCTACACCGGTGTATTTCACAAGCTGTGTAAACAATATGCCGTCCGTTTTTTCGAAGACTATGTCATTTTGTCAGCCAAGCATGGCTTTCTCAGACCGGATGATTGGGTTCCAGGCCCTTATGATGTCAGCTTTTCAATGAGAAACAGTGAGGTCATCTCACCTTCTGCTCTTAAACAGCAGTTTGAAGAGAAATCACTGGACACCTATGAGCAGCTTGTTGTTCTGACTGGAAGAAAATATGTACCGGTAATGGAGTCAGCCTCAGGTAACAGAAGCATCCTTCACTTTCCACTTCTTAAGTGCAAAGGAATAGGATACATGCAGAGGGAGCTAAAGAAGGCTGTGGAGGATAACCGTCCTTTTCATAGTCAATCCGGACAGATTGGGGAGGATGAGAGGTGAAAGAACGTCATTCTTTGGAACCGGTCGTTCAGAAAGGCGCCAGGGTTCTTATTTTAGGATCTATGCCTGGAGAACAGTCTCTTCAGCGCCGAGAATATTATGGCAACCCGCGAAATCATTTCTGGCCGCTTGTCGGAGAACTTTTAAATACTGACCTTTCCACATTCAGTTATGAGCGGAAATGCGACTTTTTAAAAACAAACCATATTGCTTTATGGGATGTGATCGGCTCGTGCAAGAGGAAAGGAAGTCTGGATTCAGCTATCAGAGACGAAAAAATGAACGATCTGGCGGGACTTTTGACCACATATCCGACGATTCAATGGGTGGGTCTTAATGGAACGAAGGCTTACGAGACATTTCGTAAATATATTAAAAACCATGCTTTTCCACCAGTACCTTATACTAAATTGCCTTCTACCAGTCCTGTTCCGGGAAGAAACGTTAAATCTTTTTCCGAAAAAGTAAAAGCATGGCGGGAGATGACTGATTATTTACAGCATAACGGGGGAGAAAAAAGATGAAAGAGAATACATTATTACTTATTGACGGCTTTAATTTATTAAGCCGGGGTTATTTTGCTACAGCTTATGGAAGAAGCGAGGAGCAGCTTTCAAAAAACGAAAAAGGCGAGTATGTGAATGCCGCAAGAGTATTTTTTCAAAAATTATTTCAGCTGACGAGAAATTATAATATTACACATCTGTCTGTTGCCTGGGACGGAAAAAGAGAAGATACAGCAAGAAATCAGAAGTACGCTTTTTATAAAGCCCAGCGGACTGATCTGCCTGATCCTTTAATTGAGCAGTATCACTTAACGTGTGAACTTCTTGATAATCTGAATATCCATCAGATGAGCGTTGCCGGCTTTGAAGCAGATGATATTATTGGCGCCTTTTCAGACAAATGGTATAAAAATGATTTAGGGCAAACGTTTATTTACAGTAATGACCGGGATTTATTCCAGCTGTTGAACGAGACGACTAATCAGATCCTGGCTAAAAAAAAGCAGGAGATCATCTATTCTGCCGATAGGTTTAAGGACGATTTCGACATCTCTCCGTCCCAATGGGTAGATGTAAAAGCACTCCTTGGCGATCCGAGTGATAACATTCCCGGCTGTCCGGGAGTAGGGGAAAAATCCGCTCTGCCCCTCATTCGCCAATACGGAAATCTTAAACAATTGTTTAAAAGTGTCGAAGAATTAGATCCTGCTTTTAAAAGATATAAGAAAAAGTTACATGAAGGACAGGAATCGTGCTGGATCAGCAGGGAGTTATCAGAAATTGTGACAGACATTGAAGAAGTTGCCGGCTCTCATCCAGATGAGCTGAAACTGGATCTGGATGAAGAAACAGTTTTAAGAGAAATGAACGGGCGGGGCATTCGTGTGAAAGTCAGATAACCCTAAAAACGGCTTAAAAGGAAGGGAAAAGACACAATGATTAAGTGGCTCTTCAAAAAGAAGACATGCGATTTTTGCAAAGGGAAATTACGTTCCCCAACGACTTATGTAAATGAACGGGGCGAGGAAATAAACGTCTGTTTTCAATGCGTCCCTCAAGCTGAAAGAAAAGTATTAAGAAAAAAACTTCGGTAGAAGGGCGGTATATTAACTTGAGAATACTTTCACTTTGTCCGAGCAATACGGAACTCGCGGTTTATGCCGGTTTAGAAGACAGTCTTGCAGGAGTGGACGACTACTCTGACTGGCCTTCTTCGATTAAAGATTTGCCGAAGCTCGGGCCGGATCTTTCGATTAATGTGGAAAAAGCGGCGGACCTTAAACCCGATTTAATATTAGCTTCAGAGACGGTGCCAGGTATGGAAAAAAATATAGAAGCCTTAAAAGAAAAAGGGCTGCCTTATATTACGTTGCCTAATCCGACGACTATGACGGAGGTAGGTGACATTCTCTTATGGCTTGGAGAGCAGACCGGGGAT
The DNA here is from genome assembly GCF_900111295.1 of Salipaludibacillus aurantiacus. Taxonomy (GTDB): domain Bacteria; phylum Bacillota; class Bacilli; order Bacillales; family Salisediminibacteriaceae; genus Salipaludibacillus; species Salipaludibacillus aurantiacus. The sequence goes on along the minus strand of NZ_FOGT01000012.1, from coordinate 50,693 downwards.
CGTGAAAAAGGGGAGAAAGCCTATAGAAAGTTCAATCATTTTATGGATCACTATGCGGAACTGAGCCGTAAAGTAACGGAGCGGAAAACAATTTACTGGGAATGGTGGGGGAAACCCGTTTTTACTCCGGGGAAACAGAACTGGCTGACAGAGCTTTCTGAACTTGCAGGAGGAGTAAATATTTATGAAGATTATGATCAGGCCAGCGTCCAGACGGACTGGGCCGATGTGCTGTCCAGGGACCCTGACGTAATTGCTGCCATATGGGTCGGCGTACAGCAGCATAAAGTAAAACCTGAATTCATAAAAAAACGCCCCGGCTGGGCCTCTATGAAGGCAGTAACGGACGATTCCCTGCATATTCTTGAAGAACCGTATTTCTGCCGGCCTTCGCCAAGGCTTTTAACCGGGCTGGCTCAAATGGCTGCTATTTTGCATCCTGATATTTATCCACCTTATAAAGATGGGTTTGACCCGCTATTAAATTAGTAAAAAATAGAAACTTTCCCCTCCTTGGATTCGTATGAATTATTATAGAATCTAAGGAGGGTTTCGCATGCTCGGCACATTGGGGAGTGCTGTCGCCATAGTCGCTTTAACAGCGGGTGGAATGATGCTTTACAGTCTCTACCATGGATACGGTAAAAAACGGATAGTGGTAACACTGGATAACTTTTATAATAATTTTACTGAGCAGGCACATGCAACAGCACTGGAATTAAAGAGGCAGGGGAAACAAGCGGAATACCTCGGAAAAGGAAGATTCGTAGTAGATGAAGAAGTCTATGTCCTCCACACAAGAGTAATTCCTATAAAACCTCCTGCTTTTGTCCAGAAGTCTGTACTTGTTAAAAAACCTTAATCCAGAAAGCGTTTCCGCTCATCCGGCGTAGGCATTCGGCAAGATGATTTCTTTCCGAACCACTTGTAACGGTTCTTTGCAATCAGGTCGTAAAAGAAATTCCTGATAAAAGGCGGCACGATTAAAAATAAAGCAGTCAGTTTCCAGCCGCCTTTAAGTCTCCGGGCAATACGAAGAGCTGCAGAGGACTTTTCAAATATTTTACCGCTTTTCTCAATCAGCACAATGCTGTCTGTCCGCCTGTCCACCTGATATTTCTTTAACAGAGCTTTCCCTGTATCACTTTGTAATGACGCAAAAGCAAATTTTTGCTGAGGGTCCCTTTTAATAATAAACTGAACACTTGTGTCACAAATATTACAATCACCATCGAATAAAACAATATGACTCATAGTTTGCACTCCTGTCTTATATAATCGTCGTTAGTATGTTTTATACCCGAAACGGCAAAAAAATAAAAAAGAGAGAGCGGAGGAGAATGATGGAAAAAGTGATGGTTATCGGTGTCTCTGCCGGCGTTGGTAAATCCACGTTTGCTAAGCAGTTGGGAGCTAAAACCGGTACCCCTGTATACCATTTAGATACATTATACTGGAAACCGGGCTGGGTAAAGTCAACACAAGAAGATTTCACGTACGCACAACAAAAGATTGTAAACAAAAGAGAATGGATTATTGAAGGTAATTATTCATCAACCTACGAGATACGAGCTGAAGAAGCAGATACGATTATATATTTAGAACTCCCGCTCAGAATATGTCTTTATCGGGTAATGAAAAGATGGCTCACTAACATAGGCCGCAACAGGGAAGATATGGGAGCTGGCTGCCCGGAAAAAATGGATAAGGAGTTTTTAAGTTTTATACTTAAAACTTATCATTCGAGAAAAAATAATTCCGAAGAAAGGCTCCGTTATTTTAATAATTTGGGGAAGCCAAAGACTGTGTACCGGTTAAAAACTAAAAAAGACATTTCCCAGTTTCTTAATAAGTTATAGAAAGAGAATGGATTTCCTAAAACGAAGCAGTACATATAAAAACAGTTGAAGTTGCTGGAACCAGCACTTCTTTTTTATTGTTAAATAAAAATACAATTAATCTCATTTAGTATTATAGAGATAGAAGTTTACAAATTGATCTTTTTTAAAGCCTCTTTAGCACTATTTTTTATATAAGATACAAAAAGTCGGTTACGATACTAAATGAGAATTTTAGTATTATTATTTTATTTTTAAAATACTAAATGAGAGTATTTGTATGTTAAAATAAAGCGATAGATCAACTGGCGAGGTGATGAGAATGACTGAGGAAGGACGATCAGCTAAGATAAATTATGAAAAGTATGTCCGGTTAACAGAGAAAGAGTTTCAGGCGTTGGGAGAGAAGATTGGTTTCCGGCAGACTGAAAACCGGATTAAACGATTAAATGAGTTGAAATTAAAAGGAAAAAGACCGTTAGAAATGACATCAGATTTTCAGGCATTAATTGCAATGGGGCCGAGAACGGTAGAGCCTATCAGAGAAAAAGAGGTATTGGAAAAAATAAAATCCATCCTCTCTGCTTCGTCTTCCCGTGACCATTTCCTGTTTATTTTAGGGTTAAATACAGGCCTCCGGCTGGGAGACATGCTACCATTAAAAGTCCAGGATGTAAAAGGGAAAAAGTATATAAAAATTGTTGAAAAATCAACAGGAAAGATTAAAAGATTTCCGTTAAATAAGGAGTTAAGGGAACAGATAACGGAATATACGCTGGGGATGGAGGATAATGATTATTTGTTTGCTTCCCGGAAGACGAAAAAACCTGTCCAGCGGGATAGAGCTTATAAAATTATTAAGCGTGCAGCAGAGGAAGCGGGGGTTGAGTTTGTAGGCACACATACGATGAGAAAAACGTTTGGTTACCATTTTTACCAGAAGTATGAAGATGTTAATTTTCTTCAGACGCTTTTTAACCATTCGTCGCAAAGTGTCACGCTGAGGTATATAGGAGTATCCCAAGAAGAAATAGATGAAACGATAGATGATTTCAGCCTGTGATTTGAGGAGCTTTAAAAAAGGTAAATTAACCACAGTTTATTTTATGCTGTGGATCCCGTTTTCATCATGAGGGAGACAAGGCATGTATAAGTAATAAATAAGTACTCAAAAGAAAAAGCAGCTTAAACATTATTATGCCGCCTTTTCTTTTGCCGTTTTATTAAAGTACCAACTGAGTGAAACGGGAACGAGTAAGATGATGAGAATAATTCGTGTCAACTGCAGAGCAGTGACAATAGCCGGATCAGCACCAACAATCGAGGCTGTTAATACCATCTCAACGACTCCGCCAGGAGCAGTGCTTAAGAGCGCAGTAGGCAAGTCCATTGAAGTGACAGAGTATAAAAGAAAACCTGAGATGAAGGAAATGAATATGAGCAAGAGAGCAAGCCCCGCATAAATAAAGCCGTATTTACCCGCATTTTTAACGTCTTTTAATAGGATGTTTTTCCCCAGGGCGACGCCCACGCACAACTGGGCACCGAGAAAGACAGCTTCAGGGATAGCCGGCACCTGGACAGGCCCAATATTCATCACGGCAGTTACCGACAGCGGAATAATCATAATCCCGGCAGGCAGCAAGTGGTGGAAACGGACACCTAACAGTACAGGCACCAGGAGCCATAAAACGTTCCACGATAGAAAGGCCGTTCCTGTATGCGCCATAAGGGTATCCTGGCCAGTGTTTTGGGCGGAGAATATATAAATGATAATGAATGGCACTGTAAAAAGAACAACGAGCAGGCGTATCGTCTGGAAAACCATCACATAGGCAGCGTTTCCCTTAAGTGATTCGCTGACTATGACCATCTCAGTTAATCCTCCTGGAATGGAGCCGAACACACTTGTGATCCGGTCGACCTTAATAAATCTTGAGACTATTGAGCTGTTTATTATACTGGCTGTAATAAGAAGTAAAGTAATGATAATATACGGAAGGGCATAAGGGCCGACCAGCTGAACTGTCTCTAACGTAAAATAAAGGCCAAAAGAGATGCCGAGCGTAATAAGACCGCTGCTTTTCAAAGCTTTCGGCCATATTAACTGTCTTCCTGACATTCCCTGCCACAGCATCACAAAGGCCAGAGGGCCTAACATCCATGGAAGAGGGAGGTTTAAAAGAGAAAAGAGGCCAGCGCCTGCAAGCCCGGCAATCAGTGTTTCAATAAACGGCTTAGTTTCTTTCATTTTATTCATCTCCAACTTAAACTTCTATCTCATTGTATCACAGACATAGAAAAAGCCGGCCGCGGCTAAGCGGTCGGCTGAATTTATTTATTCATCGTCGTCTTCAACTAATTCATAAACGCCTTCTTCGTTATGCGTTTCTTTACCCGTAATAGGGGGATTGAATACACATACCATTCTCATGTCAGTGTTGGCACGTAGAAGGTGCTCATCATGCTCATCAAGAGCATACAGTGTATCAGCTGAAATAGGGTGGATCTTATTATCTGAAAGTGTTTCTACTTCTCCGTCTCCTTCAATACAATACACGGATTCAAGGTGGTTTTTGTACCAGATGTGCGTTTCAGTTCCAGCTTTAATTACAGTATCGTGGACAGAGTAGCCCATTTTATCTTTTTTTAAGATAAGACGTCGACTCGTCCAGTTATCAGCTTTAATTTCCTGATCAGTACCAATAATGTCTTCTAGTTTTACTACTTTCATGTTCCGTGTCCTCCTTAGGTGTTTTCACTGCTTAGTTTGTAACAGTATCGCTTTTGAGATTCATTTGTTTGATCGCATCTTTAATACTTTTTTCGATGAGTTCAAATCCTTTTTCTAAGCCTTCTTCATCAATATTGATAGGTGGAAAGAGCTTAAATACCTGGTCCTGCCCGCCGGCTGTTTCCATAATCATGCCGTTAGTAAAGGCGTGTTCACACACTTTTTCACTGAAGCCTTCCACATCGGAAGAGATACCCTGCATAAAGCCGCGGCCTTTAAGGTGAGCCTTCATTTCAGGATATTTGTTAATCATTTCTTGAAGGAACTTTGTAATTCTGTCTGACTTATCCTGAATGCTTTTTTCAAATTTAGGATCTTCCCAATAAGATAAAGCTTCAGTTGCTGTAATGAAAGCATGGTTGTTGCCCCGGAATGTTCCGTTGTGTTCACCTGGCTTCCATTGATCAAGCTCAGGGCGGATAAGCGTCAGTGCGAGCGGAAGTCCGTAGCCTCCGATAGATTTGGAAAGGCAGACAATATCCGGCTTAATGTTTGCCGGTTCGAAAGAGAAGAACGTTCCGGTACGTCCGACACCTGCCTGAACATCATCAATGATAAGGATAATGTCCCAGCGCTTACAAATCTCATCCACTTTTTTCAGCCATTCAAAGCGGGCCGCATTGATACCGCCTTCGCCTTGGACAGTCTCAAGGATAATAGCTGCCGGTACAGAAACACCGCTGCCGTTATCTTCTAAAAATCTTTCTAGATAATCAAGTGTTTCCATGTCTTCGCCGGTGAAATTATCATAAGGCATCGTTACCGTATGGTTCAGTGGAATTCCTGCGCCATTTCGCTTCATAGAGTTACCTGTTACAGACAGGGAACCGATTGTCATGCCGTGGAAACCGTTAGTGAAACTGATAACCTCTGTTCTACCTGTCACTTTACGGGCAAGCTTTAATGCACTTTCCACAGTATTTGTACCCGTTGGTCCAGGAAACATAACCTTATAATCTAAATTTCTTGGTTTCAGTATAACGTCACTAAATTTCTCTAAAAATTCAGTTTTCGCTTTTGTTGCTTTATCCAATGAATGAGTAATTCCGTCGTCAAGAATGTACTCAACCAGTTTTTTCTTCATGTTTGGTTCGTTGTGTCCGTAGTTAAGAGCACCTGCGCCAGAGAAGAAGTCAATATATTCTTTTCCTTCGTCGTCCCAGATCTTGTAACCCCGTGCTTTAGTGAACACTGCAGGAAAACTTCTTACATAGCTTCTTACACATGATTCATGCTCTTCAATAATTTGCAGATCTTTGTTTGTCATAAGTGTCAATTCCCTCCGTCTTTTGTAATCAGTTTCTTTCAATCAGATCAGTTATTTGGAAAAAGGTCCAATACGATACGTGTACTCGGCTTTTGTTCCCTCTTCAGGAAAGACTTCTTCAGGGAAACATTCACGCACTTCGTAATCGGTATCGTGATCTCTTGCTAGTCGCTTGAATAAAGACTGAGAGGCTTTATTATCTTCAGTAATGGTCGCCTCCAAAAAGCGTACATTTTTTGATGCGTCTCGTGAAATCAGTTCATTTAACATTTTGGAGCCGATCCCTTTTCCGCGTTGAGATGAATCTACACCAACCTGCCATACGAAAATAACATCCGGATGTTCAGGCTGAATAAATCCTGTGATAAAACCAACGACTTCACCACGTTCTTTAGCAACCACACACGTTTCTGAGAAGTATTCAGCGAACATAATATACTTATAGGCTGAATTTAAATCAAGCGATGTTTTTTTAGCCAGAAGCCACATCCCTTGACCGTCTTCTTTTGCTGGCTGCTCTAACGTAACTGTATCAAGTACTGCCGTTGTGTTTTTACTCATTATGAAATTCCCACCTTTAAGTTTATTGTTTTGCAGCGTTGAAATTCCTCCTCAATCAAAAATTCATCTCAACCAATGAACATTATTAATCATAGGAAGTTCTTGTTAAATAATCAAACATGTTTAATCATCGTGAATAAGTATATATGTGTGTCAGTAGAGCTTAGTAGTGCTTAGAGCGTTCATCTTATTTATTTCTCCCGAATTGTGTGTATTTCAACGGTTTTGAAAATTTAAACGGCTAAAACCCTTGCTATGATAGGAAAAAAGAAAAAAAGATTCCAACAAAATTGTTGGAATCCCTGTCATGCAGGCAATCACAGCGTATTAGCTGTTTTTTGCTGCTAATTTTTTTCGTTTTTCTTCGCGTTCGCGGGTGCTTTTATCCAGAATTTTTTTCCGAAGGCGGATCGATTCCGGAGTTACTTCACAATATTCATCTTCATTTAAAAACTCTAACGCTTCTTCAAGTGTTAAAATTCTCGGTTTTTTCATCGTGACTGTTTGTTCTTTTGTGGCCGAGCGAATGTTTGTCTGCTGTTTCATTTTAGTAATATTGACAGTCAGGTCATTATCACGATTGTGTTCGCCGACAATCATGCCTTCATATATTTCAGTCCCGGGTTCCACGAAAAGGATGCCCCGGTCTTCAAGCTGAAGCATTCCATAAGGAGTAGCTTTTCCTTTTTCCATAGAGACGAGCACACCTTGTCTGCGTCCGCCGACATAACCTTCTGCGACAGGCTGATAACTGTCAAATGAATGGTTTAGAATCCCGTAACCTTTCGTTTGCGCCATAAATTCTGTCGTGTAGCCGATCAGGCCGCGGGAAGGGACTAAGAAATCCATTCTGACCTGTCCGTCTCCTTTATTCGCCATATTTATGAGTTCACCTTTACGCTCACCCAAGGATTCCATAACCGCTCCGGTGTATTCTTCAGGCACATCTACTTGGGCAGCTTCAAACGGTTCGCATCTTTGGCCGTCAATTTCACGGATAATAACTTCAGGCTTTGAAACTTGAAGTTCGTATCCTTCGCGCCTTAAATTCTCTATTAAGATAGACAGGTGGAGTTCACCGCGCCCGGAAACTGTCCAAACATCCGGGGAACTGGTATTTTCCACGCGCAGGCTGACATCTGTTTCTACTTGTGTTAACAGACGGGCTTCAATTTTCCGGCTGGTGACATGATCACCTTCGCGGCCGGCAAAAGGACTGTTATTAACGAGGAATGTCATTTGAAGAGTTGGTTCGTCAATCCGCACAAGTTCCATTGGTTCCGGATGGTCGACAGGGCAAATAGTTTCACCGACCATAATGTCTTCAATTCCTGCGATGGCGATCAGATCGCCTGCCTTTGCCTCTTTTATTTCTAAACGTTTTAACCCTAAGAAACCAAACAGCTTGGATATTCTGAACTTCTTAATTGATCCGTCACGCTGGACGAGGGCAGCCTGGTCGCCTACCCGGATCGTGCCGCGGAATACCCGTCCGACACCAATCCGTCCAAGATAATCATTATAATCAAGCATAGTGACCTGGAATTGGAAAGGTTCATCCGAATTGTCAACCGGGGCAGGGACATTGTCTATTACTGTATCAAATACTATTTTCATATCGCCGTCCTGGTTAGCAGGATCAAGGCTGGCTGTTCCGTTAATAGCAGAGGCATAGACAACAGGGAAATCAAGCTGGTCTTCATCAGCTCCGAGTTCTATAAACAGGTCCAGTACTTCATCAATTACTTCTTCAGGGCGGGCCATCGGGCGGTCGATTTTATTAACTACGACAACAGGGGTCAATTTCTGCTCTAAGGCTTTTTTCAGTACGAAACGAGTCTGCGGCATACAGCCTTCAAACGCATCAACGACTAAAAGCACACCGTCAACCATTTTTAAAATCCGTTCTACTTCGCCGCCAAAATCAGCGTGTCCTGGCGTATCAAGAATATTAACCCGTTTATCCTCATAATCAACTGCTGTATTTTTGGCTAGAATAGTAATTCCACGCTCTTTTTCGATATCGTTATTGTCCATTGCCCGTTCATTAACTTGTTCATTTTCACGGAATGTGCCGGACTGTTTTAACAGTTCATCCACTAAAGTTGTTTTCCCGTGATCCACGTGGGCAATAATCGCAATGTTTCTGATGTCCGCTCGTCTTGTCATTATTAAAACGCTCCTGTCCAGTCTTAAAATTGTTCAACTATACTATAGTACCACAAATTAAAAGTCATTTCATTAAATAAGAAATAAGAAGACCGTCCGGCAAATATAATGATCGTTCTTCAAAAATCTTTTATACTGAAATTAGCTGTTCCGGTGGATGATGAAGACACAAGGAGGGAGGAGAGGAGGAAAATGGTGAAGGACTCACTCATATCCATTAATGAATTATATATAGGATTGGAATTGAAAGATGATATTTTTGACCGTTTTGATCGCCTCCTTCTTAAAAAGGGGACTATTATTACGCCGGAACATTTAAAAAACTTAACCTCTCTGAAACAGTCATATTTCCTTTACAGAAGCACAGGGGAAGAGGGGCTTTTGATGGTTTATCCGGTGATCAGCAACCTTAACGGGTTTTTAAGGACTTTCACTTTCGTTGAAGAAAAAGGGCTTAACTTAAACGAAATTAAAAGAAATTATTACCCGGCGAAGGCGCATTTCAGGGAAAAAAAGTGGGAGTATGTCGTCGGGCTGGATTATATAAAAGAAGTTAATTATAAATATTTGGAAATATTTAGACGGTCGCATACTGAATTATACGGGGAAGTACCTCACCATATATTTGTTCGGGTGTGCGAACAGATCGCTTTCTGGCTCAATAAAACATACTGGAGCGGTTCCATTCAGCCGCTGGCTTTCTATGAGATGTGCCTCTACTGGATAAAAAAACATGCCGGCTATCTTCTCCCTTTTCTGGAAAACTTACTCGTTCCATTGCCGGAAGGAGCTTCAGTCCTTCTGGAGGACGGCGAAGAATACGAAGTCATGCAAACGAATGCTGAAGAGCCATTTAAACCCCTTTTAAGGAAAAAATATTCTTACGGAACATTCTATTTCGTGGAAGATATATTTACGGAAATACACTCCGTTCCGCCGGTTTCTACATTTAAACATAAATCAATCCGGCATTCAGACCGCTGGGAATCTTAAATGCCGGAAATCCCTAACACATTACTTTATTTGGCCTGTCCCGTATACTTGGTATTTCACAGTGGTCAACGCCTCAAGTCCCATTGGCCCCCGGGCGTGAAGTTTCTGGGTGCTGATTCCGATTTCTGCTCCAAAACCAAATTCAAACCCATCTGTAAACCGGGTGGAAGCGTTGTGGTAAACAACTGACGCATCGACAAGTGTAAAAAACTTCTCAACATTCCCGCTGCTCTCTGAAACGATCGCTTCTGAATGTTTAGTGCCGAATAGCTCAATGTGTTTTATAGCGTCGTCAAGCGAAGGAACGATTTTTACAGCAACAATTAAATCAAGGAACTCTTCTTCCCAGTCTGTTTGGGAAGCTGCCTGAATACCCGGCTGGATGGCTGCAGCTTGTTCATCCCCCCTGATTACTACGTGTTTTTCTTGCAAAGCCTCAATTAAATTTCCGAGATGTTTTTGCGCCCAATCTTCATGGATAATGACCGTTTCACACGCGTTACATACTGACGGCCGCTGAGTTTTAGAATTAACCACGATTGATATTGCCATCTCCGGGTTTGCCTCTGCGTCAATATATACGTGGCAGTTGCCAGCGCCGGTTTCAAGCACAGGAACACGTGAATTTTCAACGACAGTATCAATAAGCTCTTTTCCGCCGCGAGGTATTAACACATCAACCAGCCCTTTAGCATTGTATAAACTTTTCAGAAGCTCCCGGTCCGGGTCCTCAATCAGCTGGACAGCTTCAGGCGGAAGCGAGGATTCCGATAAAGCGTCATGAATAAGGGAAAGGATTGCTTTATTAGAATGGATGGTCGAGCTGCTTCCTCTTAATAAGATGGCATTACCGGTTTTAAGTGCTAAAGTAGCCGCGTCAATCGTTACATTCGGCCGGGCTTCGTAAATCATCCCAATCACTCCAATTGGAACAGCTGTCTTTTTAATAAGAAGGCCGTTTGGCCGTCTTGATTCCGATAACGTTTTTCCTGAAGGGTCTTCAAGATCTGTTAAGAGACGGATGGAGTCAACCATGCCGGTGATCCGGTCTTCCGTTAAAGTCAGCCGGTCGATCAAAGCTTTTGAAACGCTTTTGTTCTGCGCAGCCGTCACATCTTTACGGTTGGCATCTAAGATGACGCCGCTGTATTCTTCCAGTTTGGCAGCTATCAGGAGCAATGCCTCGTTTTTTTCTGTTGTCGTAACACCCGCCAGCGTAAGAGAATGCCTTCTTGCGATTTCTGCTTTACTTACTACTTCATTCATGTTCATTTCTCCTTTCGTTTATTTCATTCCACTGAAATCCACTGATCACGGTGAATGGCTTCACAGCGTTTTCCGTTTAGCCTGTTTCTTCTATTAATTAGTTCTTTTAATTTATCTGCGTCAAAATTTATTTTTCCTCTGCCGATTAAACGGCCCTGCAAATTATAAACGTCCACCACATCCCTGGAATTAAAGGCGCCCTCCACAGACGTAATTCCAACGGGCAGAATACTTTTTCCTTTTGTTAAAACGGCAGCCTCGGCGCCCTGGTCAATATAAATTTTTCCCTTGGCCAGAGAGTGAAAAGCGATCCATTGTTTTGTGTTTTTCATCATTTTACTGCCAGGAGGAGAGAGGTAAGTGCCTGATCCATCACCGGATATAATGTTAACCAGCTGTTTTTCTTTCTGCGCTTTTCCTATAAATACAGGGACGCCCATGGTGTGAGCAGTACGGGCTGCTTCAAGCTTGGATTTCATTCCTCCGGTCCCGACTTTACTGGAACTGCCTTCAGCTTGTTTAATCACTTCATCCGGCACACCTGAGAGAGAATTATATTTTTCTGCGCCTGGATTCGTGTTCGGGTTTTCCTTATAAATTCCATCGATATCCGTGAGAATAATTAACTGATCAGCGTGGAGGCAGCCGCTCACAAGAGCTGACAGCATATCGTTATCACCAAAAGTAAGCTCTTCCACAGCTGTAGAATCATTTTCATTAATAACAGGAATTACGCCGCGTTTGATGAGCTCATCCATCGTGTTATAAGCATTCTTATAGTGCTCTTCCTGCATAAAATCCTGCCTGGTGAGGAGAAGCTGGGCAGTTACAAGGCCGTGGTGCGAAAATGCCTCAGCATAGGCCTGCATGAGAAGATTCTGTCCGACAGCGGCTGCGGCCTGTTTTCCGGCTGTCGTAACTGGACGCACAGGATAGCCCATCTTCGTAAATCCTGCTGCAACGGCTCCGGACGAAATTAAAATCACCTCGTGTCCATCATTTTTTAACGCGGCTGCCGCTTTTGCGTACTGGCTGATACTGTCATAAGACAACTCACCGTTTTTTTCTGTTAGAGAACTGCTTCCAATCTTAATAACCAGTCTTTTTTTCGGCATGAGTGATCATCCTTTCGAGACGGGATAATGAATAATTTAATACAGTGTTGCTTTTTTACTTTAGTGCACCATAGTTAAAGGAAATGAAAATGCCCCCGCCCTTTAATTATTAAAGGACGGAGACATTGGATCCGCGGTACCACCTTCATTGACACGATGTGTCCACTTAATGACTCGTATCGTGAGCATACGTGCTTCCCTAAATATGAGCAGGTTCAATAATGGTTGCTAAGGAATCTTTCAGCCGGCGGATTCCATTCTCTGAGAGCACCGTATTATTTACTAATCTCATAGAAGCATCTGTTTCATTCATATATAAACTCCAATAAGTTTTTACAATTATCTGATAATATACCGGAGATGTCAATAGTTTTTTATTTAAACGCTTTATATATATAATGCCTGTATTATAAGTTTTATTCATAAATTGAAAAGAATTCCATGATTATCCGGATTATGAAACTTTTCTAAAATAAGTGCGTAATAAACTGTAGGTAATTTATTAAAGAGAAAAGATAGAGGTAATTCTTCTGAATGGGCAAAAGAGTTAACTGATAAAATTCATTTTTAAATATTTAAAATGAAAGAGGGGAGAGCATGAAACTGAGAATTAAAAAGGCTGATCAGGACGACATTGATAAAATAATAATCGTCAGCAGTGCCATTTTACTTACATTGTCCTTTTTCGCCCCCGTGGTATTAATTCAATTCGTTCAGGAAATTCTTCATTTTTCATATGATCACTGGTTATTTACTGCACCGAGGCGCGCGTTTCATACAGTTATGGGAGCGATGATTTTACTGCCTGCTTTAGCAGCAGCTTATTTCATTGTCCGGCATATGCTTTATAAGAAAAACAGCAGCTTTAAGGCAGGGGGGATCTTTCTCGCGGCAGCTTTATTATCTCTGCCAATGGTGCTGGTAGGTTTAAATCATTACTATTATTTTGATAACACTGGCCTTCATTATAATAGTCTTTCATCTATTAATGAAACGGTGTATTCCTGGGACGATATCTCAGCAATTGAGCCAGTCAGCATAAATAATGGGGGACGGCTGACATTTCAATATATTTTCATTTTCAAAACAGGTGATGAGGTAATAATAGAAGGGACTGATGAGTTTCTAAGGTACCGGGAAAAAATTTACGAGCGGGTAAAGGATAATGGGGGCGACATTTTAGAACGGAGAGAAATCAGCGGATAAAAAATAAAGCCTTCCGGAAGTCACCTTGGGAAACCAGTTTCAAAAGCGAAAGGGATTGAAGCAGAAGTTGTGGTGCTTTTTGAATGAAGGACAGAAGGCGGCGACCCAGGGAGTAAGTACCGTCTGAAGATCCAATTCAACGAAGCTCCAAGCTGAGTTGAATTTAGCTAAAGGCAAGCCCCTGGGCAAGCGTCCGCCTGGCGGACTGAAATCACTGCAATTACTATTGATCAGAGTTAAATTAAGTACAAAAGCGAAAAACCGAACAAAAATCATAAGATTTGTTCGGCTTTCTTTATGATTACTATTCTTTTGTCCCAGCCTACTTGAAACGGGCCAGCCAAGACCTGCAGGATGCTTTTCCGTGAGGAGGCTTGGCGGCTCGCCCTGTGATTCAATTTTGCAGGCTTTCTGAAATGATTAATTAATCAGGGCCTGGAGCGGGGCAGGGACACGCCCGCCTCTTGAAATAAACTTGTCTGAACTGTATGGATTGATTCCCATCACTGGCGCCCGTCCAAGCAGTCCGCCGAATTCCACCATGTCTCCCTCTTTTTTACCGGGGACAGGAATAACGCGCACGGCTGTGGTTTTTTTGTTAATCATGCCGATGGCCATTTCATCAGCAATCAATCCGGAAAGTGACGAAGGCGAGGCGTCTCCTGAAAGAGCAATCATGTCCAATCCGACCGAGCAGACACATGTCATAGCTTCTAGTTTAGGGAGGGTCAATGCCTTATCTTCAATCCCTTTAATCATTCCGTTATCTTCACTGACCGGAATAAACGCTCCGCTCAGTCCCCCCACATAGGAACTGGCCATAGCGCCGCCTTTTTTCACGGCGTCATTCATAAGTGCGAGGGCAGCAATGGTACCGTGAGTTCCTACACGCTCAAGGCCAATTTCTTCAAGGATCTCAGCCACACTGTCATTCATCGCATTAGTAGGAGCGAGAGATAAATCCATAATGCCGAAAGGGATATTCAATCTGTCGGCTACAACTCTACCGATTAATTCCCCGGCACGGGTGATCTTAAAGGCCGTTTTCTTAATCACGTCCGAGACTTCGCCAAGATCTGCGTCAGGATATTTTTTAAGAGCGTTTAAAACGACCCCCGGGCCGCTTACCCCTACATTAATAACAGCTTCGCCTTCGCCTGTTCCGTGAAAAGCTCCGGCCATAAACGGGTTATCTTCTACAGGGTTACAGAAAACAACTAATTTTGCGCAGGCTAATCCATCCTGTTCTTTCGTAAGATTGGAAGCTTCTTTAATAATCTCGCCCATCTGTTTGACGGCGTCCATATTAATACCTGTCCGGGTCGTTGCCACAGACACCGAACCGCAAACGCGTTCTGTTTTGCTTAACGCTTCAGGCAGAGCATCAAGGAGCGTTTGTTCCCCTTTAGTAATGCCTTTATGCACAAGTGCTGAATAGCCTCCGATAAAATCCACTCCAAGAGTGCGGGCGGCTTTATCAAGAGTGACAGCAAGCTGAACGGCCTGCTCTTTCGTAGCGTTGCCGAGCAGTTCAGCAGCAGGGGTGATAGAAATACGTTTGTTAATAATAGGAATGCCGTATTCTTTTTCCACTTTTTCTGCCACACTTGTTAACTGTCCGGCATAGCCGGTAATTTTATCAAATACTTTTTCGTTCATTTGATCAAAATCTGCATCGATACAATCTTTGAGGCTGATTCCCATTGTAACCGTACGTATATCCAGGCTTTCCATCTGAACCATACGGATGGTTTCCTGTATTTCCGCAAATGCTATGTTCATACTCATTCTCTCCTTATAACCTGATTAAATCCGGTGCATAGATTGGAAAATATCTTCGAGCTGTATATTTATTTTTAATCCCATCTCTTCACTGACCTGATCGAATTCTTTTTGCAGTTTATCAAGATTTTCAGCTTCTGATACATCAACCAGCATCATCATCGTAAAGAAATCCTGAAGGATCGTCTGGCTGATATCGAGCACATTCATCTGATTATCGGCTAAGATGGCAGTGACTTTAGCGATAATTCCGACTTGATCCTTTCCTACAACACTGACTATTGCTCTTTTTTGCTCCATTTCGTTCACCTCTGTTCTGAATATTAAAAAAAGATTGGATAGAAGCTCCAATCTCGTAAAAAGTAAAGGTGTACACATCTTGCCTATGTGATGTGCGCTCCTGTCCTTTTGCCTGAGATTGTGAATCCTTCGGCGCCGCAGTAGACGGACTCTCCAGAAGTGGCTCCAGCTATAGTGTGACCCATAACCCTCATTGCCGGTATATGTTTTATGAATAACGAAATCCTAACAGTTTTTAAGCAGAGAGTCAATGTTTTTGTGAAAAACATAACATACCCCTTGAAGTTAAGAACATGGTGATCGGGGGTATAAGCATGTTATATTAGTGCTGACCGGAAGAAAACAAAAGGATGATCCGTCTTGTTTAATAAAGTCATTACAGGTTTAATTATAATTATAATCCTTCTTATTGGGATGTTCATATATGTATATTTTTCCATAGAATCGGACAAAACGACGACGTGGGAGTATCATCAAGACATAGAAGAAGCAGGATGGAATCCGGAAGCCCTTGAACAGGCGAGAAGGTATTATGAATCGATCAACTCTACAGCCGCCATGGCCATATACCAGGGAAAAGTATTATTTTCCTGGGGGGATACCACCAAAAGCACAAACGCTCATTCTGTAAGGAAAAGCTTCCTGAGCGCTTTGATAGGAATTGAACGGGAAAACAACGGCACCTTTCACCTTAATCATACGTTAGAGGATTATAATATTGATGATCATCCTCCTTTAAATGCCATAGAGAAACAGGCTCAGTTCTCTCATTTAATGACTTCAACTTCAGGGGTTTATCTGCCTGCCGGGGAGGAGTCGTGGGGGATGAGAAGAGCCAGGCCGAACAGGGGAGCTAATTTACCTGGCGAATTTTATTATTACAACAACTGGGATTTTAATGTGCTGGGGACAATCTATAACGAACAAACTGAACGGGATCTTTTTGAAGATTTTAAAGAAAAAATAGCGGAACCAATCGGGATGGAAGACTTTGAGATGAGCCATACTCATTATTCTTACGAAAATCGGCGGTCGCGGCACCCGTCATATTTATTCAGAATGTCAGCAAGGGATTTTGCCAGGTTCGGCCAGTTATATCTTCAGGAAGGGAAATGGGAAGGCAGACAGATCGTTCCTGAAGACTGGGTGAAAAACAGCACCTCGGCCCATGCAGGCGTCCCTTCAAATAATATATTTGATTATGGCTATTTATGGTGGGTAGCTACTGAACCGCCTTTCAGCGACCTTGGCATGTACTCTGCTGTCGGCCGCTATGGTCAGTCAATCGATGTTATACCTGAGCTTGATTTAGTTTTTGTGCACAGGGTTGATTCAAACCGTTTCACATTTAACTTTACGCGCAGCAGTGTTAATGATTTGCAGAGGCTTCAGCTTCTGCAGCTGATTATCGATGCTAAACGGTCAAGTTAAACTTCGGCCCCTCGCCAGCTGTCAATGCCTTACTAAGCATATAACCAGTGATTTGAGTCCGCCAGGCGGACGCTTGCCCAAAGCCTTGTCTTCAGCTAAATTCAACGAAGCCTGAAGCTTCATTGAATTGGATCTTCAGATAGCGCTTAATCCCTTAGGCGTCGCCACCTTCTGTCCTTTAATCAAAAAAGTAAAAGGGATGATGGGCAAACTGGACGCCTGCATGAGGTCTTTTCCATCCGAGTACATTTATGAACTTATCTTTCAGGTACAAAGCGAAAAGCCGGAGAAA
This sequence comes from Salipaludibacillus aurantiacus, assembly GCF_900111295.1. Classification (GTDB taxonomy): domain Bacteria; phylum Bacillota; class Bacilli; order Bacillales; family Salisediminibacteriaceae; genus Salipaludibacillus; species Salipaludibacillus aurantiacus. The sequence continues at coordinate 33,679 of NZ_FOGT01000012.1, read as the reverse complement.
TATCGTAAAATGATATTTCTTCGGCTTTCTTTATGGTTACTATTCTTTTGTCCCGTCCTCAGCTCTTTATAATGAGGTGCTTTTATGGTCGTTCCCGGCAGAAGCGGGAGGTACATAAGGAGCGCCTATTTTCCCTATAAGGAGATAACCATGTTTCCATTTATTTAATAAAAAGACCGTGCCTATTGAACTTAACAGGCTGAAAATGAACAGCAAAAGAATATAAGTGACGCCTATATCAAGAGGGTACTGCCTGAAAATAAAATCTGCCAGGAAAATGTAAAAATAATGCAGCAGATAAATACCGAAAGAGTATCGGCTGATGAATTCAAGTACTTTCGGCGGGTATTTCAAGTGGGACGTCACGTAAAATAAAAACAGACTGAACACTGCTGTATGAATAATAATATCGGTCCTTTTTGAGCTGTGGACAGTCAGAAAACCTGAGTGATAGAAATATAATAATAAAATACTTGTTAATAGGGGGCCGGCTACGATCATATAACGGTATTTTTTTAAAGCCCTCATAAATGATTCATAATATAAACCTGAATAATAACCTAACATAAAGTAAAAAATCCAGCCGAATAAAGGGACCCAGTAAAACCTTTCCCAGATGTAAGTTGAATAAGGCAGGGCAGCGGGCGGTTCCGTAAAGTTAAAAGTCGTTAAGTAAGCCATGTTTATGAGAAAGGCAGCCGGAAGCAGAATTTTTGGCGACGCCTTTTTTAAATAAGAATGGAACAGCAGGTGGAAGATATAAAACTGAAAAATAATTAATATAAAGTAACCGTGGTAATCGCCTATAAGCAGGTTCATAGATACTTTTATAAACCAGCTGTTCGGCCCTTCCAGTATGTAAGGAAGGGAGTAGAAAACAGCCATAATTATAAAAGGGATCATAATAAATTTGAATCTTTTCCTCAGGAAATTATCAGGCAGCTCCCTGTTCCTGTAGGAATAGGATATGAGAAATTCAGATATAAAAATAAACATCGGCGTCCCATAATATAAAATCATCTGCACCGAATCAAACGTAATCGCCGCAAGTTCTCCCATTTCTCTTATAGGAACGGTGGTAAGGGCTATATGGATACTGTGCAACAGCACAATTCCTAAGCAGCCTATACTCCTTAATATGAAAATTTCTTTAATCATTACACTCCACCTGTTTCTGTAGGAGATTTATAATTTAGATGCCGGTACCATTTAACACATGGATATGATTCAGATAAAAATTTTATCATGATCATTAACTAAAATCGACAGTTAAAACTAACAACACTTTGTAAAAGTGTGATACGATCATCTCATTGATTTAATTCATAGACAATTTAACGAGAGAAGGGACACATTTGAATCGTATCACTACATATTTACTGCTGATGATGGTAATGGTCATATGGGGATTGAATGTCGTTGCTGTCAAATTTTTAGTCGAACATCTTCCGCCCATTATGATGCAGGGGACAAGAATCGGTATAGCCGGTATTTGCGCGCTGGCCGTTTTATATTTTTTAAAAGATTTGAGGAAATTAACAAAAAAAGAGTGGGGGCTAACCTCTTTAGCAGCACTTTTCGGCCAGATTGGCCACCACTCATTACTCGCTGTAGGCTTAGTTGACACCACAGCCTCAAACGCTTCACTTATCCTTGGTCTTATTCCATTAACTACAGCTGTTTTTGCGATCATATTTCTTGGGGATCAATTGACAAAACTGAGGTTTATCGGTATTGTTTCCGGTTTTACAGGAGTATCTTTTGTCGTAATTAACCCGGGGCAGGGCATGGGCGGAATATCTCCTGGAGATCTGTTTGTCTTTCTGTCAATGCTGTCACAAGCTGTTTCATTTATCATCATTAAAAAAGCGACAGCGACGCTTTCATCAAAACAAATGACCGGAATGATGCTGCTGATCGGATCTGTAAGCCTTATTGTTATAAGTTTTATAATTGAGCCGGGAAGTGCTGACAATATGGTGATTTCTGATCATTTGGTCTGGATTGTCTTCTTATCGTCAGCCATTCTTGCAACAGGGCTGGGGCATATTTTGTTTAATGCAGCGATTCAGAATATTGGAGCCGGACAGACGGCTATATTTAATAACTTTGTACCATTCTTCGCCTTGATCGGTTCGTTTTTCCTGCTTGGAGAAGCGGTTTATGTCACTCAGCTGGCAGGTTTTATTTTTATAGTGGCAGGGGTTCTGTTAGGAACCGGCTATATTGAGCAGGTATGGCTGAACAGAAAAAGAAAGACTTACCTTAAATCAAAAGTTAACTAGTAAGCAGGCGGCAGAAACCGCCTGTTTTTTTACGTTTTTTGGAAACCGCTTTCAAAAATTAGTGCGTCATATTATCTGACAAGTTGGTTGTTTCAGAATTTTCTGTCTGTATACTGAGGTTTATGATCAGTTGGGAAATAAACTGACACTAAATAATTTCAAGGAGAGTGAGTAAAGATGGATGAGATTTTTTTAATGAATAATGTGTGGATTATTGTGTGTTTCGCTTTAGTCTTGCTGATGCAAGGCGGATTCATTCTTCTTGAAGCAGGATCGACAAGAATGAAGAATGCCGGACACATAGCTGGAAAAACGATATTTACAGTAGGGATAGCATCGCTTGTGTTCTGGGCAGTAGGTTACGGGTTTATATATGGGGAAGGGAATGCATTTATAGGTTTATCTGATTTCTTTTACGGCGATTTTAATTCTGTAGTAGACGGCCTTGCAGGTTCGGTTGATTTTATGTTCCAGCTTGCCTTTGCTGCTATTGCTTTAACGATTGCATTTGGCGGATTTGCCGAAAGAGCGAAATTATCAGCTTATATCATATTTGCCATTTTATTTTCAGCTTTTATTTATCCTGTTGTCGCTCACTGGATTTGGGGAGACGGATGGCTTGCAGGGCTTGGGAAACAGGACTTCGCCGGTTCAACGGTCGTTCATTTGACCGGTGCGATGGCTGCACTTGCTGCGACCATTATTTTAAAACCACGTATCGGCAAATACAATAAAGACGGTTCTTCCAATGATTTAGCCGGGCATAACCAGGTGTACACTGCTTTAGGCGTATTAATCTTATGGGTCGGCTGGTTTGGTTTTAACGGTGGAAGCACGCTTGAGGTTGACGGAGCATTCTTCGGTTATGTGGCCTTAACAACCCAGCTTGCAGCTGCAGCAGGGGCAGTTGCTGCTATGCTGATCGTGTCACTGGTGACTGGGAAAGCAGATGTTCCAACCATGTTAAACGGGGCATTAGCCGGACTGGTAGCCATTACAGCGTCTACTGCTTTTGTTGCACCGTGGGCTGCAGTTATTATAGGACTTATCGCCGGATTTATTGTCCACTTCAGCATGGTGTTCTTTGACAGAGCCAAAATAGATGATCCGATATTTGCTTTATCAGTTCATGGTGTGGCGGGTATCTGGGGGACGTTATCAACCGGCTTTTTTGCTACAACTGCTTTGGCAGAGATGAATGGAGGCTCAGCCGGACTCTTTTACGGCGGAGGTTTCACTCAATTGGGGGTTCAATTTATCGGGGTCACTGTATCAGGGGTTTACGCTTTTGCGGCGGCCTTTATCATTTTAAAAGTAATGGATAAAGTCATGGGCGGCATCCGTGTCACTGAAGAAGAAGAAATCATTGGCCTGGATCTGAGTGAACACGGAAGTTACGGTTATCCGGAAGACATTCGTAACATAGAGGACCAGAAAGAAAAGCCGAGTGCGTAATGGCTATTTCAATTATAGATGATACGGTGATGTCCTATAAAGATATTAAACGTTGGAAAGACGAAAATATTCTTAAATACCGTTTCAGCCATCAGCTGTTAAACGAGTTTCATGACGAGATCATGTGCGCTGTCGTTAAGCTTGCGGTTAAGCGGCAGGAAAGTGAGCGGGGAAAAGCCCCTGCTCACTTTGCTTTCTTTGTCATGGGGAGTGGCGGAAGGAGCGAACAGTTATACTTGAGCGACCAGGACCACGGGATCGTTTTTAGCAGTTCTGGAAACCATCAGTCTTATTTTCTAGAATTAGGCGAAGAAATTGTCCATGGATTAGCGCTTTGCGGCTATGAAAAATGTGAAGGGAAAGTCATGTCGGATAATCCGGTGTGGAATCGTTCTGAAGATGGTTGGAAAAGGCAGATTTCTGATTGGCTTGACGAGGAAGACTGGGATAGTTTAAGACATGTATCTATCTTCTTTGACGCCAGAGTGCTCTTCGGCGATCCGGAGCCGCTTCATACGTTAAAGCAGCACTTGTTTAAGAGCCTCTCTGCTAATCCTGGTCTAATAACAAGGTTAACGGATAATGTGCAGTATATAAAAAAAGGAGTGGGGATGCTCGGTAACATTTTACCCAGGCAAGCGGGAAAAGAGAAAGGGCTGCTGGATTTTAAAGAAACTGTGCTCTTTCCCTTTGTAAACGGAGCCAGGTTATTAGCCTTTTCAGAACAGCGGTTGGAAACGTCAACGATTTCACGCCTGCAGTGTCTTCCGGCACATTTAGAGCAGTTTAAATCTGTGCAGCCATTAGTTGAAAAAATGCTTAATTACCGCATGAGAAAAGCAGACCTTTCAAAAGGGTACAGCCTTATCCATTTAATAGACCAAACTGAACTTTCTAAAGAGGAAAAAAGAGAAATCAAGCTCTGGATGAAAGAAGGGACTGCTTTTATGAAAGACGTAACGGCGGCGTTAAAAAGAAGGCATCGCAAATGAATACGATGGGATCGTGGATAAAACAGCTGTCAGGCATGATGACACAAAACAGGTATACTGACGGATTGAGCGAGAGAGATCCGGCCAAAATAGCTTATATTAGGAGGCTGCAAAAAGCTCTCAAACAAAAAGACCATCTATCTATCCCTTTTTCAGACCTGCCCGTCACTGTCTTCGATATAGAAACTACCGGGTTTTATCCGCAAAAAGGGGATACCGTTTTATCTATAGGGGCACTAAAGGTAAGAGGAACTCACGTGCTGGAACATGAAACCTTTTATTCGCTCATTAAAACTGAGCAGCCTCCGTCAGATGAGGTTCAAAAGATTACGCATCTTTCACACGAAGAATTAATTAAAGCCCCGTCTCCTGAAGAAGTGCTCCATGCCTTCTTTCATTTCGCAGGAAAAGATACGCTAGTCGCACACCACGCGGGTCATGAAGCAAAGTTTATGCAGCATATGATGTGGTCCTTATTTAAAACACGCTTCGAACACCGCATACTTGACACGTCTTTTTTAACTAAATTGATCAAGCCCATGGAAAAGTTAACAACCTTGGAGGAATGCTGTACTCATTACGGGATCGATTTAACGAATCGTCACCATGCCTATCATGATGCGGTGATGGCTGCAAAAATCTGGTCGCAGTGTATCCCTAAAGTGGAAAAACAAGGTTTCTCATGCCTGAAAGATGTATACAGCCACTTGGCTAGTGTGCGATAAAACCCGTGACTTGAGTCACGGGTTTTTAATGATTTCTTTCAGCAACTGATTGGTTTCCAGTAAGTCGCAAGCTTTATCGCGGTATTTTTTTTCATGAAGGTAAGTATAACGCTTCGGTTTGATAGACGGAGCCATTTCAATCGCACGCTTAAACTCCTTCCGGCTGAAAGGAAGTTCTTTTACGTAGTCGAAAAAACCGGTCCGGCTGAATACTTTAACCATTCTTTCCACCCGGTGTTCATGGACAAGAGCCATTAAATAAGTGCATACGCCGACCTGCAGACCGTGCATCTGCGGCTCTCGCGATGTTTTATCAAGCGCATGGGAGATCATATGCTCCGAACCGCTTATTGGCGCACTGTTCCCGCTGATGACAGTTGAGACCCCGCCCATCGTTAACGAACTGACCAGCTCTTTTAGAAAGACCGGCTGCTTTAAATCGGTCATCGGAGTCCGTATAAAGCTGTTTACCGCTTTTTTGCTCAGCATCGCTGAAAAAGCATTGACCTGACTGTACCCGTGTGCTTCTTCAAATCCCCAGTCATAGAGGGCAGTAATGTTGGACATTAAGTCCCCCGTGCCTGCCAGGATGAACGGTTCCGGAGACTTTTCTATAATAGTTAAGTCCGCAATGATTCCAAATGGCACCTGGGCCGGAACGGTCGTTTTTTTACCGTTTACTTCGAGCGAGCAGTTGCTGCTCGCAAAGCCATCATTAGAGGGAGAAAGAGGGATGCTGATAAACGGGCTGCGCCTGGAAAAAGCGATATATTTCCCGAAATCTATGATGGAACCGCCGCCCATGGCAAGCACCGCATCGTATCTTTCCATCTCGAAGGCGCGGGTAACCAGATTATGAATATCAGACGACAGACCAAACGTAAACGTATCGGCATGAATATCCGTGAGGGCACCGATGATTGACGGCTCATAGTTTTTTGAACTGTACTCATCAAATAAAATGGCGACTTTACGAAAGTCATGTCTTAATAAAATCGTTTCAAGGTTCATTAAGGCGCCATGATCGATTTCCAAAATATCAGGAATTGGTATGCTCATACCTTGTTTAGCCATCGGTTAACCAGCCCTCTTCCTTCAAATACCGCTCAACATCTTTAAAATCCCTCACAGGAATACAAGGAATATTTTTTTCTCTTAATATCCTTATAAGCACGTCTTTTGCAAAAGTGATGTCTGCAAATTCAGCGGGGTGGGAATCAGGCTCGCTGTCCCCGTAGTAAAACACAAAATCATAGTCTTCCTTAATCCGCCTCAGCACGAGTGATTTATCGATACCGTAACGCTCAGAATAATGCCACTCTCCAGGATCAATATCCATAAACACATTCTTTTCTTTAAAATAGCCTTTATTCGAAAAGACGCGGACGTCAGCCACTCCGTACTTTGAAAGAATCTCATTTATATAAAAGTCCGTCCCGGCGCTTAAAATATAAAAGTCCGCACCGTTTTCCTGGACTTTATTAATGAAAGGTACCGCATGTTCGTCAATAGGAATATCGTGAATGTCTTTGAGCGTCTGTTCTTCGTCCTGATGGATCGAAGAGAATACTTGTGAAAGAAACTCGATATCTTTCAATTCCCCGTCTTTCCAGCGCCGGAAAAGATCCTTCCCTTCCGGATAATACTTCTCAATAATAATCCAGTAAAAGTCTTTTTTAGATATCGTGCCGTCAAAGTCTGAGATAAAAGCCCATTTTGTCATTTGCATATCCTCCGGATTAATTATTTTATCTGTAACGTCAGCATACCCGAGAAAGAATCACCTGAAAAGCTTAATTGAGAATTTTTGATAATTTTCCCCTTTACAGGCAAGAATACCAGTTAAGTGAGGTGAAAGGAGGCAGAAGGATGGACCGGGATAAAATTACGAGGTTATATTTAATCATTATTTTAATAACTGGTATCGGATTAAGAAGCCATGTTACTGTTCTACCTCAGCTATACGAAACAGCAGGGAGAGACGGATGGCTGTCTGTATTGTTTGCATTTTTGTTACATACTGTCTGGCTGGTGCTTATTTGGTACGTCTTAAAGAAAATGGACGGAACTTCCCTTAATGTCTGGCTTGAAGAAAGAGCAGGCAAAGCTGTATCTGTCATCATCCGTTTTTCAGCCGCGGCTGTTTTAGTGCTTCTGTCCGCCACGACTCTTATTGAAGTTGGGCAGTGGACCCGGATTACTTACCTTCCTCTCACTCCTGAACTGGTTATTATTGGAGCGTTAGCTTTACTGTGTCTGTTTACAAGTCTCAGCAGCTTAAGGACGATTGCCATTCTGGCAGGTGTTCTTTTACCCTTTATTGTTTTACTTGGCCTATTTGTTGCGGCTGCCAATATTCCCAATAAGGATTATTCTCTTATCCTTCCTGTACTGGAGCACGGGTATCCCCGTGTTTTTCTTGGGATGATTTATCCGGCCTCGGCTTTCAGTGAACTCGTCGTTATCCTGTTTATTAATCACAGAATAAAAAATCCGCTTAAATATTGGCAGCTGGTTTTGTTAACTTTAGTTCTGGCCATGCTTACGATCGGTCCGTACACTGCAGGGATAGCGGAGTTCGGAACAGACGAAGCTGCAAGGCTGCGCTTTCCTGCCTATGAACAGTGGGCATTAATCACGTTAGGCCGTTTTATAGAATCTGTTGATTTTCTGGCCATCTACCAGTGGATCTCCGGGACGTTTATCAGAGTCTCGTTTCTTATGTATTTAATTACACAAATGATCCCGATAAAAAACCAAAAAGCCAAAATTGTAATGATGACGTCTCTTTACATTATTATTCTAATTTTAAGCGAACTTCCTGAAAATGATATGCAGTATTTAGATTTTATGAGAGGTTTATTTTTTCCCGGCGTAGTGATTTATTTTGCTTTAATCACGATTGTGCTGGTTATTATTTCATTTATTCCTAAACAACAGAAGGGAGGGAAAGCCCATGAGACTGCTTAACTGGATATTACAAAACAACCAGAAAAAAATAAGTCAGGCTCCCTCCAGTGAATCAACCGGTGAAAGCAGGACAGAAGAAACGATTACAGAAGAAACGATCAGGGAAGTATTCAGGGGGTGCGGCGATGTCACTGTCCAGGGAATGTCGTTTGATAAGTCTGATGGCCTGAAAGAGACCGTTCTGTTTTTTTTCTCACAAGGTTTGGTTGACACTCAATTGATTGATGATGAAGTGGTGCCCAGACTGGATACTTTTTTCCGGTCTGCAGAGGATTATCATAAAGAAAGGTTAATCGAAGATTTAAGGCTTTCTTCTACAGAGGAAATAATAAAGAGAAAAGATTTATCACTGAAAGTATTCCGTGGCTCCCTTGTACTTTATTTTGTAACTGCCCAATTAACTCTGTCTGTCGATATTTCGAAAATACCCGGTCGGGATCCTGAAGAAACAAATACAGAAGTGTCTGTGTTGGGGCCAAGAGACGGTTTCGTGGAAAATATTAAAGTTAATTCAGCTCTTCTTAGAAAACGGATCCCTTCTGAATCATTAAAATATGAAGAGTATAAAGTGGGGGAACGAACGAACACGAGCGTCGGACTCATGTATATGGAAGATATTATTAATCCTGATGTCCTTTCGGATATAAAATCCAGACTAGCTAACTTAAAAATAGACGGGCTGTTGAATTCTAACCAGTTAACTGAAATGCTTAGGCAGAATAAGATGAGTTTACTTCCAAGCCTTGAGTACACCGGAAGACCTGATTTCACAGCAAATGCCCTTCTCAGAGGGCGGTTTCTTCTCCTTTTGGACGGCAGTCCGATTGTACTTATTGGCCCGGTCAATATCTTTTTATTGCTTAAAAGTGCGGAAGATTCGGAGTTAATTCCTTTGTACAGCAGTTTTGAACGTCTTCTTAGGGTGGTGGGCCTGTCTCTGGCGATTTTTCTGCCCGGGTTCTGGGTTGCTGTCACGACTTACCATCAAGATCAGATTCCGGTACTTTTACTGGCTACTCTTGCCAGCGCCAGAAGAGGGGTGCCTCTGCCGACGGCTATCGAAGCGTTTGTGATGCTGGGGTTGTTTGAGTTATTCAGAGAAGCGGGAGCCAGGCTTCCGCTTGCGATCGGGCAGACCCTCACTGTTGTGGGAGGGCTGATTATCGGGGACGCGGCCATTAGAGCAGGGCTCACTAACCCCGGGATCATAGTTATAATTGCCACTTCGCTTGTTGCCACGTTTACATTGGTCAATCAGTCTATGATCGGTGTGTTCAGCTTATTAAGATTATTAGTCGTAGCTGTATCCTCTCTTCTTGGTTTGTTCGGATTTTTAATCTCAGCGTTTTTTATACTATATTATGTAGCGAACATAAGGTCTTACGGACTTCCTTATTTAGCGCCTTTTTCGCCTGTCAGCTCCATCAGGGATGTATTTGATAATATATTCCGGTCATCCTGGAGAGACAAAGGGTTCCGCCCGGACTTTATGAATACAAAAGACAATACAAGGAAGTAGATGAAACGAATGAAAAAAATCTGGATCAGTTTTCTGCTGCTCATCTTGCTGACTGGCTGTCTGAATGCCAACGAACTGGAGAGAATGTATTATGTTCACGCCGTAGGACTGGATTATGAGGACGGAGAATTTCTTATTCACCTGCAAGTGTTGAACTTTGCGACTATAGCTAAAGAAATAGAGAGCCAGGAGGAAGAGGAGACAATCGTCGGAATCGGAAGGGGAAGAACGCCGGTAACCGCTATTCACAACTTATACAAGACCACCCCCCAGAGAATATACTGGGGGCATTTGGCGGCTGTCGTTTTTTCGGAAAGTGCTATTGAAAACGGGTTGAGCGAATTGCTCGACGATTTTCTCAGGTTTAGTGAAATCCGCCATACCCCATGGGTTTTTTCTACGCTGGATGATGTGTCCAGTGTGCTGGAAGTGTACCCTTTTCTTGATGCTTCTCCTATACTTGGAAAGCTGGGTGACCCGAGGGACAGTTATTCTCAGAGCTCTTATGTGGCACCAATAAGAAAGCACCGTTTTCTGCTTAATATTAATGAACCGGGTAAATCTGCAAACATTCCGTCTGTCGCTGTAGAGAAAAATTGGCATACACAGGCAGAAACTGAAACGACCCTCAGAATTCAAGGTGCTACAGTCATTTACGGAGAAGATTATAAAGGAACACTTGAAAACCTCGATATGGTAGGGCTCAGGTGGTTGCAGGACGATACACAGAGAACCCCTGTAATTGTCTCTAAAGAGGGGAAGCCTGCTGCTGTTATTATGATGAAAAATCCTGTTCATAAAATTACTCCCCACGTTGAGGGGGAGGACATCTTTTTTGATATAGAAGTGGATGCAGGCGGCGGGGTAATCGAATTGGATCAGGAGGTTTCTGAAGAGTTTCTTCATAAGGAAACGGCCAAAGTCATTGAAAAAGAAATCCGCCTGACGTATGAAAAAGCGTTAGAAATAGAAGGGGATATTTACCACCTTAATAATGAACTTTATAAAAAAGACCCCGACACGTGGCATGCGCATACGACAGATGGCGCTCTTGAGTTAACAAAAGAGAGTCTCAGAGAAGTGCAGGTAAATGTTGATATCCAGCACAGCGGAAAAAATAAACTTTTCCCTGCGCTAACGGACAGGCATTACTGATAACAGACAATATTATTTAAAACCCAGTAAAAACATTGTTTTCTCTTCCGTCAGATTATGTTACGATTAGTTTTAATATTCTGAACGTAGAAAGGGTTATGGAGATGGAGAAAACAATGAAACAGACCGTACAGGTAAAAGATATTTTAATTGCTCATCAGGTGTTAAAGGACATTGTGGTGAACACTCCTTTGCAAAAGGATCCGATCCTTTCTGAAAAATATGAAGCGAACGTGTACTTAAAGCGCGAAGATCTTCAGGTGGTGCGCTCATTTAAACTGCGCGGGGCGTACAATTTGATGCAAAGCTTATCGGAAAAAGAGCTTCAAAACGGCGTCGTGTGCGCCAGCGCAGGTAACCATGCCCAGGGCGTGGCATACTCATGCAAAGCGCTTGGTGTGAGGGGAAGAATTTTTATGCCTAGCACCACGCCCCGGCAAAAAGTCTCGCGTGTTAAATTTTTCGGAGAGCCGTTTGTAGAAGTAGTTCTCACGGGTGACACATTTGATGATTCCTTTAAAGAAGCGATGGCATACTGCGAAATCAATGAGATGACGTTTATTCACCCGTTCGATGATCTGCGGACAATTGCAGGCCAGGGAACAGTCGGCATGGAAATCCTTGAAGCGATTGATGAGCCGATCTCGCATATTTTTATGAGCGTTGGCGGCGGAGGGCTCATTTCCGGTGTCGGCTCTTATATTAAAAATATCAGTTCCAAAACAAAAGTAATCGGGGTAGAGCCTGAGGGAGCCCCGGGGATGAAAGCGTCGTTAGATCAAGGGGAAGTCGTTTCCCTTGATAAAATTGATAAATTTGTTGACGGAGCTGCAGTCAAAAAAGTGGGCGACATTACTTTTGAAGTGGCAAAAGACGTGATTGATGATATAGCTGTCATCCCTGAAGGCAAAGTATGTTCAACCATGCTTAACCTGTATAATGAAAACGCGATAGTTTCTGAACCTGCCGGTGCGCTCCCTGTTTCTGCACTGGATAACTACCGGGAAGAGATTAAAGGAAAAACGGTCGTCTGCATTGTGAGCGGTGGTAATAATGATATCGACAGGATGCAGGAAATTAAAGAAAGGTCGTTAATCTATGACGGCTTTAAACACTATTTTATCGTTAACTTTCCGCAGCGGGCCGGGGCACTGCGCCAGTTTATGGCTGAAGTGCTCGGTGAAACGGATGACATTACCCGGTTTGAATATACAAAGAAAAATAACAGGGATAAAGGGCCTGTCCTTGTGGGGATAGAGCTGAAAAATAAAGAAGACTATTATTCCCTCACTGAGCGGATGGAAAAGAACGGTTTTTCTTATATTGAAATAAATAAGGATCAGAATCTGTTTAATTTGCTGATTTAATCGGCACAAAAAGAGGAGAGCTCGGCTTTCCTCTTTTTTAATGTCTCTATATCGTTTAAAATGGGAAAAGTGTTAATGACTATATCAGGAAAGCAGGTAGGATGAATATGAGCCAATTAAAACCTGGAACGATCGTTGATTTAACCGTAAAAAAAGATGCGAAAACAGCTTATATTCTGGAAAATGACGTGCGTCTCCCAAAAGAAAGAGGTTCCGATGCGCTGAATTCCGGTGATAAAGTAACTGTGTTTCTTTACGAGGATAAAAAAGGCCAGTTAACTGCCTCCTCAACTCTTCCCGACGTGAGCCTTAATTCATACGGCTGGGTGGAAGTGGCAGATGTGGTTGACAGGCTTGGTGTGTTTATCCATATCGGCCTTCCAAAAGACGTGCTCGTGTCAAAAGATGATTTGCCGCTTCATACGTCAGTATGGCCGAAGCGGGGAGACCATCTTTTTGTGCGCCTTGACCACGACCGAAGGGGAAAGCTGACGGCTAAACCGGTCACAGAAGAAATTATCGATCAGGAAAGAGACCGGGCTCCGAAAGAGCTTATGAATCAGCCGGCAGGCGGGCATGTGTACAAAGCGGCTAAAATTGGTTCCTTCATTATTACAGAAGAAGGTTACAGAGGGTTTATCCATCATTCAGAAAGAAAAGAGGAGCCCCGGCTGGGCCAGTGGGTGAAAGGAAGAGTTATTGCGGTCAAAGAGGATGGCACACTTAACATCTCCCTCAGACCGCTTATATTAGAGAGCCGCGATGAGGATGCCGAATTCCTTTTGACCCGTATAAAAGAAAACGGCGGGAAAATTCCTTTGACAGACAAATCTTCTCCCGAGGATATCAGGGATTATTTAAACCTTAGCAAAGCAGCCTTTAAACGGGCGATGGGAAAACTGTTAAAAGAGAAAAAAGTGACCCAGAACGATGGATACACGTATCTGGTGAAAGAGCAGGAAGATTGAAGAAGCTGTTACAAAAAGAATAGCAACCATTTAGATCCGGAGAGTATTTTTCTTCGGATTTAAATTTTGTATTTAAAGAGACTAACTCTAAAAAAACAGTAATTTCAGTCCGCGAGGCGGACTCTTTCCCAGGAGCTTGTCTTCAGCTAAATTCAACTCAGCCTTGAGCTTCGTTGAATTGGATTTTCAGACGTCGCTTATCCTCTGGGTGTCCTCACCTTCGTTCACAAAAGCATTTATTTTATAGTACGCGTTGCTTGTACTGTATGATTCATAAAAAGTAAGTTAAATTGAATTTTGAGGAGGTACTTAATCCATTAAGTCTTTTCATTTAGATTCTTCAATCAAAGAAGCTATTTAACGATCTGTTATTTTTAGTTTTTTTACACCTTTTTTTCCTTTCTTTTCCCGGCCTGGCTGTGCTAAAATAAAACGTACGTTCCCCTTATTCCTCTCCAGTTTCCTCCAAAAGTTTACATACCACAAAACTAGAAACAGGTGATAATTCATGAAGTTAATCATCGCTGAGAAGCCTGATCAGGCAGCGAAACTTGCTGCGCCTTTTCCTTCGAGCAGAAAAAAAGAGTATATCTCAATAAAGTCATGCCCGCTTTTTCCGGAAGGGGCGGCCGTTACGTGGGCGGTAGGCCACCTTTGTGAGCTCGTACCCCCGGAGGAATATACTCAAAAATGGAAAAAGTGGCAGCTCGAAACCCTGCCGATCGTGCCTCCTGAGTTTAAATACCGTGTAAGTAAAACCAAATGGAAAGCTTTCAAAGTCATAAAAGAATTTGTCCACCGTCCTGAAATTTCTGAGGTGATTATTGCCGGGGATGCAGGGCGGGAAGGGGAAGCGATTGTGCGCCTCGTCCTGCAGCAGGCGCATAATAAAAAACCTTTAAAGAGGCTCTGGATCTCATCACTTACGCCCAAAGCCGTTACAAAGGGGTTCGAACAGTTAAAGAATGAAGAAGACACAAGGCCGCTATTCCACGAAGCAATCAGCAGAGCATACGCTGACTGGCTGGTAGGAATGAACGCATCAAGAGCCTACACTCTCCTTCTACAGCAAAAAGGAGCACAAGATGTTTTCTCTACAGGAAGAGTACAGACACCGACGCTCGCATTAATTGTTAAAAGAGAAAAGGAAATTGAGATATTCAAACCAGAACCTTTCTGGGAAGTGAAAGCTGTTTTTTCAGTAGAAGGGAAATTATATGAAGGGATTTGGCATAAAGAAGGGGAAACGCGGCTGGATACACCTGAAACAGCTGATAAAATCGCTCGTTTCTGTAAAGGAAAACGTGCCAGAGTGACTGGGGTCCATACAAAAGAAAAAGAGATTCATCCCCCTTATTTATTTAATTTATCTGCCTTACAGGCGGCTGCTAATAAACGATTTAAATATTCACCAAAGAAAACACTGGATATTGCCCAAAAACTTTATGTGAAAGGGTACATTTCCTACCCGAGAACGGACTCCAGCTTCGTAACAAAAGAAGAAGCGGCGATGTTTCCCGGTCTTCTGGATAAATTTTCAGGAATGGCCGAATTTAAGCCGTTTTTTCCTGTACCGGTCTCATCACTCCAATCTTCTAAAAGATACGTCAACGACAAAAAAGTGAAAGACCATTATGCCATCATACCTACTGAACAGGTTGTCTCACCTGACACCTTGCCGGCTGAAGAGAAAAATATTTACCGTATGATTGCAGAACGGCTGATTGCGGCCCATCATCATCCTTGCAAAATGAATTACACAACAATCGACACCCTTGTTGACGAAAGAGCAGCCTTTCGTTCAAAAGGCAAGCAGGTAATTGATGAAGGATGGAGAAAAGTTATTCCTGCCTCCAAAGAAGCAAGCGGTGAAGAGAAAACCCTGCCTGTATTAGCAGAAGGAGAGACAGGGGTTGTTAAAGATGCTTTTTCTAAAGAAAGCAAAACTCAGCCGCCTAAAAGGTATACAGAGGGCGATTTAATCACTCTTATGAAAACAGCAGGAAAACATATTGATGATGAGAATTTAATTAAAGTCATGAAAGAGACAGAAGGACTCGGCACCGAAGCGACACGGGCAGGGATTATTGGTGTATTAAAAGACCGCGGCTACATTCATGTCACTAAAAACCAGGTGTATGCGACGGAAAAAGGAAAAACACTCATCCAGGCCGTTGGCGAATCTATTCTTGCTTCCCCTGAAATGACTGCTAAATGGGAGCAGCGACTCGCTGAAATTGGGCAGGGGAAGGCAGATATGAACAGGTTTTTAGAGCAGGCGAAAGCCCTGTCTTCCTCAATCATAGAAGATGCGAAACAGCGGTCGTCCGCGTGGAGTTTCAATCCTGAAACTCTGGGTGATATTACCTCTTCAAGAAAAGGCAAAAGGTATAAAGGAAAAGCCGAAAGCCTTGGTGTCTGTCCACAATGCAACGGTAAAGTAATTGATAAAGGAAGTTTTTACGGATGCGCCAATTACCGAAACTCAAAATGTCCGTTTACCGTATCTAAAAGAATTTTAAGCCGGCCCATAAGCGGTGCCCAAATGAAAAAATTACTAAAGAACGGAAAGACAGACGTTATTAAAGGATTTCAAAACAATGGAAAAACCTTTGATGCGTCACTAGTCTGGGAAAGCGGCCAAAATAAACTTACATTTTCTTTTCAGAACAATAATTCTGAGAACCGGTAAAAGTCACGTCAATTTTCATAACTTCTGACCGGCTGCCGATTCTGACCGGCGGCCCCCAGAATCCGAATCCTGACGACACAAAAACATGAAGCTGGTCTATCTGTTTATATCCGTAATCGACGTCGAACAGTCTCCTGGTAACCCACTGATAGGGAAAGATCTGTCCCTTGTGTGTGTGACCGCAAAACAGCATTTCGGCGTTGTTTTCTTTAATTGAGTGGATGTCAACAGGCTGGTGGTCCATAATAAGCTTTGGGAGATCGTTTCCGGCAGTATTAAGCAGATCGCCTGCCGGAAGGCGGTTCCGGTCTGTTTTGTCTTTACGCCCGATAATATAAGCGGTGCTGTCCAATTTAATGATCTCGTCTTTCAGTATATTTACCCCTGTATCGTCCATGATTCTGGTCAGCTCATTAATTTTTCCTCCGTAATATTCATGATTACCGAGCACGGCGTAAATGCCGAGACGGGCGTTTAACTTTTTAAGTGTCCTGTCCATCTTTTTTTCTTTAAACAAGTCAGGGTCGTCGTCAACTAAATCACCGGGAAACAAGATCAGGTCCGCCTCCATCCGGTTGATGGTACTTACAAGCCTTTCAGCATGCTTTTTACCTGACAGGCCGCCAAAATGCATGTCCGACGCCACAGCTATACGCAGAGCGCCGTCATGGGCCTGAGGATGGTCTACAGTGAGTTTGTACTCTTTAACGGCAGGCATATAAGCATTAAACAGTCCTGTTCCTGTATAAACTGAAAATAATATTAATGTGGCGTAACCGGCCGTAACAATTACCCCTTCACCCGATAGGCCTGCAAAACCGAGCAGCCAGACAACGAGGTTTACAACAGGAAAGATAAAAATAGCGAAGTGGAAAAAGGCCATCCAGCAGGAACCGATGTTTTTAAGCAATGGAAAACTTTTTAACCGGTAGCCTAACATATAAGTGTATGACAAGAGTCCGATCAGTATGGCAAGTGTCCACGGCCGGTTAAAGTCCCCGGCCGCTTCAAGAAATTTGTATACATTCCAGCCGATATAGCTATTTAAGGCTGTGTAAGTTAATATAAAAAAACCTAAGCTTAATAACAGGCGTATATTCAATCCAGATCCACCTCTGTTTAAATTATGTTATCAGTGATTGATGAAGAGTCCTTTCTATTTTATTATTAAGTAGATTGGAATACAAAAAAAACGGGTAATTGGAATTGGAGGATGAGCCATGGCAGGTGAATTAAGGGCAATTTGGATAAAAAGAATGGCCCGGGGCCCAATGGATCCAGTGGACAAAGGGACATTAATTGAAAACCGGGGCTTACATACAAATAAAGACCAGGGGGGCAAAAGGCAGGTAACCCTCATAGATGAAAACGTCTGGTCGGAACTTATGGAGCAGCTTAACGCTGATCTGGACCCTTCTGCACGGCGTGCAAATCTAATGCTTAAAGGAATTAACCTTGAAAAATCCCGCGGCAGGCATCTGCAGGTTGGCAGAACAGTGATTAAAATTTACGGGGAAACGAAACCGTGTGAACGGATGGATGAAGCCCTGCCCGGCCTTAAAGACGCGATGTATGAGAACTGGAAAGGCGGCGCATACGGAGTCGTCGTTAAAGGAGGGGAAATCAGCACAGGAGATAAAGCCGAGTGGGTCAAAATATAAAATTTCCCGTCCGATCTGGTAGCTTCTTACTGAAACCATGTTAAAATAAAAGCGGAAACAGAATTTTCTGAAAAGGTGATAGATATGAAAAGAATTGATTTTGTTAATGGACAGCTCTATACGGAGACGCGCTTAAAATTTCAAGGTAAAGTGCAAACGACCGAACGAATGATGATTGACACCAGTGCGCCTCAAACAGTGATTTCTGAACAGCTCGCTTTAAAACTCGGTATTGAAAAGCTGGATATAAACCAGCAGGAAGAGATGGACTCACTTAGCGTCGGGCCATTGAAAGTCAGCCAGTTCCCGGTAATTATTTCGGACGTTCATGAAGAAGGCGTCCTCGGTCTTGATTTTTTGAAAAAAGTAGGGGCTAAAATTAATCTTGACGCTATGACCATTTCCAGTTCAAGAACTTAAAAGTTGGCGAAATCTCTTGACCTTAAGCTGAACAAGGGTTATTATCACTTTCGGTAGCAATTACTATTAATTTAAATGATAACTAACAGCGAAGGAGGATTCAGCATGGCAGAACAAGAAGAGCCGTTGTTAAACTCCGGTGACACTGTAGAAGTTGTGGCCGGCGAATATAAAGGAAAGAAGGCAAAAGTTATTTCTGCTTATACGAATTCCATCTCAGTGGAACTCGAAATGAAAGATGAAGACGGCAGTAAACCCCGTACAGTCTTAAAACATTCGGAGTATAAGACAGCCGGAAATTAATTAACAGCCCTGCAAATGTTAAGCGCATTTGCAGGGCTTTCTTCATTCCGCCCCCTTATTGCATTGTCATTATTTTCTCACTTTTATACGTTTCTTTTATTTAAAAAAGAAAGATAATGGAATTAACAAGCTGTTTTTAAGCCGGCTGACTCATTGAAGGAGAGTGGAGTAGATGAAAGGGCTCATTATTTTTTCCACCAGTCACGGAACAACAGAAAAAGCCGCAGAATACGTAAGTTCACACGTTAATCTTGAAATGACCCGGGTGAATATTAAGAAAGAAAAAGTTCCATCCTTAGATGGGTTCGATGTCATAGTGATCGGCACGTCTATCCATATTGGCCAGATTCCAAGAAAAATGCGCCGTTTTTTAATGTCTAACGAAGATGTGCTCCTTACAAAAAAACTGGCCCTTTATTTGTGCTGTATGCATGAAGGGGAGGAGAGGCAGAAACAGTTCGAAGCCAGTTTCTCGAGCCGGCTTAGAAACCATGCTTCTGCATGCGGATTATTCGGCGGAGAACTGATCTTTTCCAAAATGTCTTACTTTGAAAAACTTATGATTAAAAAAGCAGCGAAGGTGACTGAAGATCAATCGACGTTTGATGAGAAAGCAATACAGGGGTTTACTGCCAAAATAAATCAGTCCCTTAAAAGCGATCCGGCTCCTGTTTAAAAGAGCAGCTTGAGACCTATTCCCGTAGGAGAAACTTTCTTGAGAAGGTGAAAGGAAATTCGTTAAAGGGAACAACTATTGGATAAGAAGAAAATCCCCCCCCCGGTATTATCTGATGCTTTAAAGATACCAGGTGAGGCGATTTCTTTATTTCAGTCAGGATATTTCTTTTGATCACCCAGAGCTTATAGCCAGCCGGTAAAATGGAAACTGTAAAGAACTAACGACAATATGACAAAGCAAATACTGATAAAAGGCGCGTTTTGCCTTGCAATCACTGGAGCAGGTGTGTTCATTAATTTAGATGACATAAGCACCTGTCCTGAGAATGGCGATAATTGTGTGGCCATCGTCCACGCAAGAAGAAGTGTAAGTGCGATATACTGGGGACTTACGCCGAATGTAGACGGGGTCAGCGAACTTCCAATTCCGATTACGATTATAATCGGGTGGATCCCTATCTGTGCCAGAAGAATGGCGATTAACATGACAAAAACAGTAAAAAGATAGACAGAACCAAATGAGATTTGGAAAAGGACAGAAGAAATAATCTCTCCAAGCTCTGTATAAGCAAGAGCAAGCCCAAAATAACCGGCACTTATAAAGACGGCTAATTCATTTTTTAACCGGGAGAAAGAACCTTCGGCCTGTTCGTAGACATCCTGTATAAACGCTCTCAGAATCTTTGAGAAAGCAGCCCATATAAATGGGAGCACCACTGCCAGCAAGGAAACAACCGTCAGCATATTAACAGCTAACAGATAATCAAGTAAAAATGACAGGCCTACCAGCACAATTGAAAAAATAAACAATGAATGTAAAGAAGCTCCTGTATAGCTTGCAGAAACAGTGCTTTCCTGAGACACATAAGGGTCATCTGCAAATGAAATATGCGGAAGCATCACTACGCTTACAGCCATATAGATGACTCCAAGAATCATTCCATACCCGCCTATATCAAACCAGGAGACGTCAAACAGGACAAGAACGAGCCCGACATTTACAAAATAAGGGGACCAGAGCATACAAAAAGCAAAAGCTCTCATAATATGCAGAGTCAATTTTTTTTCCTGAAAGGAAGAAAAGCTTTCATCAGCGATCCGTTTAACAATCGCCAGAGAGCCGAAGTTTAATAAAGCCCCGATAGTGGCGATAAGTAAATAACTTAAACGGTAAGGGTGTCTTCCCCCTTGCCTTTCCCGTTCCTTCACTTTCTCCTTTAACGCAGATAAATAGCCGGCGGTCGACATAAACGTTCCTATTAAAGGAATTAATAAAAAAAGCGTTAAGAGGTTCATGTTCTGTCCGAAACCGTGCAGCACTGGCTGTAAACCTGTTTCAGAAGTAAAAAAGACATATGAACCTGCTGCTAAAAGTGTTAACACAACCACACGTGTGAGCCCTGTGATTGCCAGAACAGCAAAGAACAGGAGTACGGCACCAAACACGCTGTACGTATGGACCAGCCATACATTTGGATAAAACTGGCTGATTAAATAAATGATGGACGTTATGTAACAAAGGATTCCCAATAATCCGAAAAGTCTGCTGTAAATGGCCATAACCACCTCCCTGTCTGACGCTGTCTTCCTTAATTCTATCATATACGTGGTTTTTCTAAAGGGAGCCCTGTATTATACTTGTAGTATCCAGGTGTAAATCATGAGAGGAGAGAGGAGTTATGAAAATACGCACGCCATTAACCCGGCTGCAGCCAAGCCAGTTATATATTAACCGCACCAAACTGAGAAAGCTGATTATGGACGGTTTTACAGGGGACGATTTAAATTACGATCCCCTTCCGGTCATTAAACTAAATGGCGAACTCGTCCTTATTAAAGACCACACGAAAGCTTTTCTTACTTACCAGCAGGGCATTCAAACGATCGAAGTGGAATATTACCCGGAAGTAAGTGACCTGTACATTTATAAGAAGTGTGTGGAATGGTGCAAGGAAGAAGGGATTACCTCTGTTTCTGATTTAGGAAAACAGATTCTTCCTGACGAGGATTTTGAAAGAGAATGGCAGCTTCGAATCGATACATATAAAAGGCTCCCGGATGACTAAACAGATTGTTTTGATTACCGGGGCGAACAGCGGGTTCGGCCGAGGAATAGCCATGTCTTTAGCCCAGCAAAACTATGTTGTCATCGCAGGAATAAGGAATATGTCCAATAAAGCTAATTTGTTAGAGGAAGCGGACAAGCTTGGAATTTCTGAGGGCAGCTTGACTGTTAAAAAACTCGACGTGACTTTAAACAGCGATATACGGGACATATACGCATTTATAAAAAAGAGATTCGGGCGGATAGATATTCTTATAAATAATGCAGGTTACAGCCAGGGAGGGGTATTAGAGTCGGTGTCTGATACTGAATGGGAAAAGCAGTTTCAGACAAATGTACTGGGCGTTGCCTCAGTGACAAGAGCGTTTATTCCCATGATGCGTGAAGCGAGAAACGGAAAAGTAATTAATATCGGGAGTATCAGCGGGAAAGCCGGCTTTCCAGGTCTTGCGCCTTATGCCGCTTCAAAGCATGCTTTGGAAGGATTGAGCGAGTCACTCCGTCTTGAATTAAAGCCTTTTAATGTTTATACGTCGCTTGTCGAAGCAGGTTCCTTTAAGACGGGCATTTGGGAAAAAGGTATCGCCGGCGCGCCCAAAACAGATATAGAAGACTACAGGCGGCTGATGGCCTATATGGAATCTTACGCGAGGCAAATGACAGAAAGAGCAGAGGCTCCAGAAAAAGTTATCAAACTTGTGACGGACATCTGCCGCCATTCTGCCCCGCGGTTCCGCTACCGGACGGGTAAAGGCATCACAGGCGCGATTCTTATAAAAACACTTCTTCCCTGGTCTCTATATGAGCGTTTTGTCTTAAGGTATATGCAAAAATCTTAATTGTTAATGAAAGGAAAGAGGAGGACAACGGAAATGAAAGCAGTTATTTTTGATTTGGACGGCGTCCTTGCTGACACCGTTGAGTTTCATTATCTGTCCATTAAAAAGGTGGCAGAAAGAGAGGGCGTGCCCTTTACAAGAGAAATGAACCAGCAGCTCCAGGGTATGAACCGGAAACATATTATGAAGGAAATCTTAAAACCTTCCAGTAAAAGCTACTGCGACAACGAAATTGATCAGCTTGCTGAGCTTAAAAATAAGTATTACATAGACTATATTCAGACGCTTGCCCCTGGGGATGCCCTGCCTGGAATGGTTGATTTTCTTGAAGAACTGAAAAGCAAAAAGATCAGAACGGCCATTGCTTCTTCCAGTTCAAATGCCCGGACTGTGCTTGAAAACCTGGGCATTACCGGTTATTTCGACATCATAATTAACGCAAAAGATATTACCCGTATGAAGCCTGACCCCGAAATTTTTTTGAAAGCTGCAGACGAATTAGAAGCCGACTACAGAGAGTGCGCGGCGATCGAAGACAGTGAAGCAGGATTGAAAGCTATTAAAGCGACTCCTATGTTTTCTGTCGGCATTGGTGAGGAGCCTTTTTTAAAACACGCTGACCTGTATTTAAAAAATACGAAAGAAATAAGTCTCGAACGACTGTCCACGGCATTTATAAACTCTATGAAAAGGAATTAAAAGGGACTTCTGCGTACAAAATAAGAAGGAGACTTCAAATTCTTACCGACTTCAGGTAAACTATATATCAGATATTAGGACCATGTGATAATTTTTGCAGTTTAAAACTATGGTATAAGAGCCTGCTTGAATGATAACAAGAAGGGGAGAAACGAATTGAATAAACGAGTGGCAGTTACAGGGGTCGGCGCTGTTAGCCCGTTAGCTAACGACGCTTTTACATCATGGGAAAAAATTAAAAAAGGTGAATCAGGTATAGACACCATTACTAAATTTGATATGGAGAAGTACAGTGTGAAAGTGGCCGGCGAAGTAAAAGGCTTTTCAGCTAAAGACTATATGGACTTTAAAGAAGCGAGACGAATGGCTCGTTTTACTCATTTTGCAATCGCTGCGAGCAAAATGGCAGCAGAAGACGCCTCACTTAAAGTCGGCGAAAACGTGGATGCTGAACGAACCGGTGTATGGATCGGTTCGGGGATCGGCGGCTTAGATGAATTTGAAGAACAGCATAAGAAGTTTTTAAGTAAAGGGCCAAGACGTGTCAGTCCGTTTATTATTCCTATGTTCATTCCGGACATGGCTTCAGGAAGAGTATCGATTGAATTAGGCGCAAAAGGTATGAATAACTGTTCCGTAACCGCCTGCGCATCAGGGACGAATTCGATTGGTGATGCTTTCCGTGTCATACAAAAAGGAGACGCGGATGTGATGATCGCAGGAGGAGCCGAGGCGTCGATTACTGAAATGACTTTGGCCGGCTTCTCAAACATGACTGCTCTCTCAACAAATGACGATCCTAAGACCGCGAGCCGCCCATTTGATAAAAACCGGGACGGATTTGTCATTGCTGAAGGGTCAGCTATATTAATTTTGGAAGAGCTGGAGCATGCGTTAGCCCGTGGAGCGGAAATTTACGGTGAACTATGCGGTTACGGAGCGACTGGCGATGCCCATCACATTACAACTCCTGCTCTGGACGGGGAAGGCGGCCAGCGAGCGATGAGAATGGCTCTAACCGATGGGGGCTTATCTCCGGAAGACATAAGCAGCATAAACGCCCATGGCACATCAACGCCATACAACGATCTCTATGAAACGAACGCTATTAAAAAAGTTTTCGGCCCTCACGCTTATAATCTTGGTGTGAGCTCGACGAAATCGATGACAGGCCATATGCTGGGAGCAGCCGGTGCTATCGAAGCTGTATTTTCAGTACTGTCATTGAAAGACGGGGTTTTACCTCCGACAATTAATTATGAAACGCCGGACCCTGAACTTGATCTGGATTATGTGCCAAATGAATCGAGAAAAGCCGATGTCCAGGCGGTGATGTCTAACTCTCTCGGATTTGGAGGTCATAATGCCTCTCTCGTTTTTAAAAAATACAATTAAGGTTTAAGCCGAAAAAGACTCTTATTATGGAAGCTTCCATATGAGGGTCTTTTATTATTGGAAAAAGAAAAGCGTCAATTTTTATAACTGTGCTTTTGAAAAAAATATAGAGCGCTTTCCTTAGAATTTGACTACTTTCCTTCTCATTTTTTCGAAAATTCGTTATTATAAAAAGATGTAAGGAAGGTGGATATGATGAAAACGACTGGAGAGAAACAGACTGAAAGCCAAAATGAGTTAGTGTTTACCGAAGAGGAACGAAGCCGTTTAGAGCGGATCGGAGATAAAAGAGAGAGCGGCACATTTGAAATTGCTTTTTGCGGGCATTTTTCAGCGGGGAAATCCACGCTGCTGAACAGATTAGTGAGTGCTGATATACTTCCTGTCAGTCCAATCCCTACAAGCGCAAACGTCATAAAAATCAGACAAGGGGAAACAGGGCTTAATTTACATACAAAAACAGGCGGGGACGATATCAGATTTGACAATGATATTCCCTGGGATAAGGTCCGGAACTGGGGGATGGACGGAGACGAGCTTGCCGGTATGACGATTACAGCGCCGCTTGCCTTTTTAGGTGAGAACGGATGTATTGTGGATACGCCGGGAGTGGATTCGACAGACGAAAGCCACGAATCAGTCACACTTGAGCAGCTTTACACAACAGACGCCATCGTCTATGTGATGGATTATAATCATGTCCAGTCAGAAACAAATTTGTATTTTTTAAAGCAGCTGACAGAGGAAAATAAACCAGTGTACATCGTGATTAACCAGATAGATAAACATAATGAGGAAGAGATTTCTCTTGCTGATTATAAACGGTCTGTGGAGGGCGTGTTTAAAAGCTGGGGCATCCGCCACTACGGCATTTATTTTACAACGATGAAAAAAATGGATCATCCGGCTAATGAATTCAGCCGTTTGGAACAGCATATTAAAGGGCTGCTTTATAATAGCAGTAAAATTGCAGGCGATTCATACGCCCAGGTAAAAAAAGGGTTCTATAAATCAGTCATGAGCCGTGTCCAGGAAGAAAAACAGGAGGCTGTGGACGCCGTTTTGCAGGAGATTGACGACAAAGGGTACAAGTCTGAAGATTTGGCAAAACAGGAGACTCTTGAAAAAGAACTGGAATTCCTGCGTCATTACAGAACAGAGATGTTCGAAGCGTACCAGGAAGAGATGGGGAGTTTTTACCGGAACGTGACATTATTCCCTTACACGACGACTGAACTGGTCCGCAGCTGGCTTGAGAGTCAGCAGAAAGGGTTTAAAACAGGCTTCTTATTCTCAAAGAAAAAGACGCAGGAGGAACAGGAAAGGCGGTTAGCTAAATTAACCGAGGAGCTTCAGGACAAAATCAAAAGCCAGCTGCTGTTCCACGTCAAAGCCTATTTTCAGAACACAGACCGGCACCTGCTCTCAAATAAAAATGATTTTGAGAAGGCGCTAGGTGAACTGGATGTTACTATTACGGCCGACAGGCTCAAAAATAATGTAAACAGCGGGCCTGTAAACAGGGATTATGTGTATAATTTTACGAAAGAGATGACAGCACAAATCGTCAGAGACGTGCAGTCGCAAGCGGAACGGCTCCTGTCTGTAAAACTTGACGGGCTGGAGGCTCATTACAAAAAAGAAGAAGAAACGGTTTTGGAACGTCTATTTGCTTTAAACGAACTGGAACCGTATAAAGAACAGATTACGGCTATTGAGGAAAAATTTGAGCGGCAGCTCGTGTATCTTGAAAATGAACTCCAAAACCTGCCTGCCGATTCAGCTTTTAAAGATAAGGCGGCCCAGACAGCAGAACTGCCATATCCATCTTCTCAGGATGAAGCATCCTTTATCACTGTTTCTCTTCCTGAAGAATCAGTGATTGATGAGGAGTTCAGCGAGGCGGAGGTGGAAACTGAGAGTTTTTCGGAACAGGACATGGAGACGTCTGTTACAGCCTGGAAAACCCAGCTGTTAGAGGGCAGCCGTTCACAGCTGTTTGAAAAAGACCGGAAGCAGCTGTTAGACCGGATTGAACGATTTGAAAACCAAACATTTATCATATCCTTGTTTGGAGCGTTCAGTGCAGGGAAATCCAGTTTCGCTAATGCGCTGCTTGGCGCAAAAGTGATGCCTGTTTCCCCTCATCCGACGACGGCCGCGGTAAATACGGTCCAGAAATCGACAGACCGCCATGAGAATGAAACCGCTGTTGTCACCTTCAAAACAGAGGAAGCGTTGTCAAAAGAAGTCGCTTTTGTTGCTGAATCCCTCGATCTCAAACTCGATCTGAAGTCGTTGGCCGGATGGAAGCCGTCTTTGAAACAGTTTGTGACGAGTTATCAGAAAACAAATGCGGACTATTTGATGACAATCAGAAAAAGCCTGGAAAAAATGGAGCACAGTTTAGGGGAAACCCTCACGGTGTCCTTCGAAGAAATGAACAGGTTTGTGGCGGATGAAACGCACGCCTGCCTTGTTGAAAAGGTGGATATGTATTATGACTGCCCGCTGACAGAGAAAGGGATTGTGCTGGTCGACACCCCCGGGGTGAATTCAATTCATGGCCGCCATACGAATTTAGCTTTCCAGCAGCTCCGGCAATCTGATGCTATTTTCTATTTAACGTATTACAACCATGCTTTTTCAAAAGCAGACCATTATTTCCTTCAGCAAATGGGCCAGGTGAATGAAAGTTTTAACGAGGACAAACTCTATTTTATTATTAATGCTTCTGACCTGGCAGGAAGCAGAGGCGAGCTTAACGGTGTCAGACAGCATGTCAGAGACCAGCTCGTAAGTAACGGGATTACCCGTCCGAGGCTGCACCATGTATCAAGTAAGGAAGGGCTCGCCAATAAATTGTCAGGTGAAGGGGAAGAGTCAAGTTTTTCAGAGTTTGAGGCGCATTTTTATGATAAAACAATCCTGGAACTGAAATCTCTCAGCTTTAAACTGCTTTCGAGTCAGCTGAATCATTACACCGGAAAAATGCTTGATACGATTCAATTTATGAATGAAGAACATACCGTCCAGGTTGAAAAACAGGCTGAGTTAAAGCAGGCGGCTCAGCAGGAAATGGATCGGGTGGAAGAAGCCCCGTTCAGTCATGCGGTAAGAGATATATTTCATGAGCTGGAACAGTTTACGCTTTATTTAAGGCAACGTATGACGTATGTACTGAATGATTATTATCCGACAGCGGTTAATGTGACTGTTTTAACCGGATCCAGTAAAAAAGAGCTGCAGAGCCAGCTGGCAGGCGCTTTACAGGAATGGCGCAGTTTAGGCGAACAGTTTTTAAAACAGGAGCTTGAAGCTGTCGCCATAAGACTCGAAAATGCGATGAAACGCATCAGTCTTCATTGGTTTAAAATGGAACAAGAAACATCAAGAGCCCGGCTTCCTTATTTATCTGTAGAAGAAAAGGTTCCGCCGTTCCGTTTAGAAACCGGCAGCGGGGAATTGTCGCTTAATTTAGAGGTTGATCCGTTTCTCCTTTATATCAAATCGAAAAAAGATTTTTTTGAAGAGGGAAAAATAAAGGAATTAAAGGAAGCTGTGGTCGAAGCAGGAGCAGAACAGGCCTCCGGAATCATCCGGTCTTATGAAAGCCAGCTGGAAAAACAAGCCGAGGAGGAGCTTAGCAAACTGGAAAAATCTTTAAAAAATCTGCTCATTAAAGGGATTGATGAAGAAAGCAAACGGTTTGATATTCTGCTTGACCCGGCTGAAAAGACCGTTTTACAAAAAGAATATGAAAAAATGAGCGGGCTTTTGCGAGAGCAGCATTAAAGGTGTAACGAAACAGGACGACCGATGTAAAAAGAGTTTGAACAGTAATAAAAGTCAGTCCGGTTGGTTATCTTATCACTTAATGGAGGTGTTTAAAATGGGAAAACAAAGAAAGCATCGAAGCCAGAACCAGGCTTCCCCAAGCCGGACCGTGAGCGTTAATCCATTAGGTGAATCTCCTGATAAAGAGGAAAAAGGGCAAGTATTAACGGATTTACATGAAAAAGCCAAAAAGGAAAACACGAAATAAAAGGTTTAAGGGCTTTCCCAAAAGGAATACTTTTGAGGAGAGCCCTCTTTCATTCAGCAATACAAATAAATCACTTTAGGACATAGATGGTTAGTGGGTGATACTTCTCTGCTACTCCGGTAACACCCGCGTAGCACCCACCCTTCACACACTCCTGATTTCATGCGTTTTCTCTTGTTTTCCACCTGATACGTTAGTGGGTGATACGTCTCTGCTACTCAGGTAACACCCGAGTAACACCCACCACTCCCACCTTCATATATCTTAATTTAAAAATTGTTTTTTATCGTAACACCTCTCTCTCTTCTGTGGAATAAATTATGGGAGGAGGAGAGGACAAATGAAAACCTATTCTTATATGGATATGCTGGCAGCATTTAAAATAAATTTTGCTCATCCTGGCGGCGGCACTTTAACTAACAAATTACTGGAAGAGGTAACAATTGATTCAAAAAGCAGGGTGCTTGATGCAGGCTGTGGAACAGGTGAGACAGCTCGGATCATAGCCGACACGTTTCATTGTGTTGTGGATGCGATAGATGCACATTCGGCGATGGCCAAGGAAGCAGTAAAGCGATCTGAAAATAATGAAAGAGTTAACGTCCAGGAAGCGTCTGTTGAAAATCTCCCTTTTGAGTCTGATACGTTTGACCTCGTACTTTCAGAATCCGTCCTTGCGTTTACCGACCGGAAAAAGGCTTTAAAAGAACTGCGCCGGGTGCTGAAAAAAGGAGGCTGCCTTCTTATTAACGAGATGTCGGTGATCCATCCTTTAGAGGATAAGGAGCGGGAAAAAATACAGTCTTTTTACGGCGCTTCTTCATTATTTACGGTTAATGACTGGATTAATGCGATTCGCGGGGCCTCATTTAAACATATTGAGTTAATAGAAGCGAAAGAAACAGGGGCATTTAACGAGGAAGCGATGGCTATTCCTATTCCTGTAAATGCAGAAGCCGCCTTACTGGATGTCCTGGATGCCCATATGGAGCTTACAGACCGCAACAGGGATAAATTAGGGCATGCCGTGATTCTATGCCAAAAATAAACAAGATTTATTGGATTTAAAACGATTTAAAAAGGGAAAGTAACGTAAAGAACAGAGCCAAAAGTCCGGGTATACCGGGCTTTCTCTTTTGACTTGGCGAGCCTCAAGCAGGCAATTATTTTTATGTGTAGACATTTTAAACGTAACTTAATTCATTTAGGAAAGGTGAAGAATATGCCGTATATCCGTATTCTTATGACAGCGATTGCTAAAACACTCAGTAAAGTATTCAGTATGGCCACCCTTACCTTTTTCGGCCGCCTTCCAACACAGGATGATGCAAAAATGAGTTTTATGGGGCTTGTTTCTTTATACTGGATTTATATTGTTGTGTCAGTTATCTTTCCAGATTTAGCCGAAATGTTTATTCCGTTCATTCCGGACGATGACTTTATCATACGCCTTGTTTCCATCAGTCTGGCTATTCTTTTGCCAATGACAGTCGGCTACACGTCTTTAAAGCTGGAAAATCGAGACCCCGAGGCATCGACCATTAAGCAAATCATGATGGGATTTCCTTATGCAGGCATTCTCGGCTCGTTATCCATGCTTCTCATTATTGTCATCCCTTTGGTTAGATTACCGAGACTGTTAAAAATGCATACTCAGGAACAGTTTGCCATTATGATCCGTAAAGGGAAATATGATGAGGTGCTTGACGAAGTCAAAGATATTTTAAATGACTATGACTTTGAGCCGGAAGTGCATAACCCGAGAAAACCGGTATGGTATAGTTTTATCGCTTTGTCTTATGTGCTGGAACATATTTTTAACAGAAAAATAGCCAAAAAAATGAAATATTTAACAGTGGATGTGGAAGGCGAAGAGGTAGAAGTGACTGTGCATGCGACTGACATTTCTCTTATAGGCCCGAAAAATGAAGTTCTTCAAGTGAAGCATATTTTGGCAGAAGAGATTGAGCCGGATAATCTGTATTTCTCTTGGGACGATTCCACTCAAGAGATAGAAGAACAAATTATAGACTTGAAACAGCAGGTGGAGGCTGGTGAAAATATCAATTTGGATCGTTTAACTGACATAACTGTTAAGTTAAGAAAATCTTCTCTTGAAAATGAAGATTGGGATGCGATTAGAAGGCAGATTTACAAACTGGAAATTGATTATTACAAGAAGAGGACGTCAGCTACTTCGAAATCATCTTAAATCAATGTGTCTGCAAAGAAGCTTGGACAAAACCTGGTTAATAAGAGTAAGGCTGAGATAAAAAAATAGGAATCTTTAAGAACATCTGAACAATCTTTTAAAGGTTGTCCGGATGTTCTTTTTAATAGAAGCGGGCCTAAAAGTCTACTCAAGGTTTACTGTTAAGCTGCCGGTTCACTTCCGGCGAAGGCTTATTACTTGGATTCAGAACAAATTCCTACCTTTCCTGTAGGTTTTATAAAAAATATGATTGACACATGCAGGTCACCGGCATATACTTATACTATTATTAATTCCGACTAAATAGGTAAGATAAATAAACTAGTATTTTGAGGGTGATGGGATTGGAAAGGGTTGTTATTGAAGAGGTTGAAAAGACCTTCCCTAATAAAGAGAAGGACGGATCATTTACTGTATTTAAAGATATATCATTAACCGTCAATCCAGGGGAATTTGTATCTTTGCTTGGACCGTCGGGGTGCGGTAAATCCACCTTGCTGAATATTGTGGCTGGGCTTGACCAGTCTTCAGCCGGAGAAGTTAAAGTCGGCGATAAAAAAATAAAAGGGCCTGGATCTGACAGGGGAGTAGTCTTTCAGGAAGCGGCTCTTATGCCGTGGTTAAATGTATTGGAGAATGTGACGTTCGCGCTTCGTAAAAAAATGAAAAAAGAAGAAGCCAAAAAGCATGCCGAAAAGTATTTGAAACTGGTTCACTTAAGTAAATTTATGCATTCCTATCCTCACGAACTTTCCGGAGGAATGAAGCAGAGAGTGTCTATAGCAAGAGCGTTATCAATGGACCCTGCAGTGCTTTTGATGGATGAACCTTTCGGGGCTCTCGACGAACAGACCCGGATGATGCTTCACAGGGAAGTTCAGTTCATCTGGCAGGAGACTCAAAAAACAATATTATTCGTCACACATAATATCCGGGAATCTATTTTATTGTCAGACCGGATTGTGTTAATGGGGACACGTCCGGGCGGCATCAGAAAAATATTTACTGTTGACTTGCCACGGCCCCGAAAGCCCTCTTCTCCTGAATTTATCAAACTGGAAGAAGAAATTATGTCTATTTTAGCCGGTGAGATTGAAAAAGTAATGAAGGAGGAAATGGGTGATGACTTCAATAGTAAGAAGGCTAGCCTTCTTTACGGTACTGATCGCAATATGGGAAATCATATTTAGAATTTATTCACAGGAAACGACCTTATTTCCGTCTCCATTGGGAGCTGTCGAGCAATTATATATCGGGTTATTTGATACAGGCATTCTTCTTGTGGCGTTAACAGAAAGCCTTCAAAGAATTGTGATCGGTTTTAGCCTTGCCGTTATAATTGGCGGGATCCTGGGTATATTACTTGGCGTCTCTAAAATTGCTGATGAAACATTAGGTTCCTTAGTAATTGCACTCCAGTCTGTCCCAAGTATTGTCTGGCTGCCGATTGCATTAATTGTCTTTCAAGGAGGCGCAGGTGCCATATATTTCGTTGTGATCCTCGGAGGAACATGGGCGATGACCTTAAATATCCGCATGGGCATTAAAAATGTGCAGCCCATTTTAATAAGAGCGGCGAGAACAATGGGGTACAACCATACAGAGTTAATCTGGCGAGTGATGCTCCCCGCATCCATTCCTTCAGCATTAACAGGAGCCCGGTTAGCCTGGGCCTTCGGCTGGCGGGCGCTTATGGCTGCTGAACTGATTGGCCGGGGAGGACTTGGACGAACACTGATGGACGCCCGTGATTTCTTCAATATGGATTTAGTTGTAGCCATTATGATAATCATTTCAATTATCGGTTTAATCGTGGAATATTTCTTCTTCAGTAAGATTGAAAGAAAAGTTCTTTCACGCTGGGGATTGGCAAAAGCTTCATAGAAGAAACTTGAGGAGGAGAAAAATGAAAAAGTTATTAAGTACAGTCTTTTTATCGGCGGCAGTCATGGCAATGAGCGCTTGCGGAACAGAAGAAAGCAGTTCAAGCGGAAATGCTTCAGGTAATGAAGGCCAAGACAGAGAAGTTAATATCGGTTATTTTCCAAACCTTGACCATGCGGCCGGTATTGTAGGGAAAGAGAAAGGCTACTTTACTGACGAGATGGGAGACGATGTAAATTTTCAAAATTTCCCTAATGGAAATGATTTTATAGAAGCTTTGGATACCGGGATCATAGATTTAGGATATGTCGGTCCCGGGCCTGCTATTAATTATTATTTATCAGGCGGGGACGTGGTCGTCATCGGCTCGGCAGCAAACGGAGCGACACTAATCGTATCAAGAGAAGATTCAGGTATTCACAGTTTAGATGATTTCCCCGGCAAATCATTCTGTACACCAGGCAACGGATGCACGCATAACGTCCAGCTTGAAATTATGCTTCAGGAAAAAGGGATGAAAACAAACCGTCTTGGCGGGGAAGTAGAGCATCAGTCGCGAGTCAATCCAGCCAGTATGGTTGCGATGTTTGAACAAGGCCAGATCGATGCAGCAGCGGCGCCTGAACCTTGGGGAACACTGCTTGTAGAAGAACATAATGCGAATGTGGTCACAGAATGGAATGAGGTCTTTCTTGGTGAAGAACTGGCAAGTGTCGTCATGGTGACCACGGAGGAATTCCTTGACGAGTATCCGGATAAAGTCGAAGAAGCGTTACGTGCGCATAAGCGTTCTGTTGATTTTGCTCAGAATAATGAAGAAGAGACGCTTGAAACGGTCAATGACTTGATTTACGATTTGACCCAGACGAGACTGCCTGAACATGTGCTTGAAAAAGCGTGGCAGCGTATGGCAGTGACAACAGAGACCCATGCTGATGCGTTGCAGGCCTGGGCAGACGCGTCCTATGAATTAGAATTTATGGATAAAGATCCTGATCTGGATGGATTCGTCGATACAACGATTCTTGACGGGATACTGGAAGAAGAATAAGGCGAGAATGTTCAGCTTGCGGGAGACTCCCCGCAAGCTTTTTTTATAAGCTTACAGCCCAATCATTCATTTTTAAAGAGAATATAATAAGGAGCACTAATCATTTAAGTCCTGCGGTGGTATGTCAATTGACAATTAATCAGGTATTAAATTATTAAGTCCCATTTTTCCTGAAAAAGGCCGTAAGAAACTAGCCTAGTAATAAAATGGAAATTACTAGGAGATTTAAAAGGGTGTACACTGACAGCTTTTTGTCAGCTCTCCACGCTCCTTTCCGGCGAGAAGAGTTGATGGCTGCG
>NZ_FOGT01000001.1 GCF_900111295.1 Salipaludibacillus aurantiacus | reverse complement strand
TATCTAGAAATATCTTGAGACGCCCAATCAAAAAGCCTTGGGTGTAAAGAAATTTATAAGCTCAATTATGGGCTTAAATATAATATACGAGGAGGATAAAAATATGAATAAATTTAAAAAGCTATTAAAGGGAAAATCCGGGTTCACACTAATTGAGATGATGATCGTACTCGTCATTATATCGATACTGCTGTTAATCGTAGTGCCTAACTTAACTAAAAATCAGGAAGTAGCTTCAGATAAAGGTTGTGAAGCTACTATTGAAATGATAAAGACTCAAGTTATCGCATATCAGGTAGAGCATAATAAACTGCCTGCTACCATAGATGATTTGAAAGGTGAATATGTAGAATCCACTGTATGTCCAGATGGGTCCGAATTGCGTCTGTCAGGTGATAAAGTTCTCAGGGTAACGCCGTGAGTGCTCATGAAGCGGCTGAAAGGTATTCTAAAGGTTATTCATATATTGAATTAATGATTACTTTGCTTGTTTTATCAATTGTTCTTTTGATAAGCATTCCTTCCTTTCAGGCCTCGGCAGAAAAAATGGAATACAGGCATTTTCTGAAGGATTTGGAACAGGATCTTTACTATTATCAGATGTATGCGATCTCTCACGGCAGAAGTGTAAGAGTAATCTTTTCAACCAGCAAGCCTTCTTATGTTGTTTTGGAAGGTGTTAAGGTGATTCATGAAAGAGAAGGCCCTCAAGGAGTTGAGTTTGTTCCCGGTACATTGGCTTTAAACGAGTTAAGGTTTCTTCCGTCCGGAGGTGTACAGAAATCCGGCACTATCAGAATTTCGCGAGGAGAGGAACGATGCTGGCTTGTTTTTCACTTTTTAAGGGGGCGGTTCTATTTTGACTAAATCAGAAAAAGGCTTCTTCCTTTATGAAACTGTATTATCGTTACTTATTTTATCAATTATTATGACTGCCATGTTTCCAGTTATTATGCAGGTTCAAACTGAAAGGATGATGATAAGGGAGCAGAGAGAAGCTGTTACGCTTGTCCGGAAGGAGATGCTTAAGCAGTATGAAGCCCCTCAGTCTGGTTTTCCTGAAAAGCTGGAAGGAGAGGAGCAAATATATTCTCTAACAGTAAAGAACAAAGGGGCGCATGTGCAGGAATATTGCCTTAACTGGGAAGGGAGGAATTCCCGTGCTCAAACATACTGTCTCTCGTTATATCTGCCGTAATGAGCAAGGGGTCACTCTTCTTGAACTAATGATTGGCATCGTTATCTTCCTTTATATGACATCGGTCTTTTCATTTATGTTTCATTACTGGACAGTAGCAGGCGGTAAATACAATGATTTTTCTTATGAAGAATTATTACTTTTTGTAAACCATTTGCAAATGGAATTTAATGGAACAGAGCTTTATTGGACTGATAAGCAAAAGCTCTATCTCCTGAAGCCGGAAGATCAGTCAATTGTTCACTATGAGCACTATAATGATAAAGTCAGGCGTCAAGTAGGGGGAAGAGGGCATGAAGTTTTTCTTCAAAGAGTAGAGACATTTCAGGTATATGAAAAGCCTTATGGAATTGATATTGTAGTATCAAGCAATAAACAAACTTGGGAGAAGTCCCTGATCCATCCCTCTTTCTCTATAGGCAGAAATGGCGGAACTGAGGAGGAGAGACAGTGAATCAGCAGGGGTTTACTTTATTTATTGTATTATTAATCCTTCTGTTTTTTTCCATGTTCATTATTCATCTTGTAGGATTATACAAATTTGAGAAGCAGTTTTCAGCCCTTGAATTTGAACAATATAAGCTTGAACAGCTAATATTTAACGGAAAACTTGAAGTCACTGACGTCGTTGAAAAGAATTCTTTCGGCAGCCGCCTGTCCGGGAGCTCTGTTTATTATGAGGGGACGGTGTTCTATGAAATAGAACAACCGTCACCTGAACTGGTTTCTGTTTCTTTAAGAGCCCAAACTCATAATGCCTATGCAAAGTCTGTTACTTTCATTTATAATACAGAATCAAAGACATTTGAACAGTGGACTGAATTGGGAGGATAATATGGCTGGGAAAAATATTTATTTAATTGGATTTATGGGAGCTGGAAAAACGACGGTAGGAAAAGAACTGGCAGAAAAGACAGGCTACGTATTTATAGACTTGGACGAGTATATTGTTGAAAAGACCAGAGAAACCATTCCGGCTATTTTTGAAAAACATGGAGAAGAAGAGTTTCGCAGGTTGGAAAAGGTGTCGCTTGCTGAATTGACGGACTCAGGCTGTATTATTGCTACCGGAGGAGGAATTGTTGAAGATGAAGAGTCGGTTTCATTGATGAAAGAAAAAGGCTTTACAGTTTATCTTGAATCCCCGTTTAAGACGCTTTATGACAGAATTAAGGAAGACACTAACAGGCCTTTGACAGCCCAGGGGGCAGCCGTTTTGTCCGAACGGTTCAACCGCCGTCTTCCGCTATATGAACAGGCTGAATATACAGTACATACTGAAAATCTGCGGGTAGACGAAATTGTTGAGATGATATGCAGGCGATACGATGGTTAGTTTGTCCCGTTTATGGCTATACTATTTGTTAAACAACGTTTAGCGCAGGTGATAAGAGTGAAAACAAATGATTACGTAAAATTCATGACAGAGCAGTTTGTTTCGTATGTAGATCAGCCGGCAGAAGAGAGAAAGGCAAGAAGAGAGAAAAAGAAACAATACAGACCTCCGGTTTCGTACAGGTTATTTGGGATGATACCATTTGCGGTTGAATTGTTCTTCAACAAAAAAAGTAACTGACTTTCCAGCAAAGGTACGACCTGATAATACTTATAATTTAGCAATGAGAGCTTAAAAAAAGATAGAAAATGGCATGCAGAAAATCACCTCCTTAGTTTGCTAAAGGATAAGGTGATTTTTTTGTGTTAGGTATAGAGTGTTTGAAAATTTGACAGCGGGGGAGGGTGATGCCATATAGTTCTGACCGTTTCATGACGTTTGTCCTGTGAGAGGGAGGGCGATGATAACGCTTCTAATCATATGTCACGATATAAAATTTAGAGGGCTGTCCTTAAAGTAATCAGTTGAGGCCATCCTCTTCTTATTCCTCTTAGGAAAAACCTGTTAACGGATGATTGTGCAAATAAAAAATTCCGCCATTAATAATATCCAACTGGATTGAAGGAGCATAAAGCCCTGTAATTGATGCTTTTTCTTTCTCATACGAAGGGGGTTTCTCGGTGGTCCCTGCATAAAACCTTTCCAGGAGTGCAAGTTCTTTATCCATTTTACACATTGCTTCTTCAGCCCATTGATGGTTCTCTTTCTCGATCGTATGAAACAGATACTGGTGGATGCGATCAATACCGGATCCCGGTTTTATGAGCGGAGTTAAAGTAAAACAGAAATCCGGAATAGATACTTTTAAAGAGCTGCTTTTAACAAGAGAGTGAAATTCTTTTAACATCTCCCCGGTTATCAGACTAAGACCAATTGAAAAAAATTCTTCTTTTTTCTGATGGCAATGATAAACGATTTTTCCATTCAGACATAGCCAGGGTTTCAGAGGCACTGTCTTTCCTTCGGGAGGAACCGGCTCGAAAAATTGGCCAAACCTGCCTTTTTCAATAACATAGGAAAAAATTTTATGAAGCCGGGGGGATCCGAAATGGATTAATTCTCCCTCCTCTTCTTTTGGATCGGTTTTTAAGCTCAATGTGGCGAGGTTCGGCTGACCTCCCATTTTTTCTATATAATGCCAGTAGAAAGGCCGGTTCATAAGTGCTTTATCAAGTTCTTCTGTCAGCTGGACCTGCATCGAATATGGAGAATTCTCAGTGATTGCACAGCCGTTTTCAGAGAAAAACGTTTTAAGGAACGTGCAGATTTCAGTTTGTTGCATGGGTGGCCTCCTCTTTTTCTTCTTCTAATACGATTGAACTCAGGTGATCAAGTTTTATTCGCATTTCCCCTTCAGACTCAGACTGGGAAAATATTGATGATAAATGGCTCTGAATATGGTTTGAACCGAACTTTTCTAAAATATGGTCAAGTTCACCAATCACCCCTTCAAACAAACCAATTTTTTTATAAAGGAGTTTAAGAATGTGGTCCTCTATCGTATTTTCTACTGCAAGATGATAAATGTTGACGTCTTTCTCCTGCCCAAGACGGTGAAGCCGGCCAATCCGCTGCTCAATCCTCATTGGATTCCAAGGTAAGTCATAATTTATAATACGATGGCAGAATTGCAGGTTTATTCCTTCCCCGCCTGCTTCTGTCGCTATAAGAACCTGTGCCTGATTTTGAAAAAGCTGTCTCATCCAGTCTTTTTTACTTCTTTTAAATCCTCCTCTGAAAGGCACTGACCGAATACCGTGCTGTCCTAAAAACCATTGCAGGTAGAGCTGGGTAGCCCGGTACTCTGTAAAGATGACCACTTTCTCATCTTTTTCCCAGGAATTTATCAGTTCCAGAACCTTATCGGCTTTAGGATGGGAAGGGAGGTGATTTAACGATGTCATCATATTAAGAAATTCCTGGTTCATCTGTTCAGATGGCATTTCTCTTTTTTCAACCGCATTTTTTAAAGTCATAAATACAGCTTCTCTGCTCGAGCAAAATTCTCTTTGCAAGGTCAATACAAGAAAACCTGATTGTGGAGAATGGTACTCTTCTTTCATTTTCTGCTTTAACCGGCAGATTTGCTCATATACAGTGTGATAGTCAGATGAGAAACGTACAGGAACTGTCTGGACGATCCTCTTTGGCCAATCCATATCTGTTTCATCACGTCTGTTTCTGATCATCACTTTTTGAATGAGTTCCTGAAGCTCCCCGTAATGCTCCCCGCGCTGAAAATAGTCATTAAAAGCTTCTTCGTCTCCCAGATAGCCGGGTTTCAGTAAAGAAATTAAATGAAACAGCTCCGATAATTTGTTTTGCACAGGTGTAGCTGTTAACAGAAGACAGAATTTCTTCTTAACTTCCCGGACGAATTGGTAGTTTCTTGTTTTTTTATTTTTTAATTTATGAGCTTCATCAATAATGACCATATCATAGTCGATGTTTTTAATTATTTCAGCGTGATTCCCACGTTTAGCTGTATCGATTGAAGTAACCATAATATCAACCGTTTCCCACTGGGGCTTTTTTCGCTGTTCCACGGCCGGGATATAAAATTTGGAATTAAGTTCAGCACACCACTGAGTTACGAGGGAAGCAGGGGCTAATATTAAAACTTTTTTGACAAGGCCCCGAATCATGTATTCTTTTAAAATTAAACCCGCTTCGATTGTTTTACCCAGCCCTACTTCATCAGCTAAAATAGCTCTGCCGTTCATTTCATTTATTGCTTTACGGGCTGCATCGTACTGGTAATCATGGAGAGTTAATTGAGGAAGCTGTTTAGGGGCTTCCAGCGTTTGAAAATCTGAAATCATATTTTTCTGCGCCGTTTCAAAAGCCATATTATACTGTTTCCAGCTGGACAAAGGTTTTTGAAGGTTAAGTGCCTCTGTAAATTCTTCAATCCACTTATTATCGGTTAAAATAGGAGGCTGCAAAGCAATCTTCCTTTCTTTGTAGACTTAAATATTACCGGACTGTCCTTGCCTTTATAACGTTTTACGTCAATTTAAAATCATCCATCACTATTAATAGAGCTTACTAGTAAAAAAAATTGTCTGAGTAAATGAATTTTCAGTAAAGTGACAAAAGTGAAAACTTGGTTATTGCTTTGAAAAAAAGAAAGATGGTAACATAAGAGTAGTCAAAGATGCTTTAGGGTAGTATGTGCACTTTTTTAAGATTTACTATATATCTGAAAATATTTATCTGTGCGAATGATAATAAGGGGAGAGAACGTTTCATTTGATGATGTCTCAAACGGAACGTCGCCGAAGGAGCAAGCGCACGACGTGAATCTCTCAGGCAAAAAGACTCTTATTGGACGCGGCTCTGGAAAGGATCTGCTTTTAGCAGAACACCCATGGGGACACCTGCACTGCAGGGCTTTTAATTTTTTGCGGCCTGCCCGGCATGTAAAGGGAAACTCTCAGGTACTCAAGACAGGGATATGCCAGTTTAAAGGCATATCCCTGTCTTTTTTTGGTTAAGGTGTTGGATAACAGTGTATAAAAAGCATCTTTCTGTCTGTTCTAATGAAGTACATAATAATGTGGAGGTGGAGTCATTGGCAGGTAAACAGACACCATTATACGAGGTTTACTCAGAGTCAAATGGCAAGACAATTGATTTTGGGGGATGGGATCTTCCAGTCCAGTTCTCTGGAATTAAACAAGAGCATGAAGCAGTAAGAACGAAAGCAGGTTTATTTGATGTTTCCCATATGGGAGAAATTGAAGTTAAAGGTAAAGGCACTCTTCCTTTTCTTCAAAAGGTTCTAACTAATAATGTTCTTAAAGCTAAAAACGGTGCATGTCAATATACAGCAATGTGTTATGAAGACGGCGGAACTATAGACGATCTTGTACTCTACAAACGTGCAGATGATAATGTTCTTCTTGTCGTGAATGCCTCCAATATTGAAAAAGACTTTCAATGGTTAAAAGAGAACGCCACTGAAGATGTAGAGGTGGTTAACGTCTCTGGTGCGTATGCTCAATTAGCTGTTCAGGGGCCGAAAGCTGAAAAAATTTCCCAGAGGCTGACTAATGAAGACCTCTCAGCGATTACCTTTTTTAAATTTAGAGAAGGAGTGTCGTTCGCGGGAAAAGATGTCCTCATTTCACGAACAGGCTATACGGGAGAAGACGGGTTTGAAATTTACTGCAAGCCTGAAGATGCGGTTCATTTATGGCGCAGCATTCTGAAAGAAGGAGAAACAGACGGGCTGTTGCCATGCGGATTGGGAGCAAGGGATACCCTCAGGTTTGAAGCTAAACTAGCTTTATACGGCCAGGAACTTTCTAAAGATATTTCCCCGATAGAAGCTGGTATCGGGTTTGCAGTAAAAACAGATAAAGAAGAAGATTTTATCGGAAAAGAAGTCCTTAAAAAACAGAAAGAAGAGGGAGCCCCACGGAAACTTGCAGGTTTGGAAATGATTGATAAAGGAATTCCGCGTACAGATTATGAAGTATTCAAAAATGGTGAAAAAATAGGTTTTGTAACGACGGGGACCCAATCACCAACTTTAAAAAAGAACGTAGGATTAGCTCTGATTGATTCAGCGCATACAGAACTTGGGACAATTGTAGAGGTGCAAGTCAGGAAACGGCGTTTAAAAGCTGAAGTTGTTAAAACACCTTTCTATAAAAGAGGCTAAGGGGGAAAGAGATATGGATAAATTTCGTTATTTGCCAATGACTGAAAAAGACCAGCATGAGATGCTGGAAACCATTGGGGTCAGCCATTTAGAAGAGCTATTTGAAGATATTCCTAATGAGATCCGTTTTCAAGGAGACCTCAATATTGAAAAAGCACTGGACGAAACAAGTCTCGTAAAGGAAATGACAAGACTTGCAGAAAAGAACCGCCACTTGAAAGAGTATCCATCTTTTTTAGGGGCAGGTGTATATGAGCATTATATTCCGTCTGTGGTGAACCATATGCTTTTAAGGTCTGAGTTTTATACTGCCTATACCCCTTATCAGCCTGAAATCTCACAAGGTGAGTTGCAGGGAATTTTTGAATTTCAGACTATGATCTGTGAGCTGACAGGTATGGAGATTGCCAACTCCTCAATGTACGATGGCCCTACGGCTCTTGCAGAAGCAGCTATGATGAGTGCAGGCCAGACTAAAAAGAAAACCATTCTTGTTTCCAAAACTGTACATCCTGAGGCAAGGCAAGTATTAAAGACAAGTGCCAAAGGGCAGAACCTGACGGTAATAGAAATTGATGAAAAAGACGGTGTGACCGACTTAGATCACCTCAAGTCAGAGTATAACGAGGATACAGCCAGTGTCATCTTGCAATATCCTAATTTCTTTGGACAAATTGAAGACCTTGAAGCAGCTGAAAAAATAGCTCATCAAGGGAAATCATTGTTTATTGTTTCTTCCAATCCAGTAAGCCTTGGAGTTCTTCAACCACCTGGAGAGTACGGGGCAGATGTTGTGGTAGGGGATGCTCAGCCGTTTGGAATTCCAACCCAGCTTGGCGGGCCTCACTGCGGCTATTTTGCTGTGACGAAAAAACTGATGCGCAAGGTGCCGGGCAGGCTGGTCGGACAGACGACAGACGATCATGGCCAGCGGGGATTTGTCCTGACGCTTCAGGCAAGAGAGCAGCATATCCGCAGGGATAAAGCGACGAGTAATATATGCTCTAACCAGGCATTGAATGCACTTGGCGCTTCAATTGCAATGAGCGCACTCGGGAAGAATGGCCTGCGCGAGATGGCTGAGCAAAACGTTCAAAAAGCTCATTATGCCAGAAAACAACTGGAAAAGAACGGAGTAAAAGTGGTCACTGAGAAACCTTTCTTCAATGAATTTGTTGTCCGGCTTCCTAAACCTGTAAAAGAAGTAAACGAGAAGCTTATGGC
This sequence comes from Salipaludibacillus aurantiacus, assembly GCF_900111295.1. Lineage (GTDB taxonomy): Bacteria > Bacillota > Bacilli > Bacillales > Salisediminibacteriaceae > Salipaludibacillus > Salipaludibacillus aurantiacus. Next base: position 379,039 of record NZ_FOGT01000001.1, on the reverse strand, counting down.
CGAAGGAATTATTGGTGGATTTGACCTTTCAAGGTTTTACGAAAATAAAGAGAATGACATGCTCATAGCAGTGACTGAATTAAGAACTAAAGAAGAAATCGATCAATTTGCTTCAGTATTGGGGGGAGTTCAATGAATGAAAAAAACCAGGCCTTAATTTTTGAACTGAGTAAAGAAGGGCGTACCGGGCACAGTCTGCCTGAGCTGGATATTGAAGAAATGGATATGGATGAATTAATTCCTTCACAGCACAGGAGAAAAGAAGAACCAGAGCTTCCTGAAGTATCTGAGCTGCAAATTGTCCGCCACTACACCGCGCTTTCAAGGCGGAACCACGGTGTGGATTCAGGATTTTACCCGCTCGGTTCATGTACGATGAAATACAATCCTAAAATAAATGAAGATATGGCGCGTCTGTCTGGATTTGCTCATTTGCATCCATACCAGGAAGAGTCTTCAATACAAGGGGCTCTTGAGCTTATGTATAAACTCCAGCGGTCCCTTGAAGAAATAACCGGGATGGACCAGGTGACACTCCAGCCTGCTGCTGGAGCTCATGGTGAATGGACTGGTCTGATGCTTATAAGGGCTTACCATGAGGCGAACGGCGACCATCAGCGTACAAAAGTAATAGTTCCTGACTCTGCTCATGGAACCAATCCAGCTTCTGCTGTGGTAGCTGGGTTTGAATCGGTTACTGTAAAATCGAATGAGCGCGGGCTGGTGGACCTGGATCACCTTCGGGAAATAGCGGGAGAGGATACAGCGGCCCTTATGCTGACTAATCCGAATACCCTGGGGTTATTTGAAGAGCAAATAGTAGAGATGGCAGAAATTATACATGAGGCCGGAGGCAAGCTTTATTATGATGGAGCTAATTCAAACGCGATTCTGGGTATAACCAGACCAGGAGACATGGGCTTTGATGTCGTCCATCTTAATCTTCATAAAACCTTCACAACGCCTCACGGGGGAGGTGGACCGGGGTCCGGTCCGGTCGGGGTCAAACAGGATCTTGTGCCATACCTGCCGGCTCCATTAATCATTCAGGACAAGGATAAGTACCGATTTGATTATCACATTCCTGAGTCGATCGGCCGCGTTAAACCGTTTTACGGAAATTTCGGCATTAATGTAAGAGCGTACACTTACATCAGAACAATGGGACCTGCAGGGCTGCGTAAAGTTTCTGAGTATGCGGTGCTGAATGCCAACTATATGCTCCGTCGCCTTGAACCGTATTTTGATGCCCCTTACACACAGCATTGTAAGCATGAGTTTGTTTTGTCCGGCAAGAGACAGAAGAAACTGGGAGTGCGGACACTCGATATGGCGAAGAGACTGCTTGATTTTGGATATCACCCGCCGACTATTTACTTCCCAATTAACGTGGAAGAATGTTTAATGGTGGAACCGACTGAAACGGAATCAAAAGAAACGCTCGATGAGTTTTGTGATGCTATGATTCAAATTGCTAAAGAAGCTGAAGAATCTCCTGAAGTGGTTCAGGAGGCGCCTCATCATACAGTCATTGACCGTCTGGATGAGACAACAGCAGCCCGTAAGCCTGTTCTCCGCTATAAAAAAGAAGCATAGGGAAGATTGAAACAAAAAAGGCCTTGTCTGCAAAAAAAATTGCAGATAAGGCCTCTTTTATTTTGAAAATAACCCTGTTAAATAAATTTAAGGCTTTCGCCTGAACTTCACGGTGTTTACTTTTTTATTTTTCCTGTCCATTTACGAAATCCGCCTTTAAGCTGGTTTAAATCTTCGGCGTTTCGTTTCTTCTTTAGAATCCTTGCTGCCTGTACCGTTCTCGTGCCATTCTGGCAATAGAGATAAACAGGCTTATCCGGCCTGATTTCGGTCGCACGCTGTCTTAACTGAGATAAAGGAATGTTTCTGGCGCCAAGGATATGGCCAGTCTTAAACTCCTTTTCTTCCCTCACATCAATCAGCTGAGCTTTGCGGTAATTCTGTTTAAACTCTTCCTGTGTGAGAGTGGTTAAATATTTCGGCTTTTTCATCCGGAGCACAAGAACGACAACAAGTGCTGCAGTTAAAATGATTAATAACCATGTACTCATACGGCCCCTCCTTTAAACATCTGCATTTAAAAACCCGGCTGCAAAGCCGGAGCTTTTCTGTCCCATATAAATGATAAACTGAAAAGGTTAAGTTGGCAACGGTTGATATTTATTGTTTTGAGTTTGAACGATGAATTCGTTATGATATACAAATGGAAAATATAATACGGACAGGAGAGATAGAATGGAAACCTGGTATTTTATTGATTCAAAAGACCAGTCGCCCGCCTATAATATGGCACTGGATGAGAAGCTGATGGACTGGCACAGAGAAGGGATTATTCCTCCGGTGGTCAGGTTCTACGGCTGGAATCCGCCGACATTATCAGTTGGCTATTTTCAGCATATAGAGAAAGAAATAAATATGGAGGCAGTTAAAGGCCATGGTCTCGGTTTTGTCAGACGGCCTACAGGAGGCAGAGGTGTTCTTCATGATGATGAACTGACATACAGTGTGATTGTTTCTGAATCCCACAATGCTATGCCTGACACAGTAACAGAAGCTTACCGTGTTATTTCCCAGGGTCTTCTTGAGGGTTTCAGAAACTTGAACCTTCAGGCTGAATTCTCGATTCCCAGATCAAAGGAAGAGAAAGACAGACTAAAGCGCCCTCGTTCTGCTGTCTGCTTTGACGCCCCATCTTGGTATGAAATGATAGTAGAAGGCAGGAAAGTCGCAGGAAGTGCACAGACAAGACAAAAAGGGGTCATTTTACAACACGGCTCGATTATCAGGTCAGTAGATGTTGATAAATTATTTGATTTGTTTCTTTACAAGAGTGACAGGGCGAGGGAACGGATGCAAAAAGGGTTTCATAAAAAAGCAGCAGCTATTAATGAATTAACTGAGGCCCCTGTATCAATGAATGATATAAAACAGGCGTTCCGGAAAGGGTTTGAGAAAGGGCTAAATATCCATTTGAAAGAGTTTGCTCTTGAAGCCGGCCAGAAGGAGCAGGTAAAAGCCCTGATGGAAAAGAAATATGACAGCGAGGCATGGAATTTTAAGTGGTAAACGTCGATTTAAATATTGTTGCCGGGTAAAAAAACTGGTAATATATTTTCTTGTGCAGAGTAACTTAAAAAGACTGCAAAAGTTGTCGATATTTCTTATTGGCCAGCAAATGCCTCTATAAAGGTCTTTATATTCCATGAGACCTGCAACTGACAAAATTCGCTGATTTGTATGTTTTTAATAGCGAAATAAAGGTTATTCTTAACTATACTGTCTTTTACAGCAATTTTTAAAGTTGACAATTTCATATTTTTTTGTCCAATAATCAATATATAGTATGTAAAACATTTTCATGAACACTATATATTGAATGTTGGAGATTGCTATGATATATTGAAACAAGCATAGACGAAGCTTTATTCATAGAAATAAAGCTTCGTCTTTTGAATCAAAATAAACAACAAGATGTATAGCATTCAATGAATTTTATACAAAGGAGCGGAAGCCAGTGACCACCTTTATGTCAGAAAAGGGAATCAATATTGAGCAGCTCAACCGTGATATTGAAGAGTTCCCTCAAGTTTTTCCCGTCACACCAGACATGAGTCGCAAGCAAAGCGGCGTGTCCCGTCTAGTTATGCTGGATCGTTACACGTTTAAAGACACTGAAAAAAAGACGCTTAAAAAAGGGGACTTTGTTGTACTGACAGTTAAAGCAGACCCTAAATTCCCGGCAAGAGGCTATGGTTTTGTTACAGACCTTGACTGGGATGAAGGCAAGGCCAAAATTCAAGTAGAAGAAGAATTTCTTGCAGTCCTTGACGATCCGGAGGAGAAAAAAACTGGAATAGTTGAGCGTACGCTGGACACGATTGATAAACCGCTTGAAGTTTACTATGAACAAATAGCAAAGAGAAATGCCAGAGGTCTGGCAGAAGTGGAGACTGACCCTGAAAAGCGGGAAGAATCATTTGAAAAGTTTTACTATGAATTAGTTAATATGAATTTCGTTCCAGCCGGCAGGGTGCTGTATGGAGCCGGGGCAGACACAGATGTGACGTATTTTAACTGTTATGTTATGCCATTCGTGGAAGATTCGAGAGAAGGTATTTCAGAACACCGTAAACAAGTCATGGAAATCATGAGCCGCGGCGGCGGTGTGGGAACTAATGGGTCTACACTGCGCCCGAGAAACACGCTTGCCAGAGGTGTAAACGGAAAGTCTTCCGGCTCTGTTTCCTGGCTGGATGACATCGCGAAGCTTACCCACCTTGTTGAGCAAGGGGGATCCAGAAGGGGAGCTCAGATGATTATGCTTGCGGACTGGCACCCGGATGTATTGGAATTTATTATTTCCAAAATGCAGAATCCGCGTATTCTCCGTTACCTTTCTGAAAACACAGAAGATACACAAATTAAACGGCTGATTCAGGAAAAATTAAAGTTTACTCCTTTAAGCGAACTGGAAGAAGCAATGTATCAAAGCATTGTAAATTATAAAAGTATCGAGGGCCAAGGCGGCTTTGATCCTAAAGTCATTGCAGAAGCTGAAGATAAACTGCGTACAGGCGGCACTTATTCTGTAAATAATCCCGATTTCTTAACAGGCGCCAATATTTCGGTCTGTATTACGAAAGAATTTATGGAAGCTGTTGAAAACCAGTCATACTATGAACTCCGTTTTCCTGATGTTGAAAATTATACGGCTGAAGAGATGGAAGCATATAATCGGGAATGGCAGCAGTACGGAGATGTACGTGAATGGGAAGAAATGGGTTTCGGCGTCAGAACATACAGGAAGATTAAAGCTGAAGAACTTTGGAATTTAATTAATATATGTGCGACTTATTCGGCAGAACCAGGCATTTTCTTTATTGATAACGCCAATGAAATGACAAATGCTTCTGCTTACGGACAAAAAGTTGTCGCCACTAACCCTTGTGGTGAACAGCCTTTGGCTCCGTATTCTGTCTGTAATTTAGCAGCTGTAAATCTCGCTGAAATGGCAGATAAAGAAAATAAAAAAGTTGACTTCCAAAAGCTGGAGCAGACAGTAGCTACCGGTGTAAGGATGCAGGACAATGTCATTGATGCCACTCCTTATTTCTTAAAAGAGAACACCGATCAGGCTCTCGGGGAACGACGTGTCGGCCTTGGGGTAATGGGTCTTCATGACCTCCTTATCCACACTGAAACCGTTTATGGTTCCGATGAGGGAAATGAACTTGTAGATAAAGTCTTTGAAACCATTGCTACGACTGCTTACAGGACAAGCATTGAACTGGCTAAAGAAAAGGGAAGCTTCCCTTTTCTTACAGGTTCAAATGAAAACGAAACTAATCATCTGAGAGAAAAATTCACACAAACAGGATATATGGAAAAAATGCCTGAAGATATTCTTGAAGGGATAAAAGAGAACGGAATTAGAAACTCTCACCTTCTTACAGTTGCGCCAACAGGCTCGACAGGAACAATGGTAGGCGTCTCAACAGGGCTGGAACCATACTTTTCTTTCTCTTACTTCAGAAGCGGCAGGTTAGGCAAGTTTATCGAAGTGAAAGCGGAAATTCTCCAGGATTACTTGAACAAGCATCCGGAAACAGATCCGAATAACCTGCCTGAATGGTTTATTTCAAGCATGGATCTGACTCCTGAAGCCCACGCTGATGTCCAGTGCGTTATTCAGAGGTGGGTAGACAGCTCCTTAAGCAAAACAGTAAACGCCCCTAAAGGGTATACGGTTGACCAGGTTAAGAGTGTCTATGAACGCCTTTATAAAGGCGGGGCAAAAGGCGGCACTGTTTACGTTGATGGAAGCCGTGATTCGCAGGTATTGACGCTGAAAGCTGAAGAAAACGATGAGTATGCAGTTGACCTTACGGGTGGAGAAGCAAAGGATGAGCAGAAAAGTAAAGTGGTCCTTGTTGACACAATTGCAGACCTCAGATCTACTTCTGTGACTTACGGAAGTGAAGTCGGTGATACGTGTCCTGTCTGCCGTAAAGGGACAGTTGAAGATATTGGCGGATGTAACACTTGCACTAATTGTAACGCCCAGTTAAAATGCGGGTTATAAATGAGTCTATTCTAAGGATTTTTAATTGAATGGGTCATTCATAAGGACCAATTCGATTTATAAAAGTCAGACAAACGAATAAGAGCAGTACAAAGCACCTCCAATTTTAGACAGGTTCTAAAATCAGGAGGTGCTTTTACTACACGCGGAGTGTACCGGAAGATAACAAATAAACTCAGCCTAAGCTAATAAGGTCACTCTTCATCTGTAGATACTTTTTGCACAGCCACTTTCCGGCCTGCTTAAGGAAGATTATTCTATTGTTTTTCCTGCCCTGGTAGAGAGGAAAGGTTTTTTATAGTATAATTCTAACTGCACTGTACACTATTAATCACTATATGCCGAATAGATTTTCTGGAGGGGACTCTCATGCCTACACCTAGTATGGAAGACTATTTAGAACGTATTTATATGTTAATTGAAGAAAAAGGATACGCCAGGGTTTCCGATATAGCTGATGCCCTTGAAGTGCATCCGTCCTCTGTTACTAAAATGGTTCAGAAACTCGATGCAAAAGAGTATTTGATATATGAAAAGTATCGTGGACTTGTTCTAACTGCTAAAGGGAAGAAAATTGGTAAAAGACTCGTTTACAGGCATGAATTACTGGAAGAATTCATGAAGATTATAGGAGTAAATGAGGAAGGTATTTATGAAGATGTTGAGGGAATTGAACATCATTTAAGCTGGGATGCGATTGACCGTATCGGGGATTTAGTTCAGTATTTTGAAGAAAACCCGAAAAGAGTTGAAGATCTCAGGCTTGTCCAAAAACAAAATGATGAGCTGAATGAATAAAACCGGCCGCATTGAATCAGACCGATTCAGTGTGGCCGGTATTTTTTTGTTAAAAATAAATACACATGAATAAGAGAAGGAGGGGTTTGATGAAAGTGGACGCTGTGTTTGCGGGGGGCGGGGTTAAAGCTTTGGCTTTTACCGGGGCAATGGAAGCCATGTCGTCAAAAGGCATTTCCATAGAAAGGGCAGCCGGGACGAGCGCAGGTGCTATTACTGCCGCTTTTATTAAATCAGGCTATAAAGCAGATGAAATTTACAATTTATTTAATGAAATAGATATTAAACAGTTCCTCGATCCGGGCCCTGTCGGGACTGTTTTTCCTTTTTTAAGGTGGCTTCGTTTATACAGTCAAATGGGCCTTTATAAAGGGGAAGCATTCGAAGAGTGGCTGCAGGAGGCCTTCGCTAATAAAGGAGTCAGAACGTTTGGAGATTTGCCTGAAGGCTGTTTAAAAATGGTAGCTTCGGACATCACCAATGGCCGGTTTATTATTCTCCCGGACGACTTGCCGAATTATGGGATTGACAGCAATAATTTTTCTGTAGCGAAAGCAGTCAGAATGAGCTCGAGCCTTCCTTTTTTCTTCGAGCCGGTAAAAATAAAAAACCAGAAAGGAAATGAAGCTGTTATAGTGGACGGCGGCGTCCTCAGTAATTTTCCAATCTGGCTGTTTATAAGAAAAGGAGAAATAAAAAGAAAAAGGCCTGTATTAGGCCTCCGGCTTTCACCTGAATATGAAGAGACACCTCATAATAAAATAACGAACAGCCTCTCTTTGCTTCAATCCATGTTTGATACAATGAGAACCGCCCATGACCAGCGGCACATCGCTAAAGTCCATGCCAAAAATATCATTTTTATCCCGGTAAAAGGAATTTCAACCACTCAATTTCAAATGACTGAGCAAGAAAGAAAAGACTTAATTAACCTTGGCAAAAAGTCAGCAATGAGCTTTCTCTCTAAATGGAGTTATTAGCCACGCAGTTAAAAGATTTCTCGGCTTTTCCCCTGCTGTTCATAAACTTTAGTTACCAGCAGGAGCAGAGGTACGAAAAAGGTCAGCCAAAGGCCTGCAGATATGCCGGCGGCCAAAGTCATAAACGGAAAATTGAAAGGCCCGAATGAATAAATTAAATATCCCATTACAAGGCCGGATCCGCCTAATAATAAGGAAAGCAGTTTAGCCGTCATATTCCCCGGCCTGATTTTGGCACGAACTTTAAACTGCTCTAAAGTGACTCCTGTCCCTGCTCCTAAAAGGATTCCAGGGAGCAGGAGAAAACCTGTTTCAGGATAGATTAATCCACCAAGGAATAATGGAAGAATAATTGAAAAAGCAAATAAATAAGGTTCCGGCATAGCACCCATCCAGTCAAGGCTCCGGTAATACATATAACTTATAAATCCGCCAATCAGTATACCTCCAACAATCGAAAAAACCGGCGTATTCTGGATAAACAGATAACTCACACTGATTACAAGGGGCGGGAAAAGGCAAAGCATCACTTCTACCCGTCTTTTAACTAATGGAATGAAAAAAGAAAAAAGAGTCATGGAAGCCTGTATATGCGGGTGAGTTAAAGGCAAAAGCTGCTCTTCAGTATATAAGTAAGGAAAATACATAGTAATAATAAACCCGAAAGAAAGTGAGAGAACGGTTAAATAAAGTACTTGAAAGCCTAAGCGCTTACTGAGTGTCCAGTAAATAACCCCTGTAATGATCATAAAACTCAGTAAAAGCCACTCCGACCATACCCCTTGTGTTAAATAGGGGCTTGCCATATCGCTCAGCATACACTCACTCCTTTCGTTCACAATTACGGTATTTTATACGGCAGAAGGAAAGAAAAAAACCAAGCGTTTTAAAACAATGCTCGGCTCTTTTTCTTCTGTTTGTTCTTTTTACCCTCAATTACCGTAAGTTTAACATCTGATTGGCGTTTAACAAGGGGCCGGTTGATAGACTTCTTCTTCTCTTTCTTTTTGTTTGAAAAGGAGATGGGTTTCTTTTTCTTCGGCTGTCCCTGATAAGCATGCATTCCCTGCTGATTGGCAAACGATGCTTGGCGTCGCATCAGTCTGGGCATTATAAAACTTTTAAACAACAGAAGAATTAAAGCGACTATTCCGACAGTGACAAGAATCTGTGTGACAAATGCCCCCGGATTAGTAAAAAGCCTGAACCCGATCCCGATCACTGCCAGACCCATGATGGTTAAAATCACAGGGTGGTAAGAGTTGCGAAACATATCCACACACCTCCATTCGTTAATATGACTCACTTTTTGATACAGTATGTGCTTTATCAGTTTTTTTATATAAAAACATGAGTAAAATTATAAACATCTGTGACCCTTACTACTTAATACTATTCTACATGAAAAGATTCAATCCCTCTATTTAAATAAACCCGTTATATTACTATTCCCCTATCTTTAATGGTTTACACCTGATTTAAAAACCCTTAATAAATTTGTACTTTCTGGAGATAATGTATATGAGGTGAGATTAAATGGAAAAAAAAACTGATAATCATTTAAATGAAAACCCGTCATTCAACTCTTCAGTTGCCGTGACAGGGTTTGCTGGGGGAATAATATGGAGCGTTATCGGCTACATTGCCTATTTTTTTAATTTTATCTCTTTTGGACCTGCAATCGTACTGATGCCATGGGCCTTGGGAGAATGGAAAACAGGCCCGTTAGGCCAATGGATAGGGGTTGTTATTATAGGTGTTTTATCAATCGGCTTGGCATTTTTGTATCGTTTGTTATTTGCAAAAATAAACAAATTCTGGCCGGGTCTTTTATTTGGAGGCGCCTTGTGGCTCCTGGTTTTTTTCATAATGAATCCCTTATTTAAAGGAATAAACTTTATACCTGTACTGGACTTTAACACTTTAGTAACCTCGTTTTCGCTCTATCTTATTTACGGGCTTTTTATCGGTTACTCTATATCCTTTGACTATTATGAGAGGTCCAGGCAAAACGAGGCAACTGTTCAAGAGTAAGGACGTGTGATAGAATGTTCTTTGGAACATTCTTCTTTTTTATTCTTTTAAGAAAATTAAAACTTAAGGCTTTTGTCATGTACTGGCGGAATTTCTTAGGTTTTAAAAATCTTTCACAGTAACAGAACTGCAGCTAAAAGAGTATGATCGGAGGAAAGTGACATGGATATCCTCATATTAAACGGTCCAAACCTGAACCGTCTGGGGAAAAGAGAACCGGATATTTACGGAACAGTAACATTAAAAGACATAGAGAAAAGAACAGCAGATTACGGCAGCAAAAAAGGAATTACAGTAACATGCAAACAATCTAACTGGGAAGGGCAGCTGATCGACTGGATTCATGAAGCTGCTGAAAAAATGGACGGGATTATTATTAACCCTGGGGCCTTTACCCATTACAGTTATGCTATCAGGGATGCTGTAGCAAGTATTGACGTACCGGTAATAGAAGTCCACATTTCTAATATCCATGCCAGAGAAGATTTTAGAAAGAACTCTGTCATAGCCCCTGTTTCTGGAGGGCAAATCAGCGGATTCGGACCTGCAGGCTATGAAATGGCAATTGATTATTTGGTGAGGAGGAAAAATGTATGACACGCTTAAACGATTTACGCCAGCAGTTTGAGAAAAATAAAATTGACGGTATGGTTGTAACAAGCCAATATAACCGCAGGTATTTAACAAGTTTTACAGGAACTGCAGGAGTAGCCTTAGTATCAGAGAAAGAAGCTAAATTTATTACTGATTTTCGTTATGTGGAGCAGGCTGAAGCCCAGACAGAAGGATTTGAAATTGTAGAGCATACATCTCCTATTCATGAAGAAGTGGCCAGGCAAGCGGAAAAAATGGGAATAGCCCATCTCGGATTTGAAAAAGATTATCTTACATACAGTCAATATGATGTCTATCAAAATACTTTAAAAGCTGAGTTTGTCCCTGTGAGCGGTCTTGTGGAAAATATGAGACTTATTAAATCCTCTCAGGAATTAGAGGTCATCCAGGAAGCGGTCGATATAGCGGACGCTGCTTTTACTCATATCCAATCTTTTATCCGTCCAGGCGTTAAAGAAATAGATGTCTCCAATGAACTGGAATTCTTTATGAGAAAACAGGGCGCGGTTTCATCTTCATTTGATATTATTGTCGCTTCCGGATACCGGTCGGCGCTCCCTCATGGCGTAGCAAGTGAAAAGGTTATTGAAAAAGGGGAACTGGTCACTCTGGATTTCGGAGCTTACTATAAAGGGTACTGTTCAGATATTACGAGAACGGTGGCAGTCGGTGAACCTGGCGAAGAATTAAGAAAAATATACAATATTGTACTGGAAGCGCAGCTAAAAGGCGTAAATGGAATTAAAGCGGGAATCACAGGTAAAGAAGCTGACGCCCTTACCCGGGATTATATTAAACAGCAAGGCTACGGTGAATACTTTGGCCATTCAACCGGTCATGGAATGGGTCTTGAAGTGCATGAAGGACCGGGGCTTTCCTTCAGATCGGATAAAGTATTAGAGCCGGGCATGGTGGTCACGGTTGAACCAGGTGTTTATGTTGCCGGTAAAGGCGGTACAAGAATAGAAGATGATATTGTAATTACTGAAAACGGAAATAATATTCTTTCTAAATCTACAAAAGAATTACTCATACTCGGAGAATAAATAACTAATTAACTTATCTTTTAGGAGGACATCAGATGATTTCAGTAAACGATTTTAAAACTGGATTAACAGTTGAGGTTGACGGCGATATTTGGCAGGTTATAGAATTCCAGCATGTTAAGCCTGGTAAAGGGGCAGCTTTTGTCCGTACTAAACTTAGAAGCATGAGAAACGGAAGCATTCAGGAAAAAACTTTCAGAGCTGGTGAAAAAGTGGCTAAAGCTCATTTGGAAAACAATAAAATGCAATATTTATATTCCAGTGGAGAGACTCATGCATTTATGGATACAAGCAGTTACGAGCAAATTGAACTTACGAGTGACCAGATCCGTGAACAGCTGAAGTACTTAAAAGAAAATATGGAAGTGCAGGTGCTTCAATATCAGGATGAAATACTTGGAGTAGAAGTCCCAGTAACTGTTCACCTTACTGTTACGGAGACTGAGCCTGGAATTAAAGGTGACACCGCTTCCGGAGGAACTAAACCTGCGACAGTGGAAACGGGGTTAACAGTGCAAGTGCCTTTCTTTGTAAATGAAGGAGATGTCCTTGTAATTGACACGAGAGAGGGTAAATACGTTTCAAGAGGCTAATACAATGATAGCCATAGAGAAAAGCCGAAGCTGTATCTAACGATATTTCTTCGGCTTTTTCCTTTTGTAATTAACAAAGATTACTGTGACTAAGTATAAAGGCAGTGATTTTTATCCAAGGGGCGGACGCTTGCCCAGGGGCTTGTACTTTTAATCGCCGTTTTACTCCCGGCGAAGGGAGGGCTTGTCTTCAACTAACTTCCCCGAAGGACTCCTACGGGAAGTGGATTTTCAGACTGCGCATATCCACCGGGTGTCCCCGCTTTCGTTCACCGGAGGAATATTGTTTTACAAGTTGTGGTACAGAACTTATAAAGGACCTGTAATTCAGCCTCTATGTTTTGGCAGAAAAAAGAGCAAAATACTTTTAGAATTTTCCGAAATCATGTAAAGTTATCTTATAAAAGGAAAGGGTGGTTTGAGTGGAAAAGAAATATTTAACTATTTCTGATGACGTGACAGCAGGCTATTACTATTTTTCCGAGTATGTTATTTGTGTAGAAGTCACAAAACAAGGAAAGTCTTTAGGGTCTTTTTGTTCTGACATTAGTCAATTTGAAGAATGGGATGAAGAAGAAGTGGCTGAACTGGTTAAAAATCACGTACATCAAGTAGAAAATGCTCAAACTTATCAGCCGGACCGTTCACATGTGCTAAATGGAGGTATGGAAATTAAATATCATCAGCACTGGGAAGACTTTTATTGTGTAGAGGTGTATGAAAAAGGGAAAGAAATTGGATCATTTTGCGCTGACAGAGCCTCTTTTGAAGAATGGATGGAAGATGACCAGCATCTTTCTGAAGTCGTCAGATCCCAGCTTCAACGGTAAAAATACCTGTAAATGAAGATCCGTAAGGCCTAATTTAACCGGCCTTTCGGGTCTTTTTTTGTGCTTAGAGATAATGAAAGATTTATCACTTTTGGATCAGAGGCTATGCAATCCAAATTTTCTATTTAAAGTCAGGCTTCCGCTGGAAAAGGCAATTATATAACCGCTGTCTCAGCTGCTTACAACCAATAAAAATGGGCTCTCTGTTGAAAGTGTCATAAATAGGACAGGAGTACATATATTTTTCTTAGACAACCATTATGGAACAAATGACTTGTCTGAAAAGAGGTTGGGAAAATGGATGAAATCTTAAGAATCGTGCCTGAGACGATTAAAAAATACTTAAACATTGGTACTCAGGAAGACTGGATGTGGATAGAAGAAATAAGATTACGGATCGGAAAGCCTGTAGAAGTTGTCAGTACAAAACCCGTGTCTGGCTATAACGGTCCCCCGCCGGTGTTTTCTGAAAAGGAATCCGCATTGATGATGTCCTTATTAAGCCAGCATTCGTTATACCGTCTTGAGGAAGAACTGAGAAGGGGATACATTACCATTTCCGGCGGTCACCGGGTCGGGATTGCCGGACGGGTCGTGGTTGAAAAAGGGGAGGTTAAAGGTCTTCGGGAAATCAGTTCCTTTAATATCCGAATTGCAAAAGAAAAGCTTGGCGTCTGTTCCCCTTACATTCAGCACATGTATCAAAAAGGCCGATGGATGAACACACTCATAGTCGGTTCGCCCAAAACTGGTAAGACGACTCTCCTTAGAGACTTGGCTAGACAGATAAGCACAGGCATGTCGCAAAAAAGTATCCCGCCAAAAACAGTAGCTATAATCGATGAGCGTTCCGAAATAGCCGGATGTGTGAGAGGAGTCCCCCAGCACCATTTCGGGACGAAAGTAGATGTTCTTGATGCTTGTCCTAAAGCGGAAGGCATGATGATGATGATACGATCCATGAGCCCGGAAGTGATCATCGTGGACGAAATTGGGCGGGAAGAAGATGTCAAAGCAGTAATGGAAGCTGTACACGCCGGTGTAACAGTCATTTCCACAGTACATGGGCATTCTGTCAGCGATGTAAAAAGAAGACCTGCAATTAAAACGCTAATAGAGCAGCATGCTTTCGACTCCCTGATAGAACTGACGGGAATTGGAAGAAAAGGGACCATCAGAAAGCTAAACGGCGAGAGACTGTCAGCAAACGTGGTGATTACCCAATGATGTGGGCAGGAGCCACGCTCATAATTCTCGCTTCAGCATGTGCCGGATGGGAGCTTTCCGGCAGGCTTGAACGAAGAACTAAATTGTTAAGGCATATAAAAGTAGCTCTGGAAACACTTGATACTGAAGTCGCTTTTGCAATGATTCCTTTATCCCAGGCTTTAAATCAGGTTGCCAGACAGCTTCCTTCTCCGGCAAAAGATTTCTTTTTGCAGGTGGCTGAACGTTTGGATACAAAGCGGGAACCGGCAGCTGAAGCATGGGAACAGGAATTGGATTTATGGAAATCCCGTGTTGATCTCGATGAAAAAGATATAGAGATTCTGAGACAGTTTGGCCAGTCACTGGGACAACAGGACATCCAGGGTCAAAGAAAGCAAATTCAGCTGGCACAATCTTATTTAAACAATATGGAAACCATGGCGTGGGAAGCGCAGCGTAAATATCAGTCAATGTACAGGAGCTTAGGTATTCTGGGAGGATTATTGCTCGTTATTATGCTGCTCTAATGTAAGAGTAAGGGGGAAATCCATGAATTATGATGTGGGCTTGATCTTTCAGATTGCAGGGGTAGGAATTGTAGTGGCTATGATTCATACCGTCTTAAAGCAAATGGGAAAAGAAGAAATTGCAAACTGGGTCACTTTAATTGCTTTTGTGGTTGTCTTGTATATGGTGGCAACCGTCATCGATGATCTGTTTCAAAAAATCAGAAGTGTATTTCTATTCCAGAGCTGAGGGAGGACGAACATATGGAAATCATTCAAATAGTAGGTTTAGGAATGATTACCACCTTCCTTGCTTTAGTTGTGAAAGAGCATAAACCGGTGTTTGCATTTCTTCTCACTGTATTTACCGGTATCATTATCTTTTTATTTTTAATAGATAAAATAGCCGTAATGATTCAGATGATAGAGGAGCTCGCTGCTAATGCAAATATAAATCTCGTATATGTGCAGACCATCTTTAAAATAATCGGCATAGCCTATATTGCCGAGTTTGGTGCACAAATTGCACGGGATGCCGGACAGGGAGCTATAGCGACTAAAATTGAACTTGCAGGAAAGGTATTGATAATGATTATGGCCATCCCTATCATCTCGGTAATCATTGAAACTATATTAACGCTGATACCGGCAGCTATGGGGGACCTGTCATGAATAAACTTTTTATTGTTTTTCTTTTGGCTTTTTTCTTTATCCCCGGAGGGACAAGCTCAGCAGAGGAGCAGGATCATTTAAGTGAAAAAGACCTGATGGAAAAGCAAATGTCCGAGCTTAATTTAGAAGAAATCAGCGACTTTTGGGATGAGGTAAGAATAGAATATGACGGGTTTCTGCCGGAAATACAAAAGGAGAGTTTCACTGACCTTTTTAACAGAAACGAAGGTTTCTCAATAAAAGAATGGACGCTGGGTTTTGTGAAATTCTTTTTTCATGAAATACTCGCTCATGGTAAACTGCTTGGAACATTAATACTGCTCACAGTGTTCAGCATGGTATTAATGAATCTTCAGCAGGCTTTTGAAAAATATAAAATCAGTAAAGTCGCTTACGCGATGACATATATGGTGCTTCTCATTATCGCTTTAAACAGTTTTTATGTCGCCATGGGGCTGGCAGAATCAACCATAGAAACAATGAGCCATTTTATGGTTTCTTTAATCCCTTTAATACTGGTATTGATGGCAACAGTGGGAAGTGTCACTTCTGTCGCGCTCTTTCACCCGATCGTCATGTTTATTGTCCATAGTAGCGGGCTGTTTATCCAGTATTTCATTCTTCCTCTTTTATTATTGTCTACTTTATTAGCCATTGTAAGTACGATGACTGACCATTATAAAGTATCAAAACTTGCAAATTTACTTAGAAATATAGCGGTGGGAGGACTGGGAATCTTTTTAACTGTTTTCCTTGGGGTCCTCTCTGTGCAAGGAGCCACGGCCGCAGTAACAGATGGCATCGCGGTGAAAACAGCCAAATTCATCACCGGGAACTTTATTCCGGTTGTAGGGCGAATGTTTACTGACGCAGCGGAAACCGTCATGGGTGCTTCTTTACTGTTAAAAAACACTATAGGCGTCCTTGGGCTTCTTGTTTTACTTATTATATGCATTTTCCCAGCGTTAAAAGTGCTGGCGATAGCTGTCATTTATTCATTTTCAGCGGCTGTCCTTCAGCCTCTCGGGGGCGGCCCGATCATTGATTGCCTCTCAATCATTGGAAAGAATGTTTTATTCATTTTTGCAGCCTTAGCAGCAGTTTCTTTAATGTTCTTTTTATCTGTCACAATCATGATAATATCAGGCAATTTATCTGTCATGCTCAGATAACAGCCTAAAACGGGAGGGGAGAGCATGGGAGTTGTCACCAGCTGGATCAGCAATATAATCATGCTTGTTTTATTTGCTACGATACTTGAACTTATGCTTCCCAGCTCTTCTACGCACCGGTATGTCAAGCTGGTTGTCGGGCTGATGATCCTCGTTGTGATGCTCCAGCCTGTATTAGCAATTTTCAACAAAGATGCAGAAAATATAGTGAAGCAAATTGATAAATGGGGGCAGGAAGTCAATCTTGAAAAAGGGGATTTGGACGAACTTGAAAAAACAGAAATAGAAACAGTGTCTCTTGCATATATTTCTGAACAAGTGGCTGTCCAACTGAAGGGAGAAGCCTATTCCCCCATTCTTAAGGAATTCAATAAAGAAATAACCGACATTGAAATTTCTTTTAACTCGCTGCACAGCCAGCCGGACCTGGACAATTTAACTGGCATTTCTGTCACTGTTCAGTCTCCCGATCCGGCTGAGAATGAAGAAAGTGAAAGTGAAGAAGAGACAGGCATATTTATTGAGCCCATAGAGATAAAGAGTGAGGGAGCTTCATCAGAGAAAAAGGAGGATACGGAGGGGAAGAAACTTATGGAGATGCGCTTAGCAGAAATATGGGAAGTACCAGCAGAGCTTATTCTGGTTCAAGAAAAAGGAGGGGATAACAGGTGAAAAAGAACTCATCAGAAAAGTCATTGTTCCACTCCTTTTCATTAAATAATAAAAAAGGGAAAAAGGTCCGCTTAAGCTATTTTATTGTGTTGATTCTTATCGGGGTTTTTATGATGTTGATTGGAAGTTTTTTACAAAAGGAAGAAGCGTCAGAACCCGTGATAACTGCACTGGAGGCGGAAAGTAACGGAGAGGAGGAAAAAGAGACGGCGGTTTTTAAATCTGAAAATAAGGCAGAAGACAAAGGCCTGAAAGATGAGTTTGAAGCTTATTATGAAAAACAATTGAAGCAGGCTTTAGAAGAAGTGGTGGGGGTTTCAAATGTAACTGTCATGGTGAATACCGCGGGCTCCAGTAAAAATATTTATGAAAAAAATGAGCAAACAAAGGAACAGCACACTGAGGAAACAGATCGGGAAGGCGGAACAAGAGAAGTAACAGATACTTCCAAAGATGAACAAGTTGTCATTGTCAGAAGCGGAGATAAGGAAGAACCGCTGATTATCCAGCAGAAAAAACCTGAAATAAGCGGAGTGCTTATAGTTGCAAATGGAGTTGACAATATACAAGTTAAGACCTGGGTAGTTGAGGCTGTCAGCAGAGTTCTTGATATCCCGTCCCACAGAGTCTCTGTCATGCCAAGAAAACAAAAGGAGGACGTCTCATGATTTTAAAAAGACAGACAGTCTGGTTGCTTACAATGCTAAGTTTAATTATTGTTTTATCTGTATATTACATTTCAATGGATCAGATTCAGGATCCGCAAACAGCAATGACCGATATGGAAGAAGACCAGGACAGCCTAAACAGCCTTGAAGGTGATCTGGGGTTCGAATGGGTGGAAGGAGAGGACATTTCCTTCGTTGAAATTGAAGATGCAGAAGAGGTACTTGGTGAAGGGGCATTAGCGCCGCAAATGAACCCGGATGAGATGTTTGACTCAATACGTCTGCAAAGACAGGATTCACGCGGCAAATTAAATGAAGAATATACTAATGTGATTATAAATACAGAAACAGACCCGGAAATCCAGGTGGAAGCACTTGAAAAAATAGAAGCTCTCCAAGCGATGTCACAGCAGGAAGAAATGATCGAAACTATTATACGTTCCAAAGGGTATGAAGACGCTCTTGTGATGGCTGACAATGATCAAGTAAACATCTACGTAAAAGCGAGTGATTTGACAACAGAGCAGGTGGTGGAGATCAATCAGCTCGCCTATGAACATTTAGGTATAGAAACTGTCAGAGTCGGCTTTCACCCTGGGAATGAGTAAAAAACACTTTTAAAAATAAATTAAGAGAGATGCCTAGACGGTAATCGTTCCCGTCTAGGGCATCTTTTTATATTTTAAGGGAGAGTCAGCCGGTTATTAATAAAATAATATCTACTTCTCGAAGTTTAAAGGCGCTATAATAAAGTATACCGGTTAAAACCTGTACTTTCCGGGAGGCAGACAACAAGTCAATTTTTCATTGTACTGATTAACGGGGGGTTGGCAAGGGAAGAGTGAAAGTATATGTTAGTTAGAGGAATAAATGATTTTTGTTTCAGCAGGTGGTATAATACCCAATTGGATAAAGATTTTTAAGTATATTGATTTATTAAGGAGAGATTTAAATGGAATGGTCAGAACTTACTGAAGGTGCAAAAGCTGTTTTAGAACAAACGAGAAATATAAAAAATGACAAAATTCAGATTGTAGAATTTGATGTCGGCTATAAACAATCGGAAGAAGAAGCAGGAGATGGAGAGCCTGTCTCAATTCAAGAGGAAGATTATCAAAGTTTAAAGAAATTTACTGCTGAAAACGAGTATAATGAAAAGTATCATATGGCAAGAAATAAAAATACTGTTAAAATTATCCTTCTGGAGAATGGGAAAATTCCTGAGAACCTTTCTGACTTTCCTGTATTCAGAGAGTATAAAATTCCGGAAGAATAACTTTTTGAAAGGAGCTCTTCCGTACAAGCTGCCTGACAAGAAAGGACTTTCCTGATATGCCGAGGGCAGACCGGAACCAGAGAAAAAAAGGTTCCCATTTACTAAGATTTGCGGTAGCATATTTTTTAGGACTACGTCATAAGACATGCCTTAAGTAGATGGAATTTTCCAACTTTTATAATCATTATTTAAAAATTAAGTGTGTGTTTACTTGCATGTTGATTTAACTAAATGTATACAGCTTTTTCGCTTCCAGCTGAAAAGTGAGCGAAGGCTTAGCAAGTCCTGGGTAAGCCTAGATAAGAGTGCACCGGCAAATGAAGCTCCCTGCTGGTTCAGAGTGCAAGCGTATATTAAAAAACAACATGTTCTTAACAGAACTTAAAAATTATGAATGGAGTGTGGAGTATGATGAAAATTCAGGAAATCCGTGAATTAATTAAGCTAATTGATGAATCAAGTATTGACGAATTTAAATTTGAGCAGAACGGCTCTAAAGTAACAATGAAAAAATATTCTGAACAGCCACTCAGTCAGAGCGTTTCCCTGCAAGAGCCAGCAAAGTCCATACCGGCTGAAGTCCCCGAGGCTGAATCGCCAGTAAAGCAGGAACCGGCAGAAAAACCAGCCGCTTCTGAACCAGCTGCAAAGAATGACGAGAAAACGGCAGAGCCTGATGAAAATTTACATACGATTACATCGCCGATGGTAGGGACTTTTTATGAAGCACCTTCCCCTGATTCTTCTGCTTATGTGAAAAAAGGAGACAAGGTGAACCAGGACAGTGTCGTTTGTATAGTTGAAGCAATGAAGCTTATGAACGAAATAGAATCTGAAGTAAAGGGCGAGATTGTCGATATCCTTGTAGAGAATGGGCAATTAGTAGAATACGGCCAGGAACTGTTCCTAGTGAAGCCGGAGTAGGAGATGACGTCCATGTTAAAAAAAGTTCTTGTTGCAAATAGGGGAGAAATAGCAGTCCGAATTATACGTGCTTGTAAAGAGTTGGATATCGAAACAGTAGCTGTTTATTCAGAAGCAGATCATGATGCGCTTCATGTCAGATTGGCAGATGAAGCGTATTGTATTGGACCTGTATCTGCGGCGTCCAGCTACCTTAATTTTACTAACATTATGAGTGTAGCAACTTTAACGGAAGTAGATGGAATCCACCCTGGCTATGGTTTTTTAGCAGAAAATGCTGACTTTGCAGAAATATGCGCCGCATGCAACATCACTTTTATCGGTCCGAGCCCGTGGGCGATCAGCCAGATGGGAACTAAAGATGTCGCAAGAACGGTGATGAAGAAAGCAGGAGTTCCGGTTGTCCCAGGCTCAAAAGGGATTATTGAAACCCCTGATGACGGGGTGAAAATAGCTGAAGAAATTGGTTACCCCGTAATTATTAAAGCAACTGCGGGGGGCGGAGGAAAAGGAATACGAGTTGCTCATAATGAGAGTGAGCTTCGTAAAGGTATTTCCGTGACCCAGAAAGAAGCACAGGCTAACTTCGGAAATCCAGGTGTCTATCTTGAAAAATACATTGAAGATTTTCGTCATGTAGAAATTCAGGTGCTGGCAGATTCCCATGGGAACGTCATCCATTTGGGTGAACGGGACTGTACGATTCAGCGGAGATTGCAAAAGCTGGTAGAGGAAACACCTTCCCCTGCTCTGGATCAGAATATCCGGGAGGAAATGGGACAGGCTGCTGTCCGTGCTGCTCAGGCTGTAGAGTATACAGGAGCAGGAACAATTGAGTTTATATACGACCATAGAGAAAAGAAATTTTACTTTATGGAAATGAATACAAGGATTCAAGTTGAACATCCTGTAACTGAAATGGTTACTGGAATAGACATCATTAAAGAACAGCTTTTAGTTGCTTCAGGAGAAAAGCTTTCCTATACTCAAGATGAGGTCACCTTTAACGGGTGGGCTATTGAATGCCGTATTAATGCTGAGAACCCTGATAAAAACTTTATCCCTTCGCCAGGAAAGATTACGATGTATCTGCCTCCTGGCGGCTTGGGAGTAAGGGTTGACAGCGCCGCTTTCCCTGGGTATACAATTACTCCTTACTATGATTCAATGATAGCTAAAGTCATTACTTACGGGAAAGACCGGAAAGAGGCTATGGCCAAAATGAAAAGAGCCCTCGAAGAATTTGTAATAGACGGGGTTGATACAACCATTCCGTTTCATTTACGCCTTTTTAATCATGAAGTGTTTGTCGGGGGCGATTTTAATACAAAATTTTTAGAAACTTATTCGTTAAAAGAGGAAGACAATTAACGGATAGAAGGGGGATCAATATGTCGGAAAATCATTTAATTCATATGTCGGAAGATAAAAGCGATTTAGGAAAAGTTGAGATTTCTCCTGAGGTAATAGAAATAATCGCAGGAATTGCAGCTTCAGAGCTTGATGGCGTTGCCATGCTGCGGGGTAACTTTGCTTCCGGTGTAGCAGAAAGATTAGGCAGGAAAAGCTCACATGGAAAAGGCGTGAAAGTTGACCTGGGGGATGACGGTGTAAATATTGAAGTCTTTCTCATTACAAATTACGGGGTTTCTATTCCGGACGTGTGCCATAAAGTCCAGGAAAACATTGTGCAGACTTTAAAAAATATGACAGCTATAAACGTTTTATCTGTTGATGTTCACGTGGTGGGAGTGCACTTTGAAGATAAAAATGAATCAGAAGCTCCAAAGAAAGAACAAGGAATATAAAAGGATGCCTCAAAAGTGATAAACTTTTGAGGCGCTTTTTTTCTCCCGGCATATATTTGGATAATCTGTATTCGACATAAAAGATATGCTATCATCTAAGAGGGCATACTATAAACAAGTAATAATGATAAGTAAGATCGTACCATTTTACACATTTGGTGCAATAAAAGGAGAAATTTGAATGAACCGCAGATTAGCAAGAATCAGAACTGTACAGGCTTTATACCAGATCGAAATGACAGAGGTCTCACCGACTGAGGCGATGGCATCTGTGTTGGAAGAAGATGAAGAGGATTACAGGAATAACCCTTTTTTCGAATCCCTGGTAAAAGGTACAACTACCCATTTGGAAGAAATAGACAGATTGATACAGGGAGCTTTGGAACATTGGACACTTTCCAGAATTTCCAGAGTGGACCGGGCTATTTTACGAATGGCTGTATATGAAATGAAATATGAAAATGACATACCTGTCAATGTAAGTATTAACGAAGCAATCGACTTAGCAAAAGGATTTACAGGAGAAGAAGAACCAGGTAAATTTGCAAATGGTGTGCTGTCAAAGGTAGCAAAAATGCTTGAAAGCTGAAGACACACGTGCTTAAGTGCCTGCTTTTACAGCGGGGAACCGGGTGAATTCAGTTTTTATAAAAAATGTCAAGGGGGAGTCTTTATGTCTGCAATAGTCATTTCAGGTAAAGAACTTGCACAGGAAAAGAGAATGGAAATGAAAAAGGAAACAGATCTTCTTAAAGAAAAAGGAGTGACACCTGGCCTTGCCGTCATCCTTGCAGGTGAAGATCCGGCATCCCAATCCTATGTACGTGCAAAGCAGCGGGCGTGTAAAGAAACAGGGATCCATTCAGAACTGGACGAAGTACCGAACACTATTTCCGAATCGGAATTGCTTAAAAAAATTGACCAGTTAAACAACGCTGATCATATTCATGGTATCCTTGTCCAGCTGCCGCTTCCGGATCATATATCTGAAAAGAAAGTCATAGAAGCCATTGATCCTCAAAAAGACGTCGATGGTTTTCATCCTATTAATATTGGACGAATGATGATCGGGCAGGAAGCATTTTTGCCTTGTACGCCATTTGGAATAGTTGAAATGATTAAATCCAAACAAATAGATATAGAAGGCAAACATGTAGTAATAGTAGGGCGCAGTAATATTGTAGGAAAACCGGTTGGCCAGCTTTTATTAAATGAAAACGCCACTGTCACTTATTGTCATTCCCGCACTAAAAATATGAGAGAGATCACACGATCGGCTGACATTCTCGTCGTTGCTGTAGGCAAGGCCCACTTTATCACTGCAGATGATATTAAAGAGGGAGCTGTCGTTATTGATGTTGGCGTTAACAGAAATGACGAAGGTAAACTGATTGGTGATGTTGACTATAACCATGCCAAAGAAGTAGCTTCCTATATAACGCCTGTGCCGGGCGGGGTTGGACCAATGACAATTACCATGCTGTTACATAATACGATATTATCAGCAAAAAGAACTGTGGAATAAGGGGCCTCTTTAATGAATCATAACTTTCTGACCGTAAGTGATTTAACCCAGAAAATAAAGCATCTGCTTGATAGAGAACCGGGCATCCAGAACGTATGGATCCGGGCTGAGATCTCCAATTTTAAGCGCCATAGCCGCGGGCATATGTATTTTACATTAAAAGACCAAAAATCGAGAGTGCAGTCTGTAATGTTCGCAGGGAATAACCGCTTTCTGAAGTTTCTGCCTGAAGACGGAATGCGTGTGCTTGTTCGCGGGGATATATCTGTCTATGAGCCCTATGGGCAATATCAGTTCTATGTTAAAGAAATGCAGCCGGATGGCATAGGAAATCTTTACCTCGCATTTGAAAAGCTGAAGAAAAAGCTGGAAATGGCCGGGTATTTTGCCAAGGAGAAAAAAAAGCAGGTTCCTGCTGTACCAAACTCAATCGCTGTTATTACCTCTCCGACAGGAGCTGCTGTAAGAGACATTATTACCACTTTGAAACGCCGTTACCCGCTTGCTAAAGTCACTTTATTGCCAGTCCTGGTTCAGGGGCCTGATGCCCCTGGATCAATTGCACGGGCGATCAGGCAAGCAAACGAAGCCGGACGGTTCGATGTAATTATTTCCGGAAGAGGAGGCGGCTCCCTTGAAGAGTTATGGGCGTTTAATGAAGAAGTCGTTGCTGAAGCTATTTTCCGGTCCGAACTTCCAATTATATCAGCTGTTGGACATGAAACTGATATTACAATAAGTGATTTTGTGGCAGATTTACGTGCTCCGACTCCAACAGCAGCGGCTGAACTTGCTGTGCCTGATATAAAAGAACTGCTGACCCATGTATACGAGCGAAAAGTCCGGTTGACCCGGGCGATGAAAACACTCATGAATCAGCAAAAAGAACGCCTGTCATTTTTAACACGCTCTTATGCTTTTCGTTATCCAAAACAATTACTCGAACAGAAAGAACAGGACCTGGACAGAGTCCATGAAGCGCTTGTAAGGGAGTCGGGGAGACTGCTGGATAAGAAAAAAGATCAGCTGGACAGGCTGAACCAGCGCTTAATTTCTTTACACCCTCAAGACAGAGTCAGACAGGAGGCAAAGCAGCTCAGCCAGTTGGAAGAGGCTTTAAAGAGAGGTGTCTCGGAACAAATAAAAGAACAGAAACATCGTCTCTCTCTCCAGATATCCAAACTGGACGTTCTCAGTCCCTTAAAGATCATGGAGCGAGGATACAGTCTCGTATATAATGAAGAAAATCAGCTTGTTAAGCATATTAATCAGGCTCCTGTACATTCCCGCTTGTCCGTTCAACTGGCGGATGGAAAACTCCAGTGTGAAGTTAAAAGCCAATCACCGGGTAAGAATTTGAATGATGGAGGAATTGTAAATGAATGAGAAAGAACCTTTAACTTTTGAAGAATCAATGAAAAGCCTGGAAGGACTCGTCGAAAAACTGGAAAAAGGTGATGTCCCTTTAGAGGAAGCTATCTCGATGTTCCAGGAAGGAATGAAGCTGTCCAAGGAGTGCCATGACCGGCTGCAGAAGGTCGAAAAGCAGATGACCGAAGTACTTTCAGAAGATGGAGAAATTAGTACTTTTCAAGTGGAAGAGGAGTCGTAAACCTGTGAAAAGGCCATTATCTATGCATCAATTCATCCAAAATGAAAAACAGGAAATAGACAAAAGGTTAATATCTTTTATTGAGCAGCTGAATGCTCCTGCTTCTTTAAAAGAAGCAATGATCTATTCATTGGAAGCTGGAGGGAAAAGAATTCGGCCTGTCCTGCTTCTTGCTACTATGCGCGGGTTTGGAAACATCACCGAATCCGGCTATCATGTAGCATGTGCAATTGAAATGATCCATACATACTCACTTATTCATGATGATTTGCCTGCTATGGATGATGACGATTTGCGGAGAGGAAAGCCGACAAACCATAAAATTTTCGGGGAAGCTCTTGCAATTCTCGCCGGGGATGGATTATTAACTCACAGCTTTAAAGTGGTGGCAGACTTAAAAGATGTGGATCATAAAGAAAAAATAAAGCTCGTAAGTATCATTTCTGAGGCAGCAGGACCTTCAGGGATGGTTGGTGGCCAGGTGGAAGATATGGAAGCTGAAGGAGAAGAGCTGGAATTAGAGCAGCTGCAGCAGATACACCACAGAAAAACTGGAGACCTTTTGGCACTTTCTCTTGAATGCGGCGCGATACTTTCAAAAGCCACCGACAAAGAAGTCGAGGAGCTTAAGTTGTTTGGAAAACATCTCGGTTTAGCTTTTCAAATTAAAGATGACCTTCTCGATGTAGAGGGTGATGAGGAAAAGATAGGAAAGCCGACAGGAAGCGATGAAACGAACGATAAAAATACGTACCCGAAAATACTAGGCTTGAATCAAGCAAAAGAAAAGTTAGCTTACCATTTGGATGAAGCCAAATTCCACCTCGAACAGGTCAATATGGACAAAACAATCCTTAAAGATCTTGCCGATTATATAGGGACGAGAAGCAATTAAAATTTGAGAATTAATGGCTCAACTGACAAAGGTCTGTAAGTTGTCTGACCTGTGCAAACATGGTATAATTATTTAGGTGAGTGGTGCAGTATTCTAGTCGGTTCTCCATTCTCGAAAGCGGGCCTAAAAATCCGCTAAAGGGCACATCGATGAAGTTCCTAGTCTTGGCTTGAGGCGCCCAGCCTTGGGTCCTGACTGGGAGTAAAGGCTGTAGGGCGATCCACAATGGCATGTGGGCGATGACCCTGCAGCCGCGGAGGCCCTTCCATGTGGTCCCGCACCCGGCGGCGACTATGTGTAAGGGTATGAACCTGCATTCGCAAGTATGGGAACTTGTGAGCAGCGTAGCCTGCCTTGAGTGGAAAGTGAGGGGATTATGGATGCTAGGTTGTAGAGCAATCATCCATATGAAATCATTTCTGCAAAAGAGGATAGAGAATGTATAAGAACTGCCGGGGAAAACTCCTAGACTGTTCCACAGGACATTTAAAGGGGATTATAGTGCGTTCTAAGTGGTAATCCAGTCTGGCGTCTGGCGACAGCGTCAAGGCGGGTTTAAAGGGAAACCGCTCCTGCGGCGACGCGGGAGTACCCGCTTGGGAAAACCTACTGGACCTAAGACGCAGTTTTTACTCTTTGAATGACCACTCGCCGTTTACATATTGGGAAACAGGGTATAATTTACATGGAAGAGAGCAATTTGGTTCAGAATTTTCAAACAAAGGCCGCATGTTAATCTTTATAAGCAGAAAGACGTTGATTATAGATGAGAAATTCAATGAAGAAATCATTGCACTGGAGTTTAATTATAGCCGTTATCACCTTTGTGCTGGCGGCTATTTTTTCAATTGTCTCCACTGCCCTGCTGAGCGGTGTTGCATGGGGGGCAGGCATGCTGATAGTCTTTGTTATCGTATTGACAGGGGTCGTTTCCGACACGATAGGAGTAGCGGCCACTGCAGCAGATGAGAAGCCGTTTCACGCTATGGCCTCTGAAAAGGTTCAAGGTGCAAAACAAGCTATGTTAATTACGAGAAATGCAGATCGTTTTTCCAATTTTACAAATGATGTTATTGGGGATATTGCGGGTATAATCAGTGGTACAGCTTCAGCTTATGTCGTTCTTCACCTTGCTTTGCAAATGGGTTACGGAGAAGGATCCACAGTGCAGTTTGTTATCTCTGTACTGTTTACCAGTGTAGTAGCAGCCCTCACTGTCGGCGGGAAATCTGTCGGTAAAACCTTGGCCATACAATATTCTACAGAGATCATTTCCTATGTGGGTAGATTATTTTACTTTTTAGAGGTAAAATTGAGAATAACTATTTTTAAAGGAAATAAACGAAAAAAGAAGAAAAATATCAAAAAATAACAGAAAGTGAGGGTTTTTCTTGGATTTGCTTAGCATAAAAGAACCTACCTTTTTAAAAGAATGCAGCAACAAAGATCTGGAAGACCTTGCTGAAGAGATCAGAAGTTTTCTAATTAAAAACCTTTCTTCTACAGGAGGACATCTGGGGCCAAACCTCGGAGTGGTTGAACTGACGCTTGTTCTTCACCAATTATTTGAAAGTCCGAAAGACAAGTTTATTTGGGATGTGGGCCACCAGGCTTACGTTCATAAAATTTTGACAGGCAGAGCAGGCCAGTTCGACAAGCTTCGCCAATATCAAGGCCTGTGCGGCTTCCCAAAACGCTCTGAAAGCATACATGACGTTTGGGAAACGGGTCACAGTTCAACCTCATTGTCCGCAGCAATGGGTATGGCTCTTGCCAGAGACTTAAAGGGTACTGATGAGAGTGTTATACCTGTGATTGGCGACGGTGCTTTAACCGGAGGTATGGCGTTGGAAGCGCTTAACCATATTGGACATGAACAAACTGACATGGTTGTCATATTAAATGATAATGAAATGTCGATCGCTCCAAACGTAGGGGCTATTAATACAATGCTCGGCCGCATGAGGACAGCAGGTAAGTACCAGAGGGCAAAAGATGATCTGGAAATGCTTATTAAGAAAATCCCTGCTTTTGGAGGCAGGCTTGCTGCAACGGCAGAGCGGGTTAAAGACAGCTTAAAATATTTACTTGTTTCAGGAATGTTTTTCGAAGAACTTGGTTTTACTTATTTAGGACCTGTTGACGGTCACGATCTTGAGGATTTAAAGAGTAATATTACTTACGCAAACAAAACGAAAGGTCCTGTGCTTGTCCACGTTATTACGAAAAAGGGTAAAGGCTACGCCCCTGCAGAAAATGATGCGAAAGGGACATGGCACGGCCTTGGTCCATACAAAATTGAATCAGGGGAAGTTGTGAAAAAACCAGGGCCTCCAAGCTACAGCGGCGTATTTGCTAATACACTTAAACGAATTGCTAAAGATGATAAACGGGTCGTAGCGATTACAGCGGCAATGCCCGGGGGCACAAAACTTGATACATTCGCTGCTGAGTTTCCCGATCGTATGTACGATGTAGGGATAGCTGAACAGCATGCCACTACAATGTCTGCAGGGTTGGCAACTCAGGGAATGAAACCTGTGTTTGCAGTTTATTCAACATTCTTGCAGCGGGGGTATGACCAGCTGGTACACGATGTCTGCCGCCAGAACCTGAATGTATTCTTTGCTGTTGACAGAGCCGGTCTTGTTGGAGCAGACGGTGAAACGCATCAGGGAGTATTTGATATTTCATATTTACGGCACCTTCCAAATATGAAAATCCTTAATCCTAAAGATGAAAATGAACTGCAGCACATGATTTATACTGGTGTCATGCACGATGATGGACCTATTGCTGTCCGTTACCCGAGAGGGGGCGGTTTTGGTGTGAAAATGGATGAAGAGCTGAAACAAATTCCTTTAGGAGAATGGGAAGTTCTAAAAGAAGGAAGCGACTTGTCTATTCTTACTTTTGGTACGATGATCCCTGTAGCTATGGAAGCTGCTGAACAGCTTGAGAAAAAAGGCATTAATGTTGAAATAGTAAATGCCCGGTCAATTAAACCATTGGATGATGCCAAACTGACGGAACTGGCCAAACAGGAACGCCCTGTGCTGACTTTGGAAGAAACGGCATTACTGGGCGGGTTTGGCAGTGCGGTACTTGAGTATTTCCATGAAAACCATTTCCATTCGATGGTAGTAGAACGCATGGGCATCCCGGACCGGTATATTGAGCACGGCAGTGTGCCGCAATTGCTTGAGGAAATCGGCTTAACTTCCCAGAATGTCGCATCTGCCGTTGAACAGATGCTTCCTAGAAAGAGGCAGCGGGCATAATCTTATGAAAAAAGAGCGTATAGATGTATTACTGGTGGAAAAAGGCTTAATTGAAACGCGTGAAAAGGCAAAACGGACAATAATGGCTGGATTAGTGCTGGCGGACGGTGAAAGAATAGACAAGCCGGGTACAAAAGTCAGTCCTGATACAGAGCTCAGGTTAAAAGGCGAGGCTTTGCCTTATGTGGGCCGGGGAGGCTTAAAACTCAAGCGGGCCATTGAGGCATTCGGACTCGACTTAACGGATAAAGTTATGCTTGATATCGGCGCTTCTACAGGAGGATTTACGGACTGTGCCCTTCAGGAAGGGGCACGTCTCGTTTATGCTCTTGATGTGGGGTATAACCAGCTTGCCTGGAAATTAAGACAGGACGAACGCGTAGTAGTAATGGAAAGAACGAATTTCAGGTATGCCGAGCCTGAACATTTTATTAAAGGCGCGCCTGACTTTGCAACTATAGATGTGTCCTTTATCTCATTAAAATTAATTCTCCCAGTGTTAAAAAAAATTTTGGCAGAAGACGGCCAAATTGCCGCTTTGATCAAACCCCAATTCGAAGCTGGGCGGGATGAGGTCGGCAAAAAAGGAATTATTAGAGACAAAAAGATTCATCTGAAAGTTGTAGAAGAAATGGTCCGTTACTGTGAACAATTAAATTATACAGTTAAAGGACTGACTTCCTCCCCCATCCGCGGAGGAGAAGGGAACATTGAATTTCTGATTTATTTGTGCGGCACTAATGAACCAGGTGAGATTTTTCCTGAAGAGGAAATTAAAGAGGTTGTTTCCCGAGCGCACCAATAGCCAGGATTTTGAGGCAGAAGGCTTTATCGGACTGCCTCTTTTTTATGGACAAAAACAACAGGATGTTTAGTAAAGGAAGTTAAAGGAAAACAACTATGTAAGCGGCATCTGTTACCATGTTCACTAATTTGTTTTATACATGAATTGTATATTTATAAGGCATCCTTTATAATGACAATTAGGAAACAACAACAATTAGTGGAGGAAATCATTTATGAATAAAGGACAAAGACATATTAAAATCAGAGAAATTATTGCCAATCAGGATGTAGAAACCCAGGATCATCTCGTTGATCAGTTAAGGTCTGCCGGTTATAACGTCACTCAGGCGACTGTGAGCAGAGATATTAAAGAACTGCATCTTGTAAAAGTTCCTATGATTGATGGAAGGTATAAATACAGCTTACCGTCAGATCAAAGGTTTAATCCTCTTCAAAAATTAAAGAGGGCTCTCATGGATTCGTTTGTGTCTATTGACCATACGAATAACATGATTATATTAAAAACGCTGCCCGGGAATGCGAATGCTGTAGGAGCGTTAATTGATAATTTAGACTGGGAAGAAATAATGGGAAATATAAGCGGAGATGATACTATCCTGATTATCTGCCGTGATGAAAAGGATACTGAACCAATCAGTGAGAAATTCTTACAAATGCTATAAATGACTCAGCATCGACAACCCAGTTTAAGAAGGTGAATAGAATGTTGATGGAATTATCAATTCGGAATTTTGCAATTATAGATGAAGTGTCTGTCTCATTTGATCAAGGACTGACTGTCTTAACGGGTGAAACAGGTGCTGGAAAATCGATTATTATTGACGCGATAGGACTACTGATCGGCGGCAGAGGATCAGTTGATTTCGTCCGTCATGGAAGTAAACGGGCAGAAATAGAAGGTTTATTTTCAGTTGAGTCGTCTGTGTCCAGTGAATTATCTGACTTGCTGGCTGAATTGGGGATCAGGCCTGAGGAGGAAGAAACAGTGGTACTGCGCCGTGAAATTACTACCCAGGGCAAAAGCATCTGCCGGGTTAACGGGAAGCTTATTACTTTAGCGGTATTAAGGGAAGTTGGACAGATGCTCGTTGATATTCACGGTCAGCACGAGCACCAGAAATTACTTCAGGCGGATAAGCACCTTTCCTTTTTGGACCGTTATGCCGAATCGTCTATTGATAAGCCTAAGAAAGAGTATGAAAGGCTTTATCAGCAATTTTTAAAAAAGCGGGAACAGCTTCTTCAAATTACAGAAAATGAACAGCAAATGGCTCAGCGGCTGGACCTGATTCAGTACCAGTACAATGAAATTGAAAAAGCTGCTTTACAGGCTAATGAAGACGAAGCGTTGGAAGAAGAAAAAAAACGGCTGGATAATAGTGAAGAGCTATACAGAACTGTCCATGGGACCTATGAGTCTTTATACGGAGACGGCAAGGGTCTGGAGTGGATAATGGCTGCAATGAATCAGATTGAAGAAGCAGCAGCGCTGGATGAGAATTTACATACACTTAAAGAAACGGTCACAAACTGTTATTATCTCCTTGAAGAAACGTCCTTCTCTTTAAGGGACTACTACGAAAATATTGAGTTTGATCCTGACCGTTTAAATATTATTGAATCCAGGTTGAGTGAATTGAGCCAATTAAAAAGAAAATACGGTGAGTCGGTAAATGACATCCTGGAGTATGCCTCTTCGCTGGAAGAAGAAATTGATACTTTGACAAACCGGGAACAGCGGCTTGCAGAATGGGAAAATGAACTTGTATCAATTGCAAAAGATTTAGTGGTAGAAGCAGAGCATTTAACAAAATTGCGGAAAGACCATGCCGGTAAATTAAAAAAAGCGATACAAAAACAGCTCAAGGACTTGTACATGAAGGATACTGTTTTTGAAATTGATTTTAAAAATCCAAATACTGGTGTTATTTCAGATGGTCAGCACTTATTGAAATCTTTCCCTTTTAGCCGGTCAGGAATGGACACTATTTCCTTTATGGTCGCCACAAATAAAGGTGAACCTTTAAAACCTTTGGCAAAAGTTGCTTCAGGCGGTGAAATTTCCAGAATGATTTTGGCTTTGAAATCGATTCTCGCCCGCCATGAAGGGGTTACTTCAATTATTTTTGACGAAGTTGATACCGGAGTAAGCGGCAGAGTGGCACAGGCCATTGCTGAAAAAATACACCATGTATCGATCGGATCGCAAGTTTTGTGTATTACTCATCTTCCACAAGTGGCAGCTATGGCAGATACTCACCTTTTTATTTCAAAAAGTGAGAATAAAGGAAGAACGAGTACAAGTGTGCGTCCGTTAACTCTGGAAGAACAAACAGAAGAAATCAGCCGGATGATTTCAGGTGTTGAAATTACTGATTTGACCAGGCAGCACGCAACAGAATTACTTAAACAGGCAGAAAGGTCAAAAAAATAATTGGACTTTCCATGAAAAAACTAACCAAAAGAGGTTAGTTTTTTTCTTTGCTTAAAGTTATAAATGATCGGTTTAAAGGCAAAATTAGTATTACAGCCATGGTGGAGGTGAAGGTTAGAGACGAGGAGAGTGAATAAGTTTGAACTTTGGATGGGTACGAAAAACGACAGGAATACTTCTCCTTGCGATTTTGTTCTCTGCTGCATTCTATCCGCCTTTACAAAATTATCTCCAGATCCCGCATAACATTGCAATTTTTGAAGGGCAGACATACGATATCCCAAATGCGGTATCCGTTTTGAATTATGATGATTCTTCTGTTGCTATATCAAATAAAGAAGACAACTCTGTGATGGAAGCGTTAAGTTCATCAGAAAGCACCGTCAGCATGGGAATAAAAGGGCTGCCATTAAAAGCAATGGATGTGTCAGTTTACCCTGAATTGAAAGTTATTCCCGGCGGTCAGTCAATTGGAGTAAGAGTGAAAACGGATGGAGTATTAGTAGTAGGCCATCATTTAATGGATACTGATGCAGGTAAAGTATCTCCTGGAGAAGCTTCAGATATTCGTGTAGGAGACAGCATTATAGAAATGAATGGAATTAATATTAGCAGTATGAATGATATACAGCCATTAGTTCAAGAAGCGGGCGAACAGAATAAGCCGATTTCTTTTAAAATAAAAAGAGATGGCAAAATAATGAAAAAAGAGCTAACTCCCGTAAAAGGTAAAGGAGACCCTCGGTTCCATCTTGGGTTATTTATAAGAGATTCCGCTGCTGGAGTGGGGACACTGACTTTCTACGAACCGGAGTCAGGAAATTACGGAGCCTTAGGACACGTCATATCCGATATGGAAACAAAAGAACCGATCGAAGTAGGGAATGGAGAAATAATCCGATCGGATGTGACTTCAATTGAAAAAGGATTAACTGGAGAGCCAGGCGAGAAATTAGCAAGGTTTTCTAATGACAGAAAAGTGTTAGGTAATATTTCTAAAAATACTAGCTTTGGTATTTTTGGAAAGATGCATGACGAAGCACGTAACGAAGAGTGGATGGATCCAGTGGAAATAGGATTGGCTCACCAGATAGAAGAAGGACCTGCAGAAATTTACACCGTAGTTGACGGTGAGGAAGTGCAACGTTTTGATATTGAAATTATAAGCAGTACCCCTCAGCAGTCACCTGCGACTAAAGGGCTCGTCATAAAAGTAACCGACGAAGAACTTCTGGACAAAACAGGAGGAATTGTCCAGGGTATGAGCGGAAGTCCCATTATTCAAAATGGGCGTATAGTAGGAGCTGTGACACATGTTTTTGTTAACGACCCGACATCCGGTTACGGCTGCCATATAGAATGGATGTTAAAAGATGCAGGAATTGATTTAGAAAAAAGCGAACAGAAAAAAGCAGGTTAAATATAGTGGTTAAAAAAGCATCACCAGAGAGGTGGTGCTTTTTTTATAATATTTAGACGTCTTTGCAGATAAATTATGGTATAATACAACCAAATAATTTTCGACAAATCAGCAGCATTAAACGTATTTAATAGCGATTAGACTCGAATTTAGGAGTATATGTGAATAAATAAGAGTAAACTAAAGATTAACTTGAAAAATTCAAATAATTAAAAGGATTTCATGAGGTGTTGTCGAATAAGGAATATAAAGTTATTTAAACCATAATTTCGGGGAGGAACTTAGTGTGAAAAAAGTTAAAGTTTGTGTGGCCGACGACAACCGTGAATTAGTCAATTTACTTGAGGATTATATTCTTTCTCAAGAGGATATGGAAGTCGCAGGAAGGGCTTATAATGGCCAGGAATGTTTAAATTTAATAGAGGACACAGAGCCTGACGTTTTAATTCTTGATATTATTATGCCTCATTTAGACGGGCTGGCAGTTTTGGAAAAACTCAATGGTATGCAATTAAATAAACGGCCTAATATCATCATGCTGACCGCTTTCGGACAGGAAGATGTGACTAAGAAAGCTGTAGATCTGGGTGCGTCTTATTACATTTTAAAACCTTTTGATATGGATACTTTAATGAATAAAATAAGAGAAGTTTCAGGAAACCAGAGCAATTCCTATATTCAGCGCCCTGCAGCTTCAGCGGCGGATATGAGGCGTGAAAATAAACCGATGAACCTGGATGCGAGTATTACGAGCATTATCCATGAAATCGGTGTGCCGGCGCATATTAAAGGATATATGTACTTAAGAGAAGCTATTACGATGGTTTATAATGATATAGAACTGCTCGGATCCATTACAAAAGTGCTTTACCCTGATATTGCAAAGAAGTTTAATACCACTGCAAGCCGTGTGGAGCGTGCTATTCGTCATGCGATCGAAGTAGCATGGAGCAGAGGCAACATAGAGTCAATCTCCAAGATGTTCGGTTATACAGTGAATGTATCTAAAGCAAAACCGACCAATTCTGAATTTATCGCGATGGTTGCCGATAAGTTAAGGATTGAACATAAAGTAAGCTGAAAATAATAAAGCTGCCTTTTGTCAGTATATCTGACAAAAGACAGCTCTTTTTTATTTTGGATTTTTCTGGAATTTAGGGGCTACTTTATTATTTTTCCGGTCTCTGTGTAAAATAAACCCTCCAATAAACCATACGCCGATCACCAAAGAGATTATCCCTGCTAAAAATTGCAAATAGTATGAAGGGTAGGGACTGTTTAATATTTGAAATAGAGTGTCTCTCATAAGCTTGATGCCGTAACCGGCTACGAAAACCGGAATAAGTAAAATGACAAGGGCTATAAAACGCTGAACAGTCATAGGTCCATTCCTTTCTTAGTGAAACTCTCCTTTATTCTATACTATATTGCTTTTTCAGTCGAGCAGAATTGGTACGTGCATAATGTGATGTGAAAAAACCTCACTGTTTCCTTTAATTTATTTTAAAAAAGTGTATAGTTAAAGGCAGGTATGAAAATTATTGCAGGGTAATGATATATATCCATAAAAAGGCGGGCATGAATGATGAAAAAAGTATTGATCATTGGCGCTGGAGAAGGTGGGGCCTCGTTACTGGAAGTTTTATCAGCTACTGACCAGCTCGCAGTGACCGGTGTGGTGGACAAGAATCCTGGCAGCAAAGGTATTATTAGAGGAAAAGAAAAGGGCATCCCAGTATTTAATGATTGGCAGACAGCTGTTTCTGAATTACATTCAATCGATGTCATTATAGAAGTGACTGGAGATGAAAAGCTGTATGAAGAAATAAAGGGCTTTTTTTTAAACGAACCTGTCACTGTAATTCCAAGTTCTGTAGCGTCCATTATGTTCTTTTTAATGGAAGAGAAAGAGCTCTTGATTGATGAAGTTAAAAATCACAACAAAAAGCTCGATAATATTGTTAATTCTACTCATGATGGAATGATTGCTATTGATAAAGAGGAAAAGATTACTTTAATTAATAAGCGTGCTGAAGAAATGACTGGCCTGAATTATAAAGACGTCATGGGTAAGAAAATAACGGACGTGATGCCTACAAGTCGTCTTCCAAGAGTTTTAAGGACGAAAAAAGTGGAACGAAACCGCCGGCAGGTCATATCGAACCAGCATAAAATTATTACTACACGGGTACCTATGATGGGAGAAAATGAAGTTATAGGAGCTTTGGCTATTTTTAAAGACATTACGGAAATAGTAAATATGGCTGAAGAAGTAACTAATTTAAAAAGTATACAGACTATGCTTGAAGCAATTATTAATTCGTCAGATGATGCCATATCTGTGGTGGATGAAACGGGAAAAGGTTTGTTAATAAACCCCGCATATACGAGGCTTACAGGTCTTAAAAAAGAAGAGGTTATCGGAAAGCCGGCTACTACCGATATTTCTGAAGGGGAAAGTATGCACTTGCAGGTTTTGGAAACAAAAACACCAGTCCGCGGGGTCAAAATGAAAGTGGGACCCTATCGTAAAGATGTCATTGTCAATGTAGCACCAGTTATAGTTGATGGGCATTTGAAAGGGAGTGTCGGAGTCGTTCATGATATGTCTGAAATGGAGGCACTGACTAATGAACTTGAAAAAGCTAAACAGATTATCCGTACATTGGAAGCAAAGTACCGGTTTGAAGATATTTTAGGCGCTTCAGAAGAATTAACGTTTGCGATTGAACAGGCGAAAGTAGCGGCCGTTACTCCGGCTACTATTCTTTTAAGGGGTGAATCAGGCACAGGTAAAGAACTGTTTGCCCACGCCATACATAATGAGAGTAACCGAAAGTACAATAAATTTATCCGGGTAAACTGTGCAGCAGTTTCTGAATCTCTGCTTGAGAGCGAATTGTTTGGGTATGAAGAAGGCGCTTTTTCAGGAGCTAAGCGTGGGGGTAAAAAAGGCCTTTTTGAAGAAGCGGACAAAGGAAGTATTTTTCTGGATGAGATTGGTGAATTATCACCGCAAATGCAGGCTAAATTGTTAAGGGTTCTTCAGGAACATGAAATTGTCCGGGTAGGAGGAACTGCAGCTATCCCTGTAGATGTGAGGGTCATTGCTGCTACTAACGTAGATATAGAGAAAAAAATAGAAGAAAAAGAATTTCGGTCTGACCTGTATTACCGATTAAACCGTATGCCGATTTATATTCCGCCTTTAAGAGAAAGGAAAGGCGATCTGCCGGCATTATCTCTCCACATTATTTCAAAATTAAATCAGGATTATGGCCGAAATGTAATAAAGGTTTCTGATGCTGCATTAAAAGAACTTGAAAATTATCCTTGGCCGGGGAACGTCAGGGAATTAGAAAATATCCTCGGGATGGCGATGATTCATATGCCTTATACAGAAAAGGAAATCAAAGTTGGCCACCTTCCTGTTTTAAATAAGCCAGCTCACGAGGAAGAACCATACAGGGAGTCCAGTGTGCAGTTAAATGGAGAGAAAACGTTACAGGAACTTATGGATGAGCAGGAAAAGCATTTTTTACTGGAGGCGTTAGATATAAATAATGGCAATAAAACAAAAACTGCTAAAATGCTGGGTGTTTCTATACGCAGCTTGTACTACAAACTTGAAAGATACAATATTTAACAACCGCGAATGGTTTTGCATGCAAAATAATGCAAAGTGTGCAAAGATGTGCAAGGTTATGCGGAGGGGGAATGCCGGCATGAAAGCGTTAACTTTATTTTTTTAACTTGGCATCTTTCTTGCATTAATTATAGAGCGGAGCCATTGGAAATTAAGAAAGGTGGAGCATCATGGATCTAAACACATTATTCCATAAAATAAAAAACCAGGAACCACAAACGATAGCAGTTGCCCATGCAACAGACCCTACTGTGTTTGAATCCGCAGAAAAGGCACTGGAAAAAAACCTGGCCTCCTTTATTTTTACCGGGCCGGAAAGTGAAATGGAAAAGGCGCTTAACGAAGCTTCCTTTACGTTTAGGGATGATACCCGTGTATCATTCGTTAACACTGACAGTGATAAAGAATCAGCCCTAACAGCAGTGGAAATTGTAAAACAGGATAAAGCGCGCGTGCTAATGAAAGGGATGGTTTCAACCTCAATACTTTTAAAGGCTGTCCTAAACAAAGAAAATGGCTTAAGAACCGGAAAAATACTCTCTCATCTGGCGGGCTTTTCATTGCCCGGCAGAGACAGACTTTTGTTTATTACCGATGCCGCCATGAATATTACACCCGATTTAAAGGAGAAAGTTCAGATTATTGACAATGCAGTTTATGCAGTGAACAAAATGGGAGTAGATAAACCGAAAGTCGCTGTCATTGCCGCTGTAGAAACAGTTAATCCTGCGATGCAGGCTACAGTGGATGGAGCGGCATTGACACAGATGAACCGCAGAAACCAAATAAAGGGCTGTGAGGTGGATGGCCCGTTAGGTTTCGATAACGCTGTTTCAAGGACTGCATCCAGCCAGAAAGGGATTACGTCAGAAGTTGCCGGGAATGCAGATATCCTTCTTGTGCCCGGGATAGAAACAGGAAATGTTCTTTATAAGTCTTTGACTTATTTTGGGCAAGCAGTGGTAGGAGGAATGATTGTAGGGGCAAAAGCGCCTATTGTATTAACATCGCGCTCAGATTCTGCAGACAGTAAATTATTTTCAATGGCAATGGCTTTAAGTACTACAAAATAATTTAAATTTTTTAGGGGGAAAAAATCATGGAATTATTTAAGTATATGGAGAAATATGATTACGAGCAGACAGTAGTATGCCAGGATAAA
The DNA here is from genome assembly GCF_900111295.1 of Salipaludibacillus aurantiacus. Taxonomy (GTDB): domain Bacteria; phylum Bacillota; class Bacilli; order Bacillales; family Salisediminibacteriaceae; genus Salipaludibacillus; species Salipaludibacillus aurantiacus. The sequence goes on along the minus strand of NZ_FOGT01000001.1, from coordinate 340,336 downwards.
GAATCCGGGTTAAAGGCTATTATTGCAATCCATGATACAACTTTGGGGCCGGCACTCGGGGGCACCCGGATGTGGACGTACAACAATGAAGAGGAAGCATTTGAAGATGCATTAAGACTTGCTAAAGGCATGACATACAAAAATGCGGCGGCCGGACTAAACCTGGGCGGGGGAAAGACGGTTATTATCGGTGATCCCCGAAAAGATAAAAACGAAGCAATGTTCAGGGCATTCGGACGTTTTATTCAAGGGTTAAACGGCCGTTACATCACAGCAGAAGATGTTGGGACAACAGTGGAAGATATGGATTTAGTTTATTCCGAAACTGATTATGTTACCGGGATCTCACCTGCCTTTGGCTCCTCTGGAAATCCTTCCCCTGTTACCGCTTATGGGGTATATGTAGGAATGAAAGCCGCTGCAAAAGAAGCCTTTGGAGATGACTCTCTTGAAGGGAAAACTGTCGCAGTCCAAGGAGTCGGCAATGTCGCTTATAACTTATGCCGCCATTTGCATGAAGAAGGAGCCAAGTTAATTGTAACAGATATTAATAGAGAAGCTGTTCAGAGCGCAGTTGAAGAATTCGGGGCAGAGGCTGTCGATATTAATGATATCTACAGTACAGACTGTGATATTTATTCCCCATGTGCTTTAGGAGCGACAATTAATGATGAAACAATTCCACAGTTAAAAGCAAAGGTTATTGCAGGAGCAGCAAATAATCAGTTGAAAGAAAGCCGCCATGGAGATATAGTGCAGGAAAAAGGTATAATCTATGCGCCTGATTATGTCATCAATTCAGGAGGAGTCATTAATGTAGCTGACGAACTTATCGGTTATAACAGGGATCGCGCAATGAAAAAGGTAGAGACTATTTATGACAGCATTACGAAAATTTTTGATATTTCCAAGCGCGATAATATTCCATCTTATCTTGCAGCCAATCGTATGGCAGAAGAAAGAATTGAAACTATGAGAAAATCGCGCAGACAATTTTTAACTAACGAAATGAGTATTTTAAGCCGTGGAAGATAATAGGCCTTAACCCTCTTTTTTAAAACAGGAGCAGGTTAAGCAACGGTTTTATTGAATTTGGAGGGAAGCAGAGTGGAACATCAGGAGTTTAGAATATTATCCATAAATCCCGGATCCACTTCTACAAAAATAGGAGTTTTTGATAACGATAAAGAAGTCATGATTGAAACGATCAGGCATGACCGGGAAACATTAGGCGCTTTCGATTCTATTATTGCTCAGTATATGTTTCGAAAAGAAATGATTCTGGAAACCTTGGACCAGAGCGGAATTAATCTGTCAAAACTTTCAGCAGTGGTAGGCCGGGGGGGATTACTTCGGCCTATCGCCGGCGGGACTTATCGTGTGAATGATGCCATGCTTGAAGATCTGCGCGCCGGTTATTCAGGGCAGCATGCTTCAAACCTGGGAGGCATCATCGCCTATGAAATTGCTGACCAGTTAAATATTGAAGCCTATATAGTAGACCCTGTGGTCGTGGATGAAATGGATCCGGTAGCCAAAGTGTCGGGTTTTGCTGATTTTGAAAGAAAAAGTATTTTTCATGCTCTAAACCAGAAAGCAGTTGCGCGGAAAGTAGCCTCTGAGCTTGGAAAACCCTATGAGCAACTGAATTTAATTGTCGTACATATGGGGGGAGGAATTACGGTCGGCTCTCACAAAGCGGGGAGAGTGATTGACGTAAATAACGGGCTGCATGGCGAAGGACCTTTCTCTCCTGAAAGAGCTGGAACTGTCCCTGCGGGAGACCTTGTGTCGCTCTGTTTTTCCGGAGAGTATTATGCAGATGAGGTTATGAAAAAGATGGTTGGCCAAGGCGGACTTGTCGGGCATCTTGGAACCAATGATGCTGTGGAAGTGGAAAACCGGATTGCCAAAGGGGATGAAAAAGCTGAATTGGTTTATGAAGCCATGGCCTATCAGGTTGCTAAAGAAATAGGCAGTCACGGGGCTGTTCTGGGCGGAGAAATAGATGCGATTATTTTAACAGGCGGTTTAGCTTATGGAAAAGAATTTGTCCAGAAAATCGTCTCTCGTGTAAAATGGATGTCAAACGTCATTATTAAGCCGGGAGAAAACGAAATGCAGGCACTCGCAGAGGGAGCATTAAGAGTTTTGCACGGTGAAGAGGAAGCAAAAATTTATAAAGTAAACTAAGGTAGAAAATCAAGCTTTACGGCAGGAGGGATTTCTTATGGCTAAAGAATATGATCTGGTCATATTAGGAGCTGGTACAGGTGGTTATGTGGCTGCTATCAGGGCTTCCCAACTTGGCTTAAGTGTGGCTGTAGTCGAGAAAGGAAAACTTGGAGGCACGTGTTTACATCAGGGATGTATTCCGAGTAAAGCTTTACTCAGAAGTGCTGAAGTGTATAAAACTGTCAAACAGGCAGAAGAATTTGGTGTCACCGCGGAGAAAACCGCTTTGAACTTTGAAAAAGTTCAGGAAAGAAAATCCAGAATAGTTGATCAGCTTTATAAAGGTGTTCAGCACCTTATGAAGAAAGGGAAAATCGATGTGTATGAGGGATTTGGCCGTATATTGGGCCCATCAATTTTTTCACCGACCTCGGGTACTATATCGGTAGAACGGAGCGACGGTACGGAAAATGATATGTTAGTACCTAAAAACGTTTTAATTGCTACAGGCAGCAGACCTAAATCTCTCCCTGGCCTGGAAATAGATGAAGATCACATCCTTTCCTCAGACGGGGCATTGAGGCTGGAAAAGCTCCCTGAATCTATCACAATCATCGGTGGAGGAGTCATTGGAATAGAATGGGCCTCCATGTTTGCAGATTTTGGAGTTAAAGTAACCGTTCTGGAATATCTGGATCGTATTCTGCCTCTTGAAGATGAGGAAGTCTCAAAAGAAATGCAGCGTGCAATGAAGAAAAAAGGTGTTAAAGTTATCACTGGTGCCAAAGTGCTTTCCGACCAGGTTAAAAAAGAAGGCAATCAGGTTCAAGTAACCTTTGAACATAAAGGGGAATCAGTCCAGGCCAGTTCAGAAAAGGCCCTTGTATCAGTCGGAAGAGCAGCAAACATTACCGATATTGGACTGGAAAATACTGACATTCAAGTGAAAAATGATGTCATAACTGTCAACAAAAATTACCAGACTAAAGAATCCCATATTTATGCTATTGGAGATGTGATCGGAGGCCTTCAGCTGGCTCATGTTGCTTCTCATGAAGGAATCGCTGCAGTCGAGCATATGGCAGGGGTAGAAGCACATCCAGTTGAGGAGGAAATGGTTTCAAAATGTACTTACTCATCTCCTGAAGCGGCAAGTGTAGGCTTGACTGAAAAAGCTGCCAAAGAGAAAGGGTATCGTGTAAAAACAGGCAAGTTTTCATTCAAAGCTATTGGAAAAGCGTTAGTTTACGGTGATACAAGCGGTTTTGTGAAATTTGTTTCTGATGCAGATACAGACGATCTATTGGGAGTTCATATGATTGGACCGCATGTGACCGATATGATCTCCGAGGCAGCTCTGGCAAGAGTCCTTGATGCTGCCCATTGGGAGGTAGGCCAGACCATCCACCCGCACCCGAGCTTGTCAGAAGCAATAGGCGAAGCTGCTTTAGCGGTAGATGGAAAAGAGATACACGGCGGGTAAGCTGATTATCCTGAATTAAGAATAATGATAGGTTAATAAGGAGGTATTACTATGAGTGAACTTCGTCATCATACGATAGGTCTCACAGATGATGATGTGCTGAAAATGTATGAAACAATGCTTTTAGCACGAATGATTGATGAAAGAATGTGGCTGCTGAACCGGGCGGGCAAAATAGCGTTTGTTATTTCCTGCCAGGGGCAGGAAGCTGCTCAAGTTGGGGCTGCTATGGCTCTTAACAATGAAAAAGATTATGTCCTTCCTTATTACAGGGATATGGGAGTAGTCCTCCAATTTGGAATGACACCTAAAGATTTGATGCTTTCAGGATTCGCCAAAAAAGAAGATCCTAATTCCGGAGGGCGCCAAATGCCAGGCCATTTTGGACAAAGAAAAAACAGAATTGTGACCGGCTCATCACCAGTTACTACCCAAGTCCCTCACGCAGTAGGTTTTGGACTTGCAGCGAAAATGAAAAAAGAAGACTTTGTCGCTTTTACTACTTTCGGTGAAGGTTCTTCCAACCAGGGAGACTTCCATGAAGGAATTAACTTTGCAAGTGTACATGACCTGCCTGTAATTTTTATGTGTGAAAATAACAAATACGCGATTTCTGTGCCTCTTGATAAACAATTAAATATTGAGAACGTATCAGACAGAGCGGCCGGTTATGGAATTCACGGCGAGTCTGTTGATGGAAATGACCCTCTTGCTGTATATGAAGCAATTTCCAAAGCTAGAGAGAGAGCGTTAAATGGAGAAGGCCCTTCATTAATTGAAACAGTATCCTACCGTCTGACTCCGCATTCAAGTGACGATGATGACAGTGTTTACCGGGCTAAAGAAGAAGTTGAAGCAGCCAAAAAGATAGATTCCATTCATACGTTTGGTTCTTATTTAAAGGAAACAGGTGTTTTATCGGATGAGAAAGAGGAAGAAATCCGGGCAAGACTCCGTCGGGAAATTGATGAAGCAACAGATTACGCAGAAAAAGCACCATACGCAGAAGCAGAATCCTTAATGGATTATGTTTACGGAGAGGAGTGATCGTATGCCTGTTATGTCATATATTGAATCCATTACTCGTGCAATGAGAGAAGAAATGGAACGTGATGAAGATGTATTTGTACTTGGAGAAGATGTAGGGAAACGTGGGGGCGTTTTCCGTGCCACTGACGGACTATACGAACAGTTCGGGGAAGAACGTGTCATTGATACTCCATTAGCAGAATCCGCTATTGCCGGTGTCGGTATTGGAGCTGCCATGTATGGTATGCGTCCTGTGGCAGAAATGCAGTTTGCTGATTTTATTATGCCTGCAGTTAATCAGATTGTCTCTGAAGCAGCTAAAATACGTTACCGTTCAAACAACGACTGGATATGTCCTATTACCATCCGTGCTCCTTACGGAGGAGGCGTCCATGGGGCTTTATACCATTCCCAGTCTGTGGAAGCCCTCTTCGCCAATATACCGGGATTAAAAATTGTCATGCCTTCTACGCCGTACGATGCTAAAGGGCTTCTTAAAGCAGCAATCAGGTCAAATGATCCCGTGTTATTTTTTGAACATAAACGTGCCTACCGTCTGATTAAAGGCGAGGTCCCTGAAGAGGATTATACTCTTCCTATTGGAAAAGCCGAAGTGAAACGTGAAGGAGAAGACATCACTGTGATCACATACGGCCTTTGTGTCCACTTTGCCCTGCAAGCTGCTGAGAACCTTGAAAAAGAAGGGTATAACGCCCATATTCTTGACTTAAGGACAGTCTATCCTCTTGATAAAGAAGCGATTATCGATGCTGCTAAGAAAACTGGGAAAGTTCTTCTTGTTACAGAGGATAACAAAGAAGGAAGTATCATGAGTGAAGTAGCGGCTATCATTGCCGAACATTGTTTATTTGATCTGGATTCGCCGGTTCAAAGGCTTGCAGGTCCGGATGTTCCAGCTATGCCTTATGCTCCGCCAATGGAAAAACGGTTTATGGTAAATGCAGATAAAGTAGAGGAAGCAATGCGGAACATCGCAGAATTTTAAACTGTTTTTCAAGTGATTTATACAAAGCCCGGACTATACACTGAAGGAGGATAATTGGATGGCTACAGAAATTACGATGCCTCAATTAGGCGAAAGTGTTACTGAAGGAACGATTACAAAATGGCTTGTTGCTCCTGGAGACCAGGTTAATAAGTACGATCCTATTGCAGAAGTAATGACGGATAAAGTAAATGCCGAAGTCCCATCTTCATATACAGGAACAATTAATGAATTGATTGCTGAAGAAGACCAGACAATAGAAGTGGGAGAAGTCATTTGTACGATGAACATAGAAGGCGGTGAGGCTGTGGAGAGTAAAGAGGAGACTGGCTCTCCTGCTGCTCAGCAAGCTGAATCAACTGACAGCGGGCAGCCGGAAAGCTCATCTTCAGATGCTTCCGCAAAAAAACGTTATTCACCGGCTGTGCTCCGGCTTGCGCAGGAAAATAATATCGATCTTAACCAGGTGGAAGGCTCAGGGCGGGGTGGACGCATTACCCGTAAAGATCTAATGGCAATTATTGAAAGCGGCGATGTGCCTGGCAAAGATACCGGTTCTGCTTCTCAAAAAGCGCCTGATGCAGTTAAGGAAGCGAAACCTGCGGACATGCCGTTAAACGGCCGGGATCAGGAGGTAACAGACGTAAGCAAACCTGCCGGGGGCACAACGAGCGGAAGAGCAGAGGAAGTCCCGGTAAGCGGTGTAAGAAAAGCCATTGCACAGAATATGGTTAAATCCAAGCATGAAGCTCCGCACGCCTGGATGATGATTGAAGTAGATGTCACTGACCTCGTCCGTTTCCGGGAAAAGGTGAAAAATGAATTTCAGAATAACGAGGGTATTAAATTGACTTTCCTGCCTTTCTTTATGAAAGCTGCAATCGATGCACTAAAAAAGTACCCGCAAGTGAACGCTAAATGGGACGGGGATAAAATTATACGGTATAAAGATGTCCATTTATCGATGGCCGTGGCCTCAGAGGAAGAATTGTTTGTACCGGTCATAAAGCATGCGGATGAGAAAAACATTAAAGGCCTCGCCAGGGAATTAAATGATATTTCCCGTAAAGTCAGATCAAACTCTTTAAAGCAGGAAGATATGCAGGGAGGGACCTTTACACTCAATAACACCGGGTCTTTTGGGTCTATACAGTCCCAGCCGATTATTAACACGCCTCAGGCGGCCATTTTATCTGTTGAATCGATTGTTAAGCGCCCGGTTGTTCTTGAAAACGATGCGATTGCGGTAAGACATATGGTAAATCTGTGTATGTCACTCGACCACAGAGTGCTGGACGGCCTTATTTGCGGCAAGTTTATGAATCATATTAAACACTCATTGGAAAACATGAATGATAAGACGGTATCCATATACTAAGTCAGACAGTCTATAAATAAAATCATGAAGTCAGCTGCCTGGATTGCAGCATGACATTAGTTTTAATTTTCCGGCCCTGTATTGTGGGCCGGTTTTTTTCATGTTTTTAGAAAAGGTGTTCATAATAACTATTAAAGGAGGTATATAACTAATGTCTATACTGCTCGTATTTTTATTAGCGGTCCAAACAGCATCGGGATTTCCGTGCGGCGATTCGGACTACACAGATTATAATGAGAATAGTAATGCCCTCACCGGTGAAGTGATGTATGAAACGTCTACGTTAAAGCCTCACTTTAATTATTATTATGAACTTCTATTTGAAAAACACAGACCGGATTTAATGGAAGAGTGGAAAGAAGTGGGAAGAGAGAGGGAAGCACTCACTAAAAAGCTTAAAGAATTTAATAAAGAAAAACGGACCAACTTATGCGACAGCATTCCAGATGAGTGGTATGAACATCATCAGCTTGCACAGGAACGGTTTCTTCAGTCCGTTAAAGAAAGAGAAACGTCTAAAATAAAAATTAGCTTATATCATTTACTTGCTGTAAAAAAAACCTGGAACGAAGAGATGAAAGAAGCGTTAAAAAAATCTTAAGGATTTTCACCTTAATCGAAATGATTTTGGTTTACAAAACAAAAAAATTAAGCTATAATCCCTTTTGTACTTATAAAACGTAATTGTTACGAAAGGAGATAGCTATGTTTAAAAAGTTATCAATTACTTTTTCATTAATGCTGGCTGGAAGTACATTTTTAGCTGCTTGCGGCGAGAATACCAACGAAGAAGTTAATCTGGGAAATGAATCTGACGGCAACAATAATGCTGAGACTGAAGCGGAGGATATTGAACCCGTTCATATTATGACCACTCTTTATCCAATCGAAGACTTTGTTAATCGAATTGGCGGGGAATTAGTAGAAGTAGACAATATGGTTCCTGTAGGGGCAGATGTCCATACTTTTGAACCGACTGCAAATCAGATGATTGAAGTAGCAGAAGCAGAATTATTTATTTATAACGGCGCGGGGTTCGAAGGTTTCGCGGAGAGTATTAAAGACACTGTAGAATCACATGATGTGGAAATAGTTAAAGCAACAGATGGAATTGATCTGATTGATTATCACCATGATCACGGTCATGAAGCCAATGACGACAACCATGACCATAACGATGATCACGGTCATGAAGCCAATGACCATAACCATGACCATAACGATGATCACGGTCATGAAGCCAATGACCATAACCATGACCATAATGATGATCACGGTCATGAAGATAATGACGACAACCATGACCATAATGATGATCACGGTCATGATCACGATCATGATTACGGAGATGAGGACCCTCACGTTTGGCTCGATCCAATTCGGTCAATCGAATTAGCGGAAAACATAAAGAACGCGCTTATTGAGGCGCGCCCGGATGGAGAAGAAGAATTTACCGCAAATTTTGAAGATTTAAAAGCAGAATTAGAAACATTGGATGAAGAATTCATGGAAATGGCAGATAATAAAACAAAAGATACTATTATTGTATCCCATGCAGGATACGGGTACTGGGAAGATCGGTATGGCATTAACCAACTCGGAATTGCAGGTATTTCACCTACAAATGAGCCATCCATTCAGCAAATTCAGGAAGTGATCGCTCTTATGGAAGAGAACGATATTAATTATGTGATGTTTGAGCAGAATATCCCTACTAACATTGCTGAGACAGTGCGAGAAGAAGCAGATGCCGAAGATTTATGGCTTCATAACCTGGAGGCTTTAACAGAAGAGGATATTGAGAATGAGGAAGATTATTTCAGTCTCATGAGGCAAAATATAGAGGTTCTTGAAACTGCGCTGCATTAAGAGGTGCTCAGGCGGTTAAAAAGGCGATTTGCCTTTTTGACCGCCTTTTTTTATACATAAAGACGGGGTTTAAAGAAGATATAATTTCAATGACACGGCCAAAACTTTACGGTAAGCCAGGTTTTCCTAATAGTTTATATTGGTAAACAAGCTGTATAAGTTGTAAAATAGAATTACAGTCTAATCAGAAAGGGTGTCTTTTTGTGGAATTCCAAATGTTTATGAATGATGTAGTGCAAGCTGCGCGTAACGATATGGTTGAAGCTGGTTATCAACAGCTGACTACCCCTGAAGAAGTAGAGGAAGTTTTCAACAAGCCGGGAACAGCTCTCGTGCTCGTGAATTCAGTCTGCGGGTGCGCTGGTGGAATAGCAAGGCCTTCTGCAGCTTATATGAAAAACTATGAAGTCCAGGCTGACCAATACGTCACTGTCTTTGCAGGCCAGGATAAAGAAGCGACTGAAAAAGCGCGTTCTTACTTTACCGGTTATGCGCCATCGTCTCCTTCATTTGCCTTATTAAAGGACGGCGAAATTAAAATGATGCTTGAACGCCACGAAATTGAAGGACATGAGCCAATTGAAGTGGTTAAAAGACTTGAAGAAGGTTTCGATACGCACTTCAAATAAAAAGAGTTAATAAATTAAGGGGGGAGGCGGTGGAAGCCTCCTCTTCTTTATGCTATAATGCAGTTTGTCATTATTTATGTACATAAGTTTTACTATAAATATAATAGGGGGAAAGAGTTGTGAACGAACTTTATAAACAAATTCATGTTTATTTAAATATGGACGAAGAAATTCCTTTTGATGAATTTGAAAAATATTACAAAAAGGTATTAAAATATTTTAACGAACAGGCAGACCAGTTTGAAGAAGAAGATGTATGGAAAGCTTTATTTATTTCTGAGAACGTTATGTCTAACGCAGAAGGGCGTTCAAAAGAGGAAAAAGGAAATAAAGCGAAAAAATATTCCAGAATGGCACAAAGACTTACTTTATGGGCTCAGAATTTTGCTGCCCGACTGGCTGAAATGGGATATAATAAAGACCAGATGAACGAACGTTTTGAAAAAATGTTTGAAGATGAAACAGAATAAAAAAGATTTTTAATATAAGTATTGATTTTTTGTTCGGGGATTGTTATACTCCTATAGTGCGGATGAAACGTTCCGCCTTTTCTTTGCGCCTGTGGTGAAATGGATATCATACGAGATTTCGGCTCTCGCGTTCCGGGTTCGAATCCTGGCAGGCGCGCCATAATTATACATAGTAATCTTCAGCTTACTGCTGAAGATTTTTTTGTTTTAAGGCTCTGTTGTTTAATTGGTGATGGAAAGTTTCATTTCAGTAGCTGCTGCTAAATGTTACTGAAGCGAATTGATCATTATTTCACAGAATTATGGTACGATAAGAAACATACTATTGTTGGAAACAGGTGAACTTTTATGTTCAAAATTGGGTACAGAACATTAAAAACAGCTATAGGAGCTGCTATTGCAACCTTTATTGCACAAGCGCTTGAACTTGATTTCTTTGCTTCTGCAGGAATTATTGCCATTCTTTGTGTCCAGAAGACAAAGAGAAAATCGGTCCAGGATTCCTGGGCGCGCTTTTTAGCCTGCATAATTGGAATGGTTTACGCGGTACTGGTTTTTGAGTTTATCGGTTATCACCCTCTGTCTATTATCGTTTTACTCCTTTTATTTATTCCTACTACGCTTGCGTTAAATATACAGGGAGGGATAGTCACCAGCTCAGTTATCAATTTCCATATTTACACTGTTGCTGATTTGAGCCTGGCCCTTATTATTAATGAACTCGCTTTAATTATTATAGGAATTGGTATAGCTTTAATAGTAAACATGTATATGCCGAGCAAAGAGGACCAGCTCGAGCATATGCAGGCAGAACTTGAAAGTTATTTTTCAATTATATTTAAGGAATTTGCCGGCTATATCCGTAAAGGTGACAATAATTGGGACGGGAAAGAAATTACGAAGGCAGCTTCTTTACTCGTAAAGTCCAAAAACCAGGCTTTATTAAATCTGGAAAACCACATTTTACGATATGAAGATGTTTATTACCATTACTTTAAGATGCGTGAAAAACAGCTGGATATTATCGAAAGGATGATGCCCCTCCTTACCTCCATTGAACATCATGTGGAGCAGGCTGACATGCTTGCGGATTTTCTGGAGGAACTGGGAGAAGGTGTCCATTCCAGTAACACAGCACATATATATATCAATAAACTTGATAAGTTAAAGGATTCTTATAAAAATATGCCATTGCCGGCTACACGTGAGGAGTTTGAAGCCAGGTCCGCCCTTGCTCATCTAGTCCGTGAACTTGAGCAGTATCTTGCGATAAAACACCAATTTAAACCGAAAAAAGAATATAAAGTGTTTCGCTGAATAAGCTCCCCCTTATAAACACACTCTAAAGAAAAAGAACGGGGTGGTCGGGGATGATCGCATTATTTCTCTCAATACTTTCGATAGTATCTCCTGTATGGCCTCTCGGAGACAACCCTTTGCCGGGTGATCCTTATGTCATTGTGAATACTTCTGTGAATGAGATGGCCTATATTAATGAAGGAGAAGTAAAACAGACTTTTAAGATAGCCACAGGGAAAAACGGGGAGGAGACACCTGAAGGCGAGTATAATATCATTGTCAAAGCAATTAATCCATATTACCGTAAGTTGGATATCAAAGGCGGAGATAAAGAAAACCCCCTTGGCACAAGATGGATGGGTTTTGATGCAGCTGATACTGACGGCCGGATATATGGCATGCATGGAACAAACAGGCCTGAATCGATCGGTTATAATATTACAGAAGGATGTATCAGGCTTAAGAATTCTGATGTAGAAGTATTGTATGACGAAATACCACTGGGGACCAAAATTCTCGTTACCTCCACCGGGGAGTCATTTGACGAACTCGGAAGAAAATACGGAGCAATTGCAAATAACGATAATTAGAAGCTTAAAGGGCAGCCCGATTTGGGCTGCCCTTTGACACGCTCTATAAATAAAATTTGTGAGTAATAAAAGTTTAGGGAGAGAAGCTATTAAAAATATGCGACTCCTGTTAAGACTGTTCCTAAAAACATAATAACGATCATCATATAAACGATGGCTTTACGAAATTTACGGGGCATGTTTTTTCCCTCCTCCTGCAATTCTCTAACTCTATTTTAAAGTGTTTTTGCATGCTTTTCAACTCTTTTAAAAAGTGCTTGTAAACTTTTATGCAGATATCCCTTCATCCTCTAACGTGCCTCGCTAAGAACAATTTTGCGAGTCTTTTTCGGAAGTACTCTCCATCAGATGACCCGCCTGAAGCGCTTTACCATAGGAGTTTCTGTAACACTGTGGATCTCATTTATATAAGCAGCGGACTGTAGTAACAGAGTCTTCCTGAATGGAAGAAAAATAGACAGTTTTTAAGAACTGGAGAAAAAAAGGAATTCCTTCTATGGGTAAGAAAGATATGGTATGGTATATTATATTCAGATCATTTTGTAATTTAACCAAATTCATACTAGTTAATTAATGAAGATAAAGCGGGAGGAGATGACGGTATGAACGAAAATGACCAAGCTTATGACAAATGGAAGAAAAAAGTAGAGGGAGAATTAAGTAAACGTCCGGAAAGAAAAGAAAGCTTTAAAACGTCTTCGTCAATCCCTGTCGAAAGGGCTTATTTTCCAGAGAAAATTGACAACGCTTACATAAAATCATCAGGTTTTCCCGGAGAATACCCTTATACGCGAGGCATCAGAAGCACCATGTACAGGGGTAAACACTGGACAATGAGGCAGTATGCCGGGTTCGGTTCAGCAAAGGAAACAAACGAAAGGTTCAGATACCTGCTTGAACAGGGGCAAACGGGTTTATCAGTTGCTTTTGATTTGCCGACACAGATCGGTTACGACTCAGATGACGCAATGGCTTTAGGGGAAGTCGGCAAAGTAGGAGTAGCTATAGATACGCTCGAAGATATGGAAATTCTTTTTGACGGCATTTCTCTGGATAAAGTAAGCACCTCTATGACGATTAATGCCCCTGCTGCTGTTTTACTTGCCATGTACATTGCTGTAGCCGAAAAACAGGGAGTGCCTCAAGAGCAAATCAGGGGAACGATTCAAAACGATATATTAAAAGAATATATTGCGAGAGGGACATATATTTTCCCGCCTAAACCTTCCATGCGGATAATAACAGATATATTTGCCTATTGCTCGGAACACGCCCCTTCTTTTAATACGATCAGTATCAGCGGGTATCACATTAGAGAAGCAGGCTCTACAGCCGTTCAGGAGCTGGCTTTCACGTTATCGAACGCAGTCGCCTATGTAGAAGCTGCGCTTGAAGCCGGTCTGGATGTAGACCGGTTCGCACCGAGGCTTGCCTTCTTCTTTAATGGACATAATGAATTTTTTGAAGAAGTGGCAAAATTCCGTGCAGCAAGACGTATGTGGGCAAAAATAATGAAAGAGCGTTTTAAGGCAAACAATCCGAAAAGCTGGCAGCTTCGTTTCCACACACAAGTAGCCGGTTCAACACTGACAGCCCAGCAGCCCGAAAACAATGTCGTAAGAGTCGCTCTGCAAGCATTAGCTGCTGTAATGGGTGGCACACAGAGTCTTCATACGAATGCAAAAGATGAAGCGTTATCGCTGCCAACCGAAGATTCAGCGCGAATTGCTTTAAGAACCCAGCAGATTATCGCGCACGAAACTGGTGTTGCTGATACAGTCGATCCGCTCGGAGGCTCTTATTATGTAGAGTCACTGACAGATCAGCTTGAAGAGCAGGCTCAGAAGTATATGTCTCAAATTGATGAGATGGGCGGAGCGGTATCTGCGGTTGAAAAACAATATATGCAGCGGGAGATCAGGCGAGCAGCTTACGATTCCCAAAAAAGGCTTGAAAACGAAGAAGACATCGTAGTGGGCGTAAATAAATTTCAGGTGGGGGAAGAACAAGCTCCGGATTTGTTAAAAGTGGATGAAGCATTCGTAGAGGCGCAAAAAGACCGGCTGAAACAAATACGTTCTGAAAGAGATGAAGATTATGTACACACTGTCCTGGAAAAGTTAAAGCACACAGCACAAGACAATGGGAATCTTATGTATCCGATCATAGAGGCAGTAAAAGCGTATGCCACAGTCGGTGAGATTTGCCACAGTTTACGGGATGTATTTGGAGAATATTAGAGAGCTGGAGGTAGCCATTATGGATAAAATACGAGTACTAATTGCCAAGCCCGGTCTAGATGGGCATGACAGGGGAGCTTTAGTTATTTCACAGGCTTTAAGAGATGCAGGGATGGAAGTTATTTATACCGGGCTTCGGCAGTCTCCTAAGCAGATAGTCCGCGCTGCTATTCAGGAAGACGTTGATGTAATTGGATTATCCAGTTTATCAGGGGCCCATAATGTTCTTTTTCCTGAAGTGCTGAAGGAATTAAGAAACAAAGAAGCAGAAGATATTCTTGTATTTGGAGGCGGTGTTATTCCTCTCGAAGATGTTAAATCTCTTGAGGCTCAAGGTATTTTGAAAATATTTACGCCAGGCACCTCGACAAAAGTCGTCGCTACATATATTGAAACGGCCGTAGCGGAGCATAGAGGTGAGAAGGAATCTCACGTTCTGGAACCACCGAAAAAAGTTGATCATATTGGTATTGCCGTCCATTCGGTCGAAGAAGCGGCATCCTTTTATTCCAATCATTTTCATCTAGCAGTTGATAAAGTGGCAGAAGTTCCAGAGCAAGGTGTAAAAGTAGGTTTTCTGCCTTTAGGAAACTGCAAATTGGAACTTCTGGAGCCGTTAAACAGCGACAGTCCGATACAGGCTTTTCTCGACAAACGGGGAGAAGGACTTCATCACGTAGCATTTGCTGTGGATAATATTCAGCAGCGGCTGGACCAGTTAAAAAAAGAGGGACTTAAACTAATTGATGAAGAGCCTAAAACAGGCGCATCGGGTCATCCTATTGCATTTTTACATCCCAAAACAGCTCATGGCTCTTTAATTGAACTTATAGAAACAGAGGAGTAGAAAGGAGGCTGACAACGAATGGATATGTATGAAAAAATCAATGAACTTTACGATAAACGCAGGAAGATTGAAATGGGCGGAGGCGATAAGAGGATAGAGAAACAGCATCAGAAAGGGAAATTGACCGCAAGGGAACGGATTGACCTGCTGGTAGACGAAGGGACCTTCGTAGAACTGAATGCCTTTATGGAGCACCGGTTTGATGAACCGGGGATGGAGAAAGGATCAGCTCCCGGAGAAGGTGTGGTAACCGGTTATGGAGAAGTGAACGGGCGGATTATATTCCTCTTTGCACAGGATTTTACAGTTTACGGAGGCGCACTTGGCGAAATGCATGCCAAGAAGATTGCCTACGCGATGGATTTAGCCGTTAAAAATAAGGCTCCTTTTATCGGGCTGAATGACTCCGGAGGGGCGAGAATTCAGGAAGGTGTTCTGTCGCTGGACGGATATGGCCATATCTTCTACCGTAACTCAATATATTCAGGGGTTATTCCTCAAATATCGGTTATTATGGGGCCTTGCGCAGGCGGTGCTGTTTATTCACCTGCCATTACCGATTTTGTCTTTATGGTAGAAAAAACCAGTCAAATGTTTATAACCGGCCCGAAAGTAATTGAATCAGTTACCGGAGAAACGATTTCATCAGAGCAATTAGGAGGAGCCTCTGTCCACAGTACAAAAAGCGGCAACGCCCATTTTTCCTGTCAGTCAGAAGAAGAGGCTCTGGCTCAAGTGCGTGAATTGCTCAGCTATTTACCGCAGCATCAGGAAGAAAACCCTCCTGCTAAATCTGTGGAAAAAGACGCTGATGACTTTCTGTACGATTTGCTTGACCATATTCCTGTAGATCCCTCAAGACCTTATGATGTCCGAAAAGTTATCAACCAAGTCGTTGATGCAGGAAGCTTCATGGAGGTGCACCGGCAGTTTGCAAAAAATGCCGTTGTGGGTTTTGCCAGACTGGGAGGCATCTCTGTCGGACTGATTGCAAACCAGCCAAAAGTGATGGCCGGAGGGCTTGATATTGACTCGTCAGATAAAATATCCCGATTTATCCGCTTTTGCGACAGTTTTAATATTCCTTTAATCACTTTCGAAGATGTAACAGGATTCCTCCCGGGGGTTCAGCAGGAGCATGGCGGGATTATCCGGCACGGAGCTAAAATTTTGTATGCTTATTCTGAAGCTACTGTTCCAAAAATAACAGTCATTACGAGGAAAGCATATGGAGGCGCCTATGTGGCACTTAATAGTAAAGCAATTGGTGCTGATCTCGTATTCGCCTGGCCGAACGCAGAAATTGCCGTCATGGGGCCACAAGGGGCCGCCAATGTTATTTTTGCGAGGGAAATTAAAGAGAGTGATAATCCTGAAAAAGTCCGTCAGGAGAAAATTGAAGTGTACCGTGATAAATTCGCCAATCCTTATATTGCAGCAGCAAATGGTATGGTGGATGATGTGATTGACCCCCGCGAAACAAGAATAAGGTTAATCAAAAGTTTATCAATGTTAGCCAAAAAAGAGGAACAGCGTCCTGCTAAAAAGCATGGAAATATTCCATTATAGCGGATAAACAAGGATAAGCTGGGACTATCCAGATTTATTTGCTACAATAGCCTGGTAGGATTAAATAGCAATGGAGGAACAAATTGATATGGTAAATGAACAAAGGCTTATTGATGAATTTATCGAACTTGTTAAAATTGATTCTGAAACACGCTATGAAAGAAAAATAGCGGACGTTCTGACGAAAAAGTTTGAAGAACTTGGAGTAACTGTTAAGGAAGATAATTCAGCTGCTGTGACAAGACACGGCGCTGGAAACCTGATTTGTACATTGGAAGGTTCAGCTCACGCGGATCCGATTTATTTCACTTCGCATATGGATACGGTTGTTCCTGGTAAAGGTGTAAGCCCGGTTATTGAAAACGGCTATATAAAATCGGATGGTACAACAATTCTCGGAGCGGACGATAAAGCCGGTATTGCTGCTATGTTTGAGACTGTGCGTGTGCTTAAAGAAAATGGAATCGAGCACGGCACCATCCAGTTTGTTATTACGGCAGGAGAAGAGTCTGGGCTTGTAGGGGCTAAAGCCTTAAACCCGGATGATATAAAAGCGAAATATGGATATGCTCTGGACAGTGATGGGGAAGTAGGGAATATCATTGTGGCAGCGCCTAACCAGTCAAAAGTCAGAGCTGTTATTCACGGAAAGACAGCTCATGCGGGAGTGGCACCTGAAAAAGGAGTCTCTGCAATTACAATAGCTTCCAAGGCAATTGCCAATATGCCGTTAGGACGAATTGATGAAGAAACAACCGCCAATATCGGACGATTTGAAGGCGGCAGCCAGACTAACATCGTTTGTGACCGGGTTGATATACTTGCAGAAGCACGCTCTCTTATAAAAGAAAAAATGGAGACACAAACAGCTGCAATGAAAGAAGCGTTCGAGACAGCTGCCGAAGAGATGGGCGGGCGAGCAGATGTAGAAATTAAGGTTGCTTATCCCGGGTTTAAACACGGGGAAGAAGACCATCTTGTAGCTGTGGCTAAGGAAGCTGTCAGTTCAATAGGGCGTTCACCGTCTTTAAAACAAAGCGGAGGCGGGAGTGACGCAAATATTATCGCAGGACATGGCATTCCCACTGTTAACTTAGGAATCGGTTACGAAGAGATTCATACAACCAATGAAAAAATACCAGTCAAAGAGCTGGTCAAGGCCGCTGAACTGGTTCTGGCCATTATTAAAAAAACTGCCCAGTAAAGAAATGCGGTCCGTAAAGACAGGACAATAGAATAGTAACCATTAAAAGATCCGAACAAAGTTATTTGTTCGGATCTTTCTCTTAGGTTATATATCAAACACCATTTGGATGAATATGGTAAGATATACATGGCGAACAGTGTGAAAAGGAGGGATTGTCGTGATGAAAGTAAGTCATGAGGATCATTTATTATTAAATTATATTAGAGGAATCGGAAAAGTTCTTGAAGAAGAATGGCAAGTAAACGCACATACTATAGGTATTACGTCCGCTGAGCAGCACGTCATGTGGATAGTCCATACAAAAGGTAAAATATCAGTATCAGAGATTGCCAGAATCGGTCTGTGGGACCGTTCAACAGTTATGCAGATGATTAAAAGGCTCTCGAAGAAAAACTTAATTCATTTATCCAAAGATAAAAAAGATTTAAGGCTCACTTATGTGTCTCTTACGGAGGAAGGTAAAAAGAAACGGGACGAATCTGAGAAGAAAGACTTTAAACTGTTCGAATTTATAAAAGCTTATTCAGAAGAGAACGAAGGGTTTATAGAGGAGTTAATCCACTTTCACAGAGAGGCCAACCTTCAATTTCACGGAAGGGATTTTGTTGAGTGGGTAGAAAGTTCGTCTAATGAATCGTTTTTATCCCTGGAAAAAGGAAAACATACATAAATTAAAGCTTTAATACGTATGATTTTATTTTTTAAAGCGGTAAATATTCGTATTTTACCTTGCTTAACTCAATGTCCTTTTGGTAAGATATACATGGTCAAAGTAAACCAAAAGGGAGAGATCCTTGATGAAGCATTATGATGTAATTGTAGTAGGGATGGGGCCTGCCGGTATATTTACCGTCTATGAGCTTACCAATCAGCAGCCTGATTTGAATGTCCTGTTTATTGATAAAGGCCATGCAATCCATCAGCGGCGCTGCCCTATTAATGAAAAGAAAATTGAAAAATGCCCTCCGCCAGCAGGCAGGAAAGACTTTACCGGCTGTCTGCCTGCGTGCTCGATAACAAGCGGTTTTGGAGGCGCAGGAGCGTATTCAGATGGAAAATTTAATATTACCACTGCTTTTGGAGGATGGATGCAGGAGTATTTATCGCCTTCCGAAGTCATGGAGTTAATTAAATATGTGGACCAGATTAATTTGGCACACGGAGCGCCCGAAGAATCTACAGATCCGACTACAGATGCTGTGCGGGACATTGAACGTCGCGGGATGGGCGCCGGCCTGAAATTGCTGAGGGCATCTGTTCGCCATCTCGGAACAGAAGTCAATTTGCAGATTTTAACCAGCATTTATGAAACGCTGACAGAACGATGCGATTTTATGCACCGCTCTGAAGTTGAAGATATTCTGACCGAAGAAACGGAAGCAGGCTGCCGGGTTACAGGAGTGAGGCTTAAGAAAAAAGAACAGGAAATAACCGCAGATCAAGTCGTTATAGTGCCAGGAAGGGACGGATCTGAGTGGCTGGGACGCCTGCTTAGAAAACGCGGCTACCGAATGGTAAACAATCAGGTTGACATAGGTGTCCGGGTAGAAACCTCTGATGTAATAATGGAGGAAATAAACAGGCATCTATATGAAGCTAAGTTTGTGTTTAATACATCAGTAGGAACGAGAGTACGTACGTTTTGTTCCAACCCTTCCGGCCACGTTGTTGTAGAGAACCATAGCGGGATCATGACAGCCAATGGCCATGCTTATAAGGATCCGGAACTTGGAAGTGAAAATACGAATTTTGCTCTGTTAGTCTCGCATACTTTCACGGAACCTTTTGATAAGCCTAATTCTTATGCCCAGGAAATCTCCGAAAGGGCGAACGATCTCTCTGACGGTTCGGTTATTGTGCAGAAATTCGGCGATATTATGAAAGGCAGACGATCTACCCGCAAACGAATTAACGAAGGATTTCTCGAACCAACTTTGAAGGAAGCAGTACCGGGAGATCTTGGCCTTGTTCTCCCTTATAATACAATGAAAAGTTTAGTCGAAATGGTAGAAGCGTTAGATCATGTTACTCCTGGAATTGCTTCAGAGCATACTTTATTTTACGGTGTAGAAGCTAAATTTTATTCTTCCAGACCAGTTTTAACTTCAGAGTTTGAAACAGAAATAAGCGGATTGTATGCTGGGGGAGACGGCGGAGGAGTGACAAGAGGATTAGCCCAGGCGGGTGCGAACGGCGTCCATATTGCAAGGTCGATACTGAAGCGGCGCAAGCAAGCCCCTTCCACACCTAAAAAAGAGCCTTTCCCTGCTTATTGAAGCAAGGAAACAGGCTCGGTGTTTCCAAATTCCAGAGATTCAAGAATGGACTCTTCTGAATAACCGGTACTATATGAAAGTTCCTTAATCGTCGGTGGAGGCCAGTCATTTCTTTCATGGGTGGCTACTACTTGAGTCACTAATAATAAGATGACATTATAGGCAGGCTGATCACGGACAATGAATTGCATCATATACAAGACCACCTCTCATCTTTAATACCTTCCATTTTAACATAACATTAAGGTAAATGTATCAACAGCAAGTGACAAAATGTGTAAAAATAGTTAAAAACCTCTGATTGCCAGAGGTTTTTTGTTATATTTATTGAGTTTTTTTCTTAATAAGGCCACAATGGTCTTTATTACAGGATTAGTCTATTTTTTTTGGAACAGACGTTCGTTGATTTTTCTTATTGTAAAAGGCATTATAGTAGTTAGAGAAGAGATGTAGAAAAGGGTGTAGGATTATGGGGAAAGGCCGAATTATTTTCCATGTGGATATGAACAGTTTTTATGCTTCTGTGGAAGCAGCTTATGACCCTGGGCTTAAAGGGAAACCGCTTGCCATTGCTGGTAACGCTAAGGCTCGCAGGGGGATTGTCGTTACAGCCAGTTATGAAGCAAGAGCCAGAGGAGTTAAACCGCCTATGCCTCTTTGGGAAGCGTTAAGGGAGTGTCCCGAACTAATTGTGCGGGAGCCAAACTTTGACAAGTACAGACAGGCCTCTTCCCGTATGTTTCAGCTGTTATATGAATATACACCTCTCGTTGAACCCGTATCGATCGATGAAGGCTATATGGATGTGACCACTGCTCATACTTCACAATCTGCTTTGGATCTCGCTAGCCACATCCAAATACGGATAAACAAAGAATTAAATCTGCCGTGCAGTATAGGAGTGGCCCCGAATAAGTTTCTGGCAAAAATGGCCAGCGACATGAAAAAGCCAATGGGGATTACAGTTTTGAGAAAAAGGGAACTGGCCGATAAACTATGGCCTTTAAAAGCTGTAGAAATGCATGGTGTGGGGAGTAAAACAGCAGAAAAACTTGAAAAGTTAGGAATATATACGATTGGTGATATCGCTAAGGCAGACAAGTATATGCTTCAACGCCATTTAGGAGTCTCAGGACTGAGGATATATGAAAAGGCTAATGGAATTGATAACCGAATGGTCGATCCCGATGCTGTAAATGAATTTAAAAGCATTGGCAATTCCACCACTCTTCCTGAAGATACAACGAGCGGGGTTCATGTGAAAAAAGTTTTAATGAACTTAAGTGATTCAGTAGGAAGGCGACTGAGAAGAAAAAATGTTTACGCAGGAAATATCCAGTTGACAATCCGCTACCATGACAGAAAAACGATCACACGGTCGAGCAAATTACCTTATCCAGTTTTTACTCACGAGGATATCTTTGCAGCAGCATGGAATTTATGGGAAGAATTCTGGAACGGGGAACCCATTCGCCTGCTTGGTGTGACGGGGATGGATTTGGTAGAGAAGGGACAGGCTTATAAACAGCTGGATCTCTTTTCCACTGAAGAAAATGAGAAAGGTGAACGGTTAAGTGGAATAATAGACGAGTTACGAAATAAATTTGGAGAAGAAGCTTTATTAAAAGGCACACAAGTAACCAACAAAGACAGAAGTGATGCTCTTCGCGATAAAAAAAGAAGAGGAACAAGCCTTGAGAAAGACTTTCTCAGAGACAGACTTTTTGATACGGAGGAGGAGTAGCTGAAAGCTGCTCTTTTTTATTTTTATAAATGTAGAATAAGGATCCTTACTGTATCCTGCTAGAGAAATATTCAGGTTTTATAGTTCAGACTCTCTCAACTTTTGAGGCAGATGACCCGATATAAGTTTAAGAGTATTAAAGTGGGAGGAGAGGTGTCGAGTGGAAATACAAAACCAGCAAGTAAACATACAGTCAAACACCACTGGCCGCCTTGTTCAATTAAAAACAGGCGATATATACAGAGCGAATGTAGAATCGCGGATCTCTGACAGAGAAGCGCTCATATCTGTTCGTGGGCAGCTGGTCCATGCACAATTTGAAGGAAAAGTTCCTGAAAAAGATATTATTAATATTCAGGTTCGGGAGAGAACAGGGGAAGGAGTGAGAGTACGAGAAATAACCGGGGAATACCAACAGGGTAATAACCGGCACAATGAACATCTTTCAGGAAACAGTCAATCGGCAGAAAGGGTGCTTCGCGAGCATGGGCACCATGAATCTGGAAAAGTGCTGCAAGAAGCTGTTCAACGGATGATGGACCGGGGCGTACCGCTGACGAGAAAAACTGTCAATGATTTAAAAAGCTATATTGAATCAGGGAGGGGAACAGAACAACAGCGCAGACAGACGGTTGATATGATGGCTTCAAAACGACTTGAACCAACGCGAAACCAGCTTCAGGCGATTCATGCTTCCCTGCATGGCCGCACCTCCTCTGAACAGTTAAAAGAAATAGCCAAAGAAGTAAAAACACAGATGAACGGTAAAGGACCAGCCGGAACAGAAGTTAACCGGACACTGACCAGGAGCGGAGAGGTTATAAGAGCGGTCGAACAGGTTCAATACAGCTTAAGGGAAGGCAGAAATGTTCGTGAAGCGATAGAACATCTCCAGCAGTTAACAGGGCGAAACGGAAATGAAGCGGTTCGTCAGCTCGTCAACCAGACCCTTAGGGAGATGATTCAGCTTCAGGCCGTTCAAGGCCGCGCTGCGGCAGCAAAAAGGATGCAGGAGCTCGCCCGCATGTTAACAGGCAGCAATTTAAATACAGAGCATGGAAAGCAGCCTGTGACAGCAAGCTATAATGCAGTTTCGAGCAATGGAATCGAGAGTGCTGGTCAGACAGTGACTGGTAACTGGGCAGCCCTGTTACAAAACGCAGCAGACATAAGCCGCGTTGTTGAGACTATTCGTGAAGAACTTCCTTTTTTAAATATACCTGCTGATCAAATGGGACCTGTCAACCGATTGATAGAAGAAGCTCAGGAAAGTCTTAACTCAGGCAGAGAGTTAAAAGCAAGGCAGCTGATATTTAATTCAATTGAGCAGATTAGATCAGTGCTTCCTCCTGAACAGGCCGCCCGGTTGGAATCAGGAGCTGACTCAGACATCCAGCAATATGTTAAAAATGACATTTTGCAAACATCCGGACTCTCAGCTAAAAGTGTTCTAATTACTGAGGTGACGGAAAGAATCGCCAAAACCACCGACCAATTTAAAGATTTTCAGAAAGATGTAACCAAACAACTTGCGAGAATAGAAGTTATGGTTCAGCAGTTCAGACAACAGGCGGTTAAACAAACCCGCCCTATGCTTGAAAATGTAATAAAACAAATTGACAGAGCCATTATGAAAAGCGACTGGATGCTTTTTGCAGATATGAAGACAGAACGTAAAATGCTTGGAGCGACCAGCCGGCTGGCTGAAGCAAAAAAATTACTTGCAAAAGGAAATTACCAGGAAGCCCGTCTCATTGTAAGAGAAGTACAAAAAAGTATGCAGCAGATCAATTTTAAGCCTTCTAATCAACGGGTGCAGCATTTTCTAACCCAAGAACAGGGATGGCGTGAACAAAAGACGCCGGCTCATCGCCTGGCACAGCACTTTGACCAGACTGCGAGAGGGTTTACAGGCCATGAAGGCTCTTCACGGCAATTATTTGAAGGAGTGCGAAGCATGGGTTTCAACAGAGAGACCGAGCTGGCTCAAATGCTTGCTTCAGGCAGGGACTTAAGTCAGCGGGAGCAGCAGCAGAATATGAAATCCCTGCTTATGCAAATTGCACGTGGAGGGGAGGAGGAAGGAAGCAGACAGCAACAGGCCCAACAGGCTTTGCATAACCTGACTGGACAGCAGTTGATGAGCCGAACAGAGAGTCAGCAGAATAATCAGATGGTTCAGCTTCAAATTCCCTTGATGTTAAAAGGGGAGGCAGAAAACCTCCAAATATATGTGAAATCCCGTAACGAAGGCGAGCATATCGACTGGGAAAACTGTCAACTGTATTTTCATATTGATACGAAAAAACTTGGGCCGCTCGGGATTGGTCTGAATGTAGTGGATCGATCTCTCAGCATCTCTCTTAAAAATGATTCAGCGAATTTTTCAAAAATAGTGGAACCGCTGGCACAAAAATATATAGAGAACTTGAAAGAAGTGGGCTTTAACGTGAATAGAATTAATTCCGGTCCAATGAGCACAGCCGCTAATGGGGCAGCTCAAAGTGAAAAGAAAGCGGATGACGTAACTATTCCAGTCCTCACAAAAGAAGGGTTTGATTATAAAATATGAGGGTTTCCAGACACATTAATCAAGTGAACAGAAGAAAAGTAAATGGCCCTTCTGCAGCTGTTATCCGTTACGATGAAGATTCAGGAGAAGAACCTGCAGTGATTGCGCAGGGAAAAGGGTATGTCGCTCAAAAAATTATTGAACTGGCTAAAGACAATAACATACATATTGAAGAAGACACACTGCTTCTCGAAAACTTACTCGATATGGACCTTGGCGAAAACGTGCCGCCTCAGCTATACGCTGTTATAGCAGAAATCCTATTATTAATAGAAGAAATGGAAAGAAGTTATTAATAAACACCGGTTGGCTACCGATAAAAATAATAGATCTACGGGGCGGACTCAATAAACAGAAGTACTGATTTTACGGAGGTGAGAAAAATAATTTCAAATAAAGCTCTGCATGAAAAAACTTCTCAGGAAATTACCTCTTTATTATACGAAGCTCTGCTGGAAAATTTGGAGATGGCAGTAAGCGCATTAAAAGATAAAGATTATTTAATAGCAAATGTTAAAATGCAAAAATCAAATGACATTCTTTTCCGGCTGGGCGGAGGGCTTAATTATGAGGCAGGCATTTTAGCCGACCAGCTTGATCACTTATATAACTATTTAAGCGACAGGCTTATACAGGCTAATTACAAGAAAGACATTTTAATCGTTGAGGAAGTTATCCGGCATATAGAAAAAATATATAAGGCATGGAATGAACTATTAAAAAAAACCAAAGAAGAGTCTCATGAACTGAAAATTGTAAAGTTGCAAAAGGTAGCCTATGAAAAAAACTCTGCCTTTGAATAAAACAGGGAGTTGTAGCTTATGAAAATTAATAATAATATCCAAGCTCTCAATGCTTACAGGAATTTAAATCAAAACCAGTTTCAAACCTCTAAAAACCTTGAAAAACTTTCTTCAGGTCTTCGTATTAACCGTGCGGCTGATGATGCAGCAGGACTAGCGATCTCTGAAAAAATGCGTTCACAGATCCGCGGTTTAAAGCAGGCAGAACGTAATGCCATGGACGGTATCTCCCTTATCCAGACAGCTGAAGGAGCATTAACTGAAGTACACTCAATGTTGCAGCGTATGCGGGAACTCGCAGTACAGGCAGCTAACGATACTTATACTGATGAAGACCGGGAGCAGATTCAAAATGAAATTAATGAGCTTGTTGAAGAAATAGACAGTATTGGTCAAAAGACAGAATTTAATACAAAAACATTACTTGCCAATCTGGATGAAAATGGAAGTTTTGCAGCTGCAGGTGAAGAAGGTCTCACTTTTATCTTTCAAATAGGAGCAAATGAAGGACAGAATGTAAAAGTTCAAATTAAACCAATGCATGCAGAAGCCCTGGAACTTAGAGATGGTAATGGGGAAAATTCAATTTCTATTGATGTAAAAGATAGTGCAGACGAGGCTATATTAAAAATTAATGAAGCCATCGAAAAAGTTTCTAACGCACGTTCGCAGCTGGGAGCCATGCAAAACCGAATGGAACACACGATAAACAACCTGCAGGTCACCCATGAAAACTTAACAAGTGCCGAATCCCGTATTAGAGATGCTGACATGGCACTTGAAATGACAGAGTTTACGAGAAACAATATTTTAAATCAGTCAGCAACTGCCATGCTTGCCCAGGCAAACCAGCTGCCTCAGGGAGTGCTTCAGCTCCTTCAATAGCAATAAGCGTTAAGAAAGGCTGCATTTGCAGCTTTTCTTTTTAGCTAAGTAAAGACATCTGTTAGCTGAATTGTACAAAAAGTTTAGAGGTTTTCGATTGAATTGAGCGTGTGAATGTCCTTGTTTTGACGTACCTCTTTCGGTTTGTAAATCATTCCTTTATTTCCAAAGAAGGGTTCACTATAATTAAGTGTAAGCAGTGACGAAAGGAAGAGTAGTGTGGACATACAAAAAGTCGGGCGAACCGGAGTAAGTAAAGTGACTAACAAAAAAAACACCGGGACCGAGGCAAAAGTATCTTTTCAGGAAATTATGCAGCATGGACGTGACTCAAGCCAGTACGAACGGCTCAGTCATCTGCTGCAGAAAATTGATGACCAGGGGAAGACACTTTCTGAGTCAAGGACTGTTGAAGAGCTTCGAAAGTATAAAGCTCTTGTTAAGGAGTTTATTGATGATGCAGTAAAGCTGGGGCTTAGTCTGGAAGAGCGGAAAGGATTTAACCGCCGCGGAAGAACTAAAGTTTATAAAATCGTCAGGGAAGTAGACCGGAAACTCCTTGATTTAACCGATGCAGTTATTAAAGAACAGAAAAAAGGTCTCGATATCCTTGATATGGTGGGAGAAATTAAAGGATTACTCATTAATATTTATGCTTAGAAAACCTTACAGGCTATTGCAGCCAGTAAGGTTTTTTCATTATCTGTTAAACTGCCCTGTTGATCTAAGGAAATATATAGTTTTTTCTCACTCCGCTTAGCTTCGATGGTTTATCGGACGAACAATGATGTCTTGTCAGCGGGGGCGACACCAGGCACGATTGTCACAAAACGAATTAAACATAGCTGTGTGAACTTTCTAAAAAGTATATGTTAAACGATTGACATAGAAACCCCTTCTCATTATAATTTAATTAATAGTTATGAAAACGTTACCATATTTAATACTTTCAGATTGAGAGGAGAAAAAAGAATGGGGATTAAAAATGAAGTGATGCTAATTACATATGCTGACAGTATGGGGAAAGATTTAAATGAACTGAATGAGGTCCTCACGAAATATTTTCAGGATTCAGTAGGTGGAGTGCATCTGTTACCCTTTTATCCATCTTCTGCTGACAGAGGGTTTGCTCCAATGACTTATAAAGAGGTTGATAAACCATTTGGCACTTGGGAAGATGTAAAAGCTTTATCAGATAATTTCTATTTGATGTTTGATTTCATGGTTAATCATATTTCGAGAAGTTCTGAATATTTTCAGGATTTTATTAATAAAAAAGATGACTCTGACTATGCTGATTTATTTATTCAATACAAAAACTTCTGGCCAAACGGTGAGCCGACTCAGGAAGATGTAGATAAAATTTATAAGCGGAAACCGCGTGCCCCGTATATTGATGTGACGTTTAATGACGGGTCTACGGAAAAAATATGGTGCACATTTGATGAGGAACAAATTGATTTGAATGTCTATCATGAGCGGACTAAACAGTTTATTAAAGAGAATTTGCACTATTTAGCTGAGAAAGGAGCTTCTATTATCCGGCTTGACGCATTCGCGTATGCAACTAAACAGCCGGGGACAAATTGTTTCTTTATTGAGCCTGACACGTGGGAGATGCTGGATGAGATTAAAGCGATTCTTGATCCATGCGGTGTAGAAATTCTTCCTGAAATACATGAACATTATTCCATACAGCTTAAACTCGCTGAAAGAGGCTACTGGGTATATGATTTTGCTTTACCGATGCTTGTTCTGCACGGCTTGTACAGCGGACGTACTGACCGTCTTGCCAATTGGCTGAGAATGTGCCCGAAAAAGCAATTCACCACGCTCGATACGCATGACGGCATCGGGGTGGTGGACGTGGCCGACTTGCTTACTAGTGAAGAAATTGAAGAAACAAGAGATGACTTGTTTACAAAAGGAGCTAATGTTAAGCGGGTCTATAATACAATGGAATACAACAACCTTGATATTTACCAGTTAAACTGTACTTATTATTCAGCTTTGGGAAACAAAGATGATGCATACGTTCTTGCGCGTGCTATACAATTTTTTGCCCCAGGTATCCCTCAAGTTTATTATGTAGGGCTGCTCGCTGGAGAAAATGATATTGCACTTCTAGAAGAAACAAAAGTGGGCAGAAATATTAACCGCCATTATTATACAAAAGCAGAAATTGATGAGACGATGAACCGTCCTGTGATGTCCCATCTCATTAATTTAATGAAATTTAGAAATTCCTATCCTGCTTTTGAGGGTGATATTGAGGTAATTGAACAAGAAGGAACTTCATTAATAGAAATTATCAGGACAGCAGGAGAGCACCGGGCAGTGTTAAAAGCGGATCTTGCCACGTACGACTATGAGGTGACGTATTATGACCCGGGTCTTGGAGAAATAAAGAATTTAGAAGGAATAAAATAATCTATTTTTACGCACCTTCATCCAGGGTGCGTTTTCCTAATAAATGGGGGGACAGACCCCCCAGTAATTACCAGGGGGTAAAGATGGCTACTATAAAGGATATTGCCATAAAGGCAGGAGTTTCTGTCACAAGTGTTTCTAGAGTGCTTAACAGAAGGGGGTATTTAAGCGAAGAATTAATTAATAAAGTGCATCAGGCAATGGAAGAGTTACATTATCAGCCTAATGAAGTAGCCCGGTCGCTGCAAAAGAAGGAATCCCGGATTATAGGGCTTATTTTACCGGATGTCTCCCATCCTTTCTTTGGTGAATTAACCCGTGCGATTGAATCTTACGCCTTCAGCAGGAATTATAAACTGCTTTTGTGTAACTCGCAGCTTGATCCCCTAAAGGAAAAAGATTACTTGAGTATGCTCAAGGCAAGCCAGGTAGATGGCATAATTATGGGCAGCCATACAATAGATACTGAGGAGTACTTACACATTGCCCAGCCGCTTGTCACAATTGACCGCCGGATTTCCAGCCGCATTCCTTATGTTAGTTCGGATAATTTTGAGGGAGGTGTTTTAGCTGCTGAAAAGCTTATAAAGAAAGGATGCAAGCAAATCGCATACATCGGCGGTAATGTGGAACTTGATCTTCTTGCTAAGAAACGGTATGAGGGCTTTAAAAAAGAAATTGACCATTCCAAATGTAAACTCCATTTTTTCCAGACTAATATTAATGGTTTTAACTATGAAGAATACGAAGAGCTGGCAGCCGGTATATTCAGGGAATGCCCGGAGATAGATGGTATATTTGCAAGCAGTGACATTATTGCAGCAGCCATCCTCAAAGAGGCAAGACGGCTTAACAGGGGTGTGCCTCAAGATGTAAAGGTCATTGGATATGATAATGTGCAGCTCAGTCGAATTATAAGCCCTCCGCTTACGACGATCGGCCAGCCGATCAAAGAGATAGGAGAAAAAGCAGTGGATCTGATTATCAGCCAGATTAGAAAAGAGAGGGTCACAGTGGAAACTGTACTGCCGGTTCAGCTTATTGAAAGAGAAACTACATAACTTCCCGGGGGAGAAAGTAAAGCCGGATAAGAAAAAGGTATGCCTATCCGGCTGTAAAACGGAATTATACAGAAGTGAAAGGTTTTATTTCTTTAAAAATATACGTTTTAGTCGCATTAAGCCGTTTCTCGAAATTGTCGAAAGCCATAATAGGATGGACTTTTTTCATTTTAAGAGAATATAACGTTTCTCTGTCTATTTTCAGGCTGTAAATATACTGGTCCTCTTCGTGCCCTGTAGCAGGATCTACAATTTGATTATAGCCGGAGATAGTTATCGTCTGTAAAGGAGGCAGATAAGCAAAAAAGAAGCTTGCTAAGTAAAACGCGCTTCCCCCTGCCATCAGAGCATAATGTTCACGGTGATCCCGGTGTGTTTTATTTTCAACTTTCAGTTTTCCTGACTTCAGAACTCTGGCCTCCTGTAATGGCACCTCTTCTAACTTCGGTAAATTTATATCCGCCAGAGCGCAGGTGGAAGAGGAGATCTTAAAGTCCACATCTGTTTCAAGAGGAAAGTCCAGTTCGTCGAGGAACAGACTGACCCATTCTTCCATCGCTTCAGGCAGACCTTCCTTAACCTTCTTCGCTAAGCCGAGTCTAAAGTCTGTTTCTTGTTGAATGGATGCTATTTCCTCATTATATTCACGTAAAGCTTCTTCAAAGTCATTTTCCGCCAGCTTTCGGATCTTTTCTTTAAACGCTTTCCTCTTAGCAGGGAAGAATAATATTAATTTTTGGAAGAAGGTCAGCTCGCTTTTTTCAGCATCGTGCAGTTTTTGGTAAATGTCATCTTCATCAGGCTTATTTAAAAGCGGATCAGGAGATATACGAGCAGCTTCCTCTAATGACTCAATAGGTTGAAAGAGATTATGGTGGAGATCCAACAGACGTTCAGTGTGACTGTTTATTTCTGTTTCTTTTTCCTTGTAAATATCTAACAGATAATTTTTATACTCCCGTCTTACCTTTCTTTCTTCCTGCTCAGTTAACGGTTTACCGTCACTTTTTTCAAAACGGACATCCTGCAGTTCTTCATCCCATATAAGTTCAACAGGCTGGGTGTGGGAGCCGCGGTTAGTATTTGACTGTGTGACTCGTCTCTTCCCGTTTTTGTCTAATTTCGTTCTGTATGATATCCCTGTCCCCGGAAGGCCGGCGTTCCCATATAAACCTTTTCTGCCCATAGTGACTGACGCTCCGCGGCGGCCCACAGACGTGCTGATCCCTCTTTTGCTGAAATTCAAACGGACTCCAGGAGCTACTCTGACTCTCTTTTGAAAGCGGAAACTCATAAAAAACCTCCTTGAAAAAGCTCATTATGTTGTATGTTTGTGACTCCAGACTTAAAATAGGATAAATGAGACAGAAAGGGTGGTCCTGTGTTCAAACATACTTTTTATTACAAAACTGATATTCTACAGCCGCTTGAAACAATTTGGCCGTTTTTCCAAACTAATGAAAATCTCGCTGCTATAACAGGCTTTCCTAAAATTAAAGTTTTAGGAGACAAAGAAGTATTTAAAGGGTCGGCTGTTCATCTCCAGCTGAATTTCTTTATAGTTAAACTTAATTGGAAAGGAGAAATTACAGAGACAGCAGACAGAAAATACTTTATAGACGAAGGGTTAAAGATCCCATTTCCTTTTAAATCATGGCGCCATGTGCACGCCTTTAAAAGATTAGAGGGTAATGGAACAAGAATGATTGACCGTGTGGAATATACCTCGTTCCTGCCGCCCTTTATAGTGAACCTCATGCTCAAAGGGATGTTTGCAGACCGTAAAAGGCAGCTGAAAAAGATGTTTGGTTCATTCTAGCAAGCCGGCATTTGCCGCTTTTTCTAATGAATTCCATTACCATGCGGGCTTGTACTGCTCTGGTCCATTAATTTCTTCTCCTAATTCTTCAGCGGCAGTGCGCGCCCAGTATGGGTTTCTTAACAGTTCTCTGGCAAGGAATATCAAATCAGCCCTGTCATTTTGGAGAATTTCTTCTGCCTGAAGGCCTGAAGTAATCATGCCTACCGCCCCGGTAGGAATAAATGCTTTACGTTTAATCATCTCAGCATGGCGAATCTGATAACCCGGATAGACATTAATCGGTGTTCTCACAATTCCGCCCGTACTGCAATCGATTAGATCCACACCGAGTTTTTTCATTTCTTCTGCGTAATAAATAAAATCTTCAGCCTGGTTTCCCTCAGAGTGATACTCATCTGCAGAAATTCTTACAAATATAGGTCCTTCCCATTCCGTCTTTACTGCTTCAAGGACTTCTTTTAAAAATTGAAAACGATTTTCTCTGGCTCCCCCGTACTTATCTTTCCGTTTGTTAGCTAATGGTGATAAAAACTGGCTGATTAAATAGCCGTGAGCAGCGTGAACCTCGATAATATCAAAACCAGCCTCTCTTGCCCGCCTTGTCCCGGCTTTAAAAGCGTGGACAGTCTTTTCAATATCTTTGTCTGTCATTTCAAGCGGAATTTTACCTTGATCATCAAAAGGAAGAGCAGAGGGGGCAAGAATTTCTCCGTTGTAAACCGCTTTTCTTCCGGCATGTCCAAGTTGAATGGCAGTTTTAGAGCCATGGGCTTTTATTCCCTCAACGAGTTTTTTTAAGCCTGGCACCTGTCCGTCACTCCAAATCCCAAGATCACGCGGAGAAATCTGTCCCTGTCTTGTAACAGTTGTTGCTTCTACCATAATAAGGCCGACCTGGCCGACAGCCCTGCTGATATAATGTGTCATGTGCCAGTCATTCACTTTTCCGTCTTCATTTGCTGAATACATACACATAGGAGACATCGTAATACGGTTTTTTATTTTTACATCTTTAAAGGTCATCGGAGTAAAAAGTTTAGCTTTCATTTATTTGGCTCCTTAATATTTTTATTTGGTTCTTATAGAACAATAATGCCTCAACTTTACCATACCCCTGTTTGTTTTGTCAGACGAAACGGCATAGAGAGACCTTAACTGATGCACACTAATTTTAAAAACCTGGTTTAGCGGAAGGATGAATTTTAGTGAAAGTGTTGTACGCAGTATTAATCAAATGGGTGTTTCAAATATCGGTTCTATGGCTGGTATTTACTTTTTATGGCTTCTCGCTGTTTTTTTTAGTAGTCTTCGGATTAATCATGTCTCTCATTACTTTAGGTATTAGCGATTATGTCGCCTTCTCTTTTATAGGAAACTTACCGGCAGCGATCGTGGATGGAATAATCGTCTTTCTATCTATGCTGATTTGGCTCTCCCTCACTACAGGGCTCGATTTCGGTATTTTCGCTGCTTTACTTCTTTACAGCAGCTTAGTTATTTCGGGAGAGTGGTTTATACACCGGTATGTCATCTATCCCGTCCGGCGGGGAGGAAGTGGAGACCGTCATGCAGGATACGAATAAAAAACAGGTGCCGGGATAGTCTGGCACCTGTTAAACGTTTGTGTTATTC
This sequence comes from Salipaludibacillus aurantiacus, assembly GCF_900111295.1. Taxonomy (GTDB): domain Bacteria; phylum Bacillota; class Bacilli; order Bacillales; family Salisediminibacteriaceae; genus Salipaludibacillus; species Salipaludibacillus aurantiacus. The sequence goes on along the minus strand of NZ_FOGT01000001.1, from coordinate 307,320 downwards.
GCGCGTGTTTTTTCTTTGCTCGTGAAAGTAGCCATTAATATAAGCTAAGATTTTGCTCCGGGGAATAATACCAAGAAAAGCTCCTTGAGTATTTTCTACACATACAAACGGGTGATTAATAGACAAAGACAAAACTTTTTCAAACGGCTGATCATCATTCACACAAGCAATATTACCTGTCATAACCTCTTTTACTTTCCATTCGCCAAGTTTTTCATGTTCAATCCGCTCAATTCCTAGTATAGAATCAAGGATTTGTGCTTTACTGATTAGTCCCTGAAGTTTAAAATTCGTATCTAAAACAGGGATTGCTGTATAGCCGGACTTAACTAATACGAGTAGAGCGTGTTCAAGGTTATTATCTGGCTGAACATGAGCGACCTGGTCAGCAGAAATCAAAAAGGAGGAAATAGAACGGTTTAATACATCTGTTTCTTTTAGTTCAGGCATTATCATGCACACTTTCTTTGTTAAGATTTTACAATTGATCTTATTCCACAAAATGTTAAAATTGAAACCATTTTAAGAAACCATTTTTTGCTTCCCATATTAATGTTAGACGGAGGACAGTAAATTGTCAAATATAATGTAAACGCTTTCAACTATAAAATATGATTGCAGGAGGGAAGGTGTGTGTCTTTTTCCTTTGTCGTTAAAGCCAGTCAGGGCTAACACCTCTGTTATACTTATTGTCCAACGCGCCGTAGTTGTTTAAAGGTTTAATCTTCAAGCCATACTGTAAAAAAAGGAGGTAAATTTATGCATAGCAAACAGACAGTCCGATACTTTTGTGAAAAATACCCTTCCGGTAACTGCTATTATTATAAACAGGAAATTATCACCTGCAAATCATGGAATGAACCAGGCTCCTTACAATGGGGAAGAAAACGCCCTGTAACTAAACAGACATTTATGTTAAGGAAAAAGGAAGGTTATAAATGCCAGACGGTGGCCTGCCATAAATCTCCTGCTGCTATACTTCCATTTAGAAAAGTGAAAGCCTGATATAAAGAGGGATTTTGTCCTCGTTAAACGAACCAATAAGTATGGTAGATTTAAAGGCTTTTTACTAAACGCTGAGGGGGCAAATGATGACTAAATGGCAGAATAAAGAACAATTAACAGAACTGACCATTTCTTTAGTTGAGTACGCCAGTGTAACCGGTTCGGAAGAAGAAATCGGTATAATGGAGTTTGTAGAATATGAGCTCTCTAAACTTGGTTATTTTAAAAATCATCCGGATCATTTACATACTCATTATACTGAGGATGGGAGAAAATTTGTTACGGCTCTCGTGAAAAGCAAAAAGCCGACTGCTAAAACCATTATTTTAATGGGGCATTTAGATGTGGTGGATATAGAAGGCTACGGAGAATGGAAGCATTTAGCTTTCAGGCCCCGTGAACTGACCAAACAAATGCTGGAGCAGGCATATCAGCTGCCAAAAACCGTGCAGGAAGATTTAAAAGCGGATGAATGGCTATTTGGGCGCGGGACGATGGATATGAAAGGCGGAGTGGCCTTGTGCCTGTCAATGATAGAACTTGCCGCTGAGGGGCATTTCGAAGGCAATCTTTTATTTGTCGGCGTCCCGGATGAGGAAGTAGATTCAGCGGGTATGCGCTCTGCTACCCCTGTACTTGTTGAATATGAAAAAAGATACAATTTGAAGTATATACTTTGCTGGAACACAGAACCTGGTTTTTCAAAATACCCAGGTGATAATAGTTATTATATCTACCAAGGATCTATAGGAAAAATGCTTCCAGGGTTCTACTGTTACGGAAAGGAAGCTCATGTGGCTGAACCTTTTTCCGGCTTAAACGGAAACTTTATGGCTTCTGTTCTGACAAGTGTAATAGAACTGAATCCTCATTTGACAGAGCAGGCAGGAAATGAACGGACGCCACCCCCAAGCACGCTGATGCAAAAAGATTTAAAAACAGATTATTCCGTTCAGATCCCTCTGAATGCTGTGTCCGTTTATAATTTATTAACGATGGAAAAGTCAGTAGACGAAGTCACAAATGATTTATTAAAGGTTGCAAGATCAGCAGCAAAAAAAATGCTGACTATATATGAAGATAGAGAAAAAACTTTCTCCAACAACCTGGATTATAAACCGGAACACAGGAAAATAAATGTAATGACTTATAAAGAGCTGTGGAACCAGGCGCTTAGAATTAAAGGCAAGGAAGATGTAGAAAGACTAATTTCTTTAGTGCACTCAACAGACACTTTGGCAGATGAGAGAGAACGAACAATTCAGATCGTCAACCATATTGCAGCTTTATGTAAGGAATTAACACCTATGATTGTGCTGTTTTACGCCCCTCCATATTACCCGCCTGTGAGTTCGAAAAAAAACACATTTGTAGAAAAGCTGACCCGTAAATTAACCCATATTGCCCAGCAGGAGGGGAGTGTTAACCTGGATACCGTTCAATATTTTCCCGGTCTATCAGATTTAAGCTATACATCTTTGGAAGAGCCTGCCTCAAAACTGAACACATTAATTGAAAATATGCCAGTATGGGGGCAGGGGTATGATTTACCTTTAGAAGCGATGGAAAAACTGAATATGCCGGTGATTAATTTTGGGCCTGCAGGAAAAGATCCACACAGTTGGACTGAACGTTTGAATATTACCCAGTCGTTTGGCAAGTTCCCTGAAATAATGAAGAAGGGGCTTGAAGAAGCGTTCAAATAATTAGTTAAAAAACAGCGTTTGCGCAAAAAGCGAACGCTGTTTTTAATAAGGGAGGATTATAAGTGCCTTAATTCGAATAAAACCGAACGAAGTTAATTTAATGCAGTATATAGAATTAATTTAATTAATTGTTGACACACAAATAAATACCCCGTATAGTATCAATATACCCATTGAGGTATTAACAAAAAGAGAGGATGAAAAGGAGAGATGATGAAATTATACCATTTTCCTCAAAAACACTTATTAATCGTCGTCCCGCTAACGTTAATTTTCAGCTTTATAGCAGGCCTGTATGTTGATACGTCGTTTTTGAGGCCTACCATTTTAATCGCTACAATCCTCATGATTTTTGCGACAATGGTTGGATTAAGAATTCAGGAACTTACAAAACTGAAAAATGAATCAAAAATGATCGGAGTCTCATTTTTAATTAATTTTATTATGATTCCGTTAATAGCGTTTTTTATTGGAACGATTTTCTTTTCAAATGAGCCGCTTATGTTTGCCGGCCTGGCCCTGGTAGCTCTGCTTCCGACAAGCGGAATGACTATTTCGTGGACTGGTATCCAGAAAGGGAATGTACCTGGAGCGGTAAAGCTTACCGTATTCGGCCTTATTGCAGGTTCATTGCTGACGCCGTGGTATTTATTAGCCATGGTTGGTCAATACGTGAATATTAATGTCATGATGACAGTTCATACTATTCTAATGGTTATATTTATCCCTTTAGTTTTAGGGCAGATAACAACAAAGCTGTTATTAAAAAAATATTCAAAGGAACATTTTCAAAAGAAAATAAAGCCTAATATGGCTCCTCTAAGCATCTGGGGGCTGCTTTACGTCGTTTTTGTAAGTACCAGCGCCCGCGCTGAAATGATCGTGGCAAACCTTCAATTAATACTTACTGCGTTAATAGCTTTAATACTTTTTTATTTGCTCAATTATATGATTGTCACAGTTATTGCCTTAAAATTTTTCAAAAGAAATGATGGCATTGCTCTTGTAAATGGAACAGTGCTAAGGAATTTGTCAATTGCGGTAGGGCTTGCTGCAACAGCTTTTGGCGGGGAAGCAGCCTTGCTTGTAACAATAGCGTTTATGCTTCAGTATCAAAGTATTACTTATTATGCGAGGATTGCAGGAAAACGCTGGTTTAAGGAAATCAGATCAAATAACGTAAAGCCGGCATCCGTCCAGGTTCAAAATTGATTATTAGAGTGGTTTAATTACTCAATAAATAAACTTCTTAATTAAGAAAGGTGATTAAAATTGATGAAATTTAAAGTAAATGGAACATCTGAAGGTTTAAAGCTTAACGCCACCGCGGGTAAACATACTCTTGTGTTAGACGAGGGAAGCCAAATGGGTGGAACTGATCAAGGACCTAATCCGCTGCAAGCCTCACTTGCAGCCTTAGCTTCATGTGAAAACGTAACGGCAAACATGGCAGCTAAAGAAATGAATTTTGATTTAAAAAATATTGAGTTTAATATCACCGGTGAATTCAACCCTAAAGGTTTCATGGGAGAGCCCGGTGTCCGGCCTTATTTTAAGAGAGTAGAAGTAAAGGCTGTAGTGGAGACAACTGAATCAGAAACACGGCTAAAAGAATTACAGGAAAAGGTAGAAACCCGCTGCCCAGTCTACACTATGATGAAAGCAGCTGACATTGACATGATTGATACTTGGGAAAAAACGGAATAAATAGTGATGCGAGGCTGGAGCAAAAGAAAGTAAGTACAGGACATTTCTTCAGACTTTCGCTTTTATACTTGAAGAAAAAGTGATTTTAGGCCGCCAGGTGGTGCTTGCCCAGCGGCCTGTCTTTAACTGACTTTTCCGAAGGGTTACTTCGGGAAGTCAGCGTGGACTTTTCTCCTGATATAATTCACGGGGACCAATCGACATAGTCTCTTTTCAGGGATTATGGTTCTTTTTTTCTCAAAGAAACTGCTGACCCCAAGCCTTTGGGGAAAGCTTTCTAATCTTGCCAGAAGCCGTCGAAATCCTCGTCTATTTCAGTTTCAAGCAATGAAGAGACAGGAACAATAGTCACGTGGTTTTTTTCAAAATATGGTACAGCCTTTTGAATTCCCATATAAGTGTCTTTTCCTTTTAATCCCACATGGCCTATTCCGATCGCTTCTCCGTTTGCTTCTGCTAGGTCTGCCAGCTTTTTAGCCATTTTATAAACATGGCTTGAAGAAGAACGTGTGTTGTCTAAAAAAATGTCTCTCTCGTCAAACAGCAAACCGTATTTTTCGGAAACTGCAGGGAGACAGGATTCAGGATTAGTTCCACTGTCAATCACGTACAAGCCGTGCGCCTTTGTGACAGCAAGAATTTCGTTAATGATTTCTCTGTTCTCAACAATTTTGGATCCCATGTGCTGGTTAATCCCTTTAGCATGGGGCACATCTTTAATAGCCGCTTTTACCAGTTCCCGCACTTCTTCTGCAGTTAAATTCGAAAGAATAGGTTTTGGGCCAAGCCAGGAAACTTTTCCTTTCTTTGGTTCCATAGGCAAGTGGATCATTATTTCAAAACCCAGTTCATTTGCCCGTTCAGCAATTTCAGTGGAGTGTTCCATGAAAGGCATGATTGCTACGGTGACAGGAATATTACCAGCTAGAAATTCTTCTGTCCCTTTGCCTGTTCCACCGAAATCATCAATAATTATAGCTGCTTTTCCAACTGGCCAGTCGTCACCAGCCTCAACTAAATTGTCAGCAAGAAAAAGAAAAAATAAGACGCAGACAAGAAATACTTTTAAAGGGTTGGGTGTCATTTTAAGTCCTCCCGAAAATTTTTGCTGTCATTTTAGTATGTAACGGATGGATAAAATAAATAAATAAAAAACCTCCAAATCCGGAGGTTTTTTATTTGCGTATTTTAAAAGCAGCATTTAGTTGCCCGCGCAGCATTTTATCTCTTATATCAGACTTTTTCATTTCTTCTTTTCTAATTTCAAAAGTCTGCATTCCATCTTCCATTTTATTAGCTACATCAACCAGCCTCTCCACGTCAGCAAAAGAATATTTTCTCGTGCCCCCTTTACTGCGGTCAGGGAAAACGAGTTTCCTTTCTTCATAATAACGGATCTGCCGCTCGGATAAGCCTGTTAACTCACTAGTTATACCGATGCTGATAACCTTTTTGTCTTTATAACTTAATGACAAAGCCATCCCCTTCTTTCTCCACAAAAATAAACTTTTTTATAATATATCATGGATTAAGAAAGGATATTGAATTTTTGTAAGATAATCTTACATAGATCAAAAAGTTACTTGTTTATTGCCTGGCGTTCAAGCAATTCTTTTAGCTCCTTAACTTCTTTTCTCAGCTCTTTGACTTCCTCATGCGTATTTTCAGCTTCTTTTTCGCCGTTTTCAGCTTTTTCAACGTTGTTAACAATTACACCTATAAAAAGGTTGAAAATAACAAATGTACCAACGAGTACAAATGCTACGAAATAGAGCCACGCCCATGGTAGTTCCGCAAAAATGGGCCTCATCACATCACTGGCCCAGGACTCCAGAGTAACAACCTGGAAAAGTGTCAGAAGGGACAACTGCAGACTTCCGAAATATTCAGGTGCTGTAGACTGGAAAAGCATTGTACCTATAACTGCGAAAATATAGAAAATAATACTCATCAGAAACATAATGTTTCCGAGAGCAGGAATAGTCATTAATAATGCATCAACGAGTTTTCTTAGAGAGGGGATAACTGAAACAGCTCTGAAAACCCGTAATACGCGTAAAATCCGCAGAACAGTCACAAAATAGGCCCCTACAAACAAATGGCCGGCAGCAACAATAAGAAAATCAAACCAGTTCCAGCTGTTTTTAAAAAAGTGCTTAATCGTTCGTGCGGCCAAGAGTCTTAAAGCTATTTCGATTGTAAAAATCCATAACAGAATTTTGTCAGCTGTCCAAAAAAAGGAACTGTATTCTGAATATAAAGCTGGATAAGTTTCCAGGCCAACTACGACAGCATTTATCAGAATGAGGGTTATAATAATACCTGTAAACCATTTATGCTCAACAATTGAATGCAGCTTTGATTTCCATTCAGGCGGCAGCGTCTTTTTTCCCATACTTAAAACCCCTTCAGCATACTTTTAGAAATCCAATCTGTTAAACTCGCAAATAATACGGCTTTATATAAATTCTATACTATTCTACTAAAAACATAAGTCAGAAGAAACCTCCAATGATTTATCATTGGAGGACGTTTTTAAGCACCTTTTGTAGCTGTATTATTATTTAAAATTTTACGGCTGACTTCATAGGCGCTCGAAAAGGACAGTTCTGACAGCTGGCCATACCCTTGGCACCAGTCACCGGCAAAATAGACATTCGGAAGGCTGGTGAAGTGAGTAGGGAGGCCGCGCTGGTTCATAGCCCATCTAATGGCCTGCAAAACCGGTTTTTTGGAGGCACGGGGAATGGCTAAATGTTTACGCCACCCTTCAAAGTGTTTATCATAAAATTCTTCCATTCTTTCTCTCATTTGATCGTGTGCTTCAGGATCATTAATTTCATTTTGTTTTAAGTACCCCACAGCCTGTAGAATCTGGCCTCCAGGCGGGGCTGCTTCCATATCATAATAAGAGATATCCGTAATAAAAATCTGTCTGTTCTTATCAAAGATATAAGTGTAATCAGACTCAATACGCTTTTTAAGCCCGATGTCATAAAACATTACGTAAGTCGGTTCATAATCAGTGTATTTTTCCAAATCGGATTTGATCGGCGACTCCCTGAATAATTTTTGAAGTTCTTCAGGAGGAATGGCGAAAATAAAATGATCAGCGGAAAAGGAATGCTTTTTAGTCTGTACTTCAGATACATGTTCGCCCTCTGTAACAAGGCTTGATATTTTTGTTTTTTCAAGTATCTCTCCGCCATTTTCTTTAATAATTCTTTTGAACTCATTGATAAGCACGATCCATCCGCCTTGGATGAAGCTCACAGGAATACTTGTTTTAAACAAACGCCTGTAATAATCAAAAAATACATCAGACGGGATGCTGTCAGGATCTCCTGAAAAAAAGTTGGTAGTAGCCAGGTTAAGCATCATTTCCTTGACTGCCGGACTGATCTTTCTAAGTTCTATCCATTCCTGTATAGATAAATTAGGGTCGCCTTTTTCAATGCCAAGTGTGGTAAAAAGCATATGATAAGCAAAGCGGAATTTATCCATTCCTTTTAAAAGTTTTGTCTGCAGCATTCCTCCTATATTGGAAGGAATAACGGAAGTATCATCACCCATATCATACTTTGCTTTCAATTGGGTATAATCTTCCCAATGTATGTTTAATCCGAGTTCCTTTTCCATTTTAGTCAGGTAGGAAGTGTCTCTTGCATATATTGCGTGAGCTCCAAAATTAAACTGGTAGCCTTTAAGTTTTATAGTCATGGCTCTTCCGCCAAGTTTTCCCCGCTCTAATAGCGCCACTTTTTTGCCGTGATAGGCGAGGTAAGCGGCTGAGGATAAACCGGCGAGCCCGCCTCCTACGATAACGGCATCGTACTGGCTCTTTCTCATTTTGTTACCTCCCAATAATAGTGAGAATATATCTTAATCTGTTTGTGTAATTACTGTTTAAGTGCTGTAATTATTATATCTTACTAAAGAGGGCTTTTAAAGGAAATAAAATAATTCCCGGTCCCTTTAAGGAAAGGGCCGGGAAATACTGGCACTATAAATGATTTTTATTAAAGGCCAGTGCATTCGTTTCTGATCCACCTAATTCTTTTGACCTCTCAAATGCTCTGTGAATACAGTTTATCATGATGTCTTGCATACCCTGTTCTTTTAACACTTTAAATCCTGCTTCTGTGGTTCCGCCGGGGCTCATAATCTGCTGATACAGAATGGAGGGGGAAAGGTCATTCTCCTGCACACGAAGTCCCGCTCCAAGTAATGTTTGTGAAACAAGGTGGCGTGCCAGCTTTTTATCTATTCCTATTTCTTCTGCTGCCAATTCCATTGATTCCATTAAATAATAGATGTATGCGGGCCCTGTGCCTGTTAAGGCAGTCATCGCATCCATTGATTGTTCAGGGACTTCGGCTGTATCGCCTACCAGCTGAAACAAATGGTTTATGGAGGTTTTTTGGTCTGCGGTCACCCACTTCCCTGCTGCATAAGGCGTCATAGAGGCATTTACAACGGCAGAAGTGTTAGGGATTGTCCGCATAACAGGAACCTGGGTTTCAGGAAAAAAATCTTCCATTGAATTAATTGTTACACCCGCCATAACTGACACTAAAGGAGTGTCCGGGTTTAGAAAGTTTTTAAAAGGTGCGAGTGCCTTTTGCCAGTCTTTCGGTTTACAGGCAAGAATGAATATATCTCCATGGTCGTAAATCTTTTCCGGAGATCTGGAGGTTTTTATTCCGTAAGTCTCTTCAAGCTCCTTAAGGCGCAAATCATTGGAACGGTTCGAGGCCAGTATATTTCCGGAAGGTACTTTTCCGCTTCTCACCCAGCCAGCTGTAAGAGCTTCAGCCATAGACCCTCCGCCTAAAATTGATATGTTTACCATTATTAACTCCCACCTTATCCATTATCTTTTAATTTAGAATATTTAAAATTTCTCCCATTATGAATCTCAATGGCTGAAAAGTCAACCAGAAAATCAAGACGTTTTTTACCTCGAACTCATATGCCGTTATAATGAGTACAGACGTTTGAAAGAGAGGGATACTTTATGAAAAAAAGTTTACATAATGAACGGGTCATAATCACTGGAGCTTCCAGCGGAATAGGAAAAGAAATGGCTATAGAAGTTGCGGCGAGAGGAGGGGAGCCGGTCCTTTTAGCCCGGTCCGTTGACAAGCTCGAACACCTTTCCCGGCATATATACGAAAATACAGGTGTTAAAGCCCCTTATTATAAGCTGGATGTCACAAGTTCTACAGCTATCAAATCTACTTTTAATCATATTTTTAAAGAAGCTGCCAAACCAACAACACTTATTAATAACGCTGGGTTTGCTATTTTTGATTATGCGGAAAACGCAACTGAAAAGGATATTGAAGACATGTTCCGGGTTAATGTTTTCGGAACGATTGCCTGTACACAGGCAGCTATTCCTTATATGAAAGAAAATAATTATGGGCAAGTGATTTTTATCGCTTCTCTGGCGGGTAAAATGGCGACTCCTAAGGCGAGTGTCTATTCGGCAACAAAACACGCTGTTTTAGGGTTTGCTAATGCTCTGAGAATGGAAATGAAGGAGACGCCGGTACACGTAAGCGTAGTGAATCCAGGTCCTGTAAGAACGAATTTTTTCCAGACTGCAGACTCCACAGGGGACTACGAGAAAAATGTTGAAAAAATGATGCTGGAGCCCGACTATGTTTCTTCAAAGATCGTTAAACTTGTGGTTAAACCTAAGAGAGAGATAAATCTTCCTGGCTGGATGGGAACAGGCGCTAAATTATATCAGCTGTTTCCGGGAGTAGTAGAGAAACTTGCAGGTAAAAGATTAAACCGGAAATAACAGGAGACTTACCATAATATATATGGCTTGTAAACGGGAATGGTTGTTCCTGCCGATGCCAGACTCCGTGATAACCTTTGCTGAAACTGAATTCTTATTCATTTTATCCTTAAAAATGTAACTTAAAGTTCACAAAAAGTTCACAAAATATTCTCCTGAATAGTGTATAGTAAAGCATGTAATTAATAAATTCCGTGATTGATTTCACAAACATTTAACGGAAAAAAAGAGAGGAAGTCTAAGTTGATCGTAAAAGATTTAGTGGAGACGAGAGAACTTTTAACTGACGAGACAAATGAAAATGTGTTTGTAGTGTATGAACGCTTTGAGAATGTAGATTGCCAGTGTGACGGCCGTAACTTGGAAGAAATTGAGTGTGACCCCGAAGAAATGGTTCAAATCCTGCTTGGAAATCCCGAATCTGCAGACTCATTAAAGAGTGTAAAAACATACCAGGTTGGTGTAGTATTCAGTTCAGTCGACGCGATCATTAAAGATATTTATACAAATTACAGAGATTATTTAAAAAAAGATGACGTCCTGGTACCTCTTGGTTAATCCAAGAGGTTTTTCTTTGTCATTTTCTAGTCTATAATTAAAACAGAGTACAAAAAAAGGAGAGAAACCTATTGGTAAATGTATTGTTTGTGTGCTTAGGGAATATTTGCCGTTCTCCTATGGCTGAAGCCGTTTTTCGTAATGAAGTTAAAGAAGCGGGGCTCGATCACCTGATTTATACTGACTCGGCAGGCACAGGAAACTGGCATATTGGAAAGCGGCCTCATGAAGGAACGCTGGAAATACTTGATAAAAATCAGGTCGATCATACAAAGATCACCGCCCGGCAAGTTGGAGAAAAGGATTTAACGGATTTTGATTATATTATTGCTATGGATGCGTCTAACTTAGGAAATCTGAATCGCTTAAAAGGCAGTAATAAGTCAGGGGAGATTTTCCGGTTACTTGATTTTGTACCGGAGGCCATTACAGAAGATGTCCCCGACCCGTATTTTACCGGCAATTTCAATGAGGTCTACGAAATGGTAGAAAAGGGATGCGCCAACTTGCTGACATATATTAGGAAGAATGAAAACATTTAGCTGGAAGGGGCTATGTTCAAAAGACTGTCTTTTGAGCATAGCCCTTTAAATGCATGAATTTATATGGCTCAGAGGCTGGATTCAGGCTTCTTTTAAAAAATTTATCAAGGTTTGTATTTATTTTTAAATAAATGAATAATGATTCCTAATGCATCTGGTTTAACAATCTTACCGTAAGGGAAATATTCTTTACAACGATTGAAAAAGGAGAGGAGTGGAACCTGGTGAGTGAACTGAACCGGTTTATACATGCCAGACACTGGATGAAAAGTAACGAGAATTTTTTAACGACCTGGCATGCACATGTAGGATACAAATTAGATTTATTTCACCACTTCGCTGAAAACACCTCTGTCAGCCAGGTTGCAGATCATTGCAGTATTGACTTGCCGCTGTTAAATAGATGGGTTGAAGTAGGCTTGGAAGTAGGCCATTTGAAAAAAAGTGTAAGAGGTAAAATTAAAGCAAAAAAGAAAATGGTGAAGTACGCCTCAGCTCAAAGTTCTGAGTCTGTCGGAATATTATTGAGAGAAATGATGGAATTACATATTCCCGCATTACTCGAGTATCCGGAGTTGATGAAATCGGGTGAGCGAATTACTTACTTAGAAGACAAATTTGCGGAAGTGGTAGCTGAGACTTCGACACTGTTAGAAAAAGCGGCAGTGGGGCCTGTATTAAAATGGATAAAAAAAGAACAGCCAAATTCTATTGTGGATATGGGCTGCGGGTATGGAGGCTATTTAAAAAATATTCATGACCGTTTTCCTGATATTCAATTGCAAGGTGTAGAAATTAACAAGCAGGTTTGCGAGAAAGCTGAGGCTGCATTAGGTGGAGCAGTACCGGTCTACAATGGAGATATGGTAGAGTTTATCGAGTCATTTAATAATAAAGTTGATTTGGTCATGGCGCATAATCTGCTTTATTATTTTCCGAAGGAAGAAAGAGAAGGACTTTACACGAAAATATCACGAATTTTAAATAAAGGCGGATCAGTTACATTTATTACTCCTGTTATGGGAGCAAAATATGGCCAGACCTTTACCACAGCTTTTAATACATTTATGACTGTCCACGATAATTTATATCCATTACCCACGCTGGATGAGATTAAACGGGACAGCAAAAAAGCGAAACTTAAAGTGAAAGAAGTGACCCCGCTTATTAAGGAAGGCGGCTGGTATCTGGTTACTTTGAGAAAGACAAAGTAAACAGCAGGTCTCCCTTTTTAAAAAAGTGTATAAAGGACATCCCTCTCTGAATATCTTTATTGTACAACTGACTTTAGTTTCAATTAAGAGGAGAGGGATATTCTATGTGTGGTATTACTGGCTGGGTTGATTTTAAACGAACGTTGGCTCAAGAAGAAGAAAAAGTAAAAAGAATGGCCGGCACACTCTCCAGCCGCGGCCCTGACACCAGTACCACGTGGACAATGAACCACGTGGTTTTTGGTCATACGAGACTTATTGTAGTTGATCCTTCCGGAGGCGGCCAGCCGATGACACGTTATAAAGATGGACACTTATTTACGGTTTGTTATAACGGTGAATTATATAACACTGAAGATATTAGAAAAGAACTTTTATCTTATGGCTACACCTTTCAATCGTACTCTGACACAGAAGTGCTGTTAACTGCCTATATACACTGGCGCGAAAAATGTGTTGAAAAACTGAATGGCATATTCGCTTTTGCAGTATGGGATTCTGAAAGGAACTGCCTGTATTTAGCCAGGGACAGGTTAGGAGTCAAACCTTTATTTTACTATATTCTCGACGGTGGCCTTTTGTTCGGCTCGGAAATTAAATCACTCCTTGCCCATCCTGCAGTTAAATCAGAGGTAGATGACGGGGGGTGGAGAGAAATATTTGGTCTAAGCCCTTCCAGGACACCTGGACATGGCGTTTTCAGGAACGTAAAGGAGCTGAAGCCTGCTCATTGGCTCATAATGAATGAAAGCGGAATAACGTCACACAGGTATTGGCAGGTAAAAAGTATTGTCCATCGTGGAACGATTGATGAAACGGCAGAACAGATACGCCTTTTATTAAAAAGGACAGTGGAAAGACAGATGGCTGCTGATGTGCCTGTATGCACCTTCTTATCGGGCGGACTTGATTCCAGTGCTATTACGGCATTTGCAGCAAATTATTCAGAAATTAATAATTTACCTAAACTTAAAACCTTTTCAATTGATTATGAAGAAAACGATCTTTATTTCAAGGCAAATAAATTCCAGCCTAATGAAGATGCACCTTGGATAAAGAAAGTGTCTCAAGCTTTCAATACAGCTCATTATCAGGCGATTATTACACAAACTGATCTTTTTAATTATTTAAAAAAAGCAGTGACGGCGAGGGATTTGCCTGGAATGGCTGATATCGATTCTTCTCTCTTGTGGTTTTGCGGAGAAGTTCGAAAAAAAGCAACAGTCGCTCTGTCCGGAGAATGCGCAGATGAAATATTTGGCGGTTACCCGTGGTTTCATGATAAAAAGTTTCTTTCTGGAAACAGCTTCCCCTGGATGACCTCTATTAATGAACGGGAACAGCTGTTGAGGCCGGAATGGAGAAAAAAACTTAACTTAAAAGAGTACGTCGATTTACGTTATGAAGAAACTGTTAGAGAGACTCCGTTATTAAACGGAGAGAATAATACAGAAGCGGCACGCCGAAGAATGTTTTACCTGAATATCAACTGGTTTATGTCAACGCTGCTTGACCGTAAAGACAGGATGAGCATGGCGGAAAGCCTGGAAGTGAGAGTCCCATTTGCAGACCATGAGTTAATTGAATATGTATGGAATATTCCATGGAAGATGAAAATGCTCGATGGCAGAGAAAAAGGCATATTAAGAAAGGCTTTAGAAGGAATGCTCCCTGATGATGTCCTCTATAGAAAGAAAAGCCCTTATCCAAAAACCCATCATCCGGTGTATAAAAAATTAGTCTCAAATTCAATGAAAAAAATTGTCAAGGAGAAAGATTCCCCGCTTTTCGATTTCTTTAATTATGAAAGTTTGAAAGATCTTGCCGAGACAGAAGGTCATTCTTTTCAAAACCCTTACTTCGGCCAGCTTATGACTGGGCCGCAGCTGATCGCTCATTTACTCCAAGTGGACATGTGGATGAGAGAATACAATATCAAAAAAGTGTAATCAGTTAATTGCCAGTCTTCTTATTTTATTTCTGTAACTACAGGTCAAATTACTCCCTTAAAAAGAGGAATTTTCCAGTCATGCAGAGAATGTATTCTATTGTAGTTAAATCTAATTGGGGAGGTATCTTCATGGAGCTCGGAGGCTATAAAAATCACGAAGCCTGGGTAAATTTGTCGGAAGGTACAATTCAGTATCGGAAGTTAAACGAAGAAGACCTTAAAAATTATGTCGGTGCGAGGGGACTGGGGGTAAAATACCTGGTAGATCAGGGAGTTTATAATGTTGATGCTTTTTCACCTGACAATATTCTTGCGGTCATGACAGGTCCGCTGACAGGCACCAGGATTCATATGAGCGGGCGATTATGCACGGTGACACGGTCGCCTTTGACCGGCACAGTGACAGATTCTCATATGGGCGGATGGACGGCAGCCCGATTAAAATGGGCGGGGTTTGACAATTTGATTTTTACAGGAAAAAGCGATAAGCCAGTGTACTTATATGTAGAAGACGGAAAAGCAGAATTGAAAGATGCCTCTTCTTTATGGGGAAAGGGCGTAAGGTCAACTGTAAAAGCTCTCGAAGACCTTTATGGCGCTAAAGACACCAGTATTATGACCATCGGGCAAGGCGGTGAAAACCTCATTCGCTTTGCAGGCTGGATGAATGAAGATGACCGCGCTGCAGGAAGGGGAGGAACAGGGGCAGTAGCAGGTTCAAAAAATTTAAAAGCAATTGTCATTAAAGCATCCCAGCGGGGGAATATGCCTGAACCTGCCCGTCCGGACGAGTATAAGACAGCAGTGAAATCAGGCTTGAAAGCGATTAATGAGGGAGCTCTTACAGCGCCGAATAAAGGCGGGCTTTCAGTCTACGGGACGAACGTCCTTATGAATATTATTAATGAGTCGGGCGCATTGCCGACAAATAACTCCCAGACTACCGTATCCGAGCATGCGGAAGCTGTTAGCGGTGAGACAGTAAGAGAAGAAATTCTGGTCAGCGAACCGACTTGCCATGCCTGTCCGGTAGCCTGTAAAAAAGAGGTTGAAGTAACGGTAGGGAAGTATAAAGTGAAAGTGGAAAGCTTTGAATTTGAATCCGCCTGGGCGTTGGGGCCAAACTGCGGAACCGGAAATAAGGAAGCTGTCGCTTATATGATAGACCGATGTAATGAATACGGAATAGATACTATTGAACTCGGCCACGTCTTCTCCGTGGTCATGGAAGCATATGAGAAAGGGCTTATTAAAGAAGGCCTTAATTGGGGAGACGAAGACGGGATGATCGAATGGATTAATAAGATTGTCCACCGCGAAGGAGTCGGAGATATACTGGCGGAAGGGCCGTCTCGTGCGGCAAAAAGTTTTGGAAACGCAGACTTGGCGATGGTAGTTAAAGATCAGGCAATTCCAGCTTATGATCCTCGCGGAATTCAAGGGATCGGGCTGGGGTATGCGACAAGTAACCGGGGAGCCTGCCATTTAAGAGGGTATACAGTATCTGCAGAAATAGCCGGGCTTCCTGAACCGGTCGACAGGCTGACAGTAGAAGGAAAAGGAAAACTTTTAAAAGTATTTCAAGACCTGCATGCTTTCTCAGACTCCCTCGACCTTTGCAAATTTTCGGCTTTCTCTGAGGGTGCTGATTTATATGCCGAACAATATTCTGCTGTAGTTGGTATTGAATTAACAGGCGACGATATTATGAAAATAGGAGAAAGAGTATATAACATTGAAAGATATTTTAATAATAAGGCAGGATTTGGAGGGAAAGAGGATACTCTTCCGAAGCGCTTCCTGAACGAAAAAGCAGGCGGAAACTCAGAAGGCTCTGTTTCCCACCTCCCGCAAATGCTCAACGAATATTATGAAGCACGCGGCTGGAAGGAAGGCATAGTCACACCGGAAAAACTTAAAGAACTTAACATTAAAACGAATGTAGGAGCTTAAAGTAATAAAAAATGACCAGCTCTGTTTTTCGAAAAATTAACAGGAGCTAAATAGCACGGGGGCGTCTCAAAAGCAAAATTATTGGGGCGCCCTCTTATTATTTAAATTTACTGAATCCATCTTCACGGTTTAAAAGGCACACTAAGAGGGAATACGTCCTTCATTAGTCCCGTAATACGCTTGGCCTGCCCTTAAAAATGCCATACAGCAGTTATCCGCCTGCCCTAAATGTTTTAAGGCGGAATTTTTTTAATATTTTTTCCAGTTCCTGTTCTTTTTCAGCTTCAAATTTCACAATGACGACCGGAATTTCTGAATGCATAAACATAACAGGCGGTTTACTAATTAATACACATAACCAGTTCTTATGCCTGACGACTGCTCTGCCGTTCTCAACCTTGCTGGCTATACCGCCTAACTGAGTCAGATAGGAAATCAGTTCCTTCTGGGGTATACCCCGGTTTTCTAGTGTTTCTGTAACAGTCATGCTTATCCACCTGCTACTGGAGGGAAAAGAGCGAGCTGGTCATCGGGTTTTACAATCGTCTCTAATCCTTGTAAATGAATAATATTACGTCCATTAATAAAAACATGGACATGCTGTTTTACTTGCCTGTCAGTTGTAAAAATTTCTTCCTCCATAGCTGGAAACTGGCTGATGACCTCATCCAGCAGATCACCGATACGACTGTTATCTTCATAATCCACTTGAATGGTTTTCCCGCCGCAAATCTCTCTGAAAGTGGCAAAAACTTTTATTATCACCGGCACATCACCTCTTTCTCTTATTATGGAGTGAAATGAAATAATTTACAATCCTGTTTCAGGATTAATTAATTGCAAAAATAATAAAATGGATATACAATTTGTATAACTTTTGTTTAGGGGTTATACAATCAGGGAATAGTTTTTAAAATACACCGGTATAAAGAGGTGGGAGAAATGCCGCAAAGAAAAATAGCAATTATCGGAGCCGGCCCTGGAGGACTGGCAGCAGCAATGATGCTTTCTGCCAAAGGTTTTCAGGTCCAGATTTTTGAAAAACAAGATTACGTGGGAGGCCGCACCTCCTCTTTTACTAAGCAGGGATATACTTTCGACCTAGGTCCTACTTTCTTTAGTATGCCGTTTATTCTGGAAGAGATATTTGAATCTTCAAATCGCAGATTAGAAGATTACGTCACGTTAAAAAAACTTGACCCTATGTATACATTATCTTTTGATGATTTAACAATAAAAGCGAGTTCTGACCCTGAAAAAATGAGACAGAATATCGAGAAACATTTTCCAGGGTACGGGAAAAACTATGACAGGTTTATGAATGATACGAGAAAGAAAATGAATGCCCTGCTGCCTGTTCTGCAAAATAAACACGCGTCCCTTTTTGATTATTTACGGCTCAGGAGTCTAAAAGCTATACCCCAGCTGGAGATTGGGAAGTCGCTTCACGACGTCTTGTCAAAATACTTTGATGACGAACGGCTGAAATTATCTTTTACATTCCAGTCAAAATATTTAGGTATGTCGCCTTGGGACTGCCCCGGCGCTTTCAGTATTCTCTCTTTTATGGAACACGAATATGGGGTCTTCCATCCTGCAGGAGGTTTAAACCAGTTAGCTAAAGCAATGGCTGAAGTTGTTAGGGAGCACGGAGGAGAAATCCATACAGGCACGGGAGTGAAAAAATTCATACTTAATGGTACGAGGGACATAAGCGGTCTTGAATTAGATAACGGCGAGACAATCGATGTCGATGATGTCGTTATGAATGCGGATTTTGCACAGGGAATGAGCCAGCTGGTGGATGATGAAAAACGGCGAAAATATAAAAATATTAAGTTGCAGAAGAAAAAATATTCCTGCTCCACTTTTATGATTTACGCAGGTGTTAACAAGCCGGTGGACCTTGATCATCATACCATTCTGTTTTCCGAGGATTATAAAAGAAATGTAGAAGAAATAACGAAGTCGAAAATTATGTCTGATGACCCGTCTGTCTATGTGCAGAATGCGTCCATTACAGATCCTTCTCTGGCTCCTGAAGGTAAATCTTCTCTTTATATTCTGGCGCCGGTGCCCAATAACTTCAGCGGAATAGACTGGCATAAGGAAAAAACAGACTTCCGTGATTTAGTACTGGATCAAGTAGAGAAAAGAGCAGGTTTGACCGATATTAGAAAAAATATGGAAGTTGAAGAAATCCTTACACCTTACGAATGGGAATTTGACAAACATGTTTATAAAGGGGCTACTTTTAACCTCGCTCATAACCTTGGTCAGATGATGTATTTCCGTCCTCATAACAAGCTGCGTGAGATGAACAGGTTATGGCTTGTTGGCGGGGGAACCCATCCCGGAAGCGGATTGCCTACCATATTTGAATCTGCGAAAATCACAGCTGATCTAATTGCACGAACCTACGGAGTGAAGGAGGAGAAAGCATGAAGACAGCGATTATTGGGGGAGGCATCGGGGGAATGGTTTCCGCTCTGTATTTACAGCAGAAAGGCGAGAACGTAACGGTTTATGAGAGACACAATAAACTAGGAGGCCGTCTTGCTTTTATGGAAAGAGATGGTTACCGGATAGACGAAGGCCCGACTATTGTCCTTCTTCCTCACATGATTAAAGATATTTTAAAAGAATTAAGCATTGACCTTTCTAAACTGGAAATGGTCAAAATTGATCCTATTTATCCGCTTCATTTTAAGGATGGAAAAAAACTTCTTAAATGGAGTGATAAACATAAGCAGGCTGAAGAAATTGAAAGGCTGTTTCCAGGTGAAAGCGATCATTTCCACGAATATATGGATAGCATGAGAGAGCGTTTTGAAAAGGGAAAAGAAGCTTTTCTTGACCGGCCGTTTGTTAACCGGCGCTCGTTCTGGACTAAAAATAATATTAAGACTCTGATGAAACTCAAAGCCTATCAGACTGTAAGAAGTCAGACTAAAAAGTTTTTTAAGTCTAAACAACTCCAGGAAGCTTTCTCACTGCAAACATTGTATATTGGCGGATCTCCTGAACAAACGCCCGCTATTTATTCACTGGTGCCTTTCAGCGAGCATGAACACGGAATCTGGTATATTAAAGGCGGCTACGCGTATTTAGCAGAGCTGCTGGAGGAAGAGCTGGCAAACCGCGGCATTAATATTGAATACAAGACAGAAGTCGAACGAATCGAAACTGCTGAAAACCGGGCCACCTCTCTGTCAGTTAATGGAAAGAATTTTACGTTTGACCGTTTTATTTTAAATGGAGACTTCCCTGTTGCCGAAAAGCTGCTGCAAAAGAAATCCGGCAGAGCGTATACCCCTTCGGTGGGTACTCTTCTTATCTATCTTGGTATCGAAGGAATGCTAACTACCAGCCATGTGCATCAATTTTTTATGGGAGAAGAGCTGGACAGCCAAATGAAAGAGATTTTTGTTAAAAAGGCACTGCCTTCAGACCCTTCCTTTTACTTGTTTAACCCATCCTTAATAGACGCGTCACTAGCCCCGCCGGGTAAAAGTGCCGCCTATCTGCTTATTCCGGTCCCGGCTTCCGGAGAAATTACGAGAGAAGAATATCTCACTTATGCTGATAGAATTATCGATCAGTTAAGTAAAAGGCTGGATACGGGCCTAAAAGAAAAAATAATCTGGAAGGAAGTCAGGACTCCAATCGAAGCGAAAAGAGACGGGTTATTTGACGGGGGCAGTTTCGGAATTGCTCCGACGTTATTTCAGTCAGGGGTATTCCGTCCGCAGCTCAAACCTTTCGAGTATGAGAACATTTATGCTGTCGGAGCGTCTGTTCATCCGGGCGGCGGTGTTCCTATCGTGATGCAGGGAGCTAAAATACTGTCACAGTTTATAGATGAAGAACAAAGGGGCAGTGATCAGGAATACAACCAGGGTTAAAGTAAACGGCAAACGGTAACCTTTTGGATGAACATTCAGCAGAGGAGGAGTGGCTTATGCACGTAAATGAAGCCTACCAATCTTGTAAAAAAATAATAGACTATCACTCAAAAACTTTTGCTAAAGCTTTTCAGCACTTACCCTTAAAAAAACGCCGGGCAGTTTGGGCAGTTTATGCGTTTTGCCGTACAGCTGATGATATTGTAGATGAAGGCCTCACTCCCGAAAAAGACATACAGGAATTTAAAAGGCAGCTCGATTTATTTTCAGCCGGTCAGCTGCCTGAGCCTTCTCCGCTGTGGATTGCTTTAAAGGATACCTTTCAACGTTTCGACTTTGACTTAGCTCCTTTCTATGAGATGATTGCAGGACAGGAAATGGATTTAAAGAGAAAGAGGTATACGTCGCTCGATGACGTTCTTGATTATTCCTATCATGTTGCCAGCACGGTAGGGCTCATGCTTCTTCCTATTCTCGCTCCTCGAAATAAGGATAAGCTTACAGAGAGTGCCATCTATTTAGGATATGCTATGCAACTGACTAATATATTAAGGGATATAGGAGAAGATTTAGGCAGAGGCAGAGTTTATATTCCTGAGGAACTGATGGTAAAGCACGGTTATACTTTGTCTATGCTGGAAGAAAATGATATTAACCTGCCATTTAAAGCTCTGTGGGAAGAGATGGCGTGTCTTGCAGAAAACTATTATGAGCTAAGCCTTGAGTCCATTCATTTATATCCGGCTGCTTCCAGGATGCCAGTAAAAGCAGCTGCCCACTTCTACCGTGAGATTCTGAATTCTGTACGTTCAAACGGGTATGATGTATTCGGGCAAAGAGCTTTTGTAACAAGTGAGGAAAAAAAACAGATATTAAGTACGATCGCTGAATAATTTAAGTAGCTGGGACGAGATTAAATTTTAATTGGAGGACAGAAGGCGGTGACGCCAGAGGAATTAAGCGTCGTCTGAAGATCCATCGGGGTGACCCGATTAGCTGAAGCCTTGCCCGAGGCAAGCGTGTATATTTTTGAACAAGCAACCCACATTAATGATTTTAGATAAACAAATGGCTCTCACATAAGTGAGGGCCATTCTTATTCACTTGCTTTTGTCCAGCCTCTTCTTATTCCGTTCACCGGCAAAAAAATGTTAAAATTCTTCAATAATCAGCCTGGCTGCATTCCGGCCGCTTAAAACAACCATAGGAGATCCGCCCCCGGGGTGTGTACTGCCCCCTGCAAAAAACAAATTAGAAAGGTCCTGTGACCGATTGTAAGGACGCAAAAATGTGTCCTTTTTTCTGTTGGATGCAATTCCGTAAAGGGCTCCCCGGTAGGCATAGAAGCGTTTAGCTATATCGCGGGGAGAGACCGTTTCCGACTGAATAAGCGAGTCTTTGATTGGAAGTCCTCTGTTGCTGAGCAGTTTATAAATTTTTTCTTCAAGCATTGAGCTCTCTGGGGCGCTTCCCTTGTTTGCAAGGGGTGGAGCGTTGACAAGAATAAACATGTTATCTCCAACAGGTGAGAGGGAAGGATCAGTTTTAGATGACGTACAAATATAAATAGTAGGGTCAATTCCATACTGGCCATCCTGAAAAATAGTTTCAAATTCTTCCCTGGTCCGGTCGCCGAAATAAACGTGATGATGGTGAACATTGTATCTTTCTGAGAGAGCGGCTAAGATGACAAAGGCAGAAATAGAAGGTTCATATTGATTAAATTTGCCGTCTGGCAGTGAAGGTCTCTCTTTTTCTTCAACCAGCCTCGGGTATTGTGTGAGCAGGTCCCCGTTTAATACAAACGCCTCTGCTTCAAGCACCTTGCCTTCTGCTGTTTCAACCGCCTTTATTTTTCCGTCTTTAGCTATGCATTTGACGACTTCTTCACCTTTACAAATGTCTACGCCAAGTTTTTGAGCTGCTTTCTCAAAGCCAAGAGCAATCTGATGGTTCCCGCCTTTCGTAAAATATACGCCGTCGCCCATTTCCAAATGGCCGATTAAAGCGAAGGTAGCCGGAGCGTTAAAAGGGGAGGAGCCAATATATGTGGCATAACGGTTAAATGCCTTTATAATTCTCTCATCTTTAAAATAACGTCTATGAAAGCGATCAAGGCTTTCTAGAGGTCTGGAAGATGACATGGCTTTAGCGAGAGGCAGGGATAAATAATCTTTCCACGAAGAGAATGTCCTGTTTAAAAAATGATTCTCCGCCAGCTGATAGAGTTTTTTTACTTCATTTAAATAATCATTGTATTTGGCAGCAGAGTAACTATCCAGCCTGTTTAACTCTTCTGTCATTTCTTCTTTGTCAGAAGAAAAAAAGAGATGGGAACCATCTGGAAATTCGTTTTTAGTATGGGTGGTTAATTTAATAAACTGAAAATAATCATCCGGGTTTTCTCCGGCTTCAATTAAAACATTCCTGAAAACATGGGGCATAGTAATAGTGTTAGGGCCGAAATCGAAGTGGTGGGTGCCGAGGACCACTTCTTTAAGTTTCCCTCCTGAATAATCATTTTTTTCAAACAAGGTAGTTTGAAATCCTTCCGATTGGAGTTTAATGGCCGCAGATAAACCAGCCAGGCCTCCACCGATCACGACGGCGCGCTTTTGCTTATTCATTGATAGGTCCGTCCTTTCCACTCAAATCCACGTTGGGATAACCCCAAGTATGACGAGTAAATCATTAATAATATCATCGACAGAAGAGCAAAGGGAGTCAGGCTGAATAGCCACCATTTCTGTCCTGTAAAAAGGTCGACTGTTAACTTTATCAGCATGGTTAACAAAAGTGGAAAGAGCAATATAAGATTATTCTGAATCAGCCCCGCTGCAGCGATAGGCAAAGGTAAAATAAAAAATACAAAATAAAAAAAGATAAGTCCAATGACTATGAAAGGATTTCTTCCGAGTCCGGGAAACAGATTTTTCGAGAAGCCTTCCCATACTTCCCTGCTCGTCTCGTACATATAACACAAGACGCTGTTTGTATTATTCACCAGTCTTACCTTATAACCGTTTTTTTTAATTTCACGTGCGATATGCACATCTTCTACTAACGAATTTTTTACTTTTTCATGCCCTCCCATAGAAGTGTAGGCGTCCCGGCGGAACAGCATAAAAGAGCCGTGAGCAGCTGTGGCTGCAGGCCATCTGGTTAGATTTGCGAGTAATACCGGCAAGTGAAGGAGCACCACAAAATGCTGCATAGGAACGAGAAGGTGACCTAAGAAGCTTTTAACCGGGTACCGGGGGAAACCGGTCACGAGACCTGTATCAGATTTAACTGCATTTAAAGACCGCTCGATTGTTTGCGGGTGCAGCCGCACATCGGCATCGATAAATAACAAATAGCCTGCAGATGATCTGAATGCGAGCTGATGGCAGGCATGCACCTTTCCTACCCAGCCATCAGGCAGAGGTTTTCCTTCAATAATTGTAAACCGCTGATCATTGCCAATGGTCTTTTCCAGCAGTCGCCTTGTTGCATCTGTCGAGCTGTCATCCAGAATAATAAATTCGGAATTTTTATAAGAAAGGCTCTTTAAAGACTGCACCAGGCCTTCTATATTGCGCTCTTCATTTCTTACAGGAATAAGAACGGATACGCGCGGACTGAGCCCCGCAGAGGAGGCGCGGTCATCCTTCAGCCTTGGCAGACATATGGCGTTAGTTAATACCCATACGCCCATAGCGGCTAATGCAGCCAGGTAAAGGTATAGCAGCATTTATTTCCCCCCTTTAAACCATGTCTTCAGATATTCCCATCTCTGGCCGATTCCCTGTTTTCCTCTTAAAAGAACATTAAATGATTTAAATTGCCCGTTCACCACGGTTTGTTTTAATTCACCCAGCTGAAAGGTTACGGCGTCTTCAAACAGCTTTGTCTTTTTATGTCTATTCATATCCCTTTCCATATTTAAAGGTTTGCCGATATGAATATACCAGTCCGGAAGCTGATGATGAAAAAGGCCATGATAAAACGTTACAGGAATCACAGGAATATCCGAATTTTTGTCGTGCAAATAGGCTGCACCAGAGAAAAATGAAAGGGGCCTTTTTTCAAGGTGTGTTTCCTCCCCCTGGGGGAACAGAAACAGGTGTTTACCCCGGTTCAGCTCATCTGACGCATAGGTTAATGATTCCATTAAAGATCTCTTTGACGAAGGATTTACCGAAAAGGCGCCGAGCTTTCTGAAAAAAGGGAAGCGTTTCAGGCCGTCTTCTCCCATCATCGCTATTCCGTCCAGTTTAAGAAGGCGCTGATTCAGATAAAACAGGAATAAGCCATCCCACCATGAACTGTGGTTTATAAGATAAAGGCCCCCCGAAGCAGATGATGGCATATAAGAATTTTTTGTAATAAAAACTTTATTAAAAGATTTTTTAATTAACAAGCGGTTATACTGGTGAAAAATGTGCTCAAAGGCTTTTTTTCTTTCAGCTTTTATCATGGGCGGAGGTCCTTTTCTTTAAAATATAATACACAAAGTAGTAACACATTGCAGTAGCGGCAGAGAGCGCGGGAGCCAACCAAAGCTGATTAACTAAAGCAACGATTATAAACATCAGGGCCATCATGCCGTAAAGCAGCCTCATCCGGGCTGACCAGTATTCCGATCGACGGTTTATCCAGCCGTCCGATCGGTGATAGAGGCCGTAAATAAGTAAATGCAGGACAAAAGATAAAATAAACCATCCGTAAAAATTTGAGAAGGGTATGTCATAATAAAGACCCCCTTCATCCCATACCCAGTATTGTTTAACATCATAGGCGACAGGATCAATAATCAGATCAAGCGAAGTAGCTACCAGAGCTCCATAAAGGGCGTAACTGAGCCCTTTCAATCGGGGCACAGCTTTTGCCAGAGGGGCGGCCAGCACATGGGATGTACCTATTACCATTACCCAGGCAAATCCGATCGTCACAGGTACACCGATTAATTTTGGCCCAAAGTCTGATTCATACGTGTACTCTCCAAAAAAAAGTCCAGTATGAACCCCGAAACTTTCTATAGCTATTGAAAGAAAAAAGACAATCGCTATGGCAATTAACCCATACACTTTTGAGCCGCTCCGATAAAAATATATCATTGCCAGAAAGCCTGAAGTGATGAGAAAGACAACATTAGCCCATTCAAGCCAGGGAGGTACAAGGTCAAAAGATAATAAAAAAACTCCGATAATATACCATATAACAAAAAAACGGAATATGTAATAATCAAACTTAGGCATAAACAGTTCCCCTTTATTTTTCTGTAATTAGCTTTATGAATAGAGTGGTTAAGGCGGATGTTCTATGTCAAATTATATCGGACAGTGGAAAAATTGTACAACAACCTGCTATGGTATAGCTGAACAGGAGGAGAGAAAATGACTAAACAAAAACAAGTGGTTGTAACAGGAGCGGCACAAGGAATTGGCAAGAGCATTGCAGAAAGGTTTGCTCAGCAGGGGAATCACGTCTGGTTAATTGACATAAATGAGCAGACAGGTAAACAGACAGAAGAGATATTTTTAAAAGAAGGACTGAAAGTAACATTTGCAGCTGTAGATGTAAAAGAGCCCAACGAGATTGAGCGTTTTTTTGACAGAGTTAAAAAGTTGGGGCTCACAATAAACACACTTATAAATAATGCCGGAGTTTCAAGGTTTCTGCCTCTTGATGACCTTACTTTGGAGGAATGGGAACTCGTGATGAATACAAATGTACGAAGTGCATTGCTGTTTTCACAAGGAGGTTCGAAAGTAATGGAACCGGGTAGTTCAATAATAAATATCGCCTCAACCCGAGCGGTGATGTCGGAACCGGGCAGTGAAGCTTATGCTGCTTCAAAAGGGGCCCTGTTATCTTTAACCCATGCTTTAGCCTCCAGTCTGGCGTCTTCAGGAATCAGGGTAAATGCGGTCAGCCCTGGATGGATACAGACTGAGAACTATGAGCAGTTAAGAGAAGATGACCACAGGCAGCATTGGTCAGGCCGTGTTGGAAGGCCTGATGATATAGCAAGAACCTGCCTTTTCTTAGCGGATGAATCCAATGACTTTATTACCGGTGAAAATATCGTTGCAGATGGCGGGATGACCAGGAAAATGATTTACAGGGATTGAGATACCAATAAGAATCACGTATGATAGTAGATTACAATGATCAATAAGGAGATAATATCAAATGAGGAATATTCAACTGATTGCAACAGATATGGATGGCACGTTATTAAATGACGGCCGTTCAGTTTCTAAAGAAAACGTGCAGGCCATAAGGGAGGCCCAGGCTGCAGGTATAACAGTTGCTGTGGCTACAGGCAGGGATTATACGGAGGCGGTGCTTCCACTAAAAGAAGCGGGACTGCGTCTTCCTTTAATCTGTGTAAACGGTGCTGATTTACGTATGGAAGATGGTAACATTATTCATCAGAAAACTCTTGGCTATGACCAGTTTGAATTAATGAACAATATATTAACTGAAGAAGATATTTATTTTGAAATTTATACTTCCAAAGGTGCTTATACTAATAATGAGAAAAAAGGATTGGATCTGGTCGTGGACCTTTTGCTGACAACAGGAGAGTTTTCTTCCTATAGTCAAGCAATGGAACTGGCAGAAAAAAGGTTCGAAGAAGGAGCGGTTAACCGAACGAAAGACTATCGGGAAGTGATTAATCAGCCTGAAACAAGCTTATTTAAACTGCTCGCATTTTCAAAAGATACTGAGAAGCGGGAAAGGGCTAAAAAACGATTAATGTCAGGGATGGACGTAAGTGTGAGTGCATCTGCCAAAGATAATCTGGAGATCACACATCTTGATGCGACTAAGGGAAAAGGGATTGAAATTATGTCTGATTATTTTAATGTCGGACTGGATGAGACAATGGTGATAGGTGATAATTTTAATGATGTCCCTATGATGAAGACAGCAGGTTATGCAGTAGCTATGGGGAATGCAGAAAGCGAGATTAAAAGTATTTGTGATCATGTAACTAAAAATAACACTGAGCATGGGGTGGCTCATGCTGTCCGTTCTATTATTCCAAACTATCAGAAGTAATCAATAAAAAAAGCAGCCTTAGCTGCTTCAGATTGTCGAGGAACCCGCATTATATAAAAAATGCGGGTTTCTTTTTTGCTTACTTTAATAAAAAAGTGAATGGGAACGGTGATTGAAGAACGAAAGGTGGCGACTCCAGCGAAGATTCCAGAGTGATCTTCTCTCGGGAGCTGAAGCGTTGCCCTCGGAAAGTGTCCACCTGAAGTGATGAAATCACTCGTTATTACTTAGCTGCTTTTCATTCTGGAATTGTCAGGCTGCTTCTGCACTTTTTTCCTGTTTCTGTTTCTGCTTTAGCTTTATATCTTTTAAATAATAGGTGCCGAGGAAAATACCTACCAGCAAGTAGCCGACAGCAAAATCGACAGAGGCACCGAAAGCCATGCCAGGTGCATGCATCAGACCGACCCAGCTCAGCAGTGCACCAATGAAAGCAAAGGTCGCTGCTTTATGGAATTGCTGGTCAATAATAAATACTGTAACAGAACCTAATATAATAGCGGTAAACATGGCGCCTTGGCCGAGCGGGACAATACCTGCTGATAAGTCTGCTACAGCATCAGGAGCCGCGTTGTCGAACCGCGTCATTAAATAGTTAGCAAAGTAAGGAAGCATAGCTATTGCGACGGCAGGATAATATTTTTGACTGTTCGAACTGAACGCGGAAGATACCATTGAAATACCTACAAAAACTAATATAGGCGCTACTACAGCTACAGGAATAATGGCACTTAATGCTGCAATAATACCAAAGGTGGCTGCTAATGCAAAAACCCCGGCATTTAACAGACTGTACCCGCGTCCAGCTTCCATTTTTTTAGCTCCTACTGTTGCGATATAAACGGTAGTAGGAAATAAACCGCCGAACACGGCTCCGAGCATAGTCCCTGCCCCGTCAACAGCCTGGCATTCCCTTACATCATAATCGTCCCCTTCAGCTTTCATGGCTTCTACGTTATTCATTGTCTCAACTGCATTATAAATAGTTATTGGCAGAATGACTGCTAACAGGGCAATCATGGCCCCGAATAAATACTGGAAGCCATCAAATACGGCCAGGGAAGGAAGAATGGGATAGATACCTAAATGTGAAAGGCCTTCTTGAATACCGGCAGTATCGGCATAACCAAGGCCAAATGCTAAACCTGTACCAATGATCATTGCAAATAAAGAAGCTGGAATACGAAACGGCAGGGTGACCCTTCCTACAATTCCTAGAAGGATAACTGCAAGAACAAACAGACCGACTACAGGCATTTCAAAAGACGTAAAGAGCATTTCACCTGCAATAAAAGTCAGGGCTACACCTGCAAGAGCACCAAGCATCGCTGCTCTTGGTATATTTTTCTGAAACCATTTTCCTGTAAAGCTTGCTAAAAATTCAATTAAACCGCTGATAAATGCAGCAGCCAGGGCGATTTTCCAGGCAAGCTCTGGGTCGCCTGTCAATGTGTTGGCAGGAACAAGGACACCGAATAAGAATATAAACATCACCGGTGTGCTAATTCCATAAGACAAAGCAGTGACATTATTTCTCTTTTCTTTTTTTGCAAGCCGGTTTGCCATATAAGCGTAATAAACATTTCCAAAGATGACAGCTACAGCTGCACCTGGAATGACCTTTCCAAAAACGAGATCAGCGGGGAAGCCGAGTCCAAGCATAGTTACAGCAATAATGACAAAGTTAGCTAAGTTATTCTGAAACAAAGCAAAGAACGCATCGATGTCTTCTTTCTTAAACCACGGGTATCGTGCCGTATTTTCACGCATAAAGAACTCTCCTTAATATAGTTATTAATTTATTTTTGAACTATAGGTTCTTCTTGTAAAAAATGAACCTTGCCATTTGATAAACTTGATATTCTTGCTAAGGAATCTATACGAAAACCTTTTTCTTCAAGAAGCTTTCTTCCTGGCTGAAAAGATTTTTCGATTACGATACCGATGCCTGCTACTTCAGCCCCTGCCTGCTGAACGAGATCAATAAGGCCCATTGCAGCTTGACCATTGGCCAGAAAGTCATCTATTATAAGGATCCTGTCCTGTGAATTTAAGAGGTCTTTACTTACTGAAATGTCGTTCGTCTGATTTTTCGTATAAGAATGGACCGAAGAAGTAAGAAGGGAATCTACCATAGTTAATGACTTTCTCTTTCTTGCGAAAACCAGTTCACAATCCAGGGCCAGGGCAGTCATAAGCGATGGAGCAATTCCTGAAGATTCCAAAGTCAGTATTTTCGTTACTTTCTCATGCTGGTAGCGAGAGGCAAACTCCTTGCCAATTTCTTTCATTAGTTCAGGATCAATGCCGTGATTAAGGAAAGTGTCAACTTTTAATACATGGTCATTGATCACTGTGCCATGGTTAATAATCTTTTTTTGTAAAAAGTCCATAATAATTCCTCCAAAGTAGTAATCAATCCACAAAAAAACCCGGTATTCCTGTTCACGCCTCACAAATACAGAGTGAACAAAATACCGAGTTTAGCTTTAAGATGACAGGGAAAACTAACATACATAGCGTAAGTCAAATGGCACACACTAATGCTAGCCAACTCAATGATATTTTGACACTCGTAGTCAAACGATTTACGGTCGTCTGGTAGAGACTCGTGAGCCTTATTCCCACAGTTATACGAGTTATTGTGTTTTCAGATGGATTGATTATATCATATTTGGGTATCTGTGCAAGGGATTTCCCGAACATAATATGATTTTGTCGAAGTTTTGTACGGAATTCACCGTTGAAGTCGGGGATGTTTGACAGCTTCTTAACATAATACTCTGATCTGTTTACATCCAGTTGAATTTTGTTTAAACTATTGCTTGTTGTGGAACATGTACATACAACAGAGCTAAAAAGGAAGGGTGGATAAATATGTTAAAAAAACTATTTGGACTAGACAAAAAAGAAGAATCAAAAGAAGTAGAAATGCCGGAAGCAGACGGAAAAGATTTATTAGCAAGCCCTGCAAATGGAGAAGTTGTTCCGCTTTCAGAAGTGCCTGACCCTACATTCGCAGAAAAGATGATGGGGGACGGCGTCGCGGTTAAGCCTTCCGAAGGTTTGATTGTTTCTCCTGTACACGGGGAAATTGTTCAACTTTTCCCTACTAAGCACGCTGTTGGTATTAAAACAGTTAATGGAATTGAAGTGCTTATTCATATCGGTATTGAAACAGTCAATATGCAAGGTGATGGATTTAAAGCCTTTGTAAGTGAAGGAGACAAAGTAGCTAAAGGTGATAAATTAGTCGAGTTTGATATGAACCTTGTAAATGAAAAAGCTGAAAGTACGATTACCCCTATCATTATTACAAACGGGGATGCCGTAGACAGCCTGGAAAAGCAGGAAAACGTACAGGCGACTGGCGGAGAAACCATTGTAATGACAGTCCACAGCAAATAAAAAGAACCGGTATAAAACCCGGTAATAAGAATGGCCCTCACAAAGTGAGAGCCATTCTTTATTTTCTTTACTTTTATTAAACTTATTTTACGGTCTTTCTTTTAAAAGTTCGGATAGACATACGGGCTTTCCGGCTCATCTATTTCCTCAATGTGAGCATCTGTCACTACAGGAATCTGCTGGTCCTTATAATGGCCTTTTTCAATTGTACCCCATGCTACAATCCATGTGTCATCTTCCACATTTCCAGACTCTGCAGCCTCTATCATCGTGCCGTAAACTGAAGCATCTGCAGTACAGCATGTCATTGCAAAACGGGCAGCAACAATCTGGTCAGGATCAAAGCCGGGTTCCCGGTAAGCAAATCCTGTAATTTCTATTCCATTTCCAATAAATTCATCGAGGTAAAGATCCAGAACAGTCATCATATCAAGGTAATTTTCATCTGTAACTAACACTGTGTCTTTCTCTAACATCTCTTCTGCTAATTCCTGGTAATAGTCATCAAACCATTCTTCATCATATACTTCTTCCATTGTGTAATGTTCTTCTTCCTCCTCGGAAGAAGCTCCGATAGAATCGAGATATCCTTCCGGATCATCTAAATAAGCTTCAGCCCTGGCAGTATTTCCATTTTCAGCTTCAGTAGCTGAATTTACATTTCCTTCTGCAGCCTGAGGATTTGATCCCCCTCCAAATTGTATACCTCGATTTGCGGCTACAGAACTGTCCAGAGAACGGTCAGGAAGTGTAAAACCGAATAAAACAGGGAGAATGAAAATACCGTAAATAATCAATTTCAGCCAGGACGGGCCACTTATTTGATGCTCATGTTCACATCCGCAGGAAGAATCCTCTTCATCATTTTTCGTACTTCTAAAAACCTGTACAATACCTAAAATGAAAAAAGTAACTAAAGCAAAATAAATAAACGGCATCATCGATGGTGCGATGTAATACACAATATTGCCGGTTAAAACCAGACTGAGAATTAACATGGCAAACCCTATGAGGATGATCCCCTGTATAAAAGCATGAAATGAGTAGTCATAGTTCTTCAATTTAATCCCTCCCAGGCGCTACAAAATTAAACCATACAAAATAATGACGGAGAAGTAAACGATAAAGGTAACAGTAATCATAAAAGCAATAACAAAACGTGCTTTAAAAAATGCGAAGAGCATAAATGTGTTTTTTAAATCCAGCATCGGTCCGTAGACCAGAAATCCGGTAAGTGATGCATCTGTAAACTGGGAACCGAAAGATGCAGCTACAAATGCGTCAGCTTCTGAACAGAGTGAGAGCAAATATGCAAATACCATCATCACAAATGTTGAAGTATATGTGTTAGTTCCAATTGTTTCAAGAAGGCTCCGGTCTAAAAAAGTTTGAAACAATGCAGCAATAAAAGCACCAAGTATCAGATATTTTCCCATCATAAAAAATTCATCAGATGCATGGTACACCGTATCACGAACCCTCGCTAAAAAGCCTGGCTTTCCGGATCTCTTTTGAGACTGGTCTTCTTCAATATGCACATGGTGGCTTGCTAAAGAGACATTAGCTTTATTTCTAAGCTGATCCGGCTGCTTTCTGAAAATACTGTAAAGAATAGCTCCTATAATAATAGATAAAACAAACGCCAAGCCCATTCGAGAGTAAAGAATGGTGGGATTGTTCCTGAATGCAAAGTAAGTTGATGCAAATACAACCGGGTTGAGAATTGGCGCTGCAACCAGAAAAACTATTCCTGTGTGCAAAGGCATCCCTTTCTTTATTAACCGTCTGACCACAGGAACGATGGCACATTCACATAAAGGAAGGATGGCGCCGAGAAGGGCTGCTGGAAACAAAGCTGCATAGGCGTTTTTTGGCAAAAACCTCTGGATAGTATCTTCTGAGACATATATCTGAATAAGTGCAGAGACAAATACTCCTAATAAAATAAAAGGGATTGCTTCAATAACAATACTCAGAAAAATGGTATTTACATTTATCCACGCATTAGGAATAGATTCCATACGTTCGCTTGTACTGACCTGGTCACTGAATAAAAATAAGATAAGAAATAAAAAGAGCAGACCAAGACCCAGTAAATCTTTTCCAAATATTTTTCCTTTTGAGGTACTCATAAGCTACTCCTGTCTTAAAAAAGTGACTGCTTCTATGTTGATTCCTTCAATAGTTTAGCAAAGGACTCTGGGACAGTAAATTTAAATAAGAATTTGTAATAGGAATGCAATAAAAAAAGATATCACTTATCTGAATCTGAGATTAAGAGATATCTTTTTTAATTAAGGTTAATCAATCAGCTGTTAAACATCCATCACCGTTGATGGGTCAATGAGGGTGTATACGAGAATGGCGACGATAAAACAATAAATTGCAAAATATATTAATTTACTTTTCTTCAGGAAATTTATCAGCCAGATAATCCCTAAAAGTGAAAAAAAGAAACATACGATAAATGATATGAAAAGATTAAACGGACCGATATAATTTAGCATTCCTGCTGAAAATTCGTCCAGAGCGAGGATACTGGAGCCTAATATAACCGGAATAGCCAGCAAAAAAGAATAGCGGACTGCAGTATCCCTGTTTAATCCCATCAATAAGGAGGCAACAAGAGTGGCCCCAGAGCGGGAAATACCCGGAATAACTGCAATAGTTTGTCCTAACCCGACAATTACGGCGTCCAGCCCATTCATTGACGATTCATCTCTGTGTCCCAGCCGGTGAAACCTTTCTATAAAAATCAGAGCCAATCCAGTAACCGTTAGCGACGCGGCGATCAAAGCAGGTGTTTTCATCGCATCAGCAATAAAATCAGATAGGAGCATTCCTAACACACCGGTGATAAATGTAGCTATTAAAATATAAACTCCGAAAAAAAACGGTACCTTGTCCTCTTTGGACCGGTAAATAATAAACTTAAAGAATCCCTGGATGACGCTCCAAAGATCTTTCCAGAAATACATAATTACTGCAAGGACGGAGGCCATATGTAAGTAAATTTCAAATGCCAGGCCCGGGAAGGTGTAACCGAACACTAATTGGGTAATCACTATATGAGCAGTGCTTGAAACCGGCAGAAACTCAGTGATTCCCTGAATAATTCCAAATACAATCGCTTCAAATAACGTCACTTTCATCTTCCTTTCTGCTTGGATATAATATATAAAGGTTAACAGACTTTTTATCAGGCCCTGTTTAATTTATTTAAATAAAGCGAATTTTCTTTCCCGTGCAGCCGGACTTCTAGTTAATCTCTGGTGACAACCACGGACCTGCGGCTCGTCCGCAGGCAGAATTATTGATTTTAAATAAATTCTCCGTTAAGGGGAGTTCATGAATTAAAAATAAGATTATGAATACAGGTTCCTTTAAAAGCACTACTGAAATATCATATAATAAAAATATCGAAACGGGAATCTTTTTTTATTTTGTTTATATGGGTGTGTCCTCAACTAACTTTTTCGAAAATTATTCCGGCTTTATTTTTTAAAATATATTTAAACATATGCGCTACTTCTATGAACATGTTTTCAAAGTGGAGGTTTTTGATGAAAATAAGAAGATTGGTAACTTTAATTATATTTTTAACTGCTGTGGGGCTGGGGAGTTATGTAATATACGACAATCAGGCTGAACAGAATGATGATGAAAACCAGCGTTTGTTAGATGAGTATCTTGCAAATGAAGGGATTGAAAGGAACGACCGGGGAGAAGAGTCCGGCCCTTCTTCTGGGCTGCAAGTGGGTGATAAGGCTCTCGATTTTGAGCTCCCGCAAGTTTATGGTGATGAACAGTTAACGTTATCAGAACTGGAAGGGAACTATGTCGTTTTAAACATGTGGGCGTCCTGGTGTCCTCCTTGCCGGGATGAAATGCCGGATTTTATTAATTTCTACGAAAAGTACAAGGATGACGGAGTAGAAGTGGTGGGAATTAATATGACGACCCAGGAGAGGAATAACGAAGCAGTTGAACAGTTTGTCGAAGATTTTAATATTCCGTTTTACACAGTCCTTGATGAAGATGGTGAAATTCTGGATGGTTATGAAGTGAGACACATGCCAACCACTCTTATTATTGACCCGGATGGCAAGGTGGCCATGAGACGGCCTGGATTTATAAACTACGAAATGCTTGAAGATTATTATATGGATATCAGGCAGAGTTATGAGAAAGAAGCATAAATAAAGAGACGTACTTACCGTTTTACAGCCCCCAGTAAGACAGTCACTGGGGGTTAGTAACGGGAAGACGCCTCTTTTTTTAACGGTGTTTATCATATTGTGCTAATTTAGTCATCTTCTTGAGCTTGCTGGTTAATTCTTCAGATAAGGCCGGTGTATTTGTGCTTTTAATATTTTCTTTTAATTGGGAAACCTGGCTTGCACCTGTGAGTGCAGTGCCCACAGCAGGCTGATCCATAATATACCTGAGAGCCGTCTGCTGCAAGGACATTCTTTCATGTGCTGCTAAATTTCTCAACTCCGGCAACAACTCCTTTAGCTCGTTTTCAAAATAGGTTAAATACCCATCATCCGTAAGCTTCCTTTCAAAGTTATCAGTAAGTAAGCCTTTAGCTACAGGACCGCGGGCTATAATTGAAATTCCGTGTTTATCAAATAAAGGAAACCATTCTTCCGGTCTTCGATCGAGAAGGCTGTACTGCATCATCACACTTACAATATTTGATTTCTCAGCAAATTGTTTTATAACGTTCGGTCTTATAGAGGAGATGCCATAATAACGGATCGTTCCTTCTTGTGATAAATCTTCGAATGCTTCTATCACTTCATCAATCGGGTCATCAATTGTTCCTCCGTGTAATTGATAAAGGTCCAAATAGTCCACATTCAACCTTTGTAAAGATTGTTTTAGAGCATGCTTTATGTAGTTTTTATCCGGATTCCAGCGCCAGCCGTCTATTCCTTCGCCCCATTCATTTCCCCCTTTGGAAGCAAGAATGATTTTATCCCGGTGTCCTTTAACCGCTTTTCCTACACTTTCTTCATTAAATCCAAATTGATATAAATCCGCAGTATCAAAGAAATTAATCCCATGGGCGACGGCTTCATCAATAAGTTCGCTGTTTGAAAGATGGTCGTCTGATAGCGACATGCACCCGAATCCTAATTCAGACACATATAAATCCGACGTTCCTAATTGATTTTTCTTCATTTTAACACCTCCGTTAATCTCCTACCCGTTCTCGCTTTAAATATATCCCCTTTTTCTTTCGTAAATATTTCAACATAAAAAAATCAGGATATCAAACAGTCTATCAGTGTAAGGTCCCCCGCTGGGAAACCGCTAATGAAAAACGGGAGTGTTTTTGATATGCTGAAAACGTACAAGAATAAATAAACAGGAGGAGTACACTGTGTCTGACTATTTAAAAGAAACAACTTTAGGAACTAAATCCATTTTCAAAG
Source organism: Salipaludibacillus aurantiacus (assembly GCF_900111295.1). Taxonomy (GTDB): domain Bacteria; phylum Bacillota; class Bacilli; order Bacillales; family Salisediminibacteriaceae; genus Salipaludibacillus; species Salipaludibacillus aurantiacus. The sequence goes on along the minus strand of NZ_FOGT01000001.1, from coordinate 271,062 downwards.
GAAGAATAATAGATGTGGAAATTCAGGATGTCAGATTACCGGATGGCAAGGAAAGCAAAAGGGAAATTGTACACCATCCCGGGGCTGTAGCCGTCATTGCCTTTACTTCGGATGGAAAACTGATACTGGTTAAGCAATATCGTAAAGCGCTTGAGAAGGCTATTGCAGAAATACCTGCCGGGAAACTTGAAAAAGGCGAAGATCCACTGGAATGTGCGAAAAGAGAACTTGAAGAAGAGACAGGTGTGGTAGCCGGCAGCTGGTCAAAACTTCATTCTTTTTATACAAGTCCGGGCTTTGCTAATGAAATTGTATATATTTATTTAGCGGAAGGATTGTCTCATGGAATAGAAAGCACCGATGAGGATGAATTTGTTGAAAGAATAGATGTGACAATGGAGGAAGCAGAAGAAATGATCGCTTCAGGAGAGATTCATGATGCAAAAACAATATATGCCATTCAGTATTGGAAGCTGGAAAATTTGAAAGCCTCTGAGGAGCAAAAATAAAAGCATGCAAAAACAATACATGGATTTGCATATTCATCTGGGACGGGACATTTACGGCAATCCGGTAAAAATTACTGCTTCAAATAAGATGACTCTCCAGGCGGTGATCGACGAAGCGGTGAGCCGCAAAGGGATGGACATCATAGGGCTTGTGGACTGTCTTTCTCCTGCTGTCCTTAAAGAAATTGAAGATTTATTAAAAGAAGGGATCCTAACGGAATTAACCGAAGGGGGATTCCGTTATAAAGGAATACTGACGATTCTGCCGGGTGCAGAGTTAGAGATTTATGATGAGAGGTGCCGTGGACCAGTCCATGTATTATGTTATTTTCCTGATTTTAAACAAATACAGAATTTTTCGGCCTGGTGCCGACCTTATATCAAAAATATCCATTTAAGTACTCAGCGGATCTACGCAAACACCAGTGATTTACAGAACAGAGTTAAAGAAGGAGAGGGATGGTTTATCCCCGCGCACGTGTTCACTCCTTTTAAAAGTGTGTATGGTAAGGGCGCTGATGTATATATGGCCGAACTATTTAATCTCGACTGGGTAGACGCTGTTGAGCTTGGATTAAGCGCTGACCGGTCTATGGCTGAAACTCTGCCTGAATTGGATGCTATGCCGTTTCTGACAAACTCAGATGCTCATTCGGTTAAAAAAATAGCGAGGGAACATCAGGTCATTTATGTGTCTTCCCCGACTTTTGCAGAAGTAGAGAAGGCCATAAAACAAAAGGCAGGCAGAAAGGTAGTAAGAAATACAGGCCTTCATCCGGAGCTTGGCAAGTACTATCAAACGGTATGCGGGCAATGCTTGCTGCCGGCAGATAAAAACGTCTGCCCAAAGCATCCTTCAGCTCCTGTCATTAAAGGGGTAAAGGAGCGGACAAGGGAACTGGCCATGCAGCAGGAACAGGGGAAAAGAGGGAATATGAAAGCGTTGGAACGGGCATCTTATCTGCACCATATTCCGCTTGAATTTATCCCGGGTATCGGCCCGAAAGCAGTGGATCATCTAATCAGCTTATTTGGTTCTGAAATGGCTGTGCTTCATGAAGTACCGTTTGTAGACCTTTTTAAAACATTGACTGAAAACCAAGCTGATTTTATGAAACGCATGCGTGAGGGGAGTTTACAAATACAGCCTGGCGGAGGCGGAAAATACGGCAAAGTAAAAATTTAAATCTATTTTCTTTATCATAGTTTGATTCCTCATTTCATAGACTCTGATAGACACATAATCAGATAATAGAAATGAGGGTATATAGATGGGGAAGCTCTATGTAAGGAGAAATAAGCTGACAGAATATCTGGACAATAACAGAGCTGCATATATCTTTACTACCGTCTTGCTTCTTATGGGAGTTATTTTCGGTGCAATCATTGTAAACAGTATGAACTTTTCCCAGAAAAATGATTTATATGCTTACTTAACTCTTTTTTTTAATGAAGTAGAAAAGGGGGAGTTTGCCAACCCGGCGGCTATTTTCACTCAGAGTTTTGCTTATTACAGTAAAATGCTGGGGTTTATATGGGTGTTAGGGCTTTCGGTGATAGGGCTCCCTATCGTATTTATACTTCTGTTTATAAAGGGGTTAATGGTAGGTTTTACGGTAGGATTCCTTGTAGACCAGATGGGTTTTGAAGGGTTTTTATTTGCTTTTACATCGGTATTTCCGCAAAATATATTCCTAATCCCGGTATTTATTCTGGTGGCATCCACAGCTACAGCTTTTTCCATCCGTATCTGGAGACAAATTATTAGAAGGGGCCATGAACCGATCTTTCAGCACTTTGTGTCTTACACATTCTTTATTTTTATAATTGGGGCTGTTTTAGTGCTTATTTCCGCTTTTGAGGCATTTATTTCCCCTTCAGTAATGCAATTTGTTATTAGAAATTTCATTTTCTGATAATTATTATTAAATAACAATTATTCTGATGTATATTTAATATTAATTCTCATTTGACACCCTTTTTTCTCAAGGAGTATAATAGACTGAGAATAAATAACTTAATTTTGAACATGGATATCATGTTCACTTTTCCTTTTACAGCGGGAGTTAAATTAAGGAAAAGGAAGTTAGGGGGAAGAAAATGGAGCAGCGAATCGAACGAATAAAAAAACAACTTCATTCTCAAAGTTATAAATTAACACCGCAGCGAGAAGCAACGGTTCGGGTCCTTCTTGAACATGAAGATGATCACTTAAGTGCAGAAGATGTCTATATGCTTGTAAAAGAAAAATACCCGGAAATCGGGCTTGCTACTGTTTACCGGACATTGGAACTTTTAACTGAACTGAAAGTCGTTGATAAAATCAATTTTGGGGATGGTGTCTCCAGATACGATCTCCGGCAGGAAGGAGCAGCCCACTTTCATCATCATCTTGTATGTATTGAATGCGGGTCTGTAGACGAAATACAGGAAGATTTACTGGAAGATGTTGAAAGAGTAGTGGAAGACCGCTGGAATTTTGCCATTAAAGATCACAGGCTTACTTTTCATGGCATTTGCCACCGCTGCAAATAGTAATAAGCTTGTTAAACACGTCTTTACCTCAAAAAATGACATCATGAAACCTGGCGCATAGTGTATGGCCGGGTTTTTTTGTTGCTGCGAGCCGTGAATTAACCCGGGGCTATTGAATGTGCTGGCCGCTTTGGAGAGCAGTTATAAAGCCATTTAATAAGTATTTAATAGTAATTAGTGAGTATACTTTCTGTCCTGGTTGTCATATCCTTTATTAACACTGGTAATCAGGAGAGGTAAACTATGTACAATCTAAGCCGTTTTGTTCAAACAATCTGGATATTTTTCTTATTCATGGGGTGCACGCTATTATTTTATTATGGTATTCTATGGGTGAGTGACGAATATAAAGAGTACCATCGCTATGATGAGCCACAAGGTAAAGCGGTGAAAGTCTTTCAGCCCTCTTTAAGAGAAAATCCAGGAGAGAATGTTGACCTTTTTGACCGTTTTCTTCTTTTTTTATCGGAGGGAGAGTAGCTGAGAGAAAGGTGGACATGCTTAATGACTAGTGATTTGAAAGCGTTTATTCATTACCTCACTGTGGAAAAGGGGCTTGCCGGGAATTCGACAGCTGCTTATGAGAGGGATTTGCAGTCTTATCTTCTATACTTGGAGAAAGTAGAAGGAATCAAGGCTTTAAATGATGTGAAAAAGTCAAATATTCTTCATTTTTTATATCATTTAAATGATTTAGGCAGGGCAGGGACGACAATCTCCCGGGCTTTGTCGTCAATACGGTCCTTTCATCAGTTTCTAATAAGAGAACGGCTGAGTGACCAGGATCCTTCCGTTCATGTGGAAATGCCCAGACCGGATAAAACACTTCCCAAAATACTATCTACTGCTGAAGTCGAAGCGTTGCTGGAAGCGCCAGACTCATCAACCCCGCTAGGCATAAGAAACAGGGCCATGCTGGAAATACTCTATGCCACCGGTGTACGGGTAACTGAACTTTGCAGCCTGAAACTGGGGGATATTCATTTGCACATGGGATTTATCCGTTGTCTGGGGAAAGGGAATAAAGAACGAATTATTCCTTTAGGACAGATGGCCAGTGAAGCCCTTGAAAAATATTTGAACGACAGCAGGCCTGTACTGACCAAAAAGCTGTCCCATGATTTACTTTTTGTTAATCATCATGGAAGGCCGTTAAGCCGCCAAGGATTCTGGAAAGTTTTAAAACAGCTTTCCGGGGCTGCCAGAATAGAAAAAGAACTGACACCGCATACGTTAAGACATTCTTTCGCCACTCATCTGTTAGAAAACGGGGCAGATTTGAGAGCTGTCCAGGAGATGCTTGGTCATGCGGATATTTCAACTACCCAAATCTATACGCATGTCACTAAAGTAAGAATGAAGGATGTGTATTCCAAATATCATCCAAGAGCGTGATAAGCAGTTGTTTTAACTTTAGATGTCTGACCTCAGACAACGATAATGATTGCTGTTTCACTGTGCGGGTATAGTAAAACAAGGATATTCATTTTTTGAAGGAGGAAGACAATGAGACAAGAGAATTACAAACGTGTTTTTTTAATTGTAATGGATTCTGTTGGGATTGGAGAAGCGCCGGATGCTAAAGAGTTTAATGATGAAGGTGCAGACACTCTGGGCCATATAGCCGAGGCGTACGGTGCACTGGCTATGCCTAATATGGACAAGCTCGGCCTGACTAAAATTAAACAGTATAAAGGAGGAACTGAGGTGGCCTCTCCTAAAGCCTGTTATGGAAAAATGGAGGAGGCTTCAGTTGGTAAGGACACGATGACTGGTCACTGGGAGATTATGGGCCTGAATATTGATCAGCCTTTCAGAACCTTCCCCGATGGGTTTCCACCTGAACTGATAGATACGATTGAAGAAAAGACTGGACGTAAAGTACTGGGGAACAAACCGGCATCCGGCACAGAAATTCTCGAGGAACTTGGTGAAGAGCATGTGAAAACAGGGGACCTGATTATTTACACATCTGCTGATTCTGTTCTTCAGATCGCTGCCCATGAAGAAATTATTCCGCCTGAAGAATTATGGGAAATTTGTGAAATGGCCCGGGAACTGACTCTGGATGAAAAATATATGGTAGGCCGTGTCATTGCCAGACCATTTATAGGTACCCCTGGAAAGTGGGAGCGTACGGCTAATCGTCACGACTATGCCTTAAAGCCATTTGGCAGGACGGTTATGAATGAACTCAAAGACCAGGGATTTGATTCCATTGCAATTGGTAAAATATCTGATATTTACGACGGAGAAGGCATTACAGAGTCTTTACGGACTTCTTCCAATATGGATGGCATGGATAAAATGAATCAGACTCTTACTAAAGATTTTACAGGGTTGAGTTTTCTTAATCTTGTAGACTTCGATGCTAAATTCGGCCACCGCCGGGACCCGCACGGTTATGCTAATGCTCTTGAAGAATATGATGCCCGTTTACCGGAAGTGCTTAATGAATTAAAAGAAGATGATTTGCTGATCATTACAGCTGATCATGGAAACGACCCGGTCCATCACGGGACGGATCATACACGGGAATATGTGCCCTTATTAGCGTATTCAAAGCGTATGAGTGAAGGGAAGTCTTTAGGGACAAGGAAAACCTTTGCTGATATAGGCGCCACAATTGCTGATAATTTTGGTGTTAAGCTGCCTGAGTTTGGTACGAGTTTTTTAAATGACATCATAAAGTAGGAGATGAGTAAATTGTCAAGTAATGAAATGATTGTCCATGCAAAAGAGTACATTGAAAGAAAATTGTCTTCTAAACCTTCTGTTGGTCTGATACTCGGATCTGGTCTGGGGGTGCTGGCAGACGAAATCGAAAATCCTGTTGTGATTCCTTACAAAGATATTCCCGGTTTCCCATCTTCAACAGTTGCCGGCCATAAAGGGCAGTTTGTGATAGGGGAACTGGAAGGTACGACAGTAGCAGCTATGCAGGGCCGCTTTCATTTTTATGAAGGCTATCCTATGGAACTTGTGACCCTCCCTGTACGGGTAATGAAAGAAATGGGGGTTGATCAGTTAATAGTTACGAATGCGGCAGGCGGCATTAATGAAAGTTTCGAGCCTGGCAATTTGATGATTATTAAAGATCATATAAATATGTTTGGAACTAATCCTTTAATAGGTCCAAATGATGAGAGTCTTGGTGTACGTTTTCCGGATATGTCCCAGGCTTACACAGAAGAACTTATCAGTTTAGCAGAAGAAGCTGCACAGAAATTAAATTTAGAAGTTACAAAAGGGGTTTATGTCGGAAACACTGGGCCTGTTTATGAAACACCGGCTGAGGTGAGAATGCTGAGAACTCTGGGCGGCGATGCTGTAGGAATGTCTACAGTACCAGAAGTAATTGTTGCGAGGCACAGTAATATGAAAGTATTGGGGATTTCCTGCATATCAAACATGGCTGCCGGTATCCTTGACCAGCCCCTTACACATGACGAAGTAATCGAAACGACTGATAAGGTGAGAGCTGATTTCCTGCAATTTGTTAAAGCCATTGTAGCTAAGATGCAGTAGGAGGGGGTTTAAATGATCACTGCAGATAAAATCATTAAGTCTGCTGAGTGGATAAAAAGTCATCATCATACGCTTAAGAAACTCCAAGTTGGAATGATACTAGGTTCTGGATTAGGGGAGCTGGCAGATGAGATTGAAAATGCTGTCCGGATTCCCTATAAGGATATTCCTTACTTTCCTTCCTCTACAGTGGCAGGCCATAAAGGCCAGCTGGTCATTGGTACTCTTGAGGGAGTCAGTGTGATAGCCATGCAGGGAAGATTTCATTATTATGAAGGATATACTATGCAGCAAGTGACTTTTCCAGTCAGAGTAATGCGGGAGCTTGGCTGCGAAACTCTTATTGTCACAAACGCGTGCGGCGGAATGAATGAGAATTTTAAACCCGGAGATTTGATGCTGATAGACGACCACATTAATTTTACAGGCTCGAACCCATTAATTGGAGAAAACCTGGACAAGTATGGACCGAGGTTTCCAGATATGAGCAGAGCATATACACCTGAGTTGAAAGATTTGGCCCTTAAAACAGCGGATGAGTTATACTATAACCTGCAGCGGGGAGTTTATGCAGCGGTTAGCGGGCCGGTTTACATGTCAGCGGCAGAATTAATTATGCTAAGAAGACTGGGAGCAGATGTTGTAGGCATGTCAACGGTTCCTGAAGCAGTTACAGCTAGGCATATGGGCATGAATGTATTGGGTATATCCTGTATAACAGATATGGCTATTGGTGAAACGATAGAAGGCATTACCCATGAAGAAGTAATGGAAGTCGCGGAAAAAACCAAACCGAGATTCAAATCCTTCGTTCGCAGCTTATTAAAAAATGGACAAGACGGGCTGTGGCGGATTACTGAGGGGGAATAAATAATGAGAATGGTCGATTTAATTGAAAAGAAACGAAATGGCGGAAGCCATACTAAAGAAGAAATTGATTTTATAATAAACGGCTACACAGATGACTCAATTCCCGATTATCAAATAAGTGCCTGGGCGATGGCTGTATTCTTTCAGGACATGACACATGAGGAACGCGCTTTTCTCACTGAAGCCATGGTTAATTCAGGTGACGTAATAGACCTTTCTGCAATAGACGGTGTTAAAGTGGACAAACATTCCACAGGCGGCGTAGGGGATACGACGACACTTGTATTAGCTCCCCTTGTTGCGAGCATCGGTGTGCCGGTAGCAAAAATGAGCGGAAGAGGCCTAGGCCACACTGGCGGAACTATTGATAAACTTGAAGCAATCCCTGGTTTCAGTGTGGAAATAAGTAATGATCAGTTTATTGACCTCGTAAATAAAAATAAAGCTGCAGTTATTGGTCAGACTCAGAACCTGACGCCAGCTGATAAAAAATTATACGGTTTAAGGGATGTAACAGCTACGGTGAATTCTATTCCCCTTATTGCCAGTTCTATCATGAGTAAAAAAATAGCTTCAGGAGCCGATGGCATTGTTCTGGACGTAAAAACCGGGGCAGGGGCTTTCATGAAGGAACTGTCAGATTCAAAAGAACTGGCAGAAGCAATGGTCAAAATAGGTAATAATCTCGGACGCAAAACTTCTGCAGTTATTTCCGATATGAGTCAGCCTCTTGGTTTTATGGTAGGTAACGCTCTTGAGGTAAAAGAGGCCATTGATACACTTAAAGGGCAAGGACCAGATGACCTGACAGATCTTTGCCTGACTCTTGGAAGCCATATGGCGGTACTTGCCAAGAAAGCTGACACGCTTGACGGTGCCAGAGAGATGCTGCAAGAGGCCATCGCTTCAGGAAAAGCATTAGAGCAATTTAAAGTGTTTATTGAATCTCAAAATGGAGATCCATCAGTAGTGGACAACCCCGATAAACTCCCGCAGGCTGAATTTAAAGTCGATGTTCTATCTGAAGAAGATGGATATGTGGCAGGAATCGTAGCTGATCAGATTGGGACGGCAGCGATGCTTCTCGGTGCTGGAAGAGCGACTAAAACGTCTGAAATAGATTTAGCTGTTGGAATTGAGTTAAGAAAGAAAATAGGCGACCCTGTTAAAAAAGGGGAGCCGCTCGTAACAGTGTACTCAAATAGTGAAGATATAGAAGCTTCCAAACAGAAAGTACTCTCTTCTTATAAAATCTCTTCAACAGAATTAGAATCCCCGCCTCTTGTGTATGATGTAATTACTTGATTATAAGCGGCTTTGAGACTGGAATATAACTCAGTAAATAAAACCCTCATCATATAAGGTGAGGGTTTTCTGCGTATAACGGTTAATTGTACAAATATATCGCTTGTTTCCTGCCCCGCTCCGCTTACTCGTCACACGAAAAGAACGGCCGCGGAAAGATCAGTCCAATCTCTGGGAAATCCCCTGGGGGGCCGTCAAAACAGATTACAAATCTTTGTACACTTAAACATACCGGTTTTAATCATCTTAAAGGTTGATTGAAACCGGTTTTTTGTTTTTAAACGAGCGCTGATTCCAAACGTCATTTTTGTTTTTTTACAAAGAATAGTTGTTACCTTAAGTGGGCAGAATAGTGGGGACATAGAATGATTAAATCGGAGGGATTTGTGTGAAGACAGCTGTAATAGTGTGTTTAACTGCTATTTTTTTCTTTAACCACGTGCCTTTTACAGATGCAATGGAAGGTGACAAAGAATTTGCTGATCAAGCGACTTCAGCTATTTTAATGGAGAGAGATACCGGCACTGTCCTATTTGAGAAAAACAGTCATGAACAACTGCCGCCTGCTAGTATGACAAAAGTAATGACGATGCTTTTAATTATGGAAGCGATCGAAGACGGCAGACTCACATGGGATGACAAAGTGCGGACAAGTGAACGGGCTGCATCCATGGGTGGTTCACAGATTTTCCTTGAACCAGGAGAAGAAATGACGGTCAAGGAAATGATGAAAGGAATCGCTATCGCGTCAGGTAATGATGCATCAGTTGCTATGGCTGAACATTTAGCTGGATCTGAAAATGAATTTGCGGCCAAAATGAACGAAAAAGCGAAAAGCCTGGGATTGGAAAATACACATTTTGTAAATTCTAACGGACTGCCGGCTGAAAATCATTACTCATCAGCTTATGATTTGGCTGTCATTGGTAAAGAACTTCTTCGACATGAAGCAATTACTGAATTTACAAGTTTGTATGAAGACTATTTGAGAAAGGATTCAGATGATCCGTTCTGGCTTGTAAATACAAATAAACTGGTGAAGTTCTACCCGGGTGTAGACGGTTTGAAAACAGGTTTTACTAGAGAAGCGAAATATTGCCTGACAGCAAGCGCTAATAAAGATGGTATGAGAATGATATCTGTCGTAATGGGAGCTCCCACACCGCAAGAACGAAACAGGCAAATTACTGAGATGTTTGATTATGCATACAGCCAATATCAGCTTCACACGCGTTACCAGCCTACAGATGTGCTGGGTGAAATAAAAATTGATAAAGGTGCTAAATCCCTAGTACAAATCGTTCCTGAGAAACCCGTTTCTGTGCTTATGAAAAAAGGTGAATCCATTGAAGGTGCAGAAGAAAAAATCACATTAAATAACAAGGTTAAAGCCCCCGTTTTTGAAGGGCAGGAGCTCGGATCTTTAGTTATTGAAAAAGACGGTAAGACAATTTTAACTCAGCCGCTGGTTGCTTCCGAAAATGTAGAAGAAGCGACCCTATGGCAGCTTATGAGACGGACGCGCTCTGTCTTATTCGGGGATGCCTCTTAAGTACGCAGGCGAATTGTAAGAAGTTTTGGCGAATGCCCACTAGTTTTGTTTCTATGAAGGAAAACCATACTAAGAACGTGAATTACACGTACTATCCATCGATTTCCCGGGAGAGGAAAACGGGAGGATAAAGAACTCATGTGAAGGAGTGAGACGTCTTGAGCTTGTTAATTGATTTGGAAAGAAAAGAAGAAGTTCTATGTGTCAGACTGGTGGGTGAATTAGATCATCATAATGCAGTTAAACTGCGTGAGCGTGTCGATTCGGCTCTGTCTGAATACCACCTTACACACGTGTTATTAAACTTAGAGAAACTGACATTTATGGACAGTTCCGGGCTGGGGGTTGTTTTAGGCCGTTATAAGAAAGTGCAGTCTGTTGGAGGCGAATTAGTCATTTGCTGCATATCCCCGCAAGTTAAACGGTTGTTCGAGCTTTCAGGCTTATTTAAAATTGTGACGTTTACTTCTAATGAAAGGGAAGCATTAATGAGTCTGGGGGTGGCTTCATGAAGAACCGCATGGAACTCTCTTTCTCAGCCATCAGTGCAAATGAATCTTTTGCCCGTGTCACTGTTGGGGCTTTTGTGGCACAGTTAGACCCTACGATGGATGAATTAACAGAAATAAAAACTGTCGTGAGTGAAGCAGTTACGAATGCAATTATTCACGGCTACAGTGAAAATGAAGAAGGAAAAGTTTATATTGATGCCGAGCTGGTCGATGGGACCGTTCACCTGGTCATCCGTGATGAGGGGAAAGGAATCAGTGATCTGGATGAAGCGAGGCAGCCTCTCTATACCTCTAAGCCTGAACTGGAAAGAAGCGGGATGGGCTTTACCATCATGGAAAACTTTATGGATCATGTAGAAGTAGATTCTCAGTTAATGGAAGGCACGACGGTTACCCTCGTTAAAAGACTCTCAAAGCAAAATGCCCTATGCAATTGAGAGGCCGGTCAATATGAATGTTGAGTTTAAGAATAATAAGAAGAAACATTTAAAAGATGAAGAAGTCAAAGAGCTTATAAAGCTTGCACAAGATGGGGACCAGGATGCAAGAGATAAAATCGTCCACCATAACACCAGACTTGTCTGGTCGGTTGTCCAACGCTTTTTAAACCGGGGTTATGATCAGGAAGATTTGTTTCAAATTGGCTGCATCGGGCTTATAAAATCTGTAGACAAATTTGACTTAAGTTTTGATGTTAAGTTTTCTACGTATGCAGTGCCTATGATTATTGGTGAAATTCAGCGTTTTTTAAGAGATGACGGTACAGTGAAAGTGAGCCGGTCTATAAAAGAGACAGCCAATCATATCCGGAAAATGAAGGATGAACTTTCAAAAGTGTTAGGCAGAGTGCCCACAATTCAGGAAGTTGCCGATAAATTGGATATATCACCGGAAGAAGTGGTATTTGCACAGGAAGCGAGCCGTCAATTGGCATCTATTCATGAGACAGTCTATGAAAACGATGGTGATCCTATAACTATCATGGACCAGATTTCAGACCAGGATGATGGGAAATGGTTTGATAGGATAGCCTTGAGAGATGAAATTGAGAGACTTTCAGAAAGAGAAAAGCTGATTATTTATCTCCGTTACTATAAAGATCAGACCCAGTCACAAGTAGCAGAAAGGCTTGGGATTTCTCAAGTACAAGTTTCACGTCTGGAAAAGAAAATACTTATTCAGTTAAAGGAACAACTCAACGAATAAGGTTGAGTTGTTTTTTTGTATGGTTTTTTTCTCTTTCACTCATACTAAGTGTGTTAGCGGCAATTTTGAAAGGAGCGGTATGAGTGGACAAGAAACAGCTTGATGAAACAAAAATCGATCATCCTATTTCTGACGATATACATGAGAATGAGAAGATGATTAAAGAACGGGTAGGGATAGGAAAAAGCTTTGATGTGGGCGTCCGTAAAATACATGTGCTGGACAAAGAAATCCAGTTTTATTTTGTTAATGGATTATGCGATATTCAATATATTATTGAATTGTTAAGAGAATTAATGTTTCTTGATGCCATAGAAAGAAAACGGACAAAAGTAAGAGAGCAAGTTGAAAATCGTCTGGCACATGTTCAGGTTGAACATGTGGAAACCATAGACGAGGCAATTACGCAAATGCTTTCCGGATTAATTTTTATACTCATCGAAGGTGAAACTGAGGCAATAGTTGTTGATGTAAGAAGTTATCCTGGAAGAGGCCCGGAAGAACCTGATACAGAAAGAGTAGTGCGCGGCAGCCGTGATGGTTTCACTGAAAATATTATTGAAAATACAGCTTTAACACGACGGAGAATCAGGGACGAACGTTTACGGAATGAAATTATGCAGGTTGGCAGAAGGTCGAAAACGGATATCAGCTTATCTTACATTAAAGGGATCGCAGACCCTAAAATGGTTGAAATTATAAAAAAAGAGCTGAAAGAAATTGATATTGACGGGCTCACGATGGCAGATAAAGTGGTTGAGGAATTTGTGGTGAAACAAGGATCCAACCCTTTTCCGATGGTCCGTTATACCGAAAGGCCGGATGTAGCTGCAACGCATTTGCTGGAAGGCCACATTATTTTATTTGTTGACGCCTCTCCCAGTATAATTATCTTTCCGACAACTTTTTTTCATCATGTACAGCATGCAGAAGAATTCAGACAGGCACCCATAGTCGGTTCATTTTTCAGATGGGTCCGGTTTTCAGGGATGCTGTTCTCTTTATTTATCCTGCCGCTGTGGCTGTTATTTGTGTTAGACCCCAGTCTGCTGCCGGATAATTTAGATTTTATCGGACCTGAAGAAGACTCGAACGTGCCGATATTTGCTCAGATTGTTTTAGCAGAACTGGGAATCGAACTTTTAAGGATGGCAGCCATTCATACACCTTCACCGCTCGCCACTGCTTTAGGGCTGGTGGCTGCCTTATTAATAGGCGAGATTGCTGTAGAGGTGGGCTTATTTGTATCTGAAGTTATACTCTATGTGGCAGTAGCGGCGATAGGGATGTTTGCCACACCAAGCTATGAAATGGCGATTGCTTTAAAAATGTTAAGATTAATATTCCTGGTTGGCGTGGTCCTGTTCCATGTTCCTGGGTTTGTCGTGTCAATAGCGATCGTATTTATTTTGCTTGTAAGGATAAAAGCGCTTAATGTACCTTATTTATGGCCGTTTCTTCCTTTTGACTTGAAAGCCTTGATGGATATACTCGTTCGTCAGGCTGTCCCGGTTAAACGCAGAAGGCCTAGTATAGTCAACCCGCAGGATTCCGTTAAACAGGGAAGCTCCTAATAGTTGCAGGAAGGCTTTTAATATGATATTGTGTAAAAAAATGATTAATGAAAGGGTTCATTGGTCATATAACAGGTAGAGGCGCAATAAGGATCAGTACATTGTTGGAGCAACAGGAGGCGTGGAAGACAATGGAAAGGCCGGTTTGCCGAAGCAGTTAAAACGGTTCCTTCCGTTTTATATGCTGGGGTGCAGTTGAAAATGCTGTTCACTGTCACTGCGTTGTGTAGTGGAGCACTAACCTGGCGGAAACTGCTGATAGTTGTCCAATAGGGAAATGAATGTGGTTCGCATTCATTTCCCTTTTATGCTTTAAATTAAAAGTATAACGTCGACAACTTCATTTTTGTTAATAAGTATAGTAGTGATGAGCAATTAAGGAGTGAAAGTGTATGGGCTTATACGGAACAAGTTGTATAAACCGTGAAGGGCATTTATCTATTGGAGGGGTAGACGTTACCACTTTAGCAGATAAGTATGGGACCCCTCTCTATATATATGATGTGAAAGATATTAGAAACCGGGCTGAAGAGTTTAAACAGGCTTTTGAAAATAAAAAAGTAAATTATCAAGTGGCTTACGCCAGTAAAGCTTTCAGCTGTATTGCTATGATCGAACTGGCAGACGAACTGGGATTAAGTCTGGATGTCTGTTCCGGAGGGGAACTTTACACCGCTCTCCAGGCAGGATTTCCTATGGAGCGCGTCCATTTCCACGGCAACAATAAGACACCCGACGAACTGGAAATGGCGTTAAAAGAAAAGATCGGCTGTATTGTTGTTGATAATTTCACAGAATTATCCTGGCTTATGGCAATGACTGAATCTATGAAAACGGAAATGAATGTCCTGATCCGCATCACTCCCGGTGTAGAGGCTCATACTCATGAGTATATTTCTACGGGCCAGGAAGACTCAAAATTCGGATTCGACTTAAACAGCGGCCAGGCTAAAAAGGCAATTAAGATGATTATGGGTCATTCGTATCTCCGTCTTCAAGGAGTTCATTCCCATATCGGTTCCCAGATTTTCAGAGCCGAAGGGTTTGAGGAAGCGGTAAAGGAGATTTATTTATCCCTTGCCCAGTGGCAGCAGGAGCTCGGGTACTATCCTGAAGTTCTTAATGTAGGAGGAGGATTTGGAATAAGATACGGCGAAAATGATGCTCCTCTTCCTCTGCACGAATATATTGACCGTATGGTTGAGGCTGCTGAAAAGGAGTCAGCGAAACTGAATATGCCGTTGCCTGAAATGTGGATTGAACCAGGGCGTGCTTTAGTCGGTGAGGCTGGCACAACGCTTTATCGTATCGGGTCACGAAAAGATATCCCGGATCTTAGAACTTACCTTTCAGTGGATGGCGGGATGACAGATAATATCCGGCCTGCACTGTATCAGGCTGAGTACGAAGCTATTGTAGCTAATAAAGCAGCTGAAGAAAAAACTGAACTTGTATCTATTGCCGGAAAGTGCTGTGAAAGCGGAGATATGCTTATTTGGGATTTAAGCCTTCCGCCTGCTGTACAGGGTGATCTCCTCGCGGTTTCCTCGACCGGCGCTTACGGTTACTCAATGGCTAATAACTATAACCGTATTTTACGTCCCGCTGTGGTTTTTGTAGAAGATGGAGAACACCGTTGTGTCATCGAGAGAGAGACTTTTAAAGATCTCGTCCGCCATGAACGGTCATACCGGAACAGCGGAAGTCCCGAAAAAGCCTCCGGGTCGGTCAAGCAGATTTAAAACACAAGCTGGATTCCTGTTGTTTCATTCTTTATCCAACTGATGTAAAATAAAGAAGTCTGCTTGACTTTAACAATTATAGGAGGTTTACGACATGAAAAAAGGTGAAATCACTTTTGAAACAGGTGAAAAAGTTGTTCTGCAATTTTTTCCTGAAGAAGCACCAGGCACAGTAGCTAACTTTGAGAAATTAGCAAATGAAGGTTTTTATAATGGCTTATCATTCCACCGTGTCATCCCAGGCTTTGTTGCTCAAGGCGGATGTCCGAACGGAAATGGAACAGGAGGTCCTGGCTACACTATTAAATGTGAAACAGAAGGCAATCCGCATAAACACGAGAAAGGCAGTCTGTCTATGGCCCATGCAGGCAAAGATACGGGCGGCAGCCAATTCTTTATCGTTTTTGAACCTCAGCCGCATTTGGACGGCGTTCACACCGTGTTTGGAAAGGTTGTCGAAGGAATTGATTCTGTCGACCGCATTCGCCAGGGAGATATCATGCAGGAAGTGAAAGTTTACGAAGAATAAAACTGACAAGCGGCTGAAGATTAAATTCTTTGGCCGTTTTTTTGCAAATTTAAGCGCATATGTCGACTCTTGTGATATAATAAACAAAACGAATAAACCGATTCCTTCGGGGCAGGGTGAAATTCCCTACCGGCGGTGATGAGGCCTGGCCTCTTAGTCCGTGACCCGCTGCTTTTTCAGGCAGCGGTGGATTTGGTGAAACTCCAAAGCCGACAGTGAGAGTCTGGATGGGAGAAGGATATGGCGGTTAAAAAAAGGGACTAATAATAAGGGTGAAGTCTGCCCTTTTTGGTAACCAATTTTTAGTGATCACTCAGGAAAACGTTACCATTTATTTTCTGGCAGTAGGCCTGCCTTTAATACCCTTTTTGTGGCTATTCATATTCTGTACGTCTGTCTCCTGAAGGAAATATTCCTTCAGTTTTTTTGTGCTGCATGACTGTTGCAGATGAAGGAATGGAATTAAGGAGGGTTCGATGGAACATCACTATATGAAACTTGCTATTGACATGGCTAAAAACACTAAAGGGCAAACCTCCCCGAACCCGTCAGTGGGCTGTGTCATTGTGAAAAATAACCAGATTACCGGTGTGGGGGCCCATCTCAAAGCAGGAGAAGCACATGCTGAAAGGCAGGCGCTTGAAATGGCTAAAGAGAAAGCGTCCGGTGCCACAATGTTTGTTACTCTTGAACCATGTTCCCATTATGGCCGCACACCTCCTTGTGCGGATGCTGTCATTGAAGCGGGAATTTCAAAGGTTTTTATTGCCTCTACGGATCCCAATCCGCAAGTGGCAGGAAAAGGAATTGAAAAACTTGAAAAAGCAGGTATTGAAGTTGATACAGGTTTAATGAAAGAGGAAGCTGATGAGATTAACCGGGAGTTTTTCCACTTTATCAGCACAGGTAAGCCTTTTGTCACTTTAAAAACTGCATGCAGTATAGACGGAAAAATTGCTACGTCGACAGGTGAAAGTAAATGGATAACAGGAGAAGAAGCAAGAAAGGACGGGTACCGGCTCCGCCATGAACATGATGCGATTCTTTGCGGGGTAGGGACGGTTATAGAAGATAACCCTTCACTTACGGCAAGGCTGGAGGATGGGGGAAATAATCCTGTCAGAATTGTTTTGGATACGAGACTGAGGATGCCGTTAGATTCAAACTTAATAACGGATAAACTCGCAGAAACATGGATAATAACCACTAGTCTTGCAGAAAAAGAAAAGATAAATGAATTGGAAAAACACGGAGTGTATGTTTTACAGTTGGAAAGCAGCCATATTTCGATCGATCAGCTTCTTAGTGTACTTGGTGATAAGCAAATTACTTCACTCCTCGTAGAAGGAGGAGGCAAAGTTAATGACAGTTTTTTACGTACAGGCCAGTTTCAAAGGGTGGTCAAGTATATGGCTCCTCTCATTATCGGAGGCGAAAAGTCTAAGTCGTCTTTTTCCGGTGAAGGGATTCCTCTGTTGAAAGACACACCTCATCTTAAGCTTCACTCTATGGAGCCTATAGGAAGCGATACAAAGTTTGTTTTCTATAAAAGGGAGGATAACTAATGTTTACAGGAATTATTGAAGAGAAAGGAACGATCCGTAAAATTCAAAAAAACGGTGATGCGATTGTAATGGCTATTCAGGCTGACCGTATCCTTTCAGACATTCATTTAGGAGATAGTATCGCTGTTAACGGCGTATGTCTGACTGTAACCACGTTTAACAGTCAAACCTTTTCTGTGGATCTAATGCCGGAAACGGTAAGGAATACAAGCCTGAGGGACTTAAATGTGAATTCTCAAGTTAATCTGGAACGTGCGATGTCAGCGGAAGGGCGTTTTGGCGGTCATTTTGTTTCTGGACATGTAGACGGTATAGGTACTATTAAAGCGAAACGCCCAGAGCATAATGCGGTTTATTATGATATTGAAATCCCTAAAGAGCTTAGAAAATATATGATGATGAAAGGCAGCGTTTCGGTTGACGGCACGAGTTTAACTATTTTCGGTTTAACTTCTGATACCTTTACCATATCGATTATTCCCCACACCATTCAGGAAACTATTATCGGAGAGAAAGGGGCCGGGGATATTGTTAATATTGAATGTGACATGCTTGCTAAATATCTTGAAGAATTGATTACAAACCGTTTCGCTTCAGACGATCATTCGTCGGAAAAAATTACTGGCAGCTTTTTAAAGGAGCATGGTTTTAAATAATGGAGGAGGCAGAAAAATGAACACATTCGATCCAATTGAAGAGGCGATTTATGCCCTTGCCCAGGGGGATGTTGTAATTGTGTGTGATGATGAAGATCGTGAAAATGAAGGTGACTTTGTCGCTCTTGCTGAAAAAACGACCCCTGAAGTGATTAATTTTATGATCACTCACGGAAGAGGACTTGTTTGCACCCCAATCACAAGGGAAAGAGCTGAGAAGCTGGATCTCGTTCCGATGGTAGACAGAAATTCTGATCCTCACGGCACTGCTTTTACAGTGAGTATTGACCATAAACACACCACAACCGGTATCTCCGCCCCGGAGCGTGCGATGACAGTGAAAGCAATTATTGATAAAGAAACCAAACCTGCTGATTTTCAGCGGCCGGGCCATATCTTCCCCTTAATCGCCAAAGACGGCGGAGTGCTCAGACGGGCAGGTCATACAGAAGCGGCTGTTGACCTGGCAAGAATGTGCGGTTCTGAGCCAGCAGGCGTCATTTGCGAAGTAATTAAAGAAGATGGCACAATGGCGAGAGTACCGGATTTAAGGAAGATTGCTGATGAGCACAACTTAAAAATGATCACTATTAAAGACCTCATTCAATACCGCAACAGGAAAGATAAACTTGTACAAAAAGAAGTGGAAATTAAATTACCAACAGAATATGGCGACTTCACAGCTGTCGGCTACTCAAATGTAGTGGACGGGAAAGAACACGTGGCCATTATTAAAGGGGAAATCGGAGGAGAAAAGCCTACTCTGGTAAGAGTCCACTCAGAATGTCTGACTGGAGATGTTTTCGGGTCACAACGCTGTGACTGCGGCCCTCAGCTTCACGCTGCTCTTGCGCAAATTGAAGAAGCAGGTTCAGGCGTTGTCCTGTATATGCGTCAGGAAGGCCGGGGAATAGGCCTTTTGAATAAAATGAGAGCATACAAGCTTCAGGAGGAAGGATACGACACCGTAGAAGCAAACGAAAAACTCGGTTTTGGCCCTGATTTAAGAGATTATGGCATCGGAGCTCAAATCCTGAGAGATTTGGGAGTAAGGAAAATGAAATTATTAACTAACAATCCGCGTAAAATTACAGGACTTAAAGGATATGATTTAGAAGTAGTGGACAGGGTAGCTCTCCAATTGCCTCATTCCAAGACAAATGAAAACTACCTTAAAGTAAAAAAAGATAAACTCGGACATCTATTACATTTTTAATTACAGGAGGAGTTATAATGGGACAAGTGTATGAAGGACATTTAGTTGGGACAGGATTAAAAGTAGGGATTGTAGTAGGAAGATTTAATGAATTTATTACGAGCAAGCTTTTAGGAGGAGCAGAAGACGCGTTAAAAAGGCACGGTGTATCTGAAGACGATATTGATATTGCCTGGGTGCCTGGTGCGTTTGAAATACCTTTAATTGCAAAAAGAATGGCTGAGTCCGGCAAGTATGATGCTGTAATTACTCTTGGGACTGTGATTCGCGGCTCGACACCGCATTTTGACTATGTATGCGGGGAAGTGTCAAAAGGGGTGGCTTCTACAGCTCTGACATCAGGTATTCCGGTTATTTTTGGAGTGTTAACAACTGATACCATCGAGCAGGCTGTCGAAAGAGCAGGCACAAAAGCCGGGAATAAAGGATGGGAAGCAGCAGCCGGAGCAATTGAGATGGCTAACTTATCAAAAACTTTTTCATACTAGAGGGTTGATTATGCTTATACCTTACAAAAAAGAATATGAAAAAATTGCTATGGGCTTGCTTTCTTTTATGCCGGGAGAAAAAAAAGTCCAAAAAATTCAGCAGACAATAGACCACTACCGTGCGTCCAACACTTGGCATTTATATTTGTGGCGTAATGAAGACGGGCGGTTTGTAGGTGTAGTAGGAGTGGAAGAAAGTGATGACTGTGTGTATTTGAGAGATCTGACAGTGGATCCTTCCTATAGAAATGAAGGGATTGCTAATAAGATGGTTAAAGATACAGAAGTTCTTTGGAAGACTGAACTTACCGGTACCACGACCACTCATTATTTTCTGGAACATTGTAAGGAAAAAGATAAACATGAAAAAAAAGGGGAGAGCTAATGCTCTTCCCTTTCCTTTTTCTTTTTTAGCAGGGAGTGCTCCCTGGCCTTGATCACATCAGACCGGTCCCGTAATTTATGCTTAAATACCAGGATATTTTTACTTTGTGAGTCGTCAGACAGCCATTCCCATCCTTGTTCTTCTGTAAACTTCATACTTTTTTCAATTAGTTCCTCACTTACAAGAGGAAGGTTCATAGGAGTATACTCTCCGTCATGAAGGATATTCTTAATACGTGATTTAATAAGGTATTCAAGATCCCCATGGTGAATATCAAGGCCTTCAAACAGGTTCTTATTGCTTCTTAAATGGTGAAGGACTTTCCGGTACAATCTCAGGCTTCCCGGGAAGTTCTTTTGCCGCTCATGATAGACTGCCACAGCAATCTGAATTAAGGCGAGCCACTTGACTTCCCTTTTATTTTGAAGCCAGAATTCTTCCATTATTTCATGGCATTCGAAAAAATCCCTGGAACCGTGAAAATGGGCAAGGTATTCGATATAAGCCGTTGGATATTTCTTCATTTTTCCCTCCTGCACCTCTCAGTTATTAACACTATCATAAACTAATATTTCTTTGATGTGAAGAAAACCAGTACTCAATTATAAAATTATAATATGATATAATTCATTGAGTAAGAAAGGTTTGATAAATGATGCAATATAGTGTAAAACTCCACTCCTTTGAAGGTCCTCTTGATTTGTTGCTTCACTTGATACAAAAAAATGACCTGGATTTAAATGATATTCCAGTCAAAGAAATCACTGAGCAGTACATGGCGTATATAAAGGCTATGCAAGTACTGCATTTAGATATAGCCAGTGAATATTTAGTCATGGCTTCGACCCTGCTGCATATGAAAAGCCAGCTTTTGCTTCCCGCAGAAGAAGAATTATATGAGGAAAATATGCTTGCAGAAACAGAAGAAGATCCTAAAGAAGATTTAATGCAAAGACTGATTGAATATAAAAAATTCAAAGAAGCGGCTGATGAATTAAAAGAAAGAGAGCTTGAGAGAAGCAATTTATTCTCTAAACCAATGACCGATTTAACACCTTTACTGGATGAATCAGAAGGTGAAAATAATCAATCTGCGGTTAATGTTACCATTTATGATATGCTTCAAGCCTTCGAGAAAATGAAAAAAAGGAAGAAGAAACAAAGACCGGTGTATTCTAAAATTCACCGGGAAGAAATTCCTATTGAACAACGAATGTCCCAGCTGTTGGGGGAATTGCATAATAAAGGCGGAAAAAGCCGGTTTTCTGAGCTTTTTTACGAAGAAGAAAATCCGCATCTCGTTGTTACTTTTCTTGCATTATTGGAACTCATGAAATCCAATTCTATATTATGCGAGCAGAACAGTAATTTTGACGAAATAATAATTTATAAAAAGGAGGTCCATCCGTTTGACTAGTGAAGAAATTAAAGCTGTGATAGAAGGACTTTTGTTTGTCTCCGGCGAAGAAGGTCTGGACGAAAAACAGATTATGGACGTTCTGCAAATAGATAAAAAAACGTTGAGCTTTTATTTAAAAGAATTGAAAGAGATGTACCGGCAGGAGCACAGAGGAATACAGCTTGTAGAAATAGCAGGCGGTTACCAGCTTACAACGAAACAAAAACATGCACCTTATTTTAAAAGACTCGTCCAATCACCGTCATCGGCTACTCTTTCACAGGCAGCACTTGAGACCCTGGCTATTATAGCTTATAAGCAGCCTATTTCAAGAGTTGAAATGGAAGATATCCGAGGTGTTAAATCCGAAAGGCCGATCCGGACATTAATTGGAAAAGGATTGATAAAGGAAGTTGGCCGTGCAGAAGGGACAGGAAGAGCCATTTTATACGGGACTACAAAAATATTTTTGGAACAATTTGGTTTAAAATCAACAGAGGAACTTCCCCAGCTTCCTGAACAAATGACGGAAGATCATGCAGAGGAAGAGGCAGATTTATTCTTTTCTAAATTTAATGAACAATTTTCGTCCCCTGAATAACAAAATAAAGAAACAAGAGGAGAGAAGAGACAAGATGGGAAATGATTTAGTAAAGCAGCAACTTCAATTTACCATGGATAAAATGGAGGAAGTGACCGGGAAATTGAGGACTTATTTAAACGAAGCCACGCTGAGTGAACTGAATAAAAGCGAAACACGGACATCGAAAGACGATTTTCAGCTTATCCTTGATCAATTTAGAAGGCTGCTTGTTTTCTTTGACGAAGGCAGAGAGGCAGGAACCGTATTGTTACGAAGTGAACGGTTCAGAAAGAGTGCTGCTGAAAAAACCTTATTTTGGATTTTCCATCAGTGTGTAGAAGAATTCTTCCAGCCGCATTATGACGTGTGGTTTGAAGACAGCCGGGCGGCATACACCGGAAAGAATGCTATCCGTTTCAGGACTGAAGTCCCTGCACCACTTAAAGATATGGTTAAAGCTATTGAAGGTCCTCTGCAGGAAATCCGGGAAGAATTAGAATACTATGAAACAGATTACCGTACGAAAGTAAAGCAAAGAGAAAGTAACTGAATAGAATCAAAAAACAGCCTGATATCACATTTATCAGGCTGTTTTTTGCTGGATATTCAAACGCCAATTTCAGGGGACATTTATATATTTAATAAATGGAGCCCGGTTAAGCTGAATATAAAGAGGGGCACCTTCGGACCATTCGGCTATTATAATATGATTCACAGTCAGAGCGTTCTTATTGAAAAGGTTTATAAACCAATCTTTTGAATAGGGGGTCTGAAAAATATTATCGTCAACCCATTCACCGTCGCTTATAATCGTCATCGGGAGGGTGACAGAAGAAGATGGTTTGGAAAGGTCTGCCTGGGTTGCTGCCTGAAAAGGACTTTTCTTTAAAACATTTAAATTCCCGTTTGATTCAAGTATGGCATATTCTACTTCTGAGAATGAAAAAACATCTTTATTACGCAGGAGATTCTGGAGTTGGTTCAAGTCCAGGTTATTTTTTCTCAGTTCTTCACGTATGATTTTCCCGCTGTGAATGACAATTGAAGGTTTGCCTTCCAGCAGGCTCCTGCTCCCTTTCCACTTCTGGGTAATTTTCTCAATTGTCATAATCAAAGCTCCCCAGAGAGCCACAGCATAAAGAACATAATGTACAGCTATTTCTTTATCATAAATAGCATTACCGACAAGCTCCCCTAATACGAGTGCAGAAATAAAATCAAAAGGAGTTAATTGGGTAATTTGGGTCTTTCCCAAGACTTTAGTTAAGACTAAAAGAGCCATAAATCCTACAAGCAATTCAACAGTCAGCGAAGAAAATGTAGTGTTCAAAGGAACCCTTCCCCCCTTTTATTGGAAGATATTAAATAGGGTTCGCACTTTTGGATGTTTTATGAGAATGTATTCAGTTTCTTAAGCCATTGGTCCATATCGTGGCAAAGTTCCCGTGATGCCAAAACGAGTTTGCCCGCTTCTGTATCTGTCTTATGAGCAGCTCCCCGGAAAACGGTTTTTAATTTTCCTTTATCAGTATACCAGTACCGGTCCAAATAATTATTAAATGAGTTCATAAACGAGTGGATCAGCGCTTGCTGATCAGGGGGATAGAGTTCTTTTAGAGTGTTGGTATCGAAAATGAGTGACTTAGGAGCTAATTCAATTTCCTTATTATGTATGTCTTCCGTTTGTTTCTGAACAGCATTCCTTATTCTTAAAAGCTGGAGTTCGATTGTACGCTTTCTCTCGTCATCCAGTTCGTATATGTTCCGGGAATTTTCTTCAGCTTCAGGTGAAAAAGACTTTTTAACATACACGCGTTTTTTAATTAAGAGATAAATAATAATAAGCTGACTTATAAAAATAAATGTCAGTAACAGAATTATAACAGTGTTCATACACGCCCTCCATTCGGTTATATAGTAACAAAACCGTCACAGAAATGACATATATAAATGTTTCACACAGCCTTCCTTTATGCTTAAATACTTATAGGGGTATAAGTATTTATTTAGGAGGGGAAGGAATGGATAGAAGATCGTTTATTAAAAGAGCTACCGCAGCTGCAGCAGCGGCATCCATGGTGACGGCTAAGCAAAAATGGGTGTTGGCATCGGGAGCAGAAGAATCAAAGCAAATCGGGTCAATTATTGATTTAACTAAATGCGATGGATGTGAATATGAGGGGACGCCGCTCTGTGTTAAAGCCTGTAAAACAAAAAATGCCGACAGGTTTCCGCAGCCGGAGAAACCGATTAAAGACTATTGGCCCCGAAAACATCATGAAGACTGGTCGGATGAACAGGACCTAACCAACCGGCTGACACCCTATAATTGGACGTTCGTGGAGCAAGTGGAGGTCGAGCATAACGGAGAAATGAGGAAAGTGTCTGTACCGCGGCGTTGCATGCATTGTGATGATGCCACATGCCAGAAATTGTGTCCGTTTGGAGTTATTCATAAAAGCGAGCATGGCGCTGTAACCATCGATGAAGACTTTTGTATGGGCGGAGCAAAATGCCGGTCGGCATGTCCGTGGGACATCCCTCAACGGCAGGCAGGCGTCGGCCTATATATGAATCTCGCTCCAGATTTGGCAGGAGGAGGAGTAATGTACAAATGTGATATGTGCACTGATTTACTGGAGGCAGGCAAGAAGCCGGCTTGTGAGACAGCTTGTCCAAGGGATGCGATCACATTTGGACCTTTAAACGAAATGAGACAAGAAGCTCGAAGGCTTGCTGATGAGGTTGGCGGTTATGTTTACGGTGATGAAGAAAATGGCGGCACACATACCTTTTATGTGTCAGAAGTACCGTTTGATAAAATTAATGAAGCTATTATGGCTGACAAAGAATCGCTTCAGGACAAGCGGCCGGGGCGCCCTCATATGAAACCGGACGTAGAAAACCTTCTGGATACGGCGCATGGGTTTACGTTAGCAATGATGGTTGCCCCTGTCGCGGGAGCAGCGGCTGCGGGAATTACTGCTTATAAGACGCTTAAAGGAGAAAAGGGGGAACAGGCCGATGAGTAAATCAGATAAAATTATCAGGCAGTCAAAGTCTAATCGGTTTGTTCACTGGGCAAGTGCCATTTCCATTTTAATTCTCATCATTACGGGGTTAGGGCAGCTCCCTCTATATGGCCGTTACTTACTGTGGCAGCCTTTTGGAACCGGCTGGCTGACAAGTTATGATATAACTTTATGGGTGCACTATGTTTTCGCCTCTATTTTAATTTTTACAGTCATTTACCATATTGTCTTCCATATCATTCGCAAAGAATACGCGATATTACCAAAAAAAGGAGACGTGAAGGCTTCATGGAAGCTGATAAAAGCTATGATATTAAAGAAACAGGAACCTCCCAGTGAGAAATATCTCCCTGAACAGCGTTTGGCGTATATGCTGTTTGCTGTAGCAATAGCTGTGCTGATAGTTACAGGCGGTATAAAAGTATATCAGAATTTAAGCGGAGTAAATATATCCAATACGATGATGGTCATTGTAACCCAAGGTCACAATCTTGGTACGGTATTAATTATTTTTGCTTTTATTGGTCATATGGCAGCTTTTTTGTTTAAAGAAAACAGAAAGATGCTTCCCGGAATGTTTACAGGCAAAGTAAACAAAGATTATGTTAAACACCGTCACAGCTTATGGTATAAGGAACTTAAGGCACAGAAAAATAAAAAGAATAAGTCTGTCTCATAAGTAGAAAAATACAATAACGGAAATAAGGCACATGCATAAAGACCTTCTTTATGCATGTGCTTTTTTGTCTCACAAATTTTTCCAACATAAATAATTTATCGCTTACGATACTATAACTACGAAGACAGAAAGGGTGAAGATAGAAATGAGAATGATGGCCTCTATTTTAAGCTTCTTAATTATACTTAGTACAACTGCTTGTCAAACAAACGAAGACAGTGAGAACATACAAGGTCAATCGGTAAGTAAACATACAATTATTTCTCAGATGAATGCTGAAACGGCTGAGAAAGCGGCTGAACGGGTGGAGAGAGTCGATAAGGCTCAAGCAGTGTCCTTAGAGAAAGATATTTATATCCATCTGAATGTAGAAGGGTTTGACCGTTTCTTCCTTAAAGAAATTCGCAGTCAGACCAAGAAAGAAGTAGAAGATGCCGTAAAAGGCAGCAAGGTTCAGGTTTCGACGGATAAGAAAATTGAAATGGAAATTACAGAGCTTAAAGAACGGCTGAAGGATCATCAGATTACTAAAAAGAAGCTGGAAGAAGAAATAAAAAAAATTGAAGAAGATATGAAAGCGTAGGTGTAGCCATATGGATAAAGAGTCAAAGTTAACCCCTTCTCAACAAGGGTATAAAAAACTTGCAGGAAAACACGAGATAAAACGACCGGTTTTAAAGAACTGCGTAAAGGCTTTTATCATAGGGGGACTGGTGTGTACATTTGGCCAAATGATACAGAACGGCTATGTTGCCTACTTTGATTTCACTGAAAAAACAGCAGGTGACCCGACCGTAGCGACGCTTGTATTTATTGCCTCTTTATTAACCGGTTTAGGAATATACGACCGTTTTGGTCAATTTGCAGGAGCGGGCTCGGCAGTACCGGTTACAGGCTTTGCCAATGCTATGGCTTCCGCTGCTATAGAACACAGAACAGAAGGTTATGTGCTCGGTGTAGGCGGAAATATGTTCAAGCTGGCCGGTTCAGTAATTGTTTATGGGGTTTTTGCCGCTTTTGTCATTGTATTAGTAAAATATTTATTTTTTGGTTTGTAATATGATGGAAATAGAGTAAATACGTTAATAAGGACTGGGGAGATATATGATGATGATTTTTGTAAATGCATTTGTAGTTGGAGGGATAATATGTCTTATAGGGCAGCTTCTCCTGGATGTAGGGAAATTAACCCCTGCTCACACGTTAAGTACATTAGTGGTAGCAGGAGCAGTGCTGGACGGGCTGGACCTTTATGAACCTCTTATAGATTTTGCAGGAGCAGGAGCTTCAGTTCCAATCACAAGCTTCGGGAACGCGTTAGTGCACGGGGCAGTCACAGAAGCGCAGCAAAGCGGTTTAATAGGTATTTTAACAGGAATATTTCAAGTAACGAGTGCAGGTGTGTCTGCAGCGATTATTTTCAGTTTTCTCGCCGCTCTGATTTTCAGGCCAAAAGGTTAATGCTGTAGTGGCGGACCTTTTAAATCTGTATTTTTTAAGGACACATGCAGTTCTTTGTCTTCATTGACGCTTGCAAAAACCACTTCCTCAGGCTGGGAAATCCCTTTTTTCTTCAACTCATTATGCAGCCATGCTGTATTCAGGCCGAGACCTTTTAAAATGTTTGTATAAACTTTTCCTTCCATCATGACCGGGTATGCGAGGTTGGAGGCACGTTTAGGTGTATAAATATCTTCTAGAGTAACCAGAGAGTTCTCAGGATTTCTATAAACCGTAAGTTTTCCGTTTGCTTCCACAATTCCCAGCTTTACCGTAGACATGTCAAAGACATCTTTTTCCCTGAGCATTTGCAGAATATTGTCTATAGAGTAACGTATTTGCTCAATGTTCTTTAGAATAAGTACGCCGTTTTCTATAACTACCGTTGGTTCGAAAGTCATAAAATGACCGAACCAGCGTTTTTTTATGATGAAATAACTAACAATTCTCTGCAATAAAGCGATGACGAGAATAGCAACTATTGTATGTAAATGTTCGATGTCAGGGTCAGCAATATCTGCTCCCGTGACAGAAGCCAATGTAATGATAATCAGAAAATCAAATAAAGGAAGCTGTCCGATAGCCCGTTTTCCCATATACATAGTGACAATTAAAAGCAGGGGCAGAATAGTCAAAACCCGAAGAATAATCCTTATAATTTCTTCCATCATGTCAGTGACTCACCTTTCTCAATAAAAGGAAACTAATAGAAGTAGTTTTAACAAAGAACTTAATTATATTCCGGAGGGAGACAAACTCTTCAGACATACTTGTCTATTTTATGCATAGACTTGGCTTATAAAGAAGTATTGATGTCCTTTTTACCAGGGCATCCCGGACCAGATTGGAGGAATCACATGAAATTGCCTGCACTTTTATCTATATGTATTATTCTGGCTATCTTTCCTTTTGGCTCAGAGGTGTCAGCAGAACAGTTTTTTGATAAAGGCGTCTCAGCTCACGGAGCTATACTCATGGAACAGGAAAGCGGGAGAATCCTGTTTGAAAAAGAATCCAATACACGTATGCGGATTGCGAGCATTACAAAAATAATGACAGCTGTGTTAGCAATTGAATCTGGAAAGATGGAAGAAACCGTAACAGTATCCTCACGAGCCTTCGGAACAGAAGGGTCGTCTATCTATTTGACTGAGGGCGAAAAAATCTCTTTGGAAGATCTTGTTTACGGGCTGATGCTCCGCTCTGGGAATGACGCAGCAATTGCGATAGCCGAGCATGTAGGAGGCAGTGTTGAAGGATTTGTATACATGATGAATGAGAAGGCCCGGGAAATCGGGATGGAAGAGACTCTGTTTGCAAACCCTCATGGGCTCGATGATCATGAAGACCATTATTCCACCGCTTATGATATGGCGCTTCTAACCCAATACGCTATGAAGAGCCCTCAGTACAGGGAAATTTCTGCTTCTAAATCATACAGATCTGTAACAGCTGAAGACAGAATAAGGGTTTTTAATAATAAAAACAGACTTCTTACTCAATTATATAAACATTCGACAGGAGGTAAAACGGGATATACAAAACGGGCTAAGCGGACTCTCGTTTCCACTGCTGAAAAAGAAGGCATGGAATTAATAGCTGTAACAATCAATGCACCGAGCGACTGGCATGACCATATGAATTTATTTGAATGGGGTTTTGACAGCTATGAGATGAGTACTCTTGTTAAGGAAGGAACAGTAAAAAAGGTCGACGATCCTTTTTATAAAAACAAATTAAGGACAGAGTTCAGTTTTCAATATCCGCTCACAGAGGAAGATCTAAAACATTTAAAAAAGAGAGTAGTACTCCTTAAACCAAATGAAGAAAGATGGGAACAAGAAGGTTATCCCTATCCCATTGGGACTGTTCAAGTGGAACTGAAGGGAAAAGTTATCGGAATCGTTCCCTTAAAGTATGTATATGAAAAAACGGAAGAGCCTTCTTTATTTAAAAAATGGCTGGGTCATTGGTTTCGAGTGAACGGAATGGTTCCAAATGGTTAATATCATCTGGGTCTTCCTTTTTTTAACAGGGTTTATTTTTGCTGCGATTACTGGCAATATGGAAGCGGTAAATGAAGCGGTGTTCTCAGGAGCAAAAGAAGCAGTAGTCATATGTATAGGATTAATAAGCGTGTTGACTTTTTGGCTGGGTATAATGAAGATAGCTGAAAACGCCGGATTATTGAATATGGTCAGCCGCCTGATGTACCCGGTTATCTCGAAACTCTTTCCGGATATTCCAAAAGGTCACCCTGCATTAGGCTATATCGTTTCCAATATGACTGCTAATATGTTCGGACTAGGAAATGCTGCTACTCCAATGGGAATAAAGGCAATGAAAGAACTGAAAAAATTAAATAACGATAAAGATGAAGCCAGCAGGTCCATGATTACTCTGCTGGCTGTTAATACAGCAAGCATAACCCTGATCCCAACGACAGTAATCGCTCTAAGAATCGAATATGACTCTGCCGCCCCTACAGAAATTGTTATGACAACCATTTTAGCCACTGCCTGTTCGACTTTAGGAGCTATTTTAATAGACAGGTATTTTTACTATAAAAGAATGAATAAAGGACGTGGTATCTATTGAGCTGGATAACGACCATATCCGTCTGGTTGATCCCTTCCCTGATATTAACCATTTTATTAGTGGCTACGTGGAAAAGAGTTCCATCTTATGAAGCGTTCGTCGACGGGGCAAAGGAAGGGGTAAACATGTCTTTTTCCATAGTTCCGTATTTAGTTGGTATGCTAGTCTCTATTAAAGTTTTTCGTGAGTCAGGAGCTATGGGGTTTTTTATAGACTTATTTAAGCCTCTCTTTTCTTACTTTTATATACCGGCTGAAATTCTTCCTCTAGCCATGATCCGGCCATTATCCGGAACAGGAGCGTTAGGGATGACCAGTGATTTAATCGGAACATATGGACCAGACTCGTTTATTGGAAGACTGGCATCCACCATGCAAGGAAGCACGGATACGACTTTTTACGTTTTGACTGTATATTTTGGTGCTGTTGGAATTAAAAAAATGGGCGACGCACTTAAAGTGGGTCTCTCTGCCGACGTCATTGGTATAGTGGCTTCCATCATTATTGTAAGACTTGTCTTTTTATAAGTGAGGGAGTTGTTCTTGCTTAAAGCCAGCCCGTTTTCTCACAAAGAGTACAGGCCGCAGACAGTTAGGAGTCTTTTTTATCTTTTTTCTTAATAAAAGACAGAGTTCCATGATTTCCCCTTGAAGAGATACCTTTAAGGGTTTTTTTATTTGTAAGTTTAACCGAAAAAAGATAAAATTAAAGTTTGAAACGAGGAACTTACAGTCAACACTAATGAAATGATTACAATCTAAGGTGGGAAATACATGGAGCGTTTACAAAAAGTTATTGCACAAGCAGGTGTGACTTCAAGAAGGAAAGCTGAGGGATTAATTACTGAAGGGAAAGTGTCGGTTAATGGAGTTAAGGTTACCGAGCTCGGTACAAAAGTTGACCCTGAAAAAGATGAAGTGGCAGTCAACGGTGTGCCTATTGATAAAGAGGAGCCTGTCTATTTTTTACTATACAAACCGACAGGTGTTATTTCAAGTGTATCGGACGAGCACGGCCGTAAGGTAGTGACTGACTACATTCACTCTGAACAGAGAGTTTATCCAATCGGAAGACTGGATTCTGATACTTCAGGCCTTCTGCTTCTAACTAATGACGGGGATTTCGCCAACCTGCTCATGCACCCGAAATATAAAATTAAAAAAACATATATTGCTAAAGTAGAAGGGATGCCGCTTCGGGAAACAGTTAAACAGCTTGAGAGAGGGGTCAAATTAGAAGATGGCAAGACGGCGCCGGCAAAAGTGAAAGTTAAAAAAACAGAGAAAAAGAAAAATACGTCAGTCGTTGAAATAACTATACATGAAGGGAAAAACCGTCAAGTCCGACGGATGTTTGAGCATGTGGGCCACCCTGTATTAAAGTTAAAAAGGGAAACATATGGTTTTCTTAGTTTACACGGTCTGAATGCGGGAGAGAGCAGAGAATTAAAACCTCATGAAGTGAAACAGCTGAGAGAATTAGCTGTCACATAATGTTCATATTTTACAAACAAACAAGCTATTAACACTACATTGATAGTGTTAATATTATATTAGAAAAGATATAATCAGGGAGCAGCATAAAAACTGGCCGGTTTAAAATTATAAATTTGATTTGCTGGTTATAAAGCCTGCTGTAGGATAGACATTCTACAGCTATTTTTCAGAAGAGGGTTAGTGGATCGTTCCTACCCTCAGAAGAAGGGAAGGTTTGATTTATCGTTGTCCATTGAATTGTATATTCACTATACCAACACTTATGGTGTTTCATTCTCCCGGA
The DNA here is from genome assembly GCF_900111295.1 of Salipaludibacillus aurantiacus. Lineage (GTDB taxonomy): Bacteria > Bacillota > Bacilli > Bacillales > Salisediminibacteriaceae > Salipaludibacillus > Salipaludibacillus aurantiacus. The sequence continues at coordinate 239,320 of NZ_FOGT01000001.1, read as the reverse complement.
TATATTTCAATATGAAAATGGACAAGGATTGACACACTTAACAGGGCTGGAACCGGAGAAGAGGCTGCTGTCTTATTGAAATAAGTTAATTCCAGGGAATTAGTGGGGGATTATGATGGAGAAAGTAAAATGTGAATGCGGCCATGTGAATCCATACGGGACTTATTTATGTGAATCATGCGGAAAACCGCTTATAGAAGAAAAAAGTAAACTTGCAAATATGCGTTATGAAGGAGTAGCAAGGCGTTCCCAGACTTACACGCGGACATTCGTGGATAAAATATGGAACTTTTTTTCATCGGTTAAAGTAGGGATTTGGATTATAGTGGTATTGCTTCTTACCTCATCTTTAGGGACGCTTTTTCCTCAGGAAATGTATATTCCGCCGGGTGAAAATGCGACTATTTATTATGAACAGGAGTATGGGACGCTAGGAAAACTTTATTATCAGCTGGGCTTCCATAATTTGTACAGCTCCTGGTGGTACATGCTAATTATTGCAGCTCTTGGAATCTCTCTTGTCATTTGCAGTCTGGACAGAGTGGTTCCGTTACACAGGGCTCTTAAAACCCAGCGTGTCACCCGCCATGAAGCGTTCCTGAAACGGCAGCGTTTATTTTCTCAGACTGACAATGCTGAAAATATTGATGAAGATATGATTAAAGCGGAGAGTCTGTTGAAAGAAAAACGCTATAAGATCCGTAAAGAAAATGGCAATATTCTAGCTGAAAAAGGGCGGTTTTCCAGATGGGGCCCTTACGTTAACCATATTGGGTTGATCATATTCCTAATTGGCGGCATGCTCCGCTTTTTCCCTGAAATGTATTTAGATGAACATGTATGGGTCAGGGAAGGTGAACAGGAAGTGATCGGCGGGACAAATGGTGAATACTTTCTGAGAAATAATGAGTTTATGATTGAACTTTATGATGAAGAAGATGAAAAATACCAGCCTGCGTTGGAAAGGGCTGGCGGTCCGGTTGTAAAAACGTATCAGACTTCTGCCACTTTACTTCGCCGGGAGGCCGGAGGGACAATTGGCAGTGAAACAGAGCTGGCAGAGGTTAAAGACCATGATATACGTGTAAATGACCCTCTTACATTTGAAGGATTTTCTTTGTACCAGGTAGACTATAAGCTGAATGAGCTGTCTTCTTTCACATTTACCCTTGAAAGCGAAGAAGAAAACACAGATTTAACAGACATTCAGTTTGAAGTAGATTTAAACGATCCTGAGGATGTATATGAGTTTGATAACGGTTATCGGATTGAAATACTCGAATATTTCCCGAACTTTGTGATAGATGACAATCGCGAACCGACTACGATTAACCGGATCCCTGATAACCCTCGAATCATTTTTGAAGTGTTTCCTCCGGAAGCTGATCCTGAAGAAGAGCAGGGAGAACTGAGTTTAGTCGGTATCCAGGTGAATGAACCATTGAATGGGGAAAATGACTACACCATTCGCATGACTGATGTAGATATGGTAAATGTGACCGGGCTGACAATTAGAAAAGACAGAACTTTACCAATTATTTCAGTAGGCGGTTTTATTTTTATGATTGGTCTCGTTCAAGGGTCTTACTGGCATCATAGACGTATTTGGATTCAAAATCGTAACGGGAGACTCGTATTGGCAGGCCATGCCAATAAAAACTGGCACGGGCTGAAAAAAGATTTTAAATATCTATCTGACCAGACGACTATTCCGATGCCTGTTGACCAGTCAGAGGAGTCCTCTGAAGAAGAGAATGAAGGAGTGAACGAAAGCCATGATCCAACTCAGCGCTAATATGCTATATGCAGCTTTCTTTTTGTATATTTTATCTGCTGTCCTGTTTGCCGTTTCGATTACAGGAAGTAAATTCAAAAACCATAAAGGGGAAGAGAATAATAAGGCAGGTTTATTCGGCTATACCACGGCAATCCTTGCTTTTGCCGCTTCGCTGACTTATTTTGTTACAAGGTGGATCGCAGTCGGTTATGCTCCGGTAAGTAATATGTTTGAATATACAGCAGCTTTAGGAATTGCTCTAGGCCTGGCTTTTGTAATTATTCATCCTATCTACCGCAACAATTATTTAGGTTTATTTACAATGCCTGTGGTTATGCTTATTATTGCTTATGCATCTATGTTTCCAAGGGAAGTCCAGCCGCTGATCCCTGCCCTGCAGTCTCATTGGCTGACAATCCATGTTATTACTACCGTGCTCGGCCAGGGGATTTTAGCAATTGGATTTGTAGCAGGTTTGCTATATTTAATCCGGGTGATTGATTTTAAAAAGACTTCGAAAAAAGTAAAAGGTGTCGAATTTATCATTTATACACTTGTCGCAACAGCAGCTTATATAGGGCTCAGTTTCGGTTTTGGAGCAGCTGATTATGAGGCAAACTTTGCCTACATTAATGAGCAGGGCAATGAAGCAGAAGTCGCTTATTTCCTCCCGCCGTTAATAGGGCCTAATGAAGGAGAATTAATTTCTGAACAAGGGATGTCTCCACTTGTAGAAGTGCCAGCCTTTATAAGAAGTAACGATCTTAATACGGTCGTTTGGTCTGTTCTTGCTGGCCTGCTCCTGTACGGCTTGCTCCGGCTGGTGCTCCGTAAACCTGTTGGAGGGGCAATTCAGCCATTCGTTAAAAATGTCAATCCGCAAACAGTAGATGAAATGAGCTACAGAGCAATTGCCATAGGTTTTCCGATCTTCACTTTAGGAGGCCTCATTTTTGCGATGATCTGGGCTCAGATTGCCTGGACAAGGTTCTGGGGATGGGATCCGAAAGAAGTGTGGGCGTTAATTACCTTCCTATTTTATGCCGCCTATCTTCATTTACGTCTCTCGAGAGGCTGGCATGGCGAGAAAAGTGCCTGGCTTTGTGTCATAGGTTTTGCTCTTATTATGTTTAACTTGATATTTGTTAACCTTGTTATCGCAGGATTGCATTCTTATGCATAAGAACGCCTCTAGAAGCCCATTCTTTTAAGTAGAGTGGGCTTTTGGTATAGTAAACTTACGGGTAATAGTGAAAGAGTATACACGGCAGGGCATCAACATGTTACAATAAATTGTGAACAAAATAATAACTTTTTTAAAACCTGACGTTTAAAATCACCTGTGCAGGTGAGCTCACTTAAGGGGGAAACGACTATGTCGGAAGAAGCAAAAATTTTAGTTGTAGATGACGAAGAACGTATCAGAAGATTATTAAAAATGTATCTTGAGCGGGAAGAATATGACGTTGATGATGCCGAAAATGGGGAGAAAGCATTGAAAATGGCATTGGACGCGGATTATGATTTAATCGTTCTCGATTTAATGATGCCAGGCATAGATGGAATAGAAGTGTGTGAAGAAATTAGAAAGCATAAAGCTACACCGATTATTATGCTTACTGCCAAAGGTGAAGAAGCGAACAGAGTACAAGGTTTCGAGGCGGGAACCGACGATTATATTGTAAAACCTTTCAGTCCAAGAGAAGTGGTACTAAGAGTAAAAGCGCTTTTAAGAAGGGCTTCTTCTACGAAGTTTTTACAGACAGAAACGACGACTAAAGATGTTCTCGTATTTCCGCATCTGACAATTGATAATGATGCTCACAGAGTAACAGCGGATGGCAAGCACATTAATTTGACGCCTAAAGAATACGAGCTGCTTCATTATTTAGCTCAGGCTCCTGATAAAGTTTTTGCAAGGGAGCAATTGTTAAAAGATGTCTGGAATTATGAATTCTTTGGTGATCTTCGAACAGTAGATACACATATTAAACGGCTGCGTGAAAAATTAAATAAAGTGTCCCCTGAAGCTGCCAATATGATATCAACCGTATGGGGCGTCGGCTATAAGTTTGAGGCAGTGAAAGAATAATGATGTTTTGGCGAAGTGTCGTAGGCAAACTCTGGTTTACGATTCTTCTACTGGTATCAGTTGTTTTGATCATTTTAACTATTCTGCTGCTTCAATATTTTGAAAGGTTCCACACGGACCAAGCGGAGAGCGAGTTAATGAACCATGCAAATTTAATTGTTTCTTTGCTTGAAGAAGAAGGAACTGATGAAACGGCATTAGCAATGAGCAGAACGATCTCAGAAACTTATTCCACTGAGGCGCTGATTATCTTTAATGATGACGAATTCTGGTATTCATCTGAAAACGGCGACCATGATCTTCCAATTTACATTTTTTATGAGGACGAACTGTTATCCCGGGTGATTGAAGAGGGAGAAACTGTTGTTACTGAATCTGATTATACATTTCCTGTCAGAGGGGAACAGGTCAGCCAGGAAATGATGATAGTGGGACTTCCAGTGGAGTTTGCAGCAGGGGAAGAAGGAGCGCTGTTTTTATATCAGCCGCTTGATGTGGTAGAAGAAGCATCCAATCAAACAAAAAACATCATATATTTGTCAGCAGGGATCGCTATCATCCTGACTACTGTGTTTGCATTTTTCCTGACAACGAGAATCACAGCTCCATTAAGACGGATGAGAAAAGCATCTTTAGAAGTAGCTAAAGGCAATTTTGACACTAAAGTTCCAATATTAACTAATGATGAGATTGGTTTGCTGGCGATTGCTTTTAACAGAATGGCACGGGCACTGAATACAAATTTAAATGCTCTGAATCAGGAGAAAGAACAGCTCTCCCGTATTTTGAGTTCTATGGCTGATGGTGTTATTACTTTGGACCGGGACGGCTCTGTAATGGTTACCAATCCGCCTGCAAATGAATTTATTGGAGCCTGGCTATATGAACAAGGGTATGAAGTTGAGGAGTCAGGCCAGTTACCTGAAGAGCTTCAGGTGTTATTTGAAAAAGTAGTTACCGAAGAAAGAGAACAGATGGGGGAAGTCGACGTCCAGGGGAGAAGCTGGGTTCTGCTAATGACGCCGCTGTACGATCAGGAGCATGTACGGGGAGCCGTGGCAGTTCTCAGGGATATGACTGAAGAACGTCTTCATGATAAATTGAGAAAAGATTTTATTGCTAACGTTTCTCATGAGCTGAGGACTCCGATTTCCATGCTGCAAGGATACAGTGAGGCGATTATAGATGATATCGCCGGTAGTGAAGAAGAGAAAAAAGAACTCGCTCAGATTATTTATGATGAATCACTGCGAATGGGCAGACTGGTCAATGAATTGCTGGATCTGGCAAGAATGGAAGCGGGCCATATTCAGTTAAATACCGAACCTTTAGACCTTGAAGATTTCTCTGAAAGAATGATCCGGAAATTTCAAGGGGTGGCTAAAGATCATGCCGTCACACTAAATGGAGATATTAATAAAATTGAAAAACAGGTACACGCGGATTCTGACAGGGTCGAACAGATTTTAACTAATTTAATTGATAATGCCATTCGGCATACTCCGGAAAATGGAACAGTTACCCTCAGGGCCGAACCCTTCCATAACGGGGTGAAACTTGAAGTAGAGGACACAGGAGCCGGCATCCCGGAAGAGGATTTACCCTTTGTGTTTGAAAGGTTTTATAAAGCTGATAAAGCGAGAACAAGAGGACGGTCGGGAACAGGTTTGGGTCTTGCTATAGTTAAAAATATTGTCGATGCCCATAATGGGAAGGTTTCCGCTCATAGTATCCTGGGTGAAGGAACGACATTTTCAGTGTTTTTACCATACGGTTCGCCTGAAAAATAAGAAAGCCCGGGAATAATCTTGTTTCATACGTAACAAAACACTAAACAAATGTAATCTCAAAGCACCACCTGCATTTAACAAAGTAGTACCTCCATTCAAAGCAGCACCTACATTTTTACAGTAGGTGCTGCTTTAAATAGTGCTGCTTTAAATAGCGCTTCGCCTTTACAAAACTGGTATTACTTCTGATCTTTGTAAATCTCCCGCATGACATGAGCGAGTTCAGGGATAATTAATTCTTTCATCGCGAGCTTTACGGCCCCTGTCGATCCCGGAGTTGAGAACACGGCTGTTGTTCCTCTGACACCAGCAGTTGCGCGGCTGAGAATCGCTGCAGAACCGATATCCTTTTCAAAACTTAAATATCTGAACAGCTCCCCAAAGCCTGGAAGCTCTTTATCCAGCATACTGTTAACAGCTTCAAAAGTCGTGTCCCTGAATGTAATGCCTGTTCCCCCATTAATCAGCAAAGCTTCAATTTCCTTATTCCTGTCTGCATAGCGGATCCACTGCTGAATAGCCGTCATCTCATCTTTAACAATTTCATGACGGATGATTGGGTGGCCTGCTTCTTCAAGGAACTGTTTCATTAAACGGCCGCTTTTATCGGACTCGTAAGTTCTTGTATCAGACACCGTAAGAATCATACATTTAACATTCTCCGGTGCTTCTTTTTTATGTTCATGGACGCTCATAGTGTCTCCCTCCTTATCCTCTTATTTTACTAGGGCAGAGCTGGTGAAACAAACAGTAAATTCGTGGGGATGCGTAAACCAGTCAATAGCTGTATAATGATTTTCAAATAGCTGCAATGATTTAAACAATGGGGTCTGTTAAATTCTGCTATTTTAATGTTATTCTTTGATTCAGGGGCACCATTCAATAAAAACGATTTAATTAATATATTGAGGCCGGGTTCGCTGAAAAGGAAAGCTAGGTGAGGCAGGGAATTTCATGATTAAGGTTTAACAGGGCCAAACATTATGGAGGGATTCTAATGAAAATATATACAAAAAAAGGCGATCAGGGTATGACCCAGTTAATAGGAAAAAATGTAAAGAAAACTCATGCCCGTGTGGAAGCTTATGGTACAGTTGATGAATTGAACAGTTTTGTCGGATTAACGAGTGTGTTATTACAGGAAGAGAAGCATGAGGACCTTGTAATGGATCTGACTAAAATTCAACATGAATTATTTGATCTGGGCGGGGATTTAGCAAATGTCACAGATAAACACAAATGGACGTTATCAAATAAAGCTGTTGAGTTTCTTGAGGCAAAAATAGATCATTACTGGGATGAGGCGCCCCCTATACGTACATTTATATTACCTGGGGGAGGAAAGGCGTCAGCTAACCTTCATGTATGCAGGACAGTCGCAAGAAGGGCAGAGCGGCTGGTTGTCAATATACAGGAAGCAAGCGACGAGCTGCCTCCTGCGGCTATAAAATACTTAAACCGTTTGTCAGACTATTTCTTTGCTGCTGCCCGAGCAGTTAATGCAAGAAATGGAACAGAAGACGTATTGTACGAGCGGGGGAAAGATGTTTTTAAATAAAAGGCATTGAAAGATAGCTGCCAAACAAAAACCCCCGGCATGAGCCGGGGGAACTTTAAATTAAAGAGCAATCTCGATGTCAGCGTCATCTCTAAGCTGGGCAACATACTGCTGTTGCTTAACTTCTTCTTCTAATTCACTTTCCAAGTCTTCAAAATCTCCTATTTCAGGGTTCTGCATAGCCATTTGATCGTAATAGGCTTGGACTTCTTCCTGGGAGACTTCAAGTTCATCGTCTTCTAAATGACTGAGAGTAAGAAGTTCCTGAACTCTTAAAGATTCCCTGATTTCATCGGTTAATTCTTCCTCTGTATAATTTTGTGAAGCAAGCGCTTCTTCATATTGATCTTCGTCTTCGAATTGGCCTTTGATCTGTTCAAGCTCAGCTTCTACTTCCTCATCAGAAACTTCAATCCCTTGTTCCTCTGCTTCCTGCAGAAGAACTGTCTGATTAATAAGCTCATCAAGAATTCCTTGCTGGATTTGAACTAAGAGCTCAGCGTTTTCCTCGTCTTCAAAGTCAATTCCTTGCTGAGCAAACATTTGTTCGTATTGTGCCATTTGCTCCTGCAAATCGCCCATTTGGATTTCTTCTCCGTTAACTACGGCTGCAGTCGCTTCAGGATCAGCGTCCATATCGGCTTCCTCGTCCATGGCTTCTTCATTGTTTTCGTTACCGTCTAACAGGCCCCCATCAGCCGTTTCTTCGTTATTATTTTCAGCCGGGTCTGCTTCATTGGCTCCCCCGTTTTCGTTATTGCCATTCTCTTCATTCCCGTCACCGCAGGCAGCTAACACTAATGCTGCAGATAGCGGAAGAGCTAAGAGAGATTTTTTGCTGAACCTTTTCATTTTTGCCCATCAACCTTTCTGTGTCTTTACTCATTATGTGAATTGCATTAGTTACCACTTTATCACACTAGAAGGAGTGAATACAAATTTAAAAATCTATAAAAGTATGGTTAAAAATACCTGTGATTTTAAGATGGTTTCTTATTTCCTCTGCAGAAAAAAACAGCCCTTCAGTACTTGAAAGGCTGGCAAAAAAGAGCTTTCTTTTTTACAATTCAATACTTGAAACAGACACAATTTCGTCAATTCGGGCAAAAGCTTCAAGTACTGACTGGTCACACTCTTTGTCTGTTGACAGAAGCATTATCGCTTTACCGCCTTCATTTTTTCTTCCGACTTGCATCGTCGCAATGTTAACGTTATGGGTGCCTAAAAGCTGGCCGACTTTCCCGATAACTCCAGGCTGGTCATTGTGCTGGACATAGAGGGTATGTTTAGCCGGCTGGAAGTCGAGAGAAAACTCATTAATTTGTACAATCCGGGGGCCTATCTCCCTGCTGAATGTCCCATAAACTTCGAGAGTATCTTTTTCTCCAATGACAGTAGCTTTCACAAAGTTCGAATATCCCTGAGATTCATTTTCATGTTTTTCTGCAACTTGAACATCTCGTTCTTTTGCAATCCAGGAAGCGTTCACTTCATTAACATACCCGTCTATCCGATGCCGGAAAAAGCCGGCCAGAAAACTTCTATTAAAAAGCCCTGTCTCCTGATGGGAAATTTCGCCTGCATAACTGAGTTCTATCTCCTGAACGGGCGCTCTAAAAAGCTGGGAAGACATTTCTCCTAATGTACGTGTTAATTTAGTGATAGGAGAAAATTTCTCAAATACATCGCCATCCAGATAAGGCAGGTTTAAAGCGTGAGGGGCGGGTTTCCCGTTTAAATAATCAAGCACTTCAATTGCAACTTGTTCAGCGACATTTTTTTGGGCTTCAGATGTAGAAGCAGCTATATGAGGAGTAGTAATGACTTGATCAAGCGTTGTTAAAGGGTGGTTTATGGCAGGTTCTTCTTCAAATACATCTATTGCTGCCCCTTTAACATGTCTGCTTTCTATAGCCTCATATAAAGCTTTTTCGTCAATAATACCCCCTCTTGCGCAATTTAAAATATATACGCCTTGTTTCGTCTTTTGCAGCGTCTCTTTATTAAGAAGGCCCTTCGTTTCTTTTGTCAAAGGGGTGTGTACGGAAATAAAATCGCTTTTTGAGAGAACTTCTTCAAGATCTACAGGTGTTACTCGGTGTTTCTCAGCACGCGACTTTGTTAAAAAAGGATCGAAGGCAATAACATTCATACGAAAGCCTCTCGCTCTTGCTGCCAGTTCTGCTCCGATTCTTCCGAAACCGATAACTCCAAGCGTTTTTCCGTACAGTTCCGCTCCCTGATAAGCTTTACGGTCCCATTTTCCTTTTTTCATTGACTGGTTAGCCTGGGGGATATTTCGTACTAAAGAAGCAAGCATAGCGAAAGTATGTTCAGCTGTGGAAATGGTATTTCCATCGGGAGCGTTTATAACTACTACGCCATTAGACGTAGCAGCGTCCATATCGACATTATCGACGCCTACTCCTGCACGGCCGATTATTTTTAATCTCGGCATCCTGTTAAGTAAATCTTTAGTTACAGTAGTTGCGCTCCGGATGAGGAGTGCGTCTATCTGATCGAGAGGCACGCTTGTATCATGCACGGGCTGAAAAACTACGTTCACTAATGAACTTTCGAGGACAGGTTTAAGTCCTTCTTTATCCATTTGATCTGATACCAGTACTGTAAACATTTCTTTGTCAGTATCAAGCGGCTGCTGTACCTGTACCATAAATTGTATCCTCCCTGATAAATTTTTTAATTATTCTATATTAACATGAAATTCAGTCAATAATCCACTGAGTCAGCCCTTTAAATAACTGTCGTGATCGTCTGCCGTTCTATTCCAAGCCAGCTGACTGACAGATATTGAAAGATAATCTTTTTCCTATTACAATTTAATTAGCTATATAATAGGTATACCCCTTTTGGCAGACAGATATCATTTCGAGGGCTTCTGGCATGACTGGACGGGATGAAAGGAGAGAACGACTGTGATAAAACATGTAAGGACTAAAAAGATTTATGAAATAGTAGCAGAACAGCTGACAGAAATGATTAAGAACGGGGAATATGAAGCGGGGGACCGTCTTTCCTCTGTCCAGAAACTTGCAGAAGACTTTAATGTAGGAAGATCTGCTATAAGAGAAGCGTTAAGTGCTCTAAAAGCAATGGGTCTGATTGAGATCCGGCAGGGGGAAGGGACATTTGTTAAAAAAACAGATATTGATCTGACAAACAAAATGATTCCCACGGTGATGCTAAAAAAAGATCTGGAACAGCTTTTTGAAATCAGAAAGCTCAATGAAACCGGTGCTGCTGCTTTGGCAGCACGTAACAGAACAAACGAAGATCTGGATAAATTGTCAGCCATTCTTCAAGAAATGAAGCATTCTGAAGGAAATGGCCATGTTGGTGAAAAAGCTGATATAGAATTTCACATGACGATAATTAAAGCTACACAGAATGACATGCTTTACCGTCTCATGAAAACTGTATCAGATACAGTTAAAGAATCTATGAAAGAAGCGAGACAGCTGTTTCTTTACTCTAATGTGAAGAAAATGAATAAACTGTATGATGAACATATGCTTATCTACCAGGCAGTAAAAAACAAAGATTCAGAAGCGGCTTATCAGGCCATGCTCGACCATTTAGTTGGAGTAGAAAAAGAGCTGTTTAAGGAAAGCGATTAAGCCGGAGTTTAACCCGGATCAGGGAGGGGCCTGCTATTAACAGTTGGATTAAACATTTACAAACATCTCCATTATTTGAAGGTTTGTCAGAAGAGGAACTGAAGCCAATAATTAATATGAGTAAAAAAATTAAATTGGAGGACAAAGACAGGTTATTTTGGGAAGGCGAACCAAGAAATTATTTTTATGTTTTAGGAAAAGGGACTGTTTTAATCAGTAAGTTAACCGAAAAGGGCGATGAAAGCTTAATAAATGTTTTAGGGGAAGGTGAACTTTTCCCGCATACAGGCTTTTTCCGCAAGTCTCCTTACCCGGGAACCGCTACAGCTAAAAGAGAGGTGACCGTTTTAGCCATTCCTATTGAAGGCTTTGAATCGTTTATTCTTGAGAAACCGGAATTGGCTTTTAAAATTATTCAAGTTATGAATGAAAAAATCGTTTATCTTCAGCGTAAATTAAATGAAGTGTTGTCTCTTAATGTTGAATCCCGTTTAAAGTCCGCGTTTTCTTACCTTAGTGATATTCAGGGACAAGTTATACAATTGACTCATCAGGAAATTGGAAACATTATCGGTGCTTCCAGAGAAACAGTCAGCAGGCAGTTAAAGAAATGGGAACATGAAGGAAAGGTTGAAGTAAAAAAAGACCGAATTATTATAAAAGAGGGTTTCGAGCCGCATTAAGGAGTAAAAGGGAAAACCACCGAGTTAATCGGTGGTTTCTAAAGTTGCTATTCAAATTTAAGTGCATCCCCGTCAAATGGCTCGTCTGCAATTTTGATGGAGTCTGTCGGACAGCCGTCCAGGGCGTCCTCCATATCTTCATGAAGTTCCTCAGGAACTTCTTTTGTACCTTGGTTATCATCAAGAATTACCCACGCGATACCGTCATCGTCGTAGTCGTAAATGTCTGGAGCAGCAGCTCCACATGCACCGCAAGCAATGCAAGTGTCTTTGTCCACGATTGTGTACTTTGCCATAACAAAAAACCTCCCATTGAAATATAATTATAGCGACCCTCTATCTTTCTCTCTTTATATTTAAAGGGCGTAATTTCAAGAACATCTTCAGGCAGAAGTGTGTTCTTTCTAATCTTATTGTAAAGGTTCTCACAAGACATTTCAATAGAAAAAGTAATTGAGAATGCTTATCAGCCAAGGGATCCACCTGGATTACATGAAGGTAATAACCTATAATTATTAGTAGTATTTAACGAAAGGATTTAAAATATGAACACTCTTTCTTATCTCCTTTTAAACACAGTTTATAAGCTGCAGGGTGAACGGTCTGTAAACGGCGCCATCCATCTGTTGAGAGGGAAGAGATCTGCACAAACGATTCAGGATATTCATTTGTTCAGTCTCGAAACCTATGCAGCCTCACTGAAACAGTGGCCGGAAGAGGATATCAATAAAATGGTCACGGCTTTATACAGGGGAGGTTTTTTATCTCAAAGTAACCAGACAACACTTCTGTCTAAGAAAGGAACTGACTGGCTGAAGGAAGCTGCAGATCATTTTGAGCTTCCTTCAGCTTTCCACGGCTTTAATTACGAGTGGGACGGGAAAGCCGATTATTTCTGGGGGAGGCTGGTTTTAACGGTTCAGTCTGTGTCCAATTTAGTATATGCTAATCCGTCATTTATTCCTGTCTCTTATGACCGGTTGATTCAGCAGGACGTTAAATCTGTCCTGAAAGCTCATCCTGACAGAAGTAAACTGGGCAGGCAGCTTTATTCCGAATTAAAAAGGATATATGAACCATGGGATGAACAAGACGCAGCTCTCCTTGTTAAAAGATTTTCCTCAAACAAAAAAACTGGAAAAACAATTAGTCAACTTTCCGGTTTATTTAACCATGACCATTTTTATACCTTTATTTATTGTAAATCTCTCGTTCATAAGATGCTTGCTTCAATTTCCAGTACCCCTGATTTATTCCCGGTTTTATCACAGTTACTCCCGCGAATTGAGGGCGGACCATATGTAACACAAACAGCCAGGCAAACTAAAGACCTGCTGAACAAAGGTTTTTCTTTGGAAGAAATTGCTGAAAAAAGAAAACTTAAGTTAAGCACGATCGAAGACCATGTAATAGAAATATCTATTTATGATCCTTTCTTTAAGATACATGAGTTTTTACCGGAGCAGGAAAGGTTAGATATCATTAAAGCTTCCGAAAGGCTAAATACAAACCGGTTAAAACCAATTAAAGATTTATTCCAGGACAAGTATACTTATTTTCAAATCAGGTTAGCTCTTTCAACATTGAGAAAAGGAGGTAATTATGACGCAGCTCGCTGATATTTTAAATAAGCAATTCGGATATCCGGCATTCAGGAAAGGACAAAAGGAAATTATTCAGAGTGTCCTTGAAGAAAGAGATGTTATAGCGATTCTTCCTACAGGAGGAGGGAAATCGTTATGCTATCACCTTCCTGCTATAATCTTAGGAGGGCTGACTCTTGTTATATCCCCTCTTGTATCACTGATGGAAGATCAAGTGACTCAAATGAAAGCAGCCGGACATAAGAAAGTGGCACACTTGAGCAGTTTATTAAGCAGAGAGGAAAAGACACACCTTCTGGAAAATTTAGAGGAGTATCAAATTGTTTTTGTCTCTCCTGAGATGATTGCACTGCCTTTTATTAGAGAAAGATTTAAAAAGCAGGATATTAAGCTGTTTGTAATAGACGAAGCACATTGTATTTCCCAATGGGGACATGAATTCAGAACAGATTATTTAAGGTTAAGTGAAGTAAGACGCGATTTAGGAAGTCCTCCTTGTCTGGCGCTGACTGCCACGGCTACTCCAGAAGTGGAAAAAGATATCCGTCTCCGTTTAGAAATGAAAAATGAAGCGGTATACCGTCTTCCGGTAAACAGAAGTAATATATTTATTGCATCAGATATTCAGAAAAGTACTGCACAGAAAAATAAAGAATTTTTTGAATGGATTAACCGCATTGAGAAACCTGCCATCGTCTATACAGGGACTAGAAACAGTGCGGTGAATTACTCATTACAGCTTCAAAAACACGGTTTCCCCAACACCGCTTTTTATCATGGGGGAATATCCAAGGAAGAAAGAATCCTTGTACAGCAGCAGTTTCTGCGTGACGAACTGGATATTATTTGCTGTACGAACGCGTTTGGTATGGGCATTAACAAATCTAATGTCAGATCAGTGGTCCATTTACACATCCCCTCGTCAGTCGAACAGTATGTACAGGAAATTGGAAGGGCAGGGAGGGATGATAAGCAGAGTATGGCCTTACTTCTTTGCAGCGAGGAAGACAGGTTTTTACCTCTATCTCTTATAGAAAATGAATTTCCGCAAGACTGGTGGATTACTAACTTCTTAATGGATGATTTAAGCGGCAAAAAAGTTGAAGAGATGGAGAGAATTTATCAACCTGATGAAAAACAATGGAAAATGTTACTCTATTACTTAGAGAATGAACAAATTATTGCAGAGGGAAGCTTTACTATGTTGCAGAACCCTGAGAAAGTCATTCAGGAAATCAAAAACCATTTTGAAAAAAGAAAAAAAGAAAAGTTTATTCAGCTGGAAAAAATGAATCAACTGATTGCTTCGAAGTCATGCCTGAGAAAAGGCATCTCCAAGTACTTTAAAGAAGAAACAGAAGAATTACCTGATTGTTGCTGCTCCAATTGCCAGTCTTTCGAATCGTTTATTGAAAAGGTTAAAAAGCAGAGCGCTCCTGAGAAAGAAATGGTTCATGAACATTGGAAAATAGAATTGAAAGACATGCTCTTAAGGGGTGCTGGAGGGGAAAAACGTGAATAAACAGGCTGAGATTGTAAAAAAATTAACGGACAGGGAATTGTTGTTAAATCTTTATGTAACTCAGCTCGTCTTTTTAGTCATTGCGTTGTTACTTAGCTGGTGGTGGTTCGGCAGTGTATTTGCCTTTACCCAATTTATTGAGTTCAGGTACGATCATTTGCTGATTGGTTTAGGATTTGGACTCAGTATCGTTTTCATTGAAATTGTGTTATATAAACTATTACCCGAAAAGTGGTTCGATGACGGGGGAATAAACAAACGCGTTTTCTCAAACCGTCATCCCCTGCATATATTAATTATTTCCATTATCGTCGCTGTAAGTGAAGAGATTATGTTTCGAGGAGTTATTCAAAGTCAATTCGGTATCTGGATCGCTTCTGTCACATTTGCTCTCATCCATTTTCGTTATTTATCAAACGTGTTTTTATTCAGTTTTACAGTCTTTTTAAGTTTTTCACTCGGTTTATTATTTCTCTATACTGAAAACTTACTGACGGTAATTACAGCTCATGTCGTTATTGATTTTTTACTAGGTCTGCTGCTTCGTTATAACTCTGACAAGTCTCAATAGGAGCCTCTGAAAAGGAATACAGCAAGTAGGGAATTTAACACCTGGCATTAAACGTATCCGCTCTTTATCTGCACCTTGTTAATTATATTTATTATTCGCTATTAGCTTATACAGATGTTTTTGACGGCTGACCATTTACCAGCTGAAAAAAAGAGTCAAAGAACGGGCTGACACGGTTAGAAAGAATTTAATGCTTCTTCCCTAATGGATGAAAGAATGGTAAATTATACATAAACAGATAAATTAACCGATGATCATTCGCAGAGGAAGGTGGTTCCATTGTCTTACGAATTAAAAAATCAAGCTTCCGGGAAAGAGCAATGGGATATTAAAACGGAAGAGCATCCCTATAGTAAACCTTCTGAGTTTCCTCCCAGAAAAGAACTACATAATAACCGTCAAAAGTTAAAATTAAGAAAAGACAAAAAAAGAAAACAAAAAAGGCTCAACTTTCCACTGGTCAGGGTTTGGCTTATCCTTTTTCTTTTTTTAGTCGGATTCGTGGCCACCTCTCCTTTGTGGATGGCAAAATAAAAACGTGATCCTTCCACGTCCTTCTACTTTACATACCTAAATCTCTTCTTCACTGCATATGTTTTTAATGAAGGAGGTGGACAGGTTGAATGAAAGTAAAGGAGCGGCCTTTAAAAAAGTTGATGAATATTTAATTGAAGCGGTTATTAAAGCAAAGGAAAAGGAGACAGTTTCAGAAAAAAGAGTTATTCGGGCAGGGACTGCTGTCTTACTGTGTACCGGTTTTCTCGTCATGTATGTGATTTATCAATGGTCCCGGATGACGCAAATGGAATCTGCTTTCTTATTGAATCTTATAGCCGATCCCATAGTTTTAATGTTTATGCTGATTATTGGTCTGACTTATGCCATTCTGCAAAATGAAAAATATAAATATGAAAAAGCTGAAAAAGATTATGACCTTTTAAAAGAGGATATTATTGACAGGGCATCCGAAATATGGTCATCCCCCGAATCATGGGAAGAACGGGCTGAACTTTTCAGCGATTTAAAGCAAAAACATAATATAAACTTATACCATAAATAAATCGAGGTCATTTTGACCTCGATTTATTCTTATCCAAAAAATATAACTTCCTCTCTCGCAAATTGGTTCCCGTTTACACGAGCATGATTTAAATCCCAGTTTTCCAAAAAGCCAAACGCGACAGTTTTACATAAGACTGGACAGAAAACTTCAATCGGCAATCCCCATCTTTTTAACTCCAAAAAATCTTCATCAGTGACAAGAAACTGTTTTTTACATGTGATAATACTCAACAGTATCTCCACCTCCAAAAGACAGAATATTCTGATATGTTTATTATATCGAATGGAGTAATTATTTTCAACGGTTTTTTCATAAACCCAGTAAAGTTTTTTCAACGAAAAGGACTCCCTTTCATATAATATGAAGACGAAGATGAGAGGTGATGGTGGTGGAAGATATTAAAGGAACAAGACTGGACCCTTTATTGACAGTGGTTCTGCTTGTTATTATCATATCGTTTATATTAGGGATTGGAAACGGGGCTGAAGAGGCTGGCATAGAGGACGTTCTTTTACTTTCTTAAAAATTGTTTAATTTATTTAAGGTGTGGTTCTAGTGGCAAACTGGGAGAAAGGGATGAATACGGGTAAAAAACAAGCTTACAAAAAAAATGCATTTATTAACGAGGAGATTAAGGCCTTAACACCACAGCAGATTGCAGTCATAATAGCTTTGTTTACAAAAGTTCTAAAAGTAAGAGCAGTAATTCTTGATGTTAATCAGACAGTTGAGGTTGTACTTGCAGGAGATTTGAAAAGTAAAGAAGTAAACGATCTATTAAAAAAATTAAACAATGTCCCTGTAGATAAGTGGCTTAATATGCTACAAAAGTTCAACTAGTCCGAAAATATTAGTATTTTCTTAAGCGCCTGATAAAAGGTGCTTTTTTATTGAAAAAATTTATTAATTTTCACATATTTTTAACGTTTTTATGAATAAAACTTCAACTATATTGAAAGCGTTTTCAATATCCGATTATAATGAAGGGAGCAGGAGAGGGGGAGATTATTTGGGGAAGAAGTGTTTAATTGTGACAGGGCATTACGGGAGCGGAAAAACAGAATTTGCTATAGAGAAATCAATTGAAATAGGCAGCCGGCTGAATCGCACGTTTTTATGTGATCTTGATATTATAAATCCATATTTCCGGTCAAGGGATTATAAAAATATATTAGCTGAGAAAGGAATCAGTCTGGTGGCACCAGAGAACAAATTAATGAAAGCTGATTTGCCGATCGTCACGGGGGAAATGACTGCAAGGCTTAAAGACTATTCAGCTAACCTTATTTTAGATGTGGGCGGTGATGCCGACGGAGGTGCCGTACTTGGGCAGTTTTCTTCACTTTTACAGGAAAGGGGTTATGACTTTTTATTTGTCGTTAACCTTAACAGGCCTCATGTGTCCTCTGTAGAAGGGATCCTGTCAGCTATCAGGGGAGTGGAAAGAAGTTCAAGGCTTAAAGTGACAGGCTTAATAAATAATACTCATTTAGGCGGCGAAAGAATAACTGCGGAGGACTATATGCGGGGGATCGATGTTTGTAACGAAGTCGGTCAGGCATTGACTATTCCGCTGGTTTACAACATGCTCGAAAAAAAGGATTATTGCTCGTTAAAAAAGAATTTGTTATGTGAATCATTTAACAATGTGTTTGTATTTAAACGGAAGCTGGTGCCGCCCTGGCAGCAGTGGTCCAAAAAGGAGGGGACATTTAATGAAAGTAACTTTTAGGGAAGAAAGGTGCAAAGGGTGCTCGCTATGTGTCACTGTTTGCCCTCAGGAAATCATTAAGCTGTCTGAAAAGGTTAATAAGAGAGGGTATCAGCCTGCTGAAGTAGTTGACCAGGAAGCATGCACCAGCTGCTCGGCCTGCGCGATTATTTGTCCTGATGCGGTAATTACAATAAAACGTCCCGAACGAAAAAAAAGAAAAGCATCATAGACGAAAGAGGGGGATCTTATGGGGAAAGTATTAATGAAAGGGAATGAAGTGATTGGTGAAGCAGCTATTCATGCCGGGTGCATTTATTTTTTTGGCTATCCCATTACGCCTCAAAGCGAACTGGTCGCATATATGGCAAAAAGGCTTCCTGAAGTCAATGGCCTTTTCCTGCAGGCTGAGAGTGAAGTGGCTGCTATCAATATGGTTTATGGTGCGGCATCTGCAGGTGTCAGAGTAATGACGTCTTCATCCAGTCCAGGATTCAGTTTAAAGCAGGAAGGAATTTCTTACCTGGCAGGTGCTGAATTGCCGGCAGTCATTGTAAATATAGGTAGAGGCGGGCCTGGCCTTGGAAATATACAGCCTGCTCAATCTGATTACTTTCAGGTGACTAAAGGAGGCGGCCATGGTGATTATTACACACCTGTGCTGGCGCCAAGTACGCTTCAGGAAATTATTGAACTGACGTCTGAAGCATTCAGAATAGCAGACGACTACAGAACCCCGGTTATTCTGCTCGGTGACGGCATGCTTGGGCAAATGATGGAACCCGTAGAATTCAGAGGCATAGAAGAAAAGGAATTTAAAGAAAAAGACTGGGCGACTTCCGGTACAGAAGGAGATGGTCCTCCAAGAGTTATTACCTCTTTAGATTTAAGTGATATAAAACTTGAAGAGAGAAATAATCGGCTTCAGGAAAAATACAGTATGATAAAAAAGCAGGAAATTAAGGTGGATTCATTATATACAGAAGACGCGGAATACATCGTAATAGCTTATGGAACAGTTGCCAGAATGGTGCAAAGCGCTATTGAAAAAGCCAGGGAAGAAGGAATGAAAATCGGCCTCATCCGCCCGGTTACTTTATGGCCTTTTCCCAGTGAAGTAATTTCCCGAATAAGTGAAGACATTAAAGGGATTCTTGCTGTGGAAATGAGTGCTGGGCAGATGGTAGAAGATGTCAGGCTTGCAGTGGAAGGAAAAACCCCGGTGAGCTTCTACGGAAGGACAGGAGGCGTCATCCCTTCAGTGGAAGAGATTTATGAAGCTATTATGAAGCTTGGAAAAGGAGTGACTGCCTGATGAAAACTGTCTTTAAAAGAACAGCAGGTCTAAAAGACAATGACACCCACTATTGTCCCGGATGTACTCATGGAATCATTCACAGGCTTGTGGCTGAAACACTCGAGGAACTCGGGGCATTGGAAAGAACCGTAGGAGTCGCATCGGTAGGCTGTTCAGTATTGGCTTATGACTATTTTAATTGTGACATGACTCAGGCCGCTCACGGCCGGGCACCAGCAGTAGCTACCGGGATAAAAAGGGTCCTGCCGGATGACCGGCTGGTCTTTACGTATCAGGGAGATGGCGATCTAGCTTCTATAGGCATGGGAGAGATTGTACACAGCGCCGCACGAAGCGAGAACATAACTGTAATTTTTGTTAATAATGCTATTTACGGAATGACAGGGGGACAAATGGCTCCTACTTCATTAATAGGGCAAAAAACAGCTACTTCTCCTGGTGGCAGAACGCCTCGTGCCCAGGGGCTTCCAATAAGGGTCTCCGAAATGCTGGCTACTCTGGATGGCAGCACTTATATAGAAAGAGTTTCTACTCATAATGTTCCTCATATCATTAAAGCAAAAAAAGCTATTCGAAAAGCTTTTGAAACCCAGGAAAAACAGCAAGGGTTTTCTTTAATAGAAGTTTTATCGACTTGTCCAACTAATTGGGGGCTTACCCCCGAAGAATCTTTAGATTGGGTGCGGGATGAAATGATCCCATATTATCCATTAGGGATTTATAAAGATATCCGGAAGGAAAGGGAGGGGGTATAATGAAACAGGAATTAATTATCGCAGGTTTTGGAGGGCAGGGTGTCATGTCAATGGGGCAGCTGCTTGCCTACGCTGCCATGAAAGAAGGTAAAGAGGTTTCCTGGCTCCCTTCCTACGGACCTGAACAAAGGGGCGGAACGGCAAATGTTTCAGTTGTTATAAGTGACAGTAAGTTTGGTTCCCCGGTGATTGACAGGCCGACATCACTGATTGCCCTTAATAACCCTTCATTCCTAAAGTTTGAGCCTTTAGTAAAAGAAGGAGGAGATATTTTTATTAATGAAGACCTTGTAACCGTGCAAAGCGGAAGAAAAGATGTAACTGTTCACTTAATACCAGCCTTGACTGTAGCGAATGAATTAAATGAACAGAGAACTGCAGGAATGGTGATTCTAGGTGCTTTTATAACTAAAACGGGAATTTTAAAAACTGAAAGTCTTTTGGCAGCTTTAACTTATCTGCTTGGCAAGAAAAAAGACCATTTAATTCCAGTGAACAGACAAGCAATAGTAAGAGGAGAAAAAATAATAAAGAAAGCGCTTTCTTCAATAAATTGATAAAAGATGTTAAAATATCTCATGTACTTAAATGTACTTTAAAAGCAGATAGAGGAGTGATGACATGGGTCAGGATGTTAAATCTGATATTGAAATTGCACAAGCAAGCAGCATGGTAAAAGTTAAAGAACTGGTAAGTGACCTTCGCTTAAAAGAGGATGAATGGGAACCTTACGGCCATTATAAGGCGAAACTTTCCTTATCAGTGATGGACAGATTAAAGGATGAGCCTGACGGAAAAGTAATTCTCGTAACAGCAATTAACCCGACACCGGCAGGGGAAGGGAAATCGACAGTTACGGTAGGATTAGGCCAGGCTTTAAATAAAATTAACAAGAAAACGATGATCGCTTTAAGGGAACCATCTCTTGGCCCCACTATGGGAATTAAAGGCGGCGCTGCCGGCGGTGGTTATTCCCAGGTTGTTCCTATGGAAGATATCAACCTTCATTTTACCGGAGATATTCATGCCATTACTACAGCACATAACGCTCTGGCTGCTATGCTTGATAATCATGTACACAGGGGAAATGAACTAAACATCGATGTCAGAAGAGTGGTATGGAAACGGGTTCTCGATATGAATGACCGAGCGCTCCGTCAGGTAGTCGTAGGACTGGGCGGTCCTTTACAAGGTGTACCCAGGGAATCAGGGTTCGATATTACAGTCGCTTCTGAAATTATGGCCATTTTATGCCTTGCTACGAGCCTTAAGGACCTGAAAGAACGGCTGGCTAAAATTGTAGTCGCTTATACTGAAAAAGATGAGCCGGTTACAGCAAAAGATTTAAAAGCTGAAGGTGCGTTAACGTTATTATTAAAAGACGCTATGAAACCTAACCTGGTTCAAACGTTGGAAAATACCCCTGCTTTAATACATGGTGGACCTTTTGCTAATATTGCCCATGGGTGCAACAGTGTTATAGCGACAAAAATGGCCTCTAAACTTGGTGATTATGTGGTAACTGAAGCAGGTTTCGGAGCTGATTTAGGAGCAGAGAAGTTTCTTGATATAAAAACCAGAGCAGGAGATATTGATCCAAGTCTTGTAGTAATAGTAGCCACTATCAGGGCATTGAAGATGCACGGCGGTGTGCCTAAAGACAATTTAAAAGAAGAAAATGTGGAGGCACTTAAAAAAGGCCTTGCTAATTTAAAGAAGCATGTAGAAACGATCCGGTCTTTCGGTTTGCCGCATGTGGTAGCTATAAACCGTTTCATCCACGATACAGATACTGAAATTGATACATTAAAGTCATGGTGTGAGGAGCAAGGCATTAATGTAGAACTTGCTGATGTATGGGCAAAAGGCGGAGAAGGTGGAATAGCACTGGCTGAACGTGTGGTGAAAGAAATTGATGAGGGTGAAAAGAACTTTACCCACATGTATGAGTTGAATACTTCCATTGAAGAAAAAGTCGAATCTATAGCTAAAAAAGTATATGGAGCAAAGGGAGTAGAATTTTCTCCGCAAGCTAGAAAACAAATGAAAATTTATGAAGATAACGGTTGGGGGAAGTACCCTGTCTGTATGGCTAAAACGCAGTATTCATTATCTGATGACCCTAAAAAACTGGGGAGACCTGAAGATTTTGTTATATCCGTCAGAGAATTAAAACCTTCAGTAGGAGCAGGCTTTATTGTAGCTCTTACTGGAAATGTCATGACAATGCCGGGGCTGCCAAAAGAACCAGCAGCTGTAAAAATGGATGTAGATGAAAGTGGAAAAGCTCTCGGTTTATTTTAGCAGGGCTGTTAAACAGGAAAGAAATAGGTGCACCTTTTTTGATCAGAGGCTGGGACAATAGAATAGTAATCGTAAAGAAATCCGGACAAAAATTTCGAATTTTGTTCGGATGTTCTTTTTGAGAAAAGCAGTGATTTCCGTCCGCCAGGCGGACGGACGCTTGCCCTGCCCAGGGGCTTGTCCTTTTAATCTGCTGGTTCACTCTTGGCGAAGGCTTACCCGAGGGCTTGTCTTCAACTAACTTTCCCGAAGGATTGCTTCGGGAAAGTGGATTTTCAGACTTCGCCAATCCTCTGGGTGTCCTCGCCTTCGTTCATCGGAAAAATTTTTACTACAGGATTTACTTAATTCAACTCAGCCTGGAGCTTCGTTGCATTGGATCTTCAGCTTTAAACCCACTGATAGAATTATTGGCTGTCTTTTACAAACCTGGTTTTAGTTTTGTCCCAGGCTCGTTTTTTTTTTGTCTTGCAGTTTGATTCTGCCAGGCAGGAAAATTAAACTTTCACCAGCGACCAGAATAAAGCTTTTCAAATGATTGTCGTTTAAAACGTTTTAAGATATACTGAATCAAATTCGTTAAGATCATACTTGCAGTAAAAAAAAGGAGCTGCTCATGTTTATAGTTGTTTTTTTAATGACAGGTTTAATTTTGATTCTTTTTTATTCCTATTATCAAGCAAAAGGTTTGGTGATCACGGAAGAGGAAATTATGCTTCCCGGAATAGAACATACACAAAAAATGCTTTTTATTACTGATTTACATAAACGGCTTATAAAAGAAGACATGTTTTCTAAACTTCCGCCTGTAGATTTTGTTATTATTGGGGGCGATGCAGTTGAAAAAGGAGTTCCTGAAGAAATTATCAGCCGGAATTTATCCTTTCTCTCATCTTTAGGAACAGCTTTTTTTGTATGGGGGAATAATGATTACGAATTCGGGGAAAAAAAGTTAAGACATTTATTGGATAAATATAATATTCACGAGCTTAATAATTCCTCTTATTATATTGATCGCCCGGGGGCGGAATGGACCCTGGCTGGAGTTGAAGATTTAGGAACACTTCATGCAGACATAAACCGTGCACTTCAAGGTGCCAACGAACCAATCATCCTGGTTAGTCATAACCCTGATACAGCAAACCTTTTATTCAATTCTTACCCGAAAGTGGAAGCTGTATTGTCCGGCCACACACATGGAGGACAAATCAGGCTTGGACCATTTGCAGTGGGAGAAAAAGGCGGATGGAAAGTGAAAAACAATATTCCTGTATTTATCAGTAACGGGTTTGGAACGACAGGAATACCTTTCCGGCTAGGTGCCAAACCACAGATACATCTAATTACTCTTAAAAAGCGGCCATCTTATGAATAAACAGAAAAGAAAGCGGCTTTTACCACAGCTATGTGCCGGCCAAAACTCTTTAAGTTACAATGGCTCACTGCCTGAGGTCCTTTCTTTAATATTTGTTGCCGGCTCCGTTTCGCCTCGGGAGGCTTTTATACATTTCCCTTCTTTAGAATGTATAATTGCTTTATAAATATTGAACAATTGTTGCACAATGCCTTAAATAGACTATAATAAGCTTAGAAGTATAAATTGAAGAAGTAGGTGAAGCGTATGGCTGACCATCAGGGGAAATATAATATTAAAGCTATTTCAACTATGCTTGGTATTCATCCCGGCACGCTTAGAGCGTGGGAACGACGTTATAAATTAATTGAGCCTATAAGAAATGATGCGGGACACCGCCTTTATACAGATGATCAGTTAAACGTATTAAAATGGATTGTGAATAAAGTTAACCATGGGTTTACTATCGGACAAGCTGTGGAATTACTTGATAAACAAGATGTGATTGAAACGGTTAATGACGAAACTGTAAACAACAATCAAATGGATAATATTAAAGAGGACATTCTTCATTCGTTACTAAAATTTGAAGAGAGAAAAGCAAACGAACTACTCGATTACGCATTTAATGTTTTTTCTATTGAAAAAGTAGTTATCCACATACTGGGAAGTATCCTTATTGAAGTTGGTGATAAATGGGAAAAAAACGAAATTACTATCGCTCATGAGCATTTTTCCACCTCTTTCCTTCGGACACGAATAGGAATGGTTTTTCAGCATTTGCCTGTAAATGGCTTACTTCCAAAAGTTGTGACTGTTTGCGGACCTAATGAACAGCATGAAATTGGTTTATTAATTTTCAACTTTTATTTACGGAGAAGAGGTTATGAAACAGTGTATTTAGGGGCCGGTATACCTGGAGACGATGTAATTGACGCAGTGAGAGAAATAAATCCTAGAATGGTCATTATTTCCTGCACACTGACTGAACATCTGTCTGATACATTAAAGCTTACTGACGGGTTAAAAGAATTTTTTCCTGATTTGGTGGTCGGACTCGGAGGAGAAGCATTAAAAAACATCCCTCAATCTAGCAAAAAATTTTATGAGTCTTTTTTAGTTGGCGAGAATGAAGAAGAGTGGATGAAATGGCTGAAAAACCGATTATAAGAGGTGGAAATTGGGCTTTATAGCGCACCTTTTTAAGTTAGCCGTCATATTTTACATTAAATACTGTCACCGGAAAGAGAGAAAATCTCTTTCATTAACGCTGGCATGAATGAGGGAGGAACGTATATGCGCCTCGAAAGACTGGCTTATGATAAGATGAAAATATTTTTAACATATGAAGATCTCGAAAAACGCGGTATAACCACAGATAAAACGTGGGCTGAAGTGCCTGTCATAGATGAAATGTTTCAAGACATGATTACTGAAGCCAGTGAGGAACTTAATTTTGATCCCGACGGCCCTGTAGTTGTTGAAGTCTTCTCTATACCTGCCCAAGGGCTGGTCATTATAGTAACCAAAACAGAAGAATCATTGGATGACTTTGAAGAACCGGTCATTGAATGGCAGATTGGATTAGATCAGCCTGAAGAAGCTTTGATCTTCGAATTCAGTGATATAGAGCATGTCATCCAGCTTTCGAAAGTTCTTCACTGTCAGCAAATTTCCGAAGGAGCTCTTTACCATTATAAAGGCTCGTATTTCTTAAAATTTGAAAAAGAAGACTTCCTTCCTGAGTACAGAAAAATCCTCACTTCTGTTATACGGGAATATGCGAATAAATCTGAAATTTCGCCTTATGTACTGGAAGAATACGGGAAAATTATTTTTAACTCTATGGCGGTCAAAAATCTTAATAATTACTTTTCTTAGAAGCCTTTTCATCAAAGGCTTCTTAATTTTATTTATTGATTTTGGAAAATGAAGATAGAGAAGTGACAAATTAATCAGGAAAACTAAAAAGACAGTGGAAAAAAAGTGCTGACTTCTTTATAGTAATAGATAGAAGAGATACTATTATTATTGTAATTATATATATAAATTCAGGGGTGAAACCAATGAAAGAAAGTGAAAAGGCGGAAACAAAAGAAAATAATCAAAAGTCCAGCCAAAACGTGCTTGAGTCGACTCAAACGGTTGTTCATAAAGCGTTAGGGAAACTGGGTTATCCTGAAGAAGTATATGAGTTAATGAAGGAGCCTTTGCGAATGATGACCGTTCGTATTCCCGTAAGAATGGATAACGGGTCTATTAAAATATTTACAGGCTACAGAGCCCAGCATAATGATGCAGTTGGTCCAACAAAAGGGGGAGTACGTTTTCACCCTGACGTCTCAGAGACGGAAGTGAAAGCGTTGTCAATATGGATGAGCCTTAAAGCGGGAATTGTGGACTTGCCATACGGCGGCGGTAAAGGCGGTATAGTGTGTGATCCAAGAGAAATGTCCTTTCCTGAAATTGAACGATTAAGCCGGGGATATGTACGTGCAATCAGTCAAATTGTAGGGCCTACAAAAGACATTCCGGCTCCGGATGTATTCACCAACTCACAAATTATGGCATGGATGATGGATGAATACAGCCGCATGAAAGAATTTGATTCACCAGGCTTTATAACAGGTAAACCTCTTGTGCTTGGAGGTTCCCATGGCCGGGAGTCAGCTACAGCAAAGGGCGTTACTATTTGTATCCGTGAAGCAGCCAAGAAAAAAGGGATTAATTTAGAAGGGGCCAGAATTGTTATTCAAGGGTTTGGAAATGCAGGAAGCTTTCTTGCCAAATTTATGTATGACGCGGGGGCTAAAGTAGTAGGGATTTCTGATGTTTACGGAGGTCTGCATGATCCAGAAGGGCTTGATATAGATTATTTGCTTGATAGAAGAGACAGTTTCGGTACGGTATCTAAATTGTTTAAAGATACGATCTCCAATGAGGAACTTCTGGAGTTGGATTGTGATATTCTCGTTCCTGCGGCAATTGAGAATCAAATTACCGAACAGAATGTAGACCGTATTAAAGCAAATATTATTGTAGAAGCGGCGAACGGCCCGACGACAATTGAGGCTACAAAGCAGCTGAGTGAGCGGGGCGTGCTGCTCGTGCCTGATGTTCTCGCCAGTGCGGGAGGCGTAACAGTATCTTATTTTGAATGGGTCCAGAATAATCAAGGGTTTTACTGGGAAGAGGAGGAAGTTGAGAAGAGGCTAGAAAAAGTGATGGTGACAGCTTTTGATAATGTCTATCGTGTGTCTTCTACGCGGAAGGTGGACATGAGACTCGCAGCATACATGGTGGGCGTGCGAAAAATGGCAGAGGCGAGCAGGTTCCGCGGCTGGATTTAAATATTAATTTTCGTTAAGATAGATGTATTAGCTGAATCCCTTTACTCGTTTAAAGGGGTTCTTTTTGATTTTTCTAGCGAGGTGGAAAGAATGCAAAAGGAAGACGTTATCATAGTAGGTGCTGGGCCTTGCGGCTTATCGGCTGCTATTGAGTTGCAAAATGAAGGGTATACTCCTTTAGTAATTGAAAAAGGGAACATTGTTCATTCTTTATATAACTATCCAACCCATCAGCAATTTTTCAGTTCCAGTCAAAAGCTTTCAATTGGCGGGGTTCCTTTTTACAGTACTGAAAGGAAACCTAAAAGAAATGAAGCACTGGTTTATTACCGGGAAGTTGTTAGAGAGAAACAAATTAGAATTAATGCTTTTGAGGAAGTTTTAAAAGTAGATCCGGTAAATGAAGGAAAGTTTTATCTTGAAACGCTGCGTAAGACAGGCGAAAGCCACACATATGAGGCAAAGAATATTATTATCGCTACTGGATACTATGATTCCCCTAACTACATGGGAATAGAAGGAGAAAACCAGTCTCATGTGTTTCATTATTTTCATGAAGCTCACTCATTTTTTAATCAGAATGTCGCTGTTATAGGCGGGAAGAATTCAGCGGTTGATGCAGCGCTGGAATTGGAAAAAGCCGGCGCTAATGTTACGGTTTTTTATCGGGGCGACACTTATTCTTCAAGTGTAAAACCGTGGATTCTACCGGAGTTTGATGCATTAGTTAGAAACGGCGTTATACAAATGCATTTTGGAACTGCAATCAGTGAGATAAAAAAAGATGAGATTGTAGTTGAAAAGAATGGGGAAAGGAAATCTTACCCGGCAGACTTTGTTTTTGCCATGACCGGTTACCACCCTGATCATACATTTATAAAAGGAATGGGTGTGGCCATAGAAACTGAAACAGGACGACCATACTTTAATCCTCACACAATGGAAACCAATGTGGAGAATATTTATATTGCAGGGGTCATTGCTGCGGGGAATAATGCAAATGAGATATTTATTGAAAATGGGAGACATCACGGATCTTTGATTGCAAAACATATTACAGAGAAATAGAAGATGAAACAAAAAAAAGTATCTTAAAGAACACCGGAACAGTTTCTATGTTGTTCCGATGTTCTTTTTTAATCGGAATGATTTAGCTCGCCAGTCTGGCGCTTGCCCGAGGGCTTGTATTCAGCTGGCTTTCCCTCGCTACTGCTGGAAAATATGCTGAAGCTGGTCCATATCTGTTGTTTTTTCTAATGCCACCATTAATTTAATCCGCGCTTTTTGGCCGTTTAATCCATTCGTCAAAATAACTCCAAAATTTTTGAGTTGTCTGCCCCCTCCTTCATATCCATAAATATCCTGGACAATGCCGTTAAAGCACCTTGATACCAGTACTACAGGAATACCTCTGGCTACAAGTTCTTTAATCGGTTTCACTGTGGAAGGAGGCATATTTCCCTGGCCGAGTGCTTCAATAACAAGTCCATCCATTTGTATATTGCACACAGCGTCCAATATTTCCTTTTCCATGCCTGCTACAGCTTTTATAAGCAAAACTTTTTTTGAAAGAGAAGTAATTCTGAATTTTTCTCTTGCGGTAGGGGCGTGGTGGAAATGCACGCGTCTTTTAGTCACTATTCCGATCGGTCCGTACTGCGGACTTTGAAAAGTAGCTATATTACTAGTATGTGTCTTTGTTGCGTTTTTGGCTGTATGGATTTCATCGTTTAATACGACTAAAACTCCTTTATTTTTAGCTCCGTCACTCATGGCAGTTCTGATAGCGGATAATAAATTTGGCGGCCCGTCTGAACCAAGTTCATTACTTGAACGCATGGCGCCTGTAACGACTACCGGACAAGTATTTTTCAGAATAAGATCTAATAGGTAGGCTGTCTCTTCCAGTGTGTCTGTGCCGTGAGTAATTACAACGCCATCAAGGGCTTTTTCAGATACCCGCCTGTCGATTGTATTTGCTAAATCGACCATATGGTTTGTTGTCATATGCGGGGAAGGAATATTGAGAAAGTCTTCAATATAAAATTGGACGCCTTCCAGGCTGTTTAAAGTTAGATGTAAAGGATTTTCAGTATTAGGTTTTACTTCTCCTGTTTTTTTATCTTCGCTCATTGCAATGGTGCCGCCAGTATGTATAATAAGTATTTTTTTCACAAATGGATCCTCCTGATTTTTTAATTGCAATTAAGTTTCACATTTTTTAGTATATAAGTAACACCTTTAAATCCGGTGAGAAAGGAAAGGTGTCTGATGGTTCCAATTATAACAGCGGCATTTACTCCGGCCATAGCACTTTTAATTTTTTTTTATTTAAAAGATGAATTTGAACAAGAACCCTTGACAATGGTCATACGCTGTTTTATTTTTGGAACGCTGCTCGTATTTCCTGTCATGTTTATTCAGTTTGTTTTACAAAACGAAACCCGTTTTACTTCACCTTTTATAGAAACTTTTTTACAGGTAGCGCTCACCGAAGAATTTTTTAAATGGTTTATAGTGCTGGTTACAGTATTTTATCATGTCCATTTTAGTCAGCGGTATGATGGCATTGTTTACGCGACAGCTGTGGCTTTAGGATTTGCATCAGTGGAGAATCTTTTATATATTATAGCCCATGGGCTTGATACAGCTTTTATTAGAGCAGTTTTTCCAGTAACCAGCCACGCCTTATTTGGTGTAGTAATGGGGTACTATTTTGGAAAAGCTAAGTTTCAAAAGCAAAAGAGATACAGGTACTTATTTATGGCCTTTTTAATCCCTTATTTGCTTCACAGTCTCTACAATTTGATCCTCTTATCGATGAACCAGTGGATCTACGTCTTAATTCCTTTTATGGTTTTTCTATGGGTGTTCGCCTTAAAAAAAGTAAAGAAAGCAAATCAGCTTCAGGCAGTCCATTTAGTTAAACGGGAGACAGGGTAAGAAGTGCTTTTGTTGAACAGGTACCATTGTTCATTGTATAGTAATGGCAAATGGTTGTATAATTTCTTAAACATAACCGGTAAAAGGAGTGATCTTTTTGTCTGAAATAAAACAAAGATACAAAGTCATCATTCGCTGCCAGCAATGCGGGGAAAAATATATCCTGCGTGGCCGCCCTAAAGAAACAGGAGGGTATGATACAGGCTTTAAGCGTTGTGTGTGCGGCAATGAAGCACAATTTGATATGGACGTGTCACCTGAATAATATCTTTATTATTTTACAAGGTAAGAAAAAGGTGCGGATTCTATTCCGCACCTTTTTTTTATCTTGTTTTTCTTTATGGAATAAATTCAAAGCAATGGATAAAACTATGCTTATTCGCACCTCATATGACGAACAGCATGTTAAAAGGAGGATTACTATGAATGGGAAATATTTCAGGCTTTTTAGACAGTTTACGATATTAATGACCTTAATATGTGTCAGCATTCTTATTGTTCCGGATGATGCGGAAGCTTTCACACAACAGGTTATTCAGAAAGGTGCCACCGGTGATGATGTTGTAGAGCTGCAGGCAAGAATGCAATACAACGGTTATTATGACGGACCCATTGACGGGGTATTTGGATGGCAGACATACTGGTCTGTCCGAGAATTTCAGGAGCAGTTTGGCCTGGAGGTTGACGGACTGGTAGGAGAAGATATGAAAGATATGTTAGTCAGAGCTACCGAATATGATAAAGAATTTGTTCACAGAATGCTTAGGGAAGGAAGAGAATTTACGCACTACGGAGGTGTGGACAAACATATTCAGAAAGGCCCTAAAGGAAGCAGGGATGGGGCTGGGCGGACTGGAGGCCCGGAAAGGGACCGAAAAGAACAAGCGCCGCCTGAACAGCCTCGCGCCGAAGAACCGGCAAGAGAACCAGCAGCCGAACCAGCACCTGAACCTGAAAGACCTGCTGAAGAAGAAGTCCCGGCTCCAGCGGAGGAGGAACCAGCCCCTCAGGACGATGAGCCAAATATTCAAAAAGCAATGAATGTTCCAGACGGCTTTTCAGATAACGATATCAGGATAATGGCGCAGGCCGTTTACGGAGAAGCAAGAGGAGAACCATACGAAGGGCAGGTAGCAGTTGCGGCGGTCATTTTAAATCGTATAAACAGCCCGATCTTCCCTAATACCGTTTCAGATGTCATTTTTGAGCCAAGAGCCTTTACAGCAGTGGCTGATGGCCAGATCTGGATGGACCCTGATGAAGAAGCCAGGAAGGCTGTACTCGATGCCATAAACGGCCAGGACCCTTCCGGAAATGCTTTATATTATTTTAACCCTCAGACTGCTACCTCAGGGTGGATTTGGTCAAGACCTCAAATTAAACAAATTGGAAAACATATTTTTTGTGAATAAACTTTGGAGGTGAACAGGATGATGAGAAATATAGTAATAGGCGTACTTGCTGTGGCCTTAATCGGAACGGGCATGTGGGGCTTTAGGGAACAGGAAGAAAAAAACACAGTGATGATGCAGTCTGAAAATAATTATCAGCGCGCTTTTCATGATTTAACTTATCAAATTGATCTGCTTCATGATGAAATTGGTGCTACCTTGGCGATGAATTCAAAAGAGCGGCTGTCTCCTTCATTAGCTGATGTCTGGCGGATTACTTCTGAAGCGCAGAATGAGTTAGGGCAACTGCCTTTAGGTTTAATGCCGTTTACTAAAACTGAGGAGTTTTTATATAAAGTAGGAAACTTCTCTTACCGGCATGCTATTAGAGATCTTGATCAGGATCCTTTAACTGAAGAAAATTATGACGACTTAAAACAATTATATTCGCAAGCAGGAGAAATCCAGAAGGAATTGCGCAAAGTCCAGTCAATGGTTCTTAGAGAGAACTTGCGGTGGACAGATGTAGAGCTTGACTTAGCAGCTCAGGATGAGCCTCTGAACAATGCTGTAGTCAACGGTTTTCACATTATTGATGAAAAAGTCGGGGGCTTTTCCGAAGTTAATTTTGATAACGAGACTAACAAAGTGACCGGAAACGATGAAGATATTGAAAAAAATATAAAGAATGAAGATCAGATAAATGAAAATGAAGCGATAGATAAAGCAAGAGAGTTTCTTAATCAGGACTCGCTTGGAGATGTGCAAATTACTGAAACAGGCAAAGGACTTGCATATGAGGCATACAGCCTTGTGATCTCTGACGGCGAGCATGGCACAAATATTACTATGGATATAACTAAAAAGGGTGGTCACCCTGTATGGATGCTGAATGAAAGAGAAGTCCAGCAGGAAAAAATAAGCTTAAATGAAGCATCTGAGAAAGCTGAAGATTTCCTTGAAAGAAACGGCTATGACAATATGCAGCTAGTCGAAAGTAAACAATACGAAAATATAGGCGTTTTTCAATTTGTGAAGCTGGATGATGATGTAAGAATTTACACTGATGAAATTGTCGTAGATGTCGCTTTGGATGAAGGGGACATCGCAGGTTTTGAAAGTTTTGCTTACTTAGCAAACAACAAACAGGACCGGGAAACAGAGCTGGAAATATCAAAGGAAGAAGCCCAGGAACGCTTAAATCCTAATCTTAATGTGAAAGAACACCATGTGGCGGTGATAGAAAATCAATTAGAGGAAGAGGTGCTGTGCCACGAATTCTATGGGACAATAGATAACGACACCTACAGAATATTTATTAATGCCAAGAATGGAAGAGAAGAGCAGGTCGAGAAGCTTGATAATCCGGAACCGGTTTACCAGTAAATGAAAGAACGAAGAGCCTTGACGGGGCTCTTCGTTCTTTTCATAATAAAGGAAGACAGTCAGGGTCAAAAGAAGGAGTTTTTTTACTTACATAGAATCACTTAAGGTAGAGAGTAGTGTATTTAAAGGAGGGGCCCTTTGATTAAAATAGGAAGTACGATTCATATGGAAATGACAGATAAAAAAGATATTAGAAGATTCAGAAGTAAAATCCTTGATATGGAGTCAGGTGATATTTTTATTGATTTTCCTGTAGATGGTCAGAACCGCAAACCTGGTTTCTTTATAGAAGGCACCCAATTTAAAATTTGGTTTATAGGCGGGGATCAGGCTATTTATTTATTTGAGTCTGAAGTGAAGGGAATAGCTGATCGGCAAATCCCCATGTTAGTATTAAAAGGACCTATAGATAATAACTATATACGTATTCAGCGCCGTCAATATGTTAGAGTTGAGACTATGGCTGATGTTGCTGTGTACTCTGAGGGCGGAAAATTTGCTCCATTTACAACTCTAACTTCTGATTTGAGCGGAGGAGGCCTGTCTCTTCACTTGCCGGATGACTGTTCTTTAGGTGGCGGAGAACGCTTCAAAGTATATTTGGCGCTGCCCTTCCAGTCCGGAGAGACGGTTTATATTGAGGCTGCTGCTGAATTTATCAGATCGAAATTCGTAACAGGAAGGGCCATAGGTTCTGCAGAGTTTAAGAAAATTGAAGATGCAGACAGGCAGAAAATAGTCCGTTATTGTTATGAAAGGCAGCTTATAATAAATAAAAAAGAAAAGAAGCATCATAGCGCAGGCCAGTGCAATTTGAATAATTACAAATGATTCTGAAAAAATAGACCGTTCATGTATAATTATGATAATATATGGAGTGTAAACGCAATAAAATTACAGATTTTTTCTTAGAAAGGGTTGCAGCATGAAAACAGAAATGAATATTGCAATTGATGGGCCGGCCGGTGCAGGGAAAAGTACCGTCGCGAAATTGCTTGCAGAAAAATTATCCTTTGTTTACGTTGATACGGGTGCCATGTACCGTGCTTTAACCTGGTACGCACTTGAAAATAACGTAGACGTAAATAACGAGGGTATCTTAAATGAATTGCTTAAAGAAAGTGATATAGAGTTAGTGAATGAATCCGGTTCACTTAAAATTAAAATGAATCAAAAGGATATTAGTGAAGACATTCGATCTTCAGAAGTGACAAATAACGTATCCTATGTGGCTAAACATGAAAAGATAAGAAAGGAAATGGTAAGAAAACAGCAAAAGCTCGCACAAAAAGGCGGAGTGGTTATGGATGGCAGAGATATAGGTACAGCGGTTCTGCCGGCTGCAGAAGTAAAAGTATTTCTGACAGCATCTGTGGAAGAAAGGGCTAAAAGGCGGCATGAAGAACATTTATCAAAAGGCCTTCCTTCTGATTTAGCTTTATTAAAAGAAGAAATCGCCAAAAGGGATCAAATTGACTCAGAAAGAGAGTTTGCTCCGCTTAAAAAAGCTGAGGACGCGATTGAGTTAGATTCAACGTCGATGACTATTCACGAAGTAGTTGACCGAATCTATTCTATTGCAGCTGAAAGGGATGGGGCAGTTGAGTAAGTTATATTCCTTAGGACAATTTATTTGCAGAACTTATTTCCGGATCTTTTACCGTGTGAAAATAGAAGGAAAAGAGAATATACCTTCTAATAACGGAGTACTCCTTTGCAGTAATCATATCCATTTACTTGATCCTCCCCTCGTAGGGGCCTTTCTAAAGCGTCAAACGAGGTTTATGGCTAAAGCTGAACTCTTTCAAGCTCCCATTCTAAAACAGTTGCTGCCTAAGTTAGGGGCTTTTCCAATAAGGAGAGGGATGAGCGACCGGCAGGCGATGAGGACAGGTTTGAAGTTGCTGAAAGAATCGGAAGTAGTAGGTTTATTTCCAGAAGGCACCAGAAGCAAAACAGGAAAATTAGGAAAAGGTCTTACAGGTGTTGGTTTTTTCGCTCTACGCTCGAACGCAGCTGTTATTCCTTGTGCCGTTATAGGAAGCTACAAATGGTTTTCTACCCTGAAAGTGGTGTATGGTCCTCCGGTTGATATGGAAACCTTGCGGGAACGTAAAGCTTCTCCTGAAGAGGCCACACAACTGATTATGCAAGGCATACAGCAGCTGCTAAACGAAAACAGCAAGCGTGAGAAACAGGATTAAGGGAATATCTTTCAAATTGAAAGATGATATAAATAATCAGTATTCATGTATCCTGGCATTAGACCGGGACTTAGGGAGGTAACGTCGATGGTAGAAGAAATGAATAACGAAATGGCCGAATTTAATTCATTGTCAGTAGGTGATCTGACAAAAGGTACGGTCTCTAAAGTGGAGGAAAAACAAGCTTTTGTGAATGTCGGCTACAAAATGGATGGAGTATTGCCTATAAGTGAACTGTCCAGCCTTCATGTTGAGAAAGTTGATGATGTTTTGAAAGAAGGAGAAGAACATGAATTTAAGGTTATTAAATTAACCGAGGATGAGCTTGTTTTATCAAAAAAAGCTGTTGTGGCTGAACAGGCATGGAATGATATGGAGAAAAAGCTTGATTCAAAAGAAACCTTTGAAGCGGCCGTAGCAGACGTTGTGAAAGGCGGACTAGTGGTAGATGTAGGTGTCAGAGGGTTTATTCCCGCTTCATTAGTTGAGCGTCATTATGTAGAAGACTTTGCAGATTACAAAGGAAAAACCTTGCGCTTAAAAGTTGTTGAAATGGACCGTGAACGAAACAAACTGATTCTTTCTCAAAGAGCTGTTTTAGATGAGGAAGTTAATGAGAAAAAGAAAGAAACTTTATCTTCTGTAAAAGAAGGAGAAGTAATTGAAGGGCAAGTCCAGCGCTTAACAAGCTTTGGAGTATTTGTAGATATTGGAGGAGTAGACGGACTCGTACATATCTCTCAATTGGCTCACCATCATGTTGAAAAGCCTTCCGATATTGTGAGTGAAGGAGATACTGTTAAGGTTAAAGTGTTAGGTGTAGATCCTGACAATGAGCGAATTTCCCTTTCTATAAAAGATACACTTCCTGGACCTTGGGAACTTCTGGAGGGACAGGTTAAGCCAGGTGATGTTATCCAGGGCACGGTAAGAAGGCTTGTCTCTTTCGGAGCCTTTATAGAAGTAGCCCCAGGGGTTGAAGGCCTTGTCCATATTTCCCAAATTGCTAACAGGCATATTGGGACTCCAGGCGAGGTATTGAAAGAAGGAGAGACCGTCTCAGTGAAAGTACTGGATGTAAATACGAAGGATAAAAGAATTTCTTTAAGTATCCGCGCACTGGAAGAGGAAAGAGAAACTAAAGCTGAAAACGAAGCTAAACAGGAATACCAAAAAGAAGATGACCATGCCGGCTTTTCTTTAGGTGATGTGATCGGGGATCAACTTAAGAAATATAAGAATTAATTTATAAACAAGGGTTTTAGAGGTGATAAATTGAGCCGTGCAAAAAGAAAGTTAGATCATATTGAACATGCATTAGAAACAGGACAATCAAGAGCATCAGGGTTTGATGACATTCAATTTATTCACCGGACCTTTCCTGATATAAGCGTAGAAGAAGTGTCACTTTCAACTGACATCGGCGGACTTAATCTTAGTTCGCCGATTTTTATCAATGCCATGACAGGAGGCGGCGGTAAAGACACGGAAGTCATTAACCGCCAGCTTGCTCAAATTTCAAATGCTTTTAACATTCCGATGGCCGTGGGATCCCAAATGTCTGCTCTTAAAGATAAGAATGAAATGGATTCTTATAAAGTTGTCCGCCAGTACCATCCCAAAGGGTTGGTTTTTGCAAATGTAGGAAGTGAAGCAACAACGGACCAGGCAAAACTCTGCGTGAATATGCTTGAAGCGGATGCGCTGCAAATTCATATGAATGTTATTCAAGAGCTAGTCATGCCTGAAGGAGACCGGGACTTTACCGGGGCGCTGACAAGGATCGAACAAATTGTAAAAAGTAGTGAAGTTCCTGTCATTGTAAAAGAAGTTGGGTTTGGAATGAGCCGTGAAACGGTTTACCAGCTAAAAGAGATAGGTGTTAACTTCGTCGATATTGGAGGGTTTGGAGGAACAAACTTTTCACTAATTGAAAATGCACGCAGAACCAGAAGGATGGCATTTTTTGACCAGTGGGGGATCCCTACAGCAGCTGCGATTGCCGAAGCAAAGGCAGTTTCCGGTCCTGTTCATGTGTTAGCTACGGGCGGAATCCAAAATGCTTTTGATATTTCAAAGGCGTTAGCCCTCGGGGCAGAGGCAGCAGGTATGGCGGGCAGAGTTCTGAAATGGCTGAATGAAGAGGGGGAAGAGCAGACCATCCAGCAAATAAATGATCTCTTGGAAGATCTCACTATGATTATGGCTGCTCTTGGAGCCAGGAATATAAAAGAGCTTCAAAAAGTTCCTTTCATATTGACTGGTGAAATAAAAAATTGGTTAACAGAGAGACACATTGATACGGCGTTATTCGCAAACCGTCATATTTAAGCTTTTTTAAAGAAGCCAAAACAAAAGAATAGTAATCATAAAGAGATCCGAACAAAATTGAAAATTTTGTTCGGATGTTCTTTTTGAGAAAAGCAGTCATTTCAGTCAGCCAGGCGGACGCTTGTCCAGTCGTCTTTTACAAACTTTTTTTTAGTTTTGTTCCGGCCTCTTTTATTATGGCCTCATTAAATTAAATATTCAGGCATCTTTCAGGTTCTTCAGGTATGAATAGTAAACTAAAAGGTGAAACTGCTTATAAAAAGGGCGCTACTCTTATTTACAAGTGTGGTTGTACGGCAGTCCCTTTAATAAAGAAAGGATCGAAGAAATGGAAGGTGTTCTTTTTCACTGGATAGCCTGGATGTCTGTAATCAGTATTTATTTTTTTATGGGAGCTTCCTCCTATAGAACTCTGTTATTAGTATTCACCTTTACAACGATTATTTTCTCCTCTGTTAAACAGACTTTTTATTTCATAGAATGGAATCTGGCATGGGTTTGTTTTATTCTTCTATGTTTATACACAATGAGAAATCTGACAAATAAAGAACTTGTTAAAGGTTATTTAGTCAGTATTATAATTGCTAATTGTTTTTTTATGATTCATCGTGCAGCCTATTTAGAGCCTGTCTGGCTTTTATATTCGCCTCAATGGATGATTGTAGGAGCAAGCATGCCTTTATTGCTTATTTTCCTGCGAGGGATTTACAGCAGAATGTACAGTCTTATTTTAGGAATATTTCAAGGGATGGGGCTCTCAAAACTGACCATGGCTTTTTCGTCTGGCACTGTGACAGTTGGAGGAACTAACAGTATGTTTATTTTAGACGTCATTTCCCTGCTCGCCGGCTTGACTCTTGTCTGGTCTTTTCTTGAGTTTATTTCATTGAAGCTCACGGAATTAACTGTTAAAACGAGAGGGAGACCGGTCACTCTCAAATCCAAAATGAATGCTTAATATTTTGGCTCTATTAATTATGGAAGGTTAATTTTAGAAAAACCACTCACTTTCCTCTTAAAAATAAGCTCTTCTTTCCGTTGGAACATATGAATAGGTGGAGTAAATTTTATGCAAGCAGAACGAGTGGATGATGCCTTAATGCCTGATGTTCAGGGGTTTGCGCCTGTCCCCGGAGAACGATAAAAATATAATGCGGCATATGAAAATAAGAAAGGCGATAAAAAATCATTAGATAAACCTGCATTTCCTTAATGCAAGGTTTCTTTCCAATGGACTTCAACGTATAATGGTAAAGTGTGAATTTACAGATGAAAGCGAGGAAAATACTGTGCCAAAACCAGTATTAGCCATTGTTGGTCGACCAAATGTAGGAAAATCAACAATTTTTAACCGTATAGTAGGAGAAAGAATTGCAATTGTCGAAGATAAACCGGGAGTTACACGTGACCGTATATACAGTTCGGGCGAGTGGCTGCAGCATGAATTTTATATTATTGATACAGGAGGAATAGAAATAGGCGATGAACCATTACTGGAACAGATGCGTTATCAGGCCGAACTGGCTATTGAAGAAGCGGATGTCATCTGCTTTGCAGTTAATGGCAGAGAAGGATTAACTGCGGCGGATGAAGAGGTGGTCCAAATTCTTCATCGCTCTAAAAAGCCTGTCGTTGTCGCTGTTAACAAAATGGACGACCCTTCTATGCATGAAAAGCTTTATGAATTTTACAGCCTCGGAATAGGAGATGTGTTTCCGGTCTCAGGTTCACATGGTCTCGGGCTTGGAGATCTACTCGACCAAGTAGCATCTTACTTTCCAGCAGATGAAGAAGATCCTTACGATGAAGATACTATTCGTATGAGCCTCATCGGAAGACCAAACGTAGGAAAATCATCCCTCGTAAATGCTATCCTTGGCGAAGAGCGGGTGATTGTCAGTGATATCCCGGGTACAACGAGGGATGCGATAGACACGCCGTTTACGAAAGATGATCAGGACTATGTGGTAATAGATACCGCCGGGATGAGAAAACGCGGGAAAGTTTATGAATCAACTGAAAAATACAGTGTGCTCCGCGCATTGAAAGCTATCGAGCGGTCAGATGTGGTACTTGCTGTTATTAATGCGGAAGAAGGAATAATTGAACAGGATAAAAAAATTGCCGGGTATGCTCATGAGGCTGGCAGAGCTATTGTCATTGTCGTGAACAAATGGGATGCCGTTGAAAAAGATGATAAAACCATGAAAGAGTTTGAAGAGAAAATAAGAGATGAGTTCCAGTATCTCGACTATGCGCCTGTTATCTTTCTGTCCGCCAAAACAAAAAGAAGAATACAGCACTTGCTGCCGGCGGTTAAAGAAGTGAGCGAATCTCATAATATGCGTGTAAAAACCCATGTTCTGAACGATGTTATTGTCGATGCTGTAACAATGAACCCAACCCCGACTGATCATGGGGGACGAAGGCTTCGAATCAATTACGCTACACAAGTATCAGTCGGGCCGCCAACCTTTGTGCTGTTTGTCAATGATCCTGATTTACTGCATTTTTCCTATAGAAGGTATTTAGAGAATAAAATAAGAGCGGCGTTTGGATTCGCAGGAACTCCAATTCATATTATTGCAAGGAAAAAAAGCGATTAAATAAATGAAAGGTTGATTGAAGGGGGGATCACATGTCAGTCATTGCGATCATTTTATCTTATTTAACTGGAGCAGTGAGTTTCAGCTATGTTATCGGAAAACGCTATAAAAACCTTGATATACGCGAGCATGGAAGCGGAAATGCCGGTGCCACAAATACTTTAAGGGTAATGGGAGTCGCCCCTGCCATTACCGTCCTTCTTTTAGACTGCGGTAAGGGGATAGCTTCTGTCTGGATAGGGTATTTACTGTCCGGAGGAGACCCCCTCATAGCAGCCTTCTGCGGCCTTGCAGCTATTCTTGGACATAATTGGCCCGTATATTACGGCTTTAGAGGTGGTAAAGGGGTAGCTACAACCATCGGGGTTCTCGCTACTTTAGTTTTTACTGCTGCTTTAATTTCAGGTATTGTTGCTATATTAGCTATTATATTTACCCGTTTTGTATCGCTTGGTTCTTTATTGTTTGTAGCCGGCACCACACTTACCACCTCTGTATTTTTTCAACATTTCGGTTATCCTGTTTATTTCATTTACTTTTTACTTGTTATTACGGGATTATCGTTTTGGAAACATAGAACAAATATACAAAGATTAATTAAAGGTACAGAGAGTAAATTAGGAGAAAAATCACCTGCAAATTAAGAGGAGGTAGTCTGATGGCGAAAGTAGCGGTATTAGGATCAGGAAGCTGGGGGACAGCTCTATCAATTGTATTGTCCGATAATGGACACGAGGTCTCTCTGTGGGGAAGGTCGGAAAACCAGGTTAATGCCATAAATGAAGATAGAATCAATACGCGGTACCTGCCTGAAATAGAGCTGCCGGAGAATATTACAGCTTACACCCGTATCGGCGATGCTCTTAATAAAGCTGATGTTATACTCGCTGTTGTTCCGACAAAAGCGATGAGAGAAGTTTTAAAAACTGCAAGAGAGCATATTGAAAAGCCATTATTATTTGTTCATGCCAGTAAAGGAATTGAGCCGGAAAGCCATATGCGTATCTCGGAGATCATTGAAGAAGAGATTCCGGAATCATTGCGGACGGGGGTCGTTGCTCTGTCCGGGCCAAGCCACGCGGAAGAGGTCTGCCGCCGCCAGCCTACCACAGTCACAAGCTCTTCTTTAATTATGAAGCATGCAGAGCAGGTTCAGGATCTGTTTATGAACCAGCATTTCAGGGTGTACACCAATCCTGACTTAATCGGAGTGGAGATCGGGGGAGCCTTAAAGAATATTATTGCTATAGGTACAGGGATGACTTATGGTATTGGTTTTGGAGACAACGCCAAAGCCGCTTTAATGACCAGGGGGCTGGCTGAAATCGCACGTTTAGGATTAAAACTCGGAGCTACTCCACTCACATTTGCTGGTCTATCCGGGTTAGGAGATTTGATTGTGACATGTACAAGTATACATAGCCGTAATTGGAGAGCGGGAAACATGCTTGGAAAAGGTAAATCTGTAGATGAAGTTGAAGCCGAAATGGGGATGGTTGTTGAAGGTATCCGGACAACAAAAGCGGCATACCAGGTAGCAAAAGCGACCGGAGTTGAAATGCCTATCACAGAGGAGTTGTACCACGTTCTGTTTGATAATAAGCCTGCAAAAGAGGCTGTAACTGAACTGATGGGCCGTGTTAAAAAACATGAAGTGGAAGATTTAAAACTTGGAGACCAGGATCCTTTAAACCACTTTGAACCGTAAAATATTTTATCAATCCTTCACTAATTCCTAACTCATGCATACTATATGAGCACATATTAGTATGAGGAGGGATGACGTGTGGAAAGAAAAAACAATTCTTTTTTTGATGACCTGGAGAAGAAAACAAATGTTAAACACCAGGATTTATTTAAATTAGCCCAGTCTGTCAATCAAACTGATCTTAGCAATGAAAAAAATGTAAGACAATTAATTCACCAGGTAGCACAAATGGCTAATGTGCCGGTTTCTAAACAAAAGGAAGATGAACTGGTAAAAGCGATCACCTCAAACCAGATTCCAATGGATTTCGGGACGTTAGCAAAAATGTTTCAAAAATCTAAGTGATTCTAGGCTTTTTTATGAGTCATCGACATAAAAGCCCGCATAAATATACTAGAGACAGATGCATGGCTGTCATATCATTACAGGCAGTGTTTAGTCATATTAACCGGAGAAAGGGCCCCTTTTCTCCGGTTCTTTTTCTTTGTTTAATTAAAAGGCTGTGCTATAATAATTCAGGATTTTAAATTAATAATGTTAGTTATAGTTTTATTATGTCGAATAGTATGCGGGAGGAAAAGAAAATGTTTGAAGATCCAATGACAAAAATGTGGGTGTCATTTATAGGAATGGGCTTAATGTTTTTTTCAGTCATACTTACTATTTTTACTAAAGAAAAACTCTCAGGAATTCTACGTTACATATTACTGACTATCTCTTTTATCAGTATAATGATAGCGGGATTAATTATTTTCCTCGTAGTTTTTACAGGCCCTGTCCCGGACTAAAAAAGAGTTTAACATAAGGTTGGGATATTATGGTTAAATATAAAATTTTGAAATTCACCTTGTTAGCAGGCGCTTTAATTTTTTTGGCAGGCTGCCTCTATCCTGAAGAACAGCGCAGGCAAAATCAGCCTGTCTATGAAGAACAGCTCCAGTCTGTCCAGAGTGCGGTTTTGAGGTATCAGGAAAATACAGGAGTGCTGCCAATTAAAACCAGGGATGCAGACACACCGGTTTTCCGTAAATATCCGATAAATTTCTCTCAGCTTGTACCTGCCTATCTCGAATCTCCTCCCGGAAATTCCTTTGAAAGTGGCGGAACCTTTCAGTATGTTCTGGTGACTCCTGAAGAAACACCCGAAGTAAAACTCATTGATTTAAGAACCGTGCGTGTTATTCAGGAGCTGGAAAGAAGGGTTTTTCAGTATCGCAGCGAGCATCGTTATGCTCCCGTCAAAGAAGTGGCAGGGAACGAACTGCTCAAGCTGGATTATGAGAAGCTGAATTACGATGAAGAACCTGTAGTTGAAAGTCCTTTTCATCCTGATCACCGGCTCCCTTTGCTGCTGCAGACAGACGGCAGCATCGTCATAGATTACTCTCTGGATATTAAATTTTATTTGGACGAGCATGGGGAAGACAGTTATGAAGAGGGCGATGATTTACGGTGGCTGTTAGTGGAACATTCGCCTTTTGTGCCTGCTTACTCCATTCCTCAGACAGCAGAAGATGGAGAAGTTGTATTCAAAACAGCTGAGTGAGCAGACAACCTGTTTCCTGCTGCTGCGAATACAGCTTTTCAATTGAGCTGGCAGAGGAAGAGACTAGCAGCGGGGGCTTATCCCTGGGCGCTTTCCTCTGTGAGGGCGAGCGAGGAGATGACGTATAATTAAATACTTTTATAGACCTTAGACTTTTAGATGTTGAGACAAATGACTATTGCTTTAAAACATCCGGACAATTCCTTCTGAATTGTTTGGATGTTTTTTTGATGTCATTTTCCCGAAGGGCTGCTTCGGAAAAGTGGATTTTCGGCCTGCAGTAAACCAGTTTTTCCTAATGCCTGTAAGTACAGTCACTGCTCAGTCAGCAAAGGATTGCCGTTCTAATCTTTCTTTGTAAGGCATATGTATTCAAGTAGACGAGAATGAAAGTTTAAAATCTTTTAACACACTAGTCATAAACGATGGACAACATCATAGAGTAATAGAGACAAAGACTTGAATTCAATCATGTCCGCATGAATGAGTTTACTTAGAAACTGAGCAGGAGGCGATTTTGTGGAAAAGGTGGATATCTTTAAAGATATTGCAGAACGAACAGGTGGTGACATTTATCTAGGGGTGGTAGGGTCAGTAAGAACTGGAAAATCAACTTTTATAAAAAAGTTTATGGAGCTTGCTGTTATACCAAACATTGAATCGGACTCAGACCGTGCCAGAGCCCAGGATGAACTTCCCCAGAGTGCAGCAGGTAAACAAATAATGACGACAGAACCTAAATTTGTACCAAATCAGGCGGTTTCTATTCATGTGGACGAAGGGCTGGACGTAAATATCAGAGTTGTTGACTGTGTAGGATACGCCGTACCAGGTGCCAAAGGTTATGAAGATGAGGACGGCCCGAGAATGATTCACACGCCATGGTACGAAGACGCTATACCATTTCAGGAAGCAGCTGAGATTGGTACAAGAAAAGTGATCCAGGAGCATTCTACTCTGGGTGTGGTAGTCACCACAGATGGTTCTATAGGTGAAATCCCCCGAAG
The DNA here is from genome assembly GCF_900111295.1 of Salipaludibacillus aurantiacus. GTDB lineage: Bacteria > Bacillota > Bacilli > Bacillales > Salisediminibacteriaceae > Salipaludibacillus > Salipaludibacillus aurantiacus. The sequence goes on along the minus strand of NZ_FOGT01000001.1, from coordinate 195,108 downwards.
TGATTATATTGAGTCAGAAGAAAGAGTTATTGACGAACTTAAAGAAGTAGGCAAACCGTTCATTGTACTTGTAAACTCCGTCCACCCGACCCATCCTCAGACAGAAGGGCTTAGAGCTGAACTAGAGGAGAAGCACGATGTACCGGTCTTGGCAATGAATATTGAAGGTATGACCGACCAGGATATTCACACGGTAATGAGAGAAGTTCTTTTTGAATTCCCTGTTCATGAAGTGAATGTTAATCTTCCTAGCTGGGTGATGGTTTTAAAGGAACAGCACTGGTTAAGGGAAAACTACGAACACTCCGTTCGGGAAACAGTAAAAGATATTAAGCGGCTGAGAGACGTAGACCGTGTAGTCGGACAATTTTTCGAGTATGATTTTATTGAAAGAGCGACACTGGCCGGTATTGAAATGGGGCAAGGTGTAGCTGAAATAGATTTGAAAGCACCTGAAGATTTGTATGACCAGATTCTTATGGAAGTCGTGGGAGTGGAAATCAGAGGAAAAGACCATTTATTAGAACTTATGCAGGACTTAGCATTTGCTAAATCAGAATACGATCAGGTAGCAGAAGCACTCAAAATGGTCAGGCAGACAGGATATGGCATTGCAGCTCCGACTATTCATGATATGAGCCTCGATGAGCCTGAGATTATCCGACAGGGCTCCAGGTTTGGTGTCAGGCTTAAAGCGGTCGCTCCATCCATTCATATGATTAAAGTAGATGTTGAGTCCGAATTTGCGCCGATTATAGGAACTGAAAAACAAAGTGAGGAACTTGTCCGTTATTTAATGCAGGACTTTGAAGAAAACCCGCTCTCAATTTGGAATTCAGATATATTTGGCCGTTCGCTGAATTCAATTGTAAGAGAAGGGATTTCAGCCAAACTTTCATTAATGCCTGAAAATGCAAGATATAAATTAAAAGAAACGCTGGAAAGAATTATTAACGAAGGATCAGGCGGATTGATTGCCATTATATTATAGCTCTCCTATAAGGAGGGCTTATTTTTTTATTTTTAAGCTTGAATTTATGTGCATTTATAAGTTATTTTTATAGAGAATCCATTTTTAAAATTTCCAGCCTTGGAAAGCGTTGCGAGAGTAGAGGCGATAAGTATTATCCAATTTTTAGGTGTTTTTTTGCTTTTTCTTGCCATCTTAGGTAAAAAAATAATAAAAAAACCAAGAAATACGCAAAAAATGTTGAATTATTAAGCTTTTTCGTTTAACATAAGCCTTGTTATCCCATGAATTGCAGGGAAACAAGTATAAAATGCTTATGATTGTGAAAGAAAAGGAATAGCACAACTATAAGTTTGGGAGGAGGTGAATGGTATGAATAAGACAGAACTTATCAATGCAGTTGCTGAAAAAACAGATCTTTCAAAGAAAGATGCTACAAGTGCAGTTGATGCAGTTTTTGACGTCATCACTGGTTCACTTCAAGAAGGCGATAAAGTTCAATTAATTGGCTTTGGTAACTTTGAAGTGCGTGAGCGTGCGGCGAGAAAAGGCCGTAACCCGCAAACTGGAGAAGAAATCGAAATTCCTGCAAGCAACGTACCGGCTTTCAAGCCAGGTAAAGCCCTTAAAGATGCAGTTAAGTAATTACATATAGGGCTTAAAGGTTTATGAAAAGTGTTCCCGCAGTTAGCTGACGGGAACACTTTTTGTTTCTGCGAATTCTAAGCATCCAGTGAAACAGGCCGTTTTCTTGTTTTTATTTCATTTGATGTGCTAGAATTTTAACGACCTGTCCATCTAAAATAAGAAACGGAGGCCGTTTTAATGAGTGAAGTCAATCATGCTAAAATAGAAGAAGCCGTAACGATGATCCTGGAAGCTATTGGTGAAGATCCATCCAGAGAAGGTCTGTTAGATACTCCAAAACGGGTGGCAAGAATGTACGAAGAGGTTTTTCAAGGGATATCCCAGGATCCTAAAGAACATTTTAAGACGGTTTTTGGAGAAGATCACGAAGAATTAGTCCTTGTAAAAGATATTCCTTTTTATTCAATGTGTGAACATCATCTCGTTCCTTTTTTCGGTAAAGTACACATTGGTTACATACCAAAAGGAGGTAAGGTAACAGGACTCAGTAAACTGGCTCGCGCTGTTGAAGCGGTCACACGCAGGCCTCAGCTTCAGGAAAGAATTACTTCAACAATAGCTGACTCAATTGTAGACACGCTAACACCAAGAGGCGTTATCGTTGTGATTGAAGCAGAACATATGTGCATGACTATGAGGGGGGTCAGAAAACCGGGATCAAAGACAGTGACTTCCGCTGTAAGAGGTGCGTTCGAGCGAAGTGACGCAGCACGGGCTGAAGTGCTTTCCCTTATTAAAGAATAAATAACAAGTTCCGGAGCACGATAGTTAAGGGGTGAAACGGAATGAAGAACAATGAAAAAAATGAACTGCTGAGCTGGCTGTTGCCTGTCGGGGTTGTACTGGCAGCTGTTTATATTGCATACTTACTGTTAATTTAGTCAAAATGGGGAGGAGAAAGTATACTATGGCAGATTCAAATGATTATATTGTAATTAAAGCAGACGAAGACGGTGTTAACGTTATTGGGTTAACGAGGGGAACGGATACACGCTTTCATCACTCAGAAAAACTGGATAAAAATGAAATGATGATTGCTCAATTTACTGAACATACGTCCGCTATTAAAATCCGGGGCAAGGCAACTCTTCAAACAGCCCACGGAGAAATGAGAAACGGGGAATAAAAGCAGGGGGTATTCCTGCTTTTATTTTTTGACAGCGCTTTCTTTTCAGATCTTTTTGCCTGAAAAGGGGGGCTGTTTTTCTTACTTGATTCACATATACATAACCTGAGTTTTTATAAAAGGATTGCTTATCGGTGTGAAACAATTGTGATATACTAGACATGTGTGGAATCGAACGTATATTTTGGACAGACTTTGACGCTGGGGGATTTCAGATGAGGGCATTCGATAATTACAACAAGGAATTAAACAGGGTGTTCGACAGTTTTTATACTCGTGTGAGCCATCCTTATATAAAAAAATTTTTAGAAGACCCGGTGGTTGATACAGATCAAGCCGCTGTTCTTTTCTATATGCTTAAAGATAAAGGTTACTCGCGCCAGTACATACATGACTGTATTTTAACTGCCCTGTTTGTCCAGGCTGCACTTGACACTCATGAAACTGTCAATGTCCACGGACTGGGCACGGAAACATTAAAAACAAAACGCCAGCTTACCGTTCTTGCTGGAGATTATTACAGCAGCTTATATTATTATGTGCTGTCACAATTGGGAGATGTGCCGTTAATCAGAGTTATGGCAAAATCGATTCAGGATATTAATGAATCTAAAATGAGCATTTATAAACAGCACAAGAAAAAATACAAGCCTGGTATTCGTGAACTTAAGAACGTTTACACATCGCTCCTTAAAAACATTGCTGAATTCACAGGTTCGGCTGACAGAGTTGCACTGATTGAAGAATTCTTTTTATTTAAATCACTTCTTGCAGAAAGAGATCTTTTTCTCGATCACGGCTACTGCGGAAAAGCCTTAAATCTTTTCTACGGCTCATCTGAAATTAAACTCAATAGTCTTAATGAAAAATTTATAATAGACCAGTTTAATATTTATATCGAAGCTTCAATGATTGAACTGGAGAAATTATTACGGCATAATAATGGTTCAGCAGATTATATACAATTAAGATTTGATGAATTATTACAGAAATACCGGCTTAAAGAACAGTGTGCTGTGGAGGAAGGGTAAAAGTATGGCTCGAACAAAAGAAGAACGTGTACACGACGTATTTGAATCTATTTCAGGACAATATGACAAGATGAACAGTATTATAAGTTTTCAGCGTCATGTAGCCTGGAGAAAAGACACGATGAAAAAGATGAAGGTATTTCAAGGCGCATCAGCGCTTGATGTCTGCTGCGGAACAGCAGATTGGACAATTCACCTGGCTGAGGCCTCAGGAGCTGACAGCAGAATTATCGGGCTTGATTTCAGCGAAAATATGCTGTCTGTAGGGAAAGAGAAAGTAAAAGAAAAAGAGCTTCCCCAAATTGAATTAATCCATGGGAACGCAATGGAACTTCCCTTTGCCGATAACCAATTTGATTATGTGACAATCGGATTCGGCCTGAGGAATGTCCCTGATTATTTACAAGTGCTTAAAGAAATGAGGAGAGTTTTAAAGCCAGGCGGGATGGCTGTATGCCTGGAAACGTCACAGCCGACGATGCCCGGGTTTAAACATGTGTATTGGGGCTATTTTAAATACATCATGCCGGTATTTGGGAAGATTTTTGCAAAAAGCTATAAAGAATACTCTTGGCTTCAGGAATCCAGTCAGAGTTTTCCTGGTAAGAAAGAATTAAAACAGCTGTTTTATGAAGCGGGATTTTCTCATGTGAAATATAAATCTTATTCCGGTGGTGCTGTTGCGTCCCATTTTGCAACAAAATAATAAAATTACTTTCCAGACTTACTTAATTAATGATAATTTTTTCGGCATGTACAAAAAGGGGTTCCAGAATGAAAAAGATAAAAATAATATTAGAAATGATAAAATTTGAACATACTGTTTTCGCCTTGCCATTTGCATTTATTGGCGCAGTATTAGGCAGTTTGCTAATAGAGGGAAACTGGCCCACTTTAGCGGAGTGGATATGGATTACGTTAGCAATGGTGGGGGCGAGAAGCGCAGCCATGTCACTGAACAGGCTGATTGACGCAAAAATAGATAAAGCTAATCCAAGGACAAAAGACAGAGCAATACCAGCAGGCTTATTATCACAAATGGAAACGGCAGCCTTTATTACTGGTTCATTCGCTTTACTGTTTTTTGCTGCTTTCCAGTTAAATATGCTTGCTGTTTATTTACTGCCGGTGGCAGTCTTTTTCCTCGTATTTTACTCGTATACTAAAAGATTTACGTGGTTATGCCATGTATTTCTCGGAATAACGATTGGCATTGCGCCTCTTGGCGGATGGGTAGGCGCTACCGGTACCTTAACATGGGAAGCTTTCATGCTTTTCGTTGCAGTAGCTTTGTGGACTGCAGGATTTGATGTAATCTATGCGACTCAGGATGCCTCATATGATAAAGAGGTAAATTTATATTCTATTCCAAGTTATTTTGGTATTGCCAATGCTCTCTTATTTGCTAAAGGCTTTCATATTATCAGTTTCGCTGCGATGCTTTCATTGTTTTTTATTACACCACTCGGATGGATCTTTCTTTCGGGGATTCTTATTGTCGGTGCTATCATGGTTTATGAGCATTCACTGGTGTCTCCGGACGATCTTTCAAAAGTGAATGTAGCTTTCTTTACCATGAACGGAATAATTAGTATGGTTATGCTTGCTTTTACGATCGGAGATTTGATGATATGACAAAATCGGATCAGAAAAAAGTATTTACAGTAGCAATGACTGGGGCAAGCGGGGCAATATACGGAGTTAAATTGGTTCAGGCTTTATTAAAAGAGGGCCATACTGTTCATTTTTTGCTGACTGGTGCAGCTTGGCAGGTTCTCTACTATGAATTAAACATGGACATTAGTGATAAAGAAAAATGTTTAACGGATCTTTTTGGAGACCATTCGAATTTTCATTACCATACCCAGCAGGATTTTTCTGCCCCTATTGCCAGCGGATCAGCTAAAAGCGACGGGATGATTATTATTCCTTGTTCTATGGGGACGCTTGCAAAAATTTCCCATGGGATTTCAAGCAACTTGCTTGAACGAGCGGCGGATGTCGTCTTAAAAGAAAGAAGAAAACTCGTCATTGTGCCCAGGGAAACACCGCTCAGTTCGATTCATCTTGAAAATATGAAAAGGATAAGTGATCTTGGCGGTATTGTGGTTCCAGCTATGCCGGGTTTTTACCACAATCCTGAATCTATGGACGAGCTGGTCATTTTTATGGTGGGAAAAGTGCTTGATCAAATAGGAGTCTCACATGATTTGTTTAAAAGATGGGGAGGGAGCACATCATGAGCCTAATAATAGGTGAAATCTCTTATACGAATATACGGCCCATGTTTTATTATGCTGACCGGGAAAGCCTTAAACAGGCAGGGTGTGAATTTGTGCCGGCCATCCCTTCTAAACTGAACAAAGATATGGAAAGAGGACTTGTGGATGTAGGGGGGATTTCTTCCTTCTCCTATGGTGAACATAGCGAGGAATATAAAATTCTTCCTGATTTATCTGTTTCTTCAACTAGGGAAGTAGGTTCCATTTTCTTATTTTCCAAACATCCTATAGACAAATTAGATGGTAAATCGATAGCATTAACATCAAGTTCCGCAACCTCAGTAAATTTATTGAAAATTATTCTTCAAAAATTCTATCAGCTGAATGTTGGTTATCAAACAACTTTCCCTGAATATTCCCAAATGATGTCGGAGCACGATGGCTGTTTGCTGATCGGAGACGATGCGATACTGGCGAAATTTTCCTTGCCTCCAGATATATATTGTTATGATCTCGGGGAATTATGGAAGCATTTTACAGGTTTGCCGATGACTTATGCTGTTTTTGCGGTGCGGGAAGAAGCCTGGAAAAACCAGTCGCTTCTCCTCGCTGACGTACACCGTGAATTCCTTAACAGTAAGCAGCAATGTATCGAGAGCGGCTTTGAGGAAATGATTCAATCTATACAATTTCAATTAGGCGGTTCTTTCCGGTTTTGGAAAGATTATTTTTCAAATTTAAATTATGAACTTTCAGAAAAACATCTGGAAGGATTACACCGTTTTTATGAATTATCATTTGAATTAAACCTTTTGAAGAAAAAGGTGCAAAATATCTCTATCTGGAACCCTGCCGGAAATTTTCACTCTGTTTAGCAAGGTGGACAAAAATGAAACTAACTGACATCTATTGGTATTTACGACCAGATATCATTAAAATAGAAAAAGAAATTGAAAATAATATTGATGCCCGTCATCCAGTTTTAGAGGAAGCTTCTTCCCATTTATTAAAAGCGGGAGGAAAGAGAATACGTCCTGTATTTGTCCTGCTTGCAGCTCAATTTGGAAATTATGACCTGAACACTATTAAGCATGTAGCGGTTCCTTTAGAGCTTATTCATATGGGGTCTCTCGTCCATGACGATGTCATAGATGACGCTGAACTGAGGCGGGGTAAAAAAACGATTAAGTCTAAATGGGATAACCGTGTAGCTATGTATACCGGAGATTATATATTTGCAAAAGCGATTGAGCTTGCTACATACAGCGACAACCCCGAACTGCACCATATATTGGCAGATGCTATGGTAGAGATGTGTATTGGGGAAGTTGAACAAATTCGAGACCAGTTTAACTGGCAGCAGAATTTCAGGATATATTTGCGTCGTATCCGAAGAAAAACGGCTCTTTTAATATCTGTGAGCTGTCAGCTTGGAGCTCTTGTCGCAGGGGCTGCCCCCGAGGTTCAAAGACAGCTTAAAAGGTACGGCTATTACGTAGGGATGGCTTTTCAGATTACCGATGACATCCTTGATTTTGTCGGCACAGAAAAAGAACTCGGAAAGCCGGCCGGGAGCGATCTTGCCCAGGGTAACGTGACATTGCCTGCCCTTTATGCAATGGAGAGAGACAGGCGCCTTAATTATAAGATTGTGTCTTTTTTACAGCAAAGCGGGACGGAAGCTATTGACATGAAATCGGTTATTCAGCAGATAAAACAAACCGGCGCGATCCATTATTCTAAGAAAGTAGCAGATATGTATTTAAATAAAGCACTAACTGCTCTTGAACCATTGCCGGAAAGCCAGGCAAAAGAAGCTTTAACCCAAATAGCCAAATATATAGGTGACAGAAAATTTTAGACAGACGGGCTCTAATAACAGAGCTCGTTTTTATTTTTTTAATGCTTTCTTAAAATATTTTTTGCCTGCTCCTGTCATCGGGTAGGAAAGGCAGATAAAGCAGAAATTTAAATAGCAACGCTAACCATAAATTAAACTGGAGAAAATTGTGTATTCTCGGAAATTTTGCTATAATCAAAAAGGTTTGTTATTACACTACATACTTGGGGGTTTTAAACATGGAACGTACTTTTTTAATGGTCAAGCCTGATGGCGTGCAGCGCAATTTAATCGGGGAAGTTGTTTCACGATTCGAAATGAAAGGGTTTACATTAACAGGGGCTAAAATTATGCAAATATCCAAGGACCTTGCTGAGACACATTACGGGGAACATAAAGAGCGGCCTTTTTTTGGGGAGTTAGTTGACTTTATTACTTCAGGCCCTGTATTTGCAATGGTATGGGAAGGTGACGGGGTAATTGCCGAAGCACGAAAGATGATGGGCAAAACTAATCCGAAAGAGGCTGACCCGGGCACTATCCGCGGAGATTTCGGCGTACAGGTCTCTATGAATATAATTCATGGGTCTGATTCGGAAGAAAGTGCGAAAAGAGAAATAAACCTGTTTTTCAAAGACGAGGAATTAGTTTCATACGGAAAAACACTTAATAAATGGATTTAAAAGGGCGGATGTCCCAACGTGTATCCACACTTTAAAGCTGCCTGTAAGGCAGCCAGACTGTTGAGAAACTCTTCTCAACAGTCTTTTTTAATAGCTAAGTTTATAACGAGTGATTTCATCACTTCAGGTGTACGCTTTCTGCAGGAACTGCTTCAGCTCCCGAGAGAAAATCACTCTCGGGGATCTTCACCTATTGCGGTTCCCGCAGGAGTCGCCACCTTTCATTCTTCAATCACAGTTCAAATTTACTTTCCATTAAAATAAGTAAAAAAGAATCTCGCACTTTTATAAAATGTGGGTACCTCGACAATCTGGCTGCCTTAACGGCAGCTTTATTATTTTGCCTTATAGTCTCAAAAGATAAATTATGGTACAAGTAGAGAGAGGTGTTTCAGCAACAGGATAAGGAGTGTCATAATGGACGATTATAATAAATTTACAGAAAATATCAAATCGAAGACTGGAATTGATCTGTCTTTATATAAAGAAGGACAAATGAAAAGAAGATTAACATCATTAAGAGATAAAAGAGGTTTTTCTAATTTTGACAACTATTTTCAGGCAGTAGCTAAAGATCACTTTTTATTTGAAGAATTTCTGCAAAGAATGACTATAAATGTGTCAGAGTTCTATCGAAATCCCCAGCGTTGGAAAGTGCTTGAAGAGAAAATAATCCCCCGCCTCCTGGCCAGGTCCCCTAAAATTAAAGTTTGGAGTGCAGCCTGTTCAACAGGAGAGGAACCCTATTCTTTAATGATGCTCTTACATAACTACAGGAAATATCCGCAAATTAACTTATTAGCAACTGATTTGGATGAAGCTGTACTCGCCCGTGCTAAAGCAGGTTTTTATACGGAAAGGGCACTGAAAGAAGTAGGGAGTGAAAGGTTAGAAAAATATTTTTCTAAAGAAGATTTAGGCTACCGGGTAGGCAAGGAATTAAAACAGGCTGTGAGTTTTAAAAAGCATAATTTGCTTTCAGATTCTTTTGACAGGAATTACGACTTGATTGTATGCAGAAATGTCATGATTTATTTTACAGAACAGGCAAAAGATGAGCTGTACAAAAAATTCAGCCGGGCACTAAAACCGGGAGGTGTTCTTTTTGTGGGGAGCACCGAACAGATTTTTCAGGCCAACCGTTACGGATTGGAGGCTGAAGACACTTTCTTTTATAAAAAAATAAGCGATATTTAATTTGTATGTATTCGCTTTATTCAAAAAAATCATATATAATCCTTGAAAAATACGTTAAAATCATCAACAATAGACATAATAACTTTTTAACACATAAAAGCGATAAAGAAAGTAGAGGTAGATAAGGCATGCGATTTTTAACAGCAGGAGAATCTCACGGTCCTGAACTGACCGCTATTATTGAGGGGGTACCAAGCCAGCTGCCGCTCACAGAAGAAGACATTAATGAGCATCTGGCAAGAAGGCAAAAAGGATACGGCCGCGGCCGGCGTATGCAAATTGAAAAAGACAAAGTGAGAATTACAAGCGGCGTCCGCCATGGTAAAACAACCGGCGCCCCAATTACTCTCCATATTGAAAATAAAGACTGGACACACTGGACTAAAATTATGGGAGTGGAACCGTTATCGGAAGAAGAAGAACAGGAAGTGAAAAGAAAAATTACCCGGCCCCGGCCCGGACATGCAGACTTAAACGGAGCGATTAAATACAGGCACAGGGATATGAGAAATGTGCTCGAACGCTCTTCCGCAAGGGAGACAACGGCCCGGGTAGCAGTAGGTGCAGTAGCCCAGAAACTTCTAAAGGCTTTTAATATTAATCTTTGCGGCCACGTTCTTGAAATCGGGGACGTAGTAAGTGCCCAGCCTCATTTCACATCAGTTGGCGGACTTAAAGAGGTGACTGAGTCCTCTGAAGTCCGATGTGCGGATAAAGACGCTTCAGAAAAAATGAAAAGGGCTATTGATGAAGCTAAAGAAAATGGGGACTCAATTGGAGGTATCGTAGAAGTTATAGCAGAAAACGTGCCTGTCGGGCTGGGCAGTTTTGTCCATTATGACCGGAAACTTGACGGGAAGATTGCTCAGTCAGTGTTAAGCATTAATGCATTTAAAGGGGTGGAGATCGGGCTCGGTTTTGAAGCAGCCAGAATGAAAGGAAGCCAGGTTCACGATGAGATTGCTTATGAAGAAGGACGTGGATTCTACAGAAAATCCAACCGCCTGGGAGGATTCGAAGGTGGAATGACCAATGGTATGCCTGTTGTTGTTCACGGTGCCATGAAACCAATCCCAACGTTGTATAAACCTCTTCAAAGTGTGGATATTGACACAAAAGAACCGTTTACAGCCAGCATTGAACGCTCGGACAGCTGTGCTGTGCCCGCCGCTGCTGTGGTTTGTGAAGCGGCGGTAGCATGGGAGCTGGCCGATGCATTTCTTGATAAGTTCGGTTCAGATACGATGGATGATATTAAAAAGCATTATGAAGATTATGTACAGGAAGCGAGGAGGTTTTAATGACCTCTCCCCGCTTACTTGTTAACAGCGAGACAACCAAGTACCCCATTTATATTGATACGGATCTGAGATATCAAACGTATGAGCTGATAAATAAATCTCTCGATAAAAAGGCGAGTGCTTTTATAATCATTGCGGATGACACGGTGGCCGGCCTGTACCTGGATGAAATCGTTCAATCTTTTCCTGCGGAAAACAAGCCTTATGTTGCCACAGTGCCAAGCGGGGAAGCTTCTAAATCTTTTGAGCAGTATGAACGTCTCCTCACAGAATGTTTAAAAAACGGCCTCGACAGACAAGCGGTAATTATTGCTCTTGGTGGGGGAGTAACTGGAGATTTAGCCGGGTTTGTGGCGGCTTCTTATATGAGGGGCGTCCGCTATGTTCAGATGCCGTCTACTTTGCTGGCTCATGACAGCAGTGTAGGAGGTAAAACAGGTATTAACCATCCATTGGGAAAAAATCTGATTGGTGCGTTTCACCCTCCATCAGCAGTCATTTATGATTCCGGAATGCTTAACACGCTGCCTGAAAAGGAATGGCGGTCAGGCTTTGCTGAAGTTATTAAACACGGTTTTATAGCTGATCCTTCTTTTATAAAATGGGTAGAAGAAAACATTCAGTCTTTTAAGTCAATAAAAACAGATGTTTTAAATGAACTTCTCAGACGTTCAATTAAAGTTAAAGCAGAAATAGTGGAAAAAGATGAAAAGGAACAGGGGATCAGAGCGTTCCTTAATTTTGGCCACACGCTTGCGCACAGTATAGAGGCGGAATTAGGGTACGGCAGGATGACTCATGGAGAAGCCGTAGCTGTCGGCATGCTTTTTGCCCTTAAGCTGAGTGAAAAAGTATATAAACATTCGTTAGAATACGAAAGTACCTGCAAATACATGAATACACTGGGATATAGGCTGGAAATTCCTGCAGAATGCAACAGAGACCGCTTGCTTGAGAGAATGAAACTGGACAAAAAAGCGTCATATAAGCAGATTAATTTTGTCCTTCTAAAAGAACTTGGGCATCCGGAACTGCTTCCTGTAAAGGAGAATGACATTTCTGAACTGCTTAAAAAGGAGGGGAATTTGAAATGATAAGGGGGATTCGCGGGGCAACCACTGTGGAAGAAAACAACACGGGCTCCATTATTGAAGCCACATTGGAAGTTATGAAACAGATTCAGGATAAGAATAATGTTGTTCCTGAAGATATTTCTCATATTATGATTACTATGACTGACGATTTAAATGCGACATTTCCGGCACGGGCTCTAAGGCAGTTAGATGGATACCAATTTGTGCCGGTGATGTGTGCACAGGAAATTTCTGTTCCTGACGGACTTAAAAAATGCATCAGATTAATGGTGACTGTCAATACAGCCAAACGATCAGATGATATTCACCATGTGTATTTAAAGGATGCAGTCAAGCTGCGGCCTGATTTAGCCTTGACAAACAAACAGGAATCGCGTTAGTATACTCAATAAGCTAAGTTTAGATGAGATGAAGAGTATTTAAGGATTTTAATAGAAATATAGAAGAGAGAAGAGCAGAGTTGGAGTTGAGGAGAGCAGAGATGAGCGTATCCATATAAGGACACGTCTGCCCCTTGGGCAGGCGTTTTAGCTTTTATGAGTTGTAATCTATTCAACCATGCTGTAAAAAGGCAGGTATTATTTGTCTTTTAAACAGCACCTCACATCCCTCATACTTCAATCCCTGTCAAATGAGAGAGGTGATTGAAATGGAAACATTATCCCAAGAGCGGTTTTACACATCCGCGGCCGTTTATTCTACGGTTCCTGTTTCAGTGAAAGTCTTTGCAGATACAAAAACCCCCATTCAGTTATTCCATTTATTTAATGAAGAGGCAGCTTTCCTGCTGGAAAGTAAAGACCCTTTATCACCCTGGGCAAACTATTCATTTATTGGATTAAACCCGGCCTATTTTCTTCACGATGATAACCATCTCTTTTTGTTTAAAAATAAAGAGGGAGAAGTTTTATTTAAAGAAAAAGATTTTCAGAAAGCCTGGGAGAGAGCTTTAGCCTATATCAATGTATCTCCGGAAATGCCAGATTTACCGTTTCCAGGCGGAGCAGTCGGTTATTTAGGGTTTGAGGCATATGGATGCTATGAGCCGCGGCTTTCGAGAAATTCACCAGGTAATGAGCACGATGTTTCCTTTATGTTTTGTGAAACCATTCTTGCTTATCAGCACGAAAAAGAGGAACTGACGGTCGTTCACTTACAAGATACTTCTTCCCTCGATAAAAAAGAGGCCTATGAGGGTGGCAAACGAAAGCTGAAGACTATCCTTGAAAAGATTGAACGGGATGACGCTGATCCTGTATCCATTGTTTCGATGGAGGAGCCGGGCAATGAAGACATTTTTGATGGGGTCCAATCAAATTACACTAAAGACCAGTTTACTGACCATGTAGAGCAAGTGAAGGAATATATTGCTGCGGGAGATATTTTCCAGGCTGTATTATCGCAGCGTTTCGAACTCCCTGTGCAATCTGACGGGCTCTCGCTTTACAGAGTTTTAAGAAAAATAAACCCTTCCCCTTATTTATATTACATTCGGATGGATGGCCAGGAGATCATTGGAAGTTCTCCTGAACGTCTTGTAAAAGTGGATGAGAATAAGGAGATGGAAATCCATCCAATTGCCGGAACGCGAAAAAGGGGACTGACACCTGAAGAGGATGCCGAACTTGCGGAAGAACTTCTCGCAGATGAGAAAGAACGTGCTGAACATTTGATGCTGGTCGATTTAGCGAGAAACGATTTAGGCAGGGTTAGCGAGTATGGTTCCGTGACCGTTAAAGATATGATGCAGGTCTCTTACTTTTCTCACGTCATGCATTTAATTACAAAGGTGACAGGCAGGCTCCACACTCACTCCCATCCTTTCGATGCGTTGTTTTCTACTCATCCGGCAGGGACCGTCTCCGGAGCGCCTAAAGTAAGGGCAGTTGAAATTATACAGGAACTGGAACAAACAAGAAGAGGGGTTTATTCAGGCGCCATTGCGTATTGCGGTTTTAACCAGGCTATTGATTCCTGTATTGCTATCAGGACAATCATTTTGAAAGATAAAACAGCGTATGTGCAGGCCGGGGCAGGAATTGTTCAGGATTCCGTACCGGAAAATGAATATGAAGAGACTAAAAATAAGGCAAGAGCGTTAATATACGCAATTAAATTAGCTGAGCAGAGGTTCGAAAAAGAGGAGGCAATAAAGAGATGAGCAGAGCACTGGAAAAGATTATGTCCAATACATCTTTAAACGAGAAAGAGGCAGAACAGCTTGTCGGACAAATGATGTCAGGGGAACACAGCCAGGAAGAAATGGCCGCAATCCTGTCTGTGCTTCAATTCAGAGGAGAGACAGTGGAAGAAATTGTCGGCTTTGCCAAAGGGATGCAGAGAAAAAGTAAACAGTTTACTCTGCCCTTTAAAGTGATGGATACATGTGGGACAGGCGGTGACGGAGCCGGTACATTTAACATTTCCACAGCCGCTGCGATCTTATTAAGTTCCATGAAAGTGAAAGTGGCAAAACATGGAAACAGGAGTGTATCCTCTACAAGCGGCAGTGCAGACGTCCTTGAAGAGCTAGGTATTCCTTTTCAGGACAATGAAAAAAATGCAGAACAGATGCTTAAAAACCACCATTTGGCATTTCTGTTTGCACCTGTCTATCACTCTGCCATGAAACATGTGGCGCCGGTACGGAAACAGCTCCGGATGAAGACGATTTTTAATCTCCTCGGCCCATTAACAAATCCGGCTGGTGCGTCTCACCGTTTAATCGGTGTATATGACAGAGAGGCAGCAAAGAAAATGGCTGAAGCCTCCAGGCATTTGGGAGTTGAACGGGCTTTGTTTGTCAGTGGTGAAGACGGTTTGGATGAAATTACTGTTCAGGGAAAGACCCATTTGATTGAAGTACGGGATGGGACCATTAAAGAATTTAATATATCGCCTGAAGAAGTCGGCTTAAAAAGACAGACTTTGGAAGGGGCCAAAGCTTCATCCTCCGCTGAAAGTGCTCAACTAATAAGGTCGGTGTTTGAAGGGCGGGCTCCTGAGGCGGCTGTCAACCTTGTTCTATTAAATGCGGGAGCAGCTCTATATGTCCAAGGTGCTGCGTCTTCAATATCGGAAGGGATTCATACTTGTAACAAAGCGATGGGCACTCAGGTGCTAAATCACCTGGAGGCTTTGAAAAAAGAAAAGGGGGCGGCGGCTACCTCATGAGCGTCTTAGACCGGATTGTTGAAAAGAAGAAAAAAGAGACAGAATCGCTGGCTGTGCCAGGAGAACGACTTGTAACTAAACCGCCCGTGTCTCTCTGTCAATCAATTGAACATTCGAGGCATCCATTAGGAATTATCGCTGAGGTTAAAAAAGCAAGCCCGTCAAAAGGGCTGTTAACTAGTGATTTCCAACCTGTAACGATTGCAAAAGAGTATGAAAGAATTGGGGCAGCGGGGATCTCCGTTTTAACTGATGAGGAATTTTTCCAGGGGCATGCCAGTTATCTGACTAATATAAAAAAAGAAGTGAGCCTTCCCATTTTAAGGAAAGATTTTATTATAGATGAAAAACAAGTTACGTTTTCTGAGAGGATCGGGTCGGATGCTATCTTATTAATAGCAGCTATTTTAGAAGGTTCCCAGCTTGCAGAGCTGCATGCTCAGGCTGAATCACTCGGCATGGAAGTATTAGTGGAAGTTCATAATGAAGCCGAGCTTGAAAAAGTGCTGGCCCATGTTACACCCCGGTTAATAGGGATTAATAACAGAGATTTATCTACCTTTAAAACAGATCTTTCAATTACGAGCAGCCTGCGTCCTCTTATTCCGGAGAATGCTTTGTTAATCAGTGAAAGTGGAATCCATAGTAAGAAAGACGTCGACTTTCTTTTGAACGAAAACGTGAACGGTCTTCTGGTTGGAGAAGGATTTATGAAAAGTGATAATAAACAGGCCTTTTTACGCTCCCTGTTCAATACGGAGGGATGAAAAATGAAAACAGCTCTCAAATTTTGCGGAATGAGATGTGAGCAGGATTATTTAAAAGGAGTTGAATCGGGAGCAGATATGCTGGGCTTCATTTTTGCTTCGGGTAAACGGCAAGTCAACTCTGAAGAAGTCGCGTTATGGCAAAGGAATAAGCAGCCATATCCCGGCCAAAAACTTACAGGTGTGTTTGTTAACGCCCCTGCAGAACAAGTATTAGAGACAGTTAAAACAGCAGGGCTTCATATCGTTCAGTGTCACGGCACTGAACCGCCTGAGGAACTTAAAGCAATAAAATCTGCAAGTGGAGCGCAGGTTTATAAAACGCTGCATCATCATAAAGAAGCAGTAAATGAGATGGCAAAGTATGAGGGTACAGCTGATGGATATGTCATTGATACAAAAACTTCCGGAGCCTGGGGGGGAACCGGCCGGCAATTTGACTGGGAAGCTGTTCCCGCCTATACGAGGGAAGCAGAACGCCAAGGTGTTCCCTGTTTAATCGCAGGCGGTGTGAATACAGATAATATTTATAAGTTGCTGGCTTATAAGCCTTCAGGAATTGATGTCTCGTCAGGAATTGAGACAGACGGGAAAAAGGACGAAAGGAAGATGTCAGAAATGAAAAAAGCAGTGAGCAAAACATATCAGGCTCCTGACCATTTAGGCCGGTTCGGACCTTTTGGAGGAAAATACGTTCCTGAAACGCTTATGTATGCGTTAGAAGAACTGGAAGAAGCTTATGATTCAATAAAAAATGACCCTGAATTTGCAAAGGAACTTCATAAAGAAATGAAGGAGTATTCAGGCCGTCCTACAGCCTTGTCTTACGCCGGGCAGTTATCAGCCCATTACGGAGGAGCGCAGATCTTTCTAAAAAGAGAAGATTTAAATCATACAGGGGCTCATAAAATTAATAATGCTCTTGCCCAGGCTCTTCTCGCAAAAAGAATGGGAAAAACCCAGATCATTGCTGAAACAGGAGCAGGCCAGCATGGGGTGGCTTCTGCGACGGTGGCTGCAAGATTTGGGTTGACGTGCAAAGTTTTTATGGGCGCAGAAGATATAAAGCGCCAGGAATTAAACGTATTTCGCATGAGGCTTCTCGGCGCTGAAGTCATAGAAGTTCATTCAGGCGGAAAAACTCTCAAAGATGCAACAAATGAGGCAATCCGGCATTGGGTGGCTAACGTTCATGATACATTTTATTTAATAGGAAGTGTAGTGGGTCCCCACCCGTACCCTATGATGGTAAGAGATTTTCAGAGCATTATAGGAGAGGAGAGTAAAAGGCAGCTGAGTGAAAGAACAGGTAAACTTCCTGATGAAGTAGTTGCCTGTGTAGGCGGAGGAAGTAATGCCATGGGTATTTTTTATCCATTTATAGAAGACGAAGTAAAACTAACCGGAGTGGAAGCAGCCGGAAAAGGGATTGACACACCAGAGCACGCGGCTACCTTATCAAAAGGAAGAAAAGGGGTGCTTCACGGATCACTGTCTTACCTTCTCCAGGATGAAGATGGAAATATTACAGAACCGTATTCCATTTCTGCAGGGCTCGATTACCCCGGGATAGGTCCTGAACATGCCCATTTGCGTGACACAGGGCGGGTTAATTATGAGGCAGTCACTGATAAAGAAGCATTAGAAGCATTGGAAGATTTATGCCGGTTTGAAGGGATCCTGCCGGCCATTGAAACAGCCCATGCTTTAGCCTATGTGAAGAAGAAAGCCCCTGGCATGTCTAAGGATGACATTATTCTCGTCTGTTTATCCGGGCGTGGCGATAAGGATGTTCATACGATTCAGGACGCATTAGGGGAGGAAATAGAATGAACAGATTAAATGACACTGAATTTCAAAGTAAAAAAAGCAAATTCGTGCCGTATATTATGAGCGGCCATCCTAGTTATGAGTCCTCTATTGATATTGCTCTGACATTACAGGACTCCGGTGTTGATGCTGTAGAGTGGGGGGTTCCATTCAGTGATCCGCTTGCCGACGGTCCGGTAATCCAGGAAGCCGGCGAGCAGTCAAGAAAAGGCGGGGGCTGTCTGAGAAAAGCCCTTCAAGGATTAAAAGAGGCACGGGAGAAAGGTTTAGAAATACCTGTTGTGCTATTTACGTATATTAATCCCGTTTTATCTTTAGGTTTCAATGAATTAATATCGGAGATGAAAAAAGCAGACGTTGACGGTCTGCTCATTCCTGACCTGCCTTTTGAAGAGAGTGATGAACTTAGAAAGCTTTGTAATGAGGAAGGTATCTCTTTAATCTCTTTAATCGCTCCCAGCTCCAACCATAGGATGGAAAAAATCAGCCGTTTAGGTGATGGGTTTTTATACTACGTTACTTCACTCGGAGTAACTGGCACACGTGAGAGTTTCTCTGACTTATTAGCCTCTAATATCAGCGAACTTAAAAAAACGGCTCAAGTCCCTGTTCTGGCAGGTTTTGGCATATCCACGAGAGAGCATGTCCGCTATTTTCAGGGTATATCCGATGGGGTTATTGTCGGAAGCGCTCTTGTCAAATTCATTTCGGAACGCCAGCAAGAATTAAAAGACAAAAAAACGAAAAAGGAAGCGCTTCAGGAAATAAAAGTGTTTGTACAAGATCTCATTTCGTAATAGTATAGAGGGTAAAGAATGTTAGCAGTGGAGGGGTTAAAGATGAAGGTGAAACCGTCGATGGTTGATCTTGTGCCTTACCAGCCAGGAAAGCCAATAGAGGAAGTAAAAAGAGAACTGGGACTTGACGAAGTAATTAAACTTGCATCTAATGAGAATCCATATGGCTGTTCACCGGACGTTGAGAAAGCGATCTTGGATTCATTTAAAAATGTAGCTGTCTATCCAGACGGGTATGCGAGAGTATTAAGAGAGAAAACAGCGGCTATGCTCCAGGTGGAGGAAGATCAGCTGATCTTTGGGAATGGATCAGATGAAGTTATTTTAATTTTATGCAGATCTGTTCTCACGCCTGAGGACAATATCGTCACGGCTGCTCCTACTTTTCCCCAGTACCGGCATAACGCGGTAATAGAAGGGACCGAGGTGAAGGAAGTCCCTCTTAAGAACGGCGTCCACGATTTAGAGGCAATGCTCAGTGCGATAGACGAAAATACTAAAATGGTTTTTGTCTGTAACCCAAATAACCCGACAGGCACATATGTAAATGACGAGGAATTTAAACGGTTTATCAGAAACGTGCCGGAAGATGTGATTGTGGTTAGTGATGAAGCTTATATTGAATACGTCACAGCTTCTGATTATCCTGACACACTGCCGTTACTTCAAGACTATCCTAATTTAGTCATTTTACGCACGTTTTCCAAAGCATACGGTTTAGCTTCTCTGCGTGTTGGCTACGGGGTGGCCCATTCTGATCTTATTAAGGCTGTAGACCCGGGACGCGAACCGTTCAATACTAATTCCATGGCTCAGGCGGCTGCCGCTGCGGCGCTGGATGACCAGCAGTTCATACGGGACTGCCAAGAGAAAAATGCACGGGAAATGAAAAAATACGAAACCTTTTGCAAGGAAAATGATTTTAAATACTTTCCCTCTCAAGCCAACTTTATACTAATGGACCTGGAAAAACCGGGAGGAGAAATTTTCGAATACTTACTCCATAAAGGGTTTATTACAAGAAACGGCGAGGCGTTAGGATATTCTTCCTCAGTAAGAATTACATTAGGTAAACCGGCACAAAATGATAAAATAATTGCAGAACTGACAGACTGGCTCGCTTAGGAGGTTCATTGTGAGTAAAAGGATATTAATTATCGGGCTGGGGCTGATTGGAGGCTCTCTTGCCCTGGCAGTAAAAAAGGGTTATCCCGGCACCACCATCACCGGGTACGATATAGACCCGCAGGCAAGAAAACTTGCTAAAAGCCTCCAGGTAATTGATGATGCAGCGGTTTCCCTCGAGGATGAAGCTCCGGAAGCCGATATCATCATTATTTCCACCCCTGTTGAAAGCACTATACAGGTTATAAATGAGTTATTAAACCTGCCTTTAAAAAAAGGGAGCCTGATTACTGATGTAGGGAGCACAAAACAAACTGTCGTAGAAAAAGGAAGCCTTTTAAACGAGAAAGGTGTGTTCTTTATCGGTGGGCATCCAATGGCGGGTTCCCATAAATCAGGTGTTGAAGCATCAAGGGAAAGGCTGTTTGAAAATGCCTTTTACATACTGACTCCTACAGAAGACATACCTGTTGCTAAAATGATCCAGCTTCAAAACGTCCTGAAGGCTACCCGGGCTAAATTTATTGAATTAGATCCTGAGACACATGACAGGTTTGCAGGGCTTATCAGTCATTTGCCCCATATTATCGCTTCGGGCCTTGTTCATCAAGTTGCAAAAACCGGGGAAAAAGAACCGCTTGTTTCCCAGCTGGCAGCAGGAGGGTTCAGAGATGTGACACGAATTGCCTCTGCTTCTCCAGGCATGTGGCGGGATATTTTACTGCATAATAGAGAAACACTGCTGACGATGCTTGCAGACTGGAAGCAAATGATGAGTGAAGTGGAAAAAATGCTCGTTGAAAGAGACGAGGATCAGATTTACTCTTTTTTCGCTGAAGCGAAAGCAGTCCGTGATGACCTGCCGGCTAAAAAGAAAGGGGCTCTCCTTCCTTTTTATGATTTGTTCGTTGATGTACCGGACCATCCGGGGGTTATCTCTGATGTCACAGCCATTCTGGCCCAATCCGGGATAAGCATTACTAACATCAGAATTATAGAGGCCCGTGAAGATATCATGGGGGTACTAAGGTTAAGTTTCAGGTCTGAAGAAGATCTAACCCTGGCAAAAGCAAAGCTTTCAGAGCACATGTATGAGACATATGAAGCCCCTTAGAGGAGGAGATACCTGGTGATTAATACTGTACAACCTATTAAACACACACTTAAAGGGAGCTTGCGCATCCCCGGCGATAAATCAATCAGCCACCGCGCTGTATTGTTTGCCTCTCTGGCAGAAGGAGAGTCCAGGATATACGGTTTCTTACACGGTGAAGATTGTCTAAGTACGATTTCCTGCATGAAAGATTTAGGTATTGATATACAGGAAAAGCATGATTACATCTACGTTGAGGGAAAAGGCCTACATGGACTAAGAGAACCTGAAAACGTTTTGGATGCAGGCAACTCTGGCACGACAATTCGGCTTCTCTCAGGCATTCTGGCAGGGCAGGATTTTTCTTCCGTACTGGTGGGGGACGCTTCAATCGCTAAAAGGCCAATGGGAAGAGTAACCGGTCCCCTTAAAATGATGAATGCAAAAGTAGACGGGCGCGCATACGGTTCATATACGCCGCTTCATATTCGAGGCGGCTCATTAAAGGCGATTGACTACCTTTCTCCGGTGGCAAGTGCCCAGGTAAAATCCTCTATCCTGCTGGCAGGACTTTACGCCAGAGGGGAAACCAAGGTGACAGAACCCTTTAAATCGCGCGACCATACTGAACGAATGCTTGAAACTTTCGGGGTTTCTCTCGGTATAACTGATCGCTCTGCTTCCGTAACTGGCGGCCAAAGCTTAAAAGGAACGGAGATTCATGTGCCCGGGGACATTTCCTCTGCAGCGTTTATGCTGGTAGCGGGGGCGATAGTGCCGGGGAGTGAAATTATACTGGAAAACGTTGGCATGAATCCTACGCGTACCGGTATAATTGATGTCCTTGAACAAATGGGTGCTGACCTCACTGTAAACAACAGACGGCATTTAGGGGGCGAGCCAGTAGCAGACTTAACTATCTGCTACAGCAGCCTGTCTTCGGTCACCATAGACGGAGACCTTATTCCGAGACTTATTGACGAAATTCCTGCTATAGCCGTTTTAGCTACACAGGCAGAAGGAACCACAGTTATTAAAAATGCTGAAGAGCTGAAAGTAAAAGAAACGAACAGGATTGACACAGTGGTTTACCAGTTAAAAAAATTAGGTGCTTCTATTGAACCGACTGAAGACGGGATGATTATACACGGGAAAACCGGGCTGCACGGAGAAACTGTAGAGAGTTACGGTGACCATCGTATTGGAATGGCTATGGCTTTATGCGGTCTTATTTCCAGTACACCTGTTACAGTTAAGGACACTGAAGCGATCGCCGTGTCATACCCATCTTTTTTTAATAACCTGGCTTATTTATCAGGTGAATAAATCACTCACTTTTAAAAGGGCTGACCTCCAAAGTTAAACTAAGGGGCAGTTCTTTTTTGTGTTCTGATGCATATCCGTCTCTTTTTCCACATAGCTTGTCTATAAAGAAACGGAGTTGGTTTCATATGAAATATGTAATGGAGGTATGGGACCCCGACGCGAAATCCAACAGGCAGGTTAAAGTGGAGAACGGAGTAATTAAGTACTGTGCACCTCATTCATCTTCTGATATGCAGGTGATTACGAAGCCTTTTAAAGTGAAGCCTGGCCATGTCACTTTTGAAAAGGAGGCAGCAGAGTGGTTTGATGACAATTATGGCCCCTCCTATATTAAAAGAATGCTGTTATCAGGTTTTTCGACATTTATAAGAATACTTCCTATCACATATGAAACGGATACTGAAGATGTTTTTAAAAAAGCGAGATTTCAGCTGAAGGATTGCCCGGTTAATTATATTTATGCGCCCCGGGTTTCTCTCCGCCGGCTTACTCCTTCCTGGGTAAGAAAACTGAAAAAGATGGCTGTACCGGTTATACTTTTTTACGTTGAAACAAAGGAAGAAATAGAGAAAACAAGATGGCAAAGGCTTCTGGAAGCTGCTTTTCCTTTAAGACTGATGTTCATTTTTGACTGTAAGCATTCTGCTCTATCAAATTCTGATGAAAAATATGCCCGGAGTAAATGGGAAAAAACAGTCAAAAATTTAAGAATTAACAGCTTTTTTTATCTGCCAGAACCAGGAGAGGAGGTTTCAAGGCTTTTATTGCAAAGAATTGGTTTATATCCTAAGAAAGGAAGCTTTGATTCAGGGAGTGACGCAGATTATTTTTTATATTTTAACGAAAAAAAAGAAGCAGAACACATACTCCTTCCAGAAATCATTATTTTAAAAGGAAAAGTCGTTAAAGCCGGCACCAGGTGGTTCTTAGAAGCAGCTGAAGGTGGAGAACTGAATTCAATTATTCCGGAACAGTTTCTTCCTATAAATGCTGTGCACAAATATTTATAGTAAAAAGATTAAAGTGTTTCCTGCAGTTCTGTTGACTCCTTTGCCAAGTGAGATAAAATGGGGAAAAGAGAACGAAAGAAAGGAAGCATCTATAATGGAAGAAAAACTTACGCACGCTATCCAGCTAATTGAACAAGGCCAGCATGAAGAAGGGTTGAAGAAAACTGAAGCCCTCGAAAAAACAGCAGATGACGAAACAAAAAGGACCATTGCGGAACTTTATTTTGAACTAGGCCTTGTAGATAAGGCTCTAACTATCATTGAAAAACTGATGTTTCAGTATCCTGATCATGGTGAACTTTTTGCTTTTGCAGCGGAATGTTACAGTGAATTAGGAAAAGAAGACGAAGCAATCGAGATGCTTACTGAGATAAAGAATGGAGATCCTGCTTACGTCCAGGCTCAGCTGCTGTTAGCTGACCTGTATGAATCTCAAGGACTCGAAGAAGTGGCTGAACAAAAGCTCATTGACGCCTTAAAAAGCGAACCGGAAGAAGCAGTCCTGCAGTTCGGATTAGGAGAGTTTTACTTAAACCGGGGAGACTATCAGCAGGCCATTTCGTATTATAAAAAAGCGATTCACAATGGCAGCCTTCCCGAAGACTTGCCAATACAGCCTGAACTTAAACTGGCTGAAGCCTACAGTGCGACCGGAGAATTTGAAGATGCCTTAGCCTATTACCGGGAAGGGCTCGAAGATGAGGAAACTCCTGATGGCTTATTTGGATTCGGTTTTACAGCATTACAGATTGAAGACTATGAAACAGCGGTATCGGCGTTCACCAGGCTGATTGAAATGGACCCTGATTATACAACGGTATACAGTTATCTGGCTAAAGCTTATATCGCCCAAAAGAAATTGGGAGAAGCGATGGAAGTTCTTGAAGAAGGCATCAAGAAAGATGAATTCAATGAAGACCTTTATCTTGAATTGGCGAAACTTCAGTTTTCTAAAGGGAAACATGAAGAAGGAAAGACTTTTCTGGAAAAAGTAATCGCTTTGAACCCGTCGAATGTTTCGGCTGTTAAAGAGCTGCTTGTCTATTTTAATAATGAAGAAGATTATGAGGCAATTTTGGATTTATTAACTTTCCTTGATGACTTTGGGGAATTTGATCCGTTATTTGAAAAGTTCCGGGCGAAGGCCCTGTTCGAGGAAGATAATGTCCTTGAAGCTGCAGAATCTTATCAAGTGGCCCTTGATTCTTTATCAAAAGATGAGGTGCTTGTTGAAGAAGCGTCAATGGCTTTTTTGGCAGCCGGTAAAAAGGAACAGGCTATCGGTTTATTGGAAGAGCTTTTATTAATGCAGCCTCACCGATTTGATATCGAAGAGCGGCTGGTTGAGCTGAAAAAACCAAATGATTAAGGTTTTCTTATAGGTTCAGTACAGCCTGTAATAAAAGTAAATAAAAATAAGATATTTAAGCAGGATTATTCGAATAATTGGAGAATAGTTATTATATTAAGAAAAGTCTCAGTCAAATGTTTAAGTTTTCTGTCCCCGGTATTAAATTTAAAGGGAGGGGTCGTGGTGAATAATCCAGTTCCAGTCATTGATAAGCGGGATTTCTTAAAGTGGTTTTTAGAAACCTATCAGCTGAAGCGGCGGGAGTGCGCCTGGTTACTGAACTTCCTTATGAGTGATGATATTTTAATGGAGAGAGTTCACTTTGTAGAGCAGGCGGAATGTTGTCCAAAAGCTTTGATGATTTCGGCAAACGACGTTGATCAAGTGCCCTTCGCGTTTCATAAAAACCAACACGTCACAATGGATGCGGAAAAATCATTTCACGACATAAGGCTCAATCGCAATGAGGATATTTATATCCAGTTGAATTTTAAGGATAAACAGACAGTGCCTCAATACATGGCAGTTTTGGAAGAAAACCCTTATCTGCCTGTAAACAAAGAAGAGGAAAATTTAAACAGTTTATTGGCAGAAATGGTTTTGGAAGAATCGCTCAGAGTCTCCCGGGTTAAAAATCTTGAGAAAGAAATTGACCAGGCACTTGTGAGCGGAGACGAAACAGCTTTTCTTAATTTGGCTAAAAAATATTCTGAATTAAAAGCCCTGGAAGAGTAGGGCTTTTCTTTTGCATTTAGTACCATCTATTTGCGGAATTCAGTTAAAATTAAAGGAGTGTTACCATTTATGAGATGGACACAGGCTCATATACAGACTTACCAGCAGGCTAGAGAATACGTGGATACGGCTATTATTCCACTGATTCCTCTTCAATGGGGAAAATCAGAGAAGCAGATCATTACCATGGGGGAATTTACGGGCTACCTTTCCGAATCTTTGGAAAAGCAGTTTACCGGGCGTGTTTTTTTATTGCCTTCTTTTACATATCTAACCTCAGAAAGTATGGAAGAAAGAGTAAAGCGTTTGAAAGCCTGGGACAATCATTTTTATCAGGAAGGGTTTAAATATATTATCTATGTTACTTCAGACGCAGAATGGAAAGCGGCAGAGAAAAAGCTGCCTGATGAACTTCTGTGGATGCCTGCTTCCTCTCCTGACTCTCTGGAGGCCAGCCAGTTCAAACGTCTCATAGAACAGCAGGTAGAGCAAATTATGCCTATATTTACAGCGAAGTGGCAAAGTGAACCGCTTTCAAGAGAAAACTAGGATACTATTCTTCTAAAACGATTTGAGTGATTTTTTATTGACACAGCCTGTTTTAGTGGGCTATTATAATACTGTCTTAGTATGTTTTTTGTGTGTGAAATTTGTGTGAAGAACTGGAAGTGAGGAGGGAAGGTCGTGAGTAACGAGAAAAGACACCGGGTATCCAGACGTCAATTTTTAACCTATACATTAACTGGCGTGGGTGGATTTATGGCAGCTGGTATGCTGAGCCCCATGGTCAGAATGGCACTTGATCCAGCATTGGAAGCAGGCGCAGATTCTGAATTTGTATCCATAGGTATAAGTGAAGATGAATTGACTGATGAACCACAGCGCGTTGATTTCCAGATGGAACTGGAAGACGGCTGGTATACGTCGGAACAAGCCAGATCTGCTTGGATTTATAAAGAGGGAGACGAGATTATCGCTCTTTCTCCAACCTGTACACATTTAGGCTGTACGGTGAACTGGGATTCCAATGAAAATTTCCCGGAGCAGTTTTACTGTCCTTGTCACGATGGACGTTTCGAACGGGATGGAACAAATATTGAAGGTACGCCACCGACGCGACCGTTGGACATTTATGATGTGGAAGTCCGCGACGGAGCGATTTATCTGGGACAAATTAATCAGCGCAGTTAATAAAGGGGGCGTAAGGAATGTTACAGAAATTATATGACTGGGTGGATGAACGGTTGGATATTACCCCGATGTGGCGTGATATTGCTGACCATGAAGTGCCTGAACACGTCAATCCGGCTCATCATTTCTCAGCTTTTGTTTATTGTTTTGGCGGATTGACATTTTTTGTAGTAGTTATTCAGATTTTGTCCGGAATGTTTTTGACGATGTATTATGTTCCGGATATTATTCATGCTTATGAGTCAGTCTATTACTTACAAAATGAAGTCACACACGGCATGATCGTCAGGGGTATGCACCATTGGGGTGCCAGTCTGGTTATTGTCATGATGTTTCTTCATACATTAAGGGTTTTCTTTACAGGGTCTTATAAAAAACCCCGCGAATTGAACTGGGTAGTCGGGGTCTTGTTATTCTTTGTTATATTAGGACTTGGCTTTACAGGATATCTCCTCCCTTGGGATATGAAAGCTTATTTTGCAACAGTAGTAGGACTTGAAATTGCAGAGAGCGCACCTGTGATAGGTGGTTTTGCTAGAACATTGTTAGCTGGTGGAGAACTTATTGGGGCACAGACACTGGCACGGTTCTTTGCGATTCATGTATTCTTCCTGCCTGGAGCTTTATTAGGGTTGTTAGGCGCTCACTTTTATATGATTCGTAAGCAAGGAATTTCCGGTCCATTGTAAGAATGGCGCTGGAGATGAAAAGGAGGAAAAGCTATGCATCGCGGGAAAGGGATGAAGTTCGTAGGAGATTCACGTGTCCCTGCTGAACGGAAACCGAACGTACCAAAGGATTATTCAGAATATCCGGGAAAAACAGAAGCATTCTGGCCGAACTTTTTGCTTCGCGAATGGATGGTTGGGGCTGTTTTTCTCATAGGGTTTTTAGTATTAACTGTAGCTCATCCTGCTCCTTTAGAAAGGGTGGCGGATCCTACAGATTCTGGTTACATACCGTTACCAGACTGGTATTTCTTATTTTTATACCAGCTATTGAAGTATGAATTTGCGGCTGGACAATATACGGTTATAGGAGCCGTAGTTATTCCCGGTGTTGCTTTCGGGGCTCTGCTCCTTGTTCCCTGGCTTGACAGCGGAAAAGAACGTCGTCCTCTTAAGAGACCTATTGCCAGCGGTTTAATGTTATTAGGGGTCGCATCTATCATTTTCCTTACTTGGGAATCAGTCGATGACCATGATTGGGAAGCAGCTGCCCAGCAAGGTGAAATTGTCGAGGGCGTGGAAGTTGATGAATCGGCAGAAGGTTATGAAATCTACCAGAGCCAGGAATCATGTATCGGCTGTCACGGCGGAGATATGTTAGGCGGCGCTGCCGGACCGAATATTTTCGAAAGCGACTATGACACTGAAGAAGTTATGGAGATTATCCAAAACGGGCTTGGCGAAATGCCTGGAGGCCAATTTGAAGGTTCTGATGAGGAACTGGAAACACTGGCAGCATTCATCGCTAACGACGGCCAGGATCCGGATAACGGAAACGGCGGCGGAGATGATGAGGATAATAACGAAGAGAATGAAGAAGATTAATAAATAATTCTGAAGCTGACTGATAACTTTCAGTCAGCTTTTTTAAAAGGAAGAGATGCTGATGGTTTCTTACTTTTTAAATTTAATCGGCCAGCGGTGGTTCCTGGCGCTTTTACTTATAATTAATGTTTTTGGCACAATTTACGGATATATCTGGTATGCGGATCAGCTTGCCGGCACCCCTCCTGTATTTCTGATCTTCGTGCCCGACAGCCCGACAGCCAGCCTATTTTTCTGTTTTGTGCTTGCTGCTTTTCTATTTGGAAAAAATATTCCTTTGATTGAGGCATTTGCCGCAGTGACACTTCTTAAGTATGGTATCTGGGCTGTTGCTATGATTTTAGCTGCAGCTGCTGCCGGTACACCTATAGGGATATTAAATTACATGCTGATTGCCTCTCATTTGGGAATGGCTGTGCAGGGTTTGCTTTATAGTTCTTATTACCGGATTAAACCTTGGCATTTAACAGTCGTTGCAGTATGGACACTCCATAATGATGTTATTGACTACATATACGATATGCACCCTTGGGTTGCTTCATCTATACAGCCTTATATTCAGGAAATTGCTTATTTCACTTTTTGGCTGAGTATTTTTTCTTTGCTGACTGTTTACTTATTGAATAAAAATTTTAATAATAGACGTATTTAAAGCTGAACACACAAGTGAATTCTTTCCTCTTTTTCGGTCTACTCTTGTCCATCTATTCATAGAATGAATTATGAATAAGAGGAGGGACAGGCATGATGACAGGATGGTGGAAAGTAGTAACCTGTGCACTTATTATCTTTTTCTCCTTCAGCGGAACAAATGAGGGACATGCTGAAGGTAAGGAGGGCTGGTCTGAGTTAAATCGGTCGAGTGATACGATCTTACAATATGTGAAAGAGCAGCATTATGAAGAGGCAGCAAAGATTATGGAAACTTTTTCTGAAAAATTTCTTAAAGTGAGTGCAGCGGAACAAGGTTTATCTATGAGAGAGATGCAGACTATTACTTCCGCTTACGATGATACTTTATCAGCTGTTAAAAGCGCCTCTATGCCTCACGAAGAACGGGTAATGAAAACATATAAACTGAGACTGCTGATGGATGTTTATGCAGATAGCTATGAACCATTGTGGCAGAAAATGAGGGATCCTCTCTTCAATGAGTTACATGGGATGAGAATGTCTATAGAAGAAAACGGGAACCCTTATACACAGCAGACTGACGCATTTTTAGCCTATTATGGCACAGTGGAACCTGCCTGGAGTGTAGCTTTAGAAGCTTCCCAATACCAGAAGATCAATTCTCAAATGCAATTTTTAAGAAAAATGGCAGCCGGAGAGCCGTCAAAGAAAGATTGGGACCGTCATATGGACGTTTTGGAAGAAGCTTTAACTGAAATATTTGAAGGGAAAATGGAAGATGAGGTTACAGACCCGTCCTTTTACTGGCTTATAATTACTGTAAGCGGAGCCGTTTTCAGCTGTCTTACTTATGCGGGATGGAAGAAATACCGCGCATATAAAGCAGAAATATTAAGAAATTCCTTAAAAAGAAATAGAGGGCAATAACCGAGTCATCTCAATTGACACTAAATGACGGGTTGGATAAAATTATATATAATAAAACAAGAATATATTGTAGGAGGAATTACATCATGTTTGAAACATTCGGCGGCTTTTTACTTTATTTTGCCATCTTGATGCTCATTCCAATGTGGGCAGGTTCAAGAGTAAAAAGCACTTATCGGAAATATTCACAAGTTGCGTCTTCCTCAGGCATGAGCGGTGCGGAAGTAGCGCGTAAAATATTAAGCGACAACGGTTTGTACGATGTGTCTGTAGAGCCTGTAAAGGGACAGTTGACCGATCACTATGATCCGCGAAAAAAAGTTGTACGGCTGTCCGAGCACAATTATTACGGCAATTCTATTGCTGGAGCAGCTGTAGCAGCTCACGAAGTTGGACACGCTATCCAGGATGCTGAAGAATACAGCTTTCTTAAGTTCAGGTCTGCCCTGGTCCCTGTAGCAAGCTTCGGGTCAAATATTTCTATCTTTTTAATTATTGGCGGCATGCTTCTCACTATTAGTGAAATGTTTTTAGCTGGAATTGTTCTTATGTCTTTCGCTGTTCTTTTCCAGCTTGTCACTCTTCCTGTTGAGTTCAATGCTTCGAACAGGGCGATGGACCAGATTGTTTCTCTTGGAGTGATAAGGAATGATGAAGAAAGGGAAACTAAAAAAGTACTAAACGCTGCAGCTTTGACTTATGTAGCCGCTGCATTAGTAGCAGTAGCTGAGTTAGTCCGCTTTATCCTCATGTATGTGATGATGAATAACGATTAATTAAAGTAAGAGGCTGGGGCAAAACCCAGTGAAATAAAAATGGCCCTCACATAAGTGAGAGCCATTTTTTTATACCTAAAATCATTTATGCAGGCTGCTTGTTCGAAAATAAACTCGCTTGCTTTCTGTGCCGCTCCGCTTGTTCGTGGCAGGGAAACCCGCTGATTTTCGGGTACCTTGCCATTTATTTTTGTTTATACTTCAATTGGTTTCTTATTTTCATCCAGTGTAAATCCTTCACCAATTACATCTTGGACGTCAGCCAATGTCACGAATGCATGAGGATCCACTTTTGAAATTAAGTTTTTTAACCTGACCATCTCATTTCTTCCGACTACACAATATAGAACTTCCCGGTCATTGCCTGTAAAGCTGCCTCTTCCTTTTAAGATAGTAGCCCCACGGTCCATTTCTTCTAGTATTGCCGATGCGATAACAGGAGCATGTTCCGAAATAATCATGGCAGCTTTGCCGGAATAGGCTCCCTGCTGCATAAAGTCAATCACTTTTGCTGCAACAAAAACAGCGAGAAGGGTATACATAGCTTCCCGGTAGTTTAGATAAACTAAGGAAGAAGTAATAACGGCGGCGTCAAAAACAAACATTGTCCGTCCCATACTCCACCCGAAATACTTAAAACCGAGTTTCGCAATAATGTCGACTCCCCCTGTGGTTCCTCCAAACCTGAAGACTATTCCTAATCCCGCCCCAATAAAAACACCGGCAAAAAGAGCAGCCAGTGTCATATCGTCATCTAAAGGCATAGCGAAAAACTTATAACGCTGAAACAGCCAAAGGAAGACGGATACTGCAAGTGTGCCAATGAGTGTATAAATAAAAGCATTCCGGCCAAGAATTCTCCATCCTATAAGGAATAAAGGAATATTTAATACAAGATTTGAATATGCAGGGTCAATATTTAAAATAAAGTATAAAATAAGAGTAATGCCGGTAAATCCGCCATCAGCCAGGTTATTTTCCATATTAAAATAAACAAGGCCGAAAGACATAATGGCTGTTCCCAATAAAATAAAAAAGATATTTTTAAATTGGATTTTAGAAATCAAAGCTCACACCTCCTTAAATGTTCAGACTGCTACATTATAAGGAATTTTTTCTTTTACGCCAATGGGGGTTTCCTATTTTTCATCGTTTTTATATTAATAACTTTTCCGAAAGCTTTTTTTTAGGGAATAAAACATTTGTCAAAAACGATCGTTTTCGCTACGATAATCGTGTAGCCTTTTGAACTTGTGAGAAAGGATAGTGATGAAATAGATGAGCAGTAAAACAATTGAGGAAATGCAGAAGGAAGTGGACACATACATATCGCAATTTAAAGAAGGGTATTTTACGCCTCTGGCAATGATGGCGAGGCTGACTGAAGAAATGGGCGAACTGGCCAGGGAAGTTAATCACTACTATGGTGAAAAGCCTAAAAAGCAGTCCGAAGAAGAGAAGACAATGGAACAGGAAATTGGAGACGTTCTATTTGTAATTATCTGTCTTGCTAATTCTTTGGATATAGATATGGAGGAAGCTTTCGGGCTGGTGATGGAAAAATTTAAAACACGAGATAATGACCGCTGGACAAGAATTGATAAAACGGAGGAATAAATATGATTAATATAGTTATAGCAGGACCTAGAGGAAATATGGGAAGAGAAGCAGTGAAAATGGTAGAGAGAGAAACAGAATTTAAATTGCAGGCGGTAGTCGACCGCAGGAATAATGGACTTAATATGAAAGACGTAGAAGGTATGGAAGAACTGGATGTTCCTATTTTTGAAGATATGTCGGAATGCTTTCAGCAAGTGGCCTGCGATGTGCTTGTTGATTTGACGAGCCCGGAAACTGGTAAAAAGCATATGCTCACGGCTTTTGACTATGGCGTTCGTCCGGTCGTAGGAACTACGGGATTTACAGACGATGACATTAAGGAGCTTTCTGAAATAGCAAAAGAGAAAGAACTTGGCGCCCTTATCGCTCCTAATTTTGCAATTGGAGCCGTGTTGCTTATGAAATTTTCCCAAATGGCTGCAAAATACTTATCTGATATTGAGATTATAGAACAGCATCACGACCGTAAACTTGATGCCCCGTCAGGCACGGCTGTTAAAACCGCCCAGATGATTTCAGATGTGAGGGAACCAAAAAAACAAGGTCATCCGGACGAAAAAGAACAGCTGTCAGGAGCGCGGGGGGCAGAATATGAAGGAATGCGTATTCATAGTGTGCGCCTGCCGGGGCTTGTCGCTCATCAGGAGGTTATTTTTGGAGGAGAGGGCCAATCTTTAAAACTTCGCCATGACTCATTTAATAGAGCCTCTTTTATGCCCGGTGTCAAACTGGCGTGTGAAACAGTAATGAATTTAAGCGGGCTCGTTTACGGTCTTGACCAGATCGTTGATTGATAACCAATTAGGAGGTATTCCCTGATGAATATAGCGTTTATAGCTCATGACAAGAAAAAAGACGATCTCGTCAAATTTGCGATAGCTTATGAGGAAGTGCTGAAAGACCATCGCCTGTATTCCACAGGCACGACAGGAAAAAGAATTATGGCAGAGACAAAACTTGATATTCACCGGTTCAAATCAGGACCTTTGGGCGGAGATCAGCAAATTGGTTCCATGATTGCAGAAAACGACATGGATCTCGTAATATTCTTTAAAGACCCGCTTACTGCCCAGCCCCATGAACCGGACATCACTGCTCTGATCCGGCTCTGTGATGTTTACACAATCCCCTTAGCCACCAATATGGCTACAGCTGAAATTCTGCTTTCAGGCTTACAAAGAGGCGAATTTACGTGGCGGGAAATTGAGAAGGAGCAGGGGAATGATACATAAAGACAGAGTAGACATTTTGGCTGTAGGGGCTCATCCGGATGACGTGGAAATAGGAATGGGTGGTACCATTGCGAAGTACAAGGCTCAAGGGAAGAATATCCGGCTCGTGCATTTAACTGAAGCTGAACTGTCTTCTAATGGAACAGTGGAATCCAGGCAAAAAGAGGCTAAACTGGCATGCAAGACTTTGGGAGTTCCGGAGCCGGTGCAACTCCAGTTTCCAGACAGGCAGCTTCTTTCCTGCCGCCAGGAGGCAATTGAAGAACTGGTGAAGCTTATTCGCAAATTTAAACCTAAACTCCTGTTTGCACCTTATCATGAAGACCGTCATCCCGACCACGGCCATTGCGGTGAATTAGTAAAAGAAGCTTTTTTTTCAGCCGGTATTAAAAAATATCTAGAAGGAGAAACGGAAGAGGCTTTCCGTCCTTCAGCATTGTATTTTTATCAGATCAACGGCCTGTCAGCACCTGATTTCCTTATAGATATTACGGAATTCAGAGATACAAAATATGCAGCTTTACACTGCTTTAAAAGCCAGTTTTTTTCCCGGACAGGCACAGTCCAGACACCTTTGAACAGCGGGTTCCTGGAAAACCTGCAGGCAAGAGAACGTCTATTGGGAGAGGAAGCGGGCATCAATGCAGCAGAAGGCTTTTTCAGTGAAAAGCCTGTGCTTATCAGGGAGTTATTAGGAGATTGATATGACATATAAAATTGGTATTACATGCTACCCGACTGTTGGAGGATCGGGAGTAGTAGCAACGGAATTAGGGAAAGCACTGGCAGAAAAAGGCCATGAGGTGCATTTTATAACCTCAAGTCTCCCGTTCAGGCTTGATGAACAAAAATCAAATATTTTCTTTCATGAAGTAGAAGTTAATCAGTACTCAGTCTTCAGATATCCGCCGTATGATCTTGCGCTGGCAAGCAAAATGGCTGATGTAATTAAAAGAGAGGGACTGGATCTTCTCCATGTG
The DNA here is from genome assembly GCF_900111295.1 of Salipaludibacillus aurantiacus. Lineage (GTDB taxonomy): Bacteria > Bacillota > Bacilli > Bacillales > Salisediminibacteriaceae > Salipaludibacillus > Salipaludibacillus aurantiacus. Next base: position 160,876 of record NZ_FOGT01000001.1, on the reverse strand, counting down.
CATTACGCGATCCCCCATGCGATCAGCGCTTACTTAGCAAAAGAAATGGTTGAGCATGATGTGAAAGTCGTCACGACTCTTCATGGAACGGACATTACTGTATTGGGTTATGACCCTTCCCTTTCAGATATGATCAGGTTCGGTATAGAGAAATCCGATATGGTTACCGCTGTATCCGATAGTTTAATTACCCAGACTAAAGATCTCCTGCGTATCGATAAACCGATAGAAACAGTTTATAATTTTGTGGATCACCGTATTTATTATCCAAGGGTGTGCAATGATTTAAGAGAAGACCTGAAAATTCAAGAGAACCAAAAAGTCATTTCCCACGTATCGAATTTCAGAAAAGTTAAGCGAGTTCAGGATGTGGTAAAAACGTTTGATATCATTCGCCGCCAGAAAGATGCAGTCTTGCTTCTCATAGGGGAAGGACCGGAGCTGCCGGTAATTTGTGACTTAGTTAACGAGTTAGGTCTTAAAGAGCATGTCCGCTTTCTTGGAAACCAGAAGCGAGTGGCTGACTTGCTTTCAATGAGTGATCTAAAACTTCTTTTATCTGAAAAAGAAAGTTTCGGACTCGTTATTCTTGAAGCGATGGCTTGCGGCGTACCTGTCATAGGAACAGATATTGGCGGTATTCCTGAAGTAATAGAACACGGGAAAAGCGGATATATCAGCAGGCTTGGTGATCTGGAAGAGGCAGCGGGATATGCTGTACATTTATTAGATCACCCTGAAATTCAGGAAAGCATGGCTGAAGCGGCTGTCAAAAGGGCAGTCGAAACGTTTCACCGGGACAGAATTGTTTCAGATTATGAAACGATTTATGACAAAGCACTGAAAAAGCGGGGATAATATGACTTGGGAAGAAGCGGGAAAGTACGTGCTTTCCGTATTGACGGAAGCTGGGTTTGAAAGTTATATAGTCGGAGGGGCTGTCAGAGATGAGTACCTGTCAAACCCTGTTCATGATGTTGATATCTCTACGGAGGCGGAGACTGGAGATATTCAGTCGGTATTTCCCCGGACGATTGATGTAGGTATACAGCACGGGACAGTCCTTGTGCCTGTAAAGGGTAAACCGGTGGAAGTAAGCACATTTAAAGGCAAGTCAATTAAAGAGGATTTAAGGAATAGGGATTTTACTTGTAATTCAATGGCTAAAACGCTGCAAGGGGAAATCATTGACCCCTTCGGCGGGAAGGAAGACATTGATACTAAGAGGCTGAGGACAATCGGAAACAGCCGGGCTCCGTTCCTTGAAGATCCACTCAGGCTGCTGAGGGCTCTCAGGTTTGCTCTTCAGCTTGGTTTTAAGATAGATAAAGAGACTCAGGATCATATGGACGACCTGGCTGAATTAATATTAAAACCCGCTGCCGAACGTATTGCATCGGAAACAGAAAAAATGAGCCAGACCAATTTATCGGGGATAGACTGGGACTGGCTCCTGAAACAGCGGGTTTTCCAACAGCTCCCATTTGTCTTTAAGAATGCGGAAGTGCAATCCAGTTTGAGGACTTTGAAGAAACCTCTTTTTATAAATGATCTTCTAACATGGTGGTCTGTTGCTCTTTATAATAACGCCCCGGAAAGTGCTAAGGCAGGACTGTCTTACTATAAAAGGTCAAACCGCCTCACAAAAGATGTCATCACAATTCATTCTAAAGTGCACCAGTTCTTTTCAGACGGGTGGAGCCTTTACGATATATATGTGCTTGGCGAACAACGGCTGGATATTGCTATTCTACTTGTCAAACTGGTTAAACCTGGAACGATAACAGCGGATAAATGGCACGAGGTCTATAATGATTTACCGGTAAAAAATAAAAGTGACTTACCGGTAACCGGGAGGGACCTTATAGCACAGTTCCCGGCATTGTCCGGATGGGAGATTGGCCGGTGGCTTAAAAGCATAGAGAAAGCTGTTGTGGAAGGGGCTGTCGCTAATGAAAAAAAAGCGGTCCTTGCCTGGGCAGAAAAGGAGTTTAACAGATGAAAGGTAAAGTTCTAAAACTATTAAGACAGAATGACAACACATTTTTATCCGGTGAAAAGATCAGTAACGAGCTTAATTGCAGCAGAACGGCTGTATGGAAGCATATTAAAGCTCTCAGGAACGAAGGATACGATATTATAGCTGTGCAAAACAAAGGTTATCAATTAACTAAGAGTGCTTATCTGCTGAGTGAACATGATATTTACTCAAGAATTAAAAAGAACGATCTTTTTGAAAATGTAGTTTACCATAATTCTGTTACGTCTACTCAAACAGTCGCCCAGCAGCTTGCAAATGAGGGCGTGGGTGAAGGAACTGTGGTGGTAGCAGATGAGCAGACTGGAGGGAAGGGGCGTCTTGGCAGAGTTTGGGACTCAGAAAAAGGAGCAGGGGTATGGATGAGCCTGATTTTAAAGCCCCAAATAGATTTCCGGAAGGCTCCTCAGTTAACTTTACTCACTGCAGTAGCCGTCACACGGGCAATTGAAAGTGTTTCCGGTTTGCCCTTGTCCATAAAATGGCCTAATGACCTGTTAGTTAACGGGAAAAAGCTCTGCGGAATTTTAACAGAAATGCAGGCGGATCCTGACAGAGTCCAGTCGGTGATTATCGGGATTGGTCTCAATGTTAACCATGGCGGGTTCCCTGATGACCTTAGTGAGATTGCCACTTCCATGAATATAGAAGCGGGAAAGCCGTTTAACCGGGCAGAGGTGATTGCTGCTATTCTCAACGAATTTTCCTGGCTTTACAGGACCTATCTTTCTCAAGGTTTTTCCCTCATAAAACCTCTCTGGGAAGCTCATGCAGTGTCTATAGGGAAAAAAATCGTTGCCAGAAGTACGGCGGGAACAACTGAAGGCTATGCTTTAGGAATTGACGATGAAGGCGTCCTTTTATTACAGGACAATCAAGGCGAGACTCACCGGATTTATTCGGCCGATATTGAGTTTAAATAAATGTCACATTTTTTCTGATAATTTGCTATAATTGAAACGGACAGTATCCTTTAGGAACTGTACCAGTTAAAAATAGAGTAGACAATAGTCTGCCTTGATCCGGAGACGGACGGGGACAGAGGGTTAAACAGATGAAGTGAAATACAGGAGATGCAGCTGAATGATGTTTCAGTGTCTTTTCGTATTTTTCTCAAAAAGTTAGCAGTGCAAACCTTCTTTCCTTGCTGGAGAAGGTTTATTTGCGTTTTAGCCCCTTTTTCGTCCTTTCAATGAAAGGAGTCAGGAAATGAAAACAACGACAGATTTTAAAAAAATGAAAAGCAGTCACGAGCCTGTTGTTATGGTAACTGCCTATGACGCACCTTCAGCAAAGTTAGCTGAACAGGCAGCTGTCGACGTGATTCTCGTAGGCGATTCATTAGGGATGGTCGTGCTTGGCTATGAATCAACCGTTCCAGTGACGATGGACGATATGGTTCATCACACGAAAGCAGTGAAAAGAGGAGCAACTGATACGTTTGTGGTGGCGGATATGCCCTTTTTATCCTATCATGCTGGCATAGAAGAAACATTTGCAAACGCACGGAGGCTGATTCAGGAAGGCGGCGCCCATGCTGTAAAGCTCGAAGGAAACGGACCAGTTATAGAAAAGACAGCGCTTTTAGTCCAGGCAGGAGTACCTGTCGTTTCCCACCTTGGTCTCACGCCGCAAGCTGTCGGTGTACTCGGCGGATATTCTGTTCAGGGAAAAGAAGCTGCAGAGGCTGAAAAGCTGATCAAAGATGCGGCTGCCCTAGAAGAAGCCGGGGCTTGTCTCCTTGTTCTTGAATGTGTGCCTGAAGCTCTGGCAGAGACAGTAGCCAAGTCATTAACTATTCCTGTTATTGGAATTGGCGGAGGACGGTACACGGACGGACAAGTGCTTGTTTACCATGACATTATTGGTTATCACAGCGGGCATATGCCAAAATTCGTTAAACAATATACTAATATAAAAGAAATTATTGAACAATCTCTTGTTCAATTCAAAGAAGACGTAAAGAATCGGTCTTTCCCGGATAAGAAACACGTCTTTAAGCCTGTTGAACGGGATGAGATAGAGCTTTACGGAGGCAGAGGAGCAAATGATTGAAATAAATAGAATCAGTGAGTTGAAAGACTATTTAAAAAGTGAAAAGGAAAAAGGGAAAATCATTGGATTTGTGCCTACAATGGGGTTCCTGCATGAAGGTCATTTAAAACTCGTTGAAAAAGCAAAAGAAGGTACAGACCTTACAGTAATGAGCATTTTTGTCAATCCTCTTCAGTTCGGAGAAGGAGAAGACTTTGAAGATTATCCCAGGGATCATGATAGAGATATGAGGCTGGCAGAAACTCACGGAGTAGATGTGCTGTTTTACCCGCATATATCAGAAATGTATCCTGGGCCTATGAGCGCTACCTTAACAGTCCATGAAGGGACGGAGGTTCTTTGCGGAGCGAGCCGGCCCGGCCATTTCGATGGCGTAGCAACTGTTGTGATGAAACTGTTTCAAGCGGTGAATCCTGACTATGCTTATTTCGGAATGAAAGACGCACAGCAGGTTGCGGTAATAAAACGTATGGTTTCAGATTATCATATGGATGTAACAGTTGTACCTGTAGATATTGTAAGGGAAGAAGACGGTCTCGCTAAAAGCTCCAGAAATGTTAATTTAACTGAAAGTGAAAGAGAGGAAGCACCGCAAATTTATAAAACAGTGAAAGAGGCAGTCACAAAGGCATTAAGCGGGGAGTTTCAGTTTTCATATGAACTGGAATCCTGGACACGCAGCAAGCTCGAAAAAAGAATCTCAGGGCAAATTGATTATGTATCAGTTTACCGTTTTCCAGAACTTACGCCGCTATCAAGGCTTGAAGGTGATCTTATTCTGGCTGTGGCGGTCTATTATAGCAATGCGAGGCTGATAGATAATCAGACATGGAGACAAGGCGAAATGGAAGGGGAAAATTAAATGTACAGGGAAATGATGAGCGGGAAAATTCACCGGGCGACAGTAACAGAAGCTGACTTAAATTATGTAGGCAGTATCACAATAGACCAGGATCTGTTAGATGCGACGGGAATGATGGAAAATGAAAAAGTGCAAGTAGTAAACAATAATAATGGCGCAAGGCTGGAGACGTATATTATTTCCGGATCGCGCGGTTCAAAAACAATTTGTTTAAATGGTGCGGCAGCAAGGCTTGTTCAGCCAGGAGACAAAGTAATAATTATTTCTTACAAATGGCTGGAAGAAAAAGAATGTCTTACACACGAACCTAAAGTGGCTATTCTGGACGAAGCAAATAATATTATTGAGATGATGGGCACCGAACCGGCAGCTACCTATCGCTGAACCATCAGATTAAGCAAACACTCACTCTTCAGAATACAAGCGGGTGCAGTTCGAATAATTCAACTTAATTTAAAAAGAATGGCTCTCTTTAAGTGAGGGCCATTCCTTTTTTTATCTGAGTTTTGTCACTGGCTCTGTTTATTTATGGAGATGGACAGATTTATCATTTATATTTAGGTGAATCCTCCACCTTCACATGCTACAATAAGTGAGATGCTTTATTTTTTGATGAAGAAGGAAGGTAATGTTATGAACCGTTTTGTTGTCCTTGATGTGGAAACGACCGGGGTGTCTTTTTCGCGGGGGGACAGGATTATTCAACTCGCTTATTCAGTAGTGGAAAATGAGCAAATTATTCACCGCTATTCCACTTACATAAATCCGGAGCGCTCTATACCTCCATTTATTAAGTCTCTGACTAATATACACGAGAAGCATGTGTCAGAAGCGCCTGTGTTTTCTGAAATTGCCCCTGGCCTGCTTGAAGAATTAGAAGGAGCTTATTTTGTTGCACACAATGTCGAATTTGATTTGAAATTTATAAATGATGAATTGGTTAATGCAGGTTACGTGCCTTTTGAAGGACCAGTTATTGATACAGTTGAGCTTTCAAGGATTGTGTTTCCTACTCAGGACAGTTTTAAACTGTCTCAGCTGACTGAAAGTTTTGAGATGGATCATTTTGAACCACACCGGGCAGACAGCGATGCAGAAGCTACAGCTTTACTATTAATAGAAATCTTTCAAAGGCTGTCGGCTCTTCCGCTTCTCACGCTGCAGCAATTAGAAAAGCTGCAAGGACGCTTAAAGAGTGATACAGGGTCTATATTGCGGGAATGGATTGAGCTCAGTAAATCTTCCCCTGAGGACTTTCCAGAGATAGACGCTTTTAGAGGTCTTGCAGTTAAGGAACCGGCTGGTTATTCAGGAGAAGTAACTGCTGGTGCCGTCCCTGAATCAGTGACTGATTTTCTTCACTCGACACTGGAAAATGTAAATTTTATGAAAGAAAAGATCCCTTCATATGAACGCAGGGAAGGGCAGATGGACATGATCAGGTTTATTGATGAGGTTTTCAAGAATGACAGTATAGGATTAATTGAAGCTGGCACAGGAACAGGAAAAACACTCGGTTATTTAATACCTGCGGCTCTTTATTCACGTACAGAAAGTGGTCCGGTAGTGATCAGTACAGAAACTGTCCAGTTACAGGATCAGATTGTTTCAAAAGAGCTTCCTGCTTTGCAGCAACTTCTGCCTTTTAAGATCAAAGCTGCTCTGCTTAAAGGCCGATCCCATTATTTATGTCTGCAGAAATTTGAAAACATTTTAATTAATGATCCTATAGATTCATATGACAGAACATTATCGAAAGCTCAAATACTAGTCTGGTTAACGGAAACAGATACCGGGGATGTTGAAGAGCTTAGTCTGGCATCGGGAAATTCCCGCTTCTGGGAAGAAGTTGCAAGTGACCCGAGATCTTGTTCCACGCCTCAGTGTCCATGGTTCAGCCGCTGTTTTTACCAAAGAGCAAGAAAGCAGTCTAAGAAAGCAGATCTCATTATAACCAATCATTCGCTTCTTTTTACTGATATGGCGGCAGAACATCAGATACTTCCTTCCTATTCAACTCTGATCGTTGATGAAGCGCATCATTTGGAAGATTCAGCGACACGTCAGTTTGGAGGGAAACTGGATTATTTGACAATGACTCAGCTTCTTAATGATTTAGTAAGAGAGAAAGAGGGATGGGTGCCGGAAAACATCTGGCGGCTGATGGGGTCCGGATTAAAGGAAAACAGCAAGGAATTCTTTGAATTATCCGGTCAGTTTAAACAGGAATGGAACGATTTATTTTTGTTGTTAAATCAGTATGCCGGTAAAGGAATGGCTGGCAAAAATGAAACCGGCAGACTATCGAAAATTATAAATTCAGCAGACAAGTTCTGGGACACAGTACGGGAGACAGCTGGAAGGTGCGACAATTTATTTAAAGCTCTTCTTAAAAAGCTTAATTATATCATCAGGGAGACGGATTTACTGCTCGAAGACAAAGAAACTTCAGATCATCACCAGCGGGAAGCTGAATGGATGGCAGCTTTGTTATTTAAAATTGAAGAACAGTACCTCTCTTTTCATGAACTCATTCTAAATCATGAAGACTCTTCGGTTTACTGGCTTGAGCTTGAAACGAAGGGCCCTAAGCAGTCCATAGCTGTACATGGTTCACCTATTCAGATAGCTGATAAACTGGCAGACAATTTCTTTGCTAAAAAAGACAGAGTTATTTTGACGTCTGCTACGTTAACGGTCAATAATCAGTTCAAATATATGATTCACAGGCTTGGTCTGGAAGACTTTCAAGTAGAGACAAAACAAGTGGACTCTCCTTTTTCCTGGGATAAACAAGTGTCTTTTATGGTTCCGGAAGATATGCCTTTAATTCAGGAAGCAGGCGAGGAAGCTTATATTGAAGCAGCGGCTCTGCAAATATACCGTATAGCTCATGTCACCAAGGGGAAAATGCTTGTACTGTTTACTTCCTATGATATGCTTCGGAAAACGTATTTCCAATTAAAAAAAATGCTGGATGAGTCTTTTATGCTCATCGCACAGGGAATTCAAACAAAAAGCAGATCAAAACTCACCAAAAATTTTCAGCAATTTGACCAGGCCATTCTGTTCGGAACAAGCAGCTTCTGGGAAGGAGTAGATATACCTGGGAGTGACCTAAGTGCCATTGTTATGGCCCGTCTGCCGTTCAGCCCTCCGAATGACCCGGTATTTAAAAAGCGGTCGGATACCCTGAAGGAAGAAGGCCACTCTCCTTTCATGAAACTGGCTCTGCCGCAGGCTGTGATCCGTTTTAAACAAGGTTTTGGAAGATTAATTCGAAGCTCAACGGACCGTGGAATAGTCGTTGTTCTGGACAGAAGACTAACGACTACCCGGTACGGCAAATCGTTTACCCGTTCTCTTCCGGATATTCCTATGATTGAAGAGCCAATGAGTGAGATGGAGGAGAGAATTGCCGATTGGTTTAACCAGCCTTTAATTGATAAGTAAGGAGTGAGGTTAGTGATTACCATTATTCATTCCGTAACCATTGTCACACTTAACCGAAATAACGACATTTTTGAAGGGTATGTCACTATTAAAAATAATACATTTGAGAAAACTGGTGAGGGAAGTCCCACTGATATAGAAATTGAACAGGCTGACAAGGTCATTGACGGTAAAAGAAAATGGCTCCTTCCCGGTTTTATTAATACGCACGGACATTTAGGGAGTGCTTTATTACGTGGAGCGGGCGATGACATGCCTTTAATGACGTGGTTAAAGCAGGTAATGTGGCCCAACGAATCCCGGTTTGACAGGGAAACAGTATTGCAGGCAGCCCAGGTGGCCATGATTGAAATGATTAAGTCAGGGACGACGACGTTTTTGGATATGTACCATCTGCATATGAAGGAGACAGCAAAGCTGGTTATAGACAAAGGTTTAAGAGCTGTACTCGGACGGGGGATGATCGGCTTATGCCCTGCGCATGAACAAGAGGATAAATTAGCTGAATCTGTTTCCTTATTTGAGACATTTAATGGGGCCGGAGACGGAAGATTATCTATCGTGCTTGCACCGCATGCTCCTTATACGTGCCCGCCTACTTTCTTAAAACGTGTGGCTGAAACTGCTGAAAAATACCGGATGATGATTCATACCCATGTATCAGAAACAAGAGGCGAAGTGGAAGAGCATATTAAAACTTACGGTAAGAGGCCGGTTAGTCATCTGGATGAACTTGGTGTATTTAACGGTCCTGTTTTAGCTGCCCATGCTGTTCATGTTAACGAAGAAGAAATTGAAATTTTAAAAAACAGGGGAGCAGCCATTTCCCATAACCCTGCGAGTAATTTAAAACTGGGCTCAGGGGTAGCTCCTGTCCCTGATTTTCTGGAAAAGGGGATCACGGTGAGTCTAGGTACCGATTCCACTGCCAGCAACAATAATCTTGATATGTTTGAAGAGGCCCGGTTATCTGCATTAATTCATAAAGGGACACGGGAAAATCCGGAGGTTACCAGTGCGAAGGATACTCTTGAAATGGCTACACTTAAAGGGGCTGAGGCTTTAAGTTTAGAGAATTTGGGGAAAATAGAGAGAGACTTTAAAGCAGATTTTATTTTAGTGGAACCCGGCCAGGCCCACCTTACTCCCTGGAACAAAGACAGGATCCTTTCCCACCTTGTGTATGCAGCAAGAGGCAGCGACGTGACTGATACATTTATTGATGGGAAGGCAGTTTATTCTGATCGTCAATTATTACTGTTTGATGAAGAAAAGATAGTTTTTGAAGCCAATCAGCTGGCAAAAAAATTCTTATAATACTAACATTCATTTTTAAATGTGATAAAATAGGTTGCATATTCTCCGTTTTAGCTGCAGAACTGTCCATGTTGGAGGTGGAGTGGGACAATGGGAGAAAAAGGGGTTAAAAAGTTAAGTACTGTAAAAGTTAATGAGTGTGAAGACCTTTATAAAATAGTAGATAATCTGAACCGTACTCTAAAAGACAGGGACCTGATGTTCGGATTAGCCCTGGATGACCAGGAAAGAGAGAAAATGGTTTTTACCATTTATGAAACGTGAGTGATGAAAGATGAAAGCTTGGATTATTTCCATTTCAGCTGTCTTTATTATAGGGTTTATTGCCTTCTCTTCTTATATTTATTACGTTACAGCAGAACCGCTCAGGGAACGTGAAGAAGCGGCTGTTCAGCTGGCCTCTGAACATGTCTCACTTTCTGAAGTGCGTGATATTCAGTATTATCACGGCCGTCGTTCCTATCAGGTTATTGATGCGGTAAATGAAGATGGGGAAGATATTTACATATGGGTAGAAGAGGATGAAGACAGGGATGAAGTTAATATTGAGGTAAGACTGCATTCTGAAGGGCTTACCAAAGAGGAAGTTATGGAAATTGCCGTATCCGAACTGGAGATCCAATCAATAAAATCGGTTCGGCTTGGGATGACAGGCTCTACACCTGTATATGAAGTGAGTTATATGGATCAAGTAGACCGTCATTCATTTTATTATCTTACTTTTGAAGATGGCACGTATATCCGCCATTACCAATTTTTATCGTAAGCTGTTTCAAATCCAATTAATATACAAGGAGCGATTAAATCATGAAATTTTCTTCTCGCGTGACATCCATTACACCATCTTCAACCCTTGCAATAACAGCAAAAGCTAAACAGTTAAAAGCTGAAGGCCACGATGTGATCGGTTTAGGTGCCGGAGAACCTGATTTTAATACACCTCAGTACATTATTGAAGCGAGCTACAAATCGATGCTGGAGGGCCATACAAAATATACGCCGGCTGCCGGTTTGCCTGACTTAAAAAAAGCAGTAGCTGATAAATTTAAAGCTGACCAGGGCATTGATTATACTAATGAAGAAATTATTGTAACAAGTGGAGCAAAACATTCTCTTTCACTTCTTTTTCAGACGATTTTACAGGAAGGAGAAGAAGTTATTATTCCAACGCCTTACTGGGTGAGCTACCCTGAACAGGTGAAAATTGCCGGGGGAAATCCGGTTTTCGTGGAAGGGAAGGAAGAACACGATTTCAAAGTGACGTTAGCGCAACTGGAAGAGGCAGTGACTGATAAAACAAAAGCGTTAATCGTCAATTCTCCTAGTAACCCAACAGGCGTCATGTATGAAGAATCAGAATTAAAAGAAATAGGAGACTTTTGCCTGAAGCATAACATCGTCATCGTATCTGATGAAATTTATGAAAAGCTCATTTATGGCGGAAAAAAACATGTGTCGATTGCCCAGCTGTCTCCGGAACTGAAAGAGCAGACTCTTATAGTGAACGGCGTTTCCAAATCACATTCCATGACGGGCTGGAGAATCGGTTATACAGCCGGTAATAAGGAAATCATTAAAAAGATGTCTAATGTGGCAAGCCATACGACTTCTAATCCGGCTGTCATGTCTCAATACGGCGCAATTGCGGCATATACAGAGGAGGACGGCTCTGTTGAACATATGCGCACCGCGTTTGAAGACAGATTAAATAAAGTCTATCCTCAACTGAATGAGATTCCAGGTTTTTCGTGCGTGAAACCTCAGGGAGCCTTTTACCTTTTTCCGAATGTCAAAGAAGCTGTTGAGAAGAGTTCATATGATACAACAGATGACTGGGTTAAAGCTCTTCTTGAAGAAGAAAAAGTGGCTGTGGTTCCTGGCAGCGGATTTGGTGCACCGGATAATATCAGACTGTCATATGCTACCAGCCTTGATCAGATCGAAGGGGCACTCGAGCGGATCAAGCGTTTTGTAGAGAAGCATTCTTAAACTAAATGAGAGGCACCTGTTTCAATTTGTGGAAACAGGTGCTTCCCGTGTGATTGACTTCTTTTTTATACGAAAGGTATAATAAAAAGCGATATGTCACTTATTAAAAGATAACATGCAGATTGCTGGAGGGAATAATGTGAAAACGACTATTTCGGAAGTTGGGAAACATGTTGGAGAAACAGTAACAATTGGTGCCTGGCTGGCTAACAAACGTTCAAGCGGTAAGATCGCTTTTTTACAATTGAGAGATGGGACAGGTTTTATTCAAGGCGTATTAGTTAAAGCAGAAGCCGGAGAAGAAACCTTCCAAAAAGCTAAAGAATTAACGCAGGAAAGTTCGTTGTACATAACAGGCGTCGTAAGAGAGGATGACCGCGCCCCATCCGGTTATGAGCTGACCGTGCAGGGATTTGAGGTCATTCACGAAGCGAATGATTACCCGATTACACCAAAAGAACACGGGACGGAATTCTTAATGGATCACCGTCATTTGTGGCTCCGGTCAAAACGGCAGCATGCCATTATGAAAATCCGTAACGAAATTATTAGAGCAACTTATGAATTTTTTAATGATAACGGATTTGTTAAAGTGGATCCTCCAATTCTTACAGGAAGCTCAGCAGAAGGAACCACTAACTTATTCCATACAAAATATTTTGATGAGGATGCATTTCTCTCCCAGAGCGGACAGCTCTACATGGAAGCAGCAGCCATGGCATTAGGGAAAGTTTTCTCATTCGGACCGACATTCCGTGCTGAAAAGTCAAAAACAAGACGGCATCTTATTGAATTCTGGATGATAGAACCTGAGATGGCTTTCATGGATCATGAGGAAAGTCTGCAATTGCAGGAAGCTTACGTAAGCTTTATAGTCCAGTCAGTGCTTGAAAAATGCCCGCTGGAGTTACAAGCACTGGAAAGGGATACGTCCAAACTGGAAAATGTCAAAGCTCCTTTCCCTAGAATTTCTTATGATGAAGCAATTGAATTCTTAAAAGAAGAAGGTTATGAAATAGAATGGGGAGAAGACTTTGGCGCTCCTCATGAAACGGCTATAGCTGAAAAATATGATAAGCCGGTATTTATTACTAATTATCCGAAAGACATTAAAGCTTTTTATATGAAACCGCACCCTGAGCGGGATGATGTCGTTTTATGCGCTGACCTGATTGCACCGGAAGGATATGGGGAGATTATAGGCGGCAGTCAGAGAATTGATGATGAAGAATTGCTTAAACAGCGTTATGACGAGCACAATCTGTCACAGGAAGCTTATCAGTGGTACTTAGACTTAAGAAAATACGGATCTGTCCCTCATTCAGGTTTTGGCTTAGGGCTTGAGCGTACAGTCGGATGGATAAGCGGGACAGAACATGTACGTGAAACCATTCCATTTCCACGCCTGTTAAACCGCCTTTACCCATAAGGGAGAACCAGCCATATTTACTAAAAAGCAATAGTAGTTTACAGAAGCGGGAATGGTGTTTCAAAAAGAGCTTAACCGGCCTTTTGGAGCACCATCTTCTTTTTGAAGAAATTTAAGGAAAAGAGGTGAATCAACTTGGAAAAAGATTTAAGCTTACAGCTGCTCCTGGAAAAGCCGTTTACTATGCCTGGACTTCTTTTTAAACATTATAAGGCTCTTGGATTATCGGATTTGCAATTTTTATTACTTATACACATTCGCCAGTTTCACCAGGAAGGTAATGATTTTCCCACTCCTCAAGACTTGGTGAACCGAATGACAATCGATGAACAGGAGTGCACCCGGCAGTTAAAACAGCTTTTAACAAATCGTTTTATTGAAATCGAAGAAGTTAAAAGCAGGGAAGGAAAAATTTCTGAATCAATTTCAATTGATCCCTTATTTGAAAAACTGCACCTTCTTTTGAATGAAGAAGAATTGAAAGGGCAGGACGAAGAGAAGAAAGCTGAAGAAGGGCGTCTGTTTCAAAGGTTTGAGCAGGAATTTGCCAGGCCTTTATCGCCAATGGAGATGGAAATGGTCTCTATGTGGCTTGACGAAGACAGGCACCAGCCGTATATGATTGAAGCGGCATTGAGAGAATCAGTTGTTTCTTCGCGATTAAACTTTCGATACATTGACAGGATCCTGTTTGATTGGAAGAAGAACGGAGTTAAAACAGTTGAACAGGCGAAAGCCCATGGGGAGAAGGTACGGAGCCATCATTCTTCAAAAAATTATTCAAAGCAGACTGAAGAAAAACCGAAGAAAAGACATCCGGGTTATAATTGGCTGGAAGGAGATGGAGAGTAAAACATGCTTACTAAAAAACAAATTGACTACGTCCTTGATACGATAGGGGAGATGTTTCCCGAAGCTGAGTGTGAATTAACCCATTCGAATCCTTTTGAATTGCTGGTAGCCGTCGTTCTTTCCGCTCAGGCCACAGACGCGCTTGTAAATAAAGTCACACCGGGGTTATTCAAAAAATATAAGTCTCCGGAAGACTTTATGGAAGTGCCATTGGAAGAGCTGGAACAGGATATAAGGTCTATAGGTTTATTTCGAAGTAAAGCTAAAAATATTAAGAAGCTCTCTTATTCTCTTATAGAAAAGTATGATGGGAAAGTACCAAGTGAAAGAGATGAGCTGGTGACTTTAGCGGGAGTAGGAAGGAAAACCGCGAATGTCGTTGCATCAGTTGCTTTTGATGAACCGGCTATAGCTGTAGATACACATGTAGAAAGAGTAAGTAAACGGCTCGGTATTTGCAGATGGAAAGATTCAGTGCTTGAAGTGGAAAAAACGTTAATGCGGAAAATTCCTAAAGAGTTATGGTCCGAAACGCACCACAGACTCATTTTTTTCGGCCGGTACCATTGTAAGTCACAGTCACCCCAATGTATGGAATGTCCTCTGCTTCATTTGTGCCGCGAAGGAAAAAAACGTTTAAAGAAAAAAGGGATTGAAGTAAAATGAGCTCAGTTGCTGTTCCAAAACCATTCTGTATTAAACCATTTTATGACCCCACATCATTTATAGAAACAGACGGGGACATGGGATTTCTTTCAGAGAATTACAAACCTGAGTTATTATTTTACGATGACATCGAGCGCTTTATTAAGAAAGATAAGGAAGAGCTAATTAGCAGGCCCTGGGAAGAGCCATCCAACTCTTTGGCTTTGGCTCAAACAAGGTGGAAGGATAATGGAAAGCCTATAATAAAGGCCTTTCTGAAAAACCGGGACAGGTTTAATGCCAAATCATTAATGATTCAATATGCGGCGCTTTATATCCAATGTAATCACTGGGTGGACGAAAAGCCGGTAGAAGACTTGCACCGTATTGCTTCATCTATTAACCACATGCCATATGCGCCAGTCAACCTGGAAGAGCGTTTAAACTTTATTTTAGAGTCAGCTGGCCATCACCATGCGTTTACAGCACTTGATCAGCTTTATGCAGAATCAGCTAAAAAGTGGGCGTTGTACTTATTATAAAAGGGTATCATCCGATGTACAGGATGATACCCTTTTATGGTTAATTAACCGTTGTTGCTGGTATTATCTTCATTATTTGGTGGTTCTTCGCTTACTTCGATCTGTGGTTCTTCGTTATTATCGGTATTGCCAGGTTCATTTTCAGGTTCATTTTCTGGTTCCTCTTCCGGTTCATTCTGATTGGCCTCTCCATTGTTAGTGTCAGTGTTGTTTCCATTATTGCTTCCATTTGTGTCATTATCACCTGGGTTGTTATTTCCTGTGTTACTGTTATCCTCATTTACATCATTGTTAGTGTCAGGCTCATTATTCTCGTTTTGCTCATTTTCCTCATTTAGTTCGTTTTCCTCGTTTTCCTCGTTTTCTTCATTTTCTTCTTTTTGTTCATTATCTTCGTTCATGTCGTTTTCTTCATTTAATTCGTCGTCGTCCTCACCGTCACCTTCTTCCGGAATTCTTACTTCCACTGTTGAAGGATCGCTTGTTAAATTCTCATCTTCGTCAGAGAGGGCAGTAACACGAATGGAATAAGTTTCCCCGTATTCAGGGTTCTCTAATATATATTGCATGTCTTTAGTTATATCTACCAAAGTATAATCTGAGCTTTGGCTGTCTTTAATCTCCAGCCTGAAACTGAATTCATCTCTTAAATTGCCCGGATAATCCCATTCAATTGAGATGGCATGCTGTTCTTCGTCGTAAGAAGCTTTCAAGCCACGGATAGATTCCGCTTCTTCAAACTCTTCAGACACGGTCGAAGGTTCCGTTCCCTTTACAAAATATTCGTGAATAATCTCGCTTTCCGGCGTATAGTCACTCGGCAGCTTGCCGGTTGATTTCTCAATTGCTACTCTTACAACAGAATCAGGCTGTGAAAAGTCGGAAGTTTCACGGTTTTCATGGGCATAACTCATGACTTCCCTGAAAATATGCCGCGAGATTTGATGTTCGTTATTATTCATAATAATTTGCCCGTCTTCGGCGTTTGGATATCCTGTCCAAACAGCAGCAGTCAATTCAGTGGTATAGCCGGCGAACCACGCATCCCTGATCGCTGAATCCGGTATATTATATTTCTCTCTGTCATCAGGTGTAAAGTTACTGGACCCCGTTTTACCTGCCACCGGAAGCCCGGAAATTTGAGCAGCTGTCCCTGTTCCGGATTGAACCACGTCTTTCAGCATGTCTGAAATCATAAATGCTGTGTAGTCATTCATTGCTTGCTCCGGCTCAGGAGAAAGCTCGATGACTGTTCCGTCAGGGAATTCAACTTTTCTGACAGTGTGCGGACGGTTATATTCTCCGCCATTTCCAAAAGCTCCGTAAGCTCCGGTCATTTGATAGGAAGACACACCGTTCGCTCCTAAAGCATAGGCTTCATGCATCTCATCCAATGGTATGCCGAGACTTTGTCCGAACGCCTGCGCTTTATCTAAACCAACCTCGTGAAGGGCTTTAACCGCAGGGACGTTCAAGGATTTTTTCAGTGCTTCCCGCATAGAAACAGAGCCTTCAAAGGAACGGCTGAAGTTTCTGACAGGAGTTCCATCGGAATACGTATATTCTTCATCCACAATTTGTTGGTAAGTCGACCATTTAAGTTCATCGATAGCCGGCCCGTAGTCAAGAATAGGCTTAATCGAAGATCCGGCTTGCCTTCTCGGATTAGTTGCCCAGTTCCACTGCCTCACACCTTGTGCAGGCTCACGCATGCCTCCAATAGCCCTTACTTCGCCTGTTTTTGTTTCCATTAAGGTAATGCCCGCCTGGAAGAGATCGTCAGGATAATCGATAACATCCCCTGACTGCATGACGTGCTCGACATGGGACTGGAGGTCCTGATCCAGGTTAGTGTATATTTTTAATCCTCCGGTATAAATATCGCTTGCTTCCACACCGTCAATACTTTCAACTTCGTCTAATACCTGGTCGATATAAGCCTGATATTGGTGATTTTCCCGTTCGCTACGCTGAAGCTGATCTTCTACTGGAATGCTCATAGCTTCTTCTGCTTGTTCTTCCGTAATTTTGTCGTTATGCAGCATACGGTTAATAACTGTATTGCGTCTTTTTTCAGCGCCCTCTGGATTATTAAAAGGATTGTGAGCGTTTGGCCGCTGTGGAATACCTGCCAGTAATGCAGCATCTTCTATCGTAAGCTCATCCAGGTCTTTACTGAAATAGTAGTTTGCTGCTTCAACTACACCATAGCGAGAATCTGAGAAATAGATAGCATTAAGATACATTTCAAGAATTTGATCTTTCGTAAACTGCTGCTCAAGACGCACAGCTAAATACTGTTCCTGCAGTTTTCTTGTAATGGTTTTATCAAATTCGAAAAAGAGGTTTTTTACGACCTGCTGGGTTATTGTACTGGCTCCTTCACTTCCAAAACCACCGGTGATATTAGCGCGTATGGCGCCGCCGATCCGGCGCATATCGATACCGAAATGATCATAAAAACGCGCATCTTCAACCGAAAGCACGGCATCCTTCAGCACATCGGGTACATCATTAATATTAGCCATCCGCCGATTTTCTGCCGCATGGAGCGTTGTAATTAGTTCATCATCTTTATCCATAATTTCGGGGTTTAAAGCAAGAATAAGTTTATCCTGATCGAGATCAGGAGCACTGCTTATAATAGCAACAACTGAAATACCTCCTGCAATCATCATCGTAAGAAGAATGACAGCCAGTGCAGTCATTATTTTTTTAAACTTGCCGCTTCGGTTTGAAGGCTCCCCGCCTGACGGTTTTTTCCGCTTTTTATTGTTCTGTTTTCTCTCTTGTCTGGAAAGATTGTTTTCAGACATGTTCATCTTCCTTTCAAACTGTACAGATAATTGCTTTACCTGTTTTCCAGTATTTTATCAATAGTTTTTAAGTAATCTATCCTTGGGTGAAATCCTAAAGGAATATGATAGCCGTATTTTTCTATATCTTTTTTCGAAATAGATTTCCGTTTTGTGTCCTGTTCTTCATAAAAACGAATGAGTTCCTCAGCTTCCAGTAAGTAAACTTCCTCATATAAGGAAAACCTTAATAGGGCAAACGTTAAACCTCCATGGTTCAGCACTTCTTTCATATGCTGTATCTGATGGGAATGGAAATTTTTTAATGGGAAACTTTGTTTATTTTTTGTTTCTTTAGCTTCAAAATCTATATAATAACCTCTGTAAACCCCGTTGTAATCAGTTGTAGAAGGTTTCTTAAAGTAAGCTTCAGTCACTACAGCTGCACTCCGTTTCGGGTAGTTTACTTTTACAATCTGCAGGGGGGTAGGTTTCTTATGAATGACGGCCCGTTTATGCGAGCGGTAATACTGGTTAGATTCGTTAATATCCTCCTCCAGGGTCATGCCCCGATTACTGTATCGTTCATCTTTTTTATAGACGTTTTTTTTCCTTGAAAGGATTCGCTTATTTTCAAATTTTTTTCCGTTCGGATATCGAATAGTCATCATCAACTTCCTTTTCTACCGTCATTTTTCAAAGGAAAAGAAATCATCACTATATCTTACCATATTTAATTATTAAGAGAATAGACTTTATGGCTATTTTCAGCTGAGTAAGAAGCGAGAAGGCGAGAGAGAATAAGGGAGTGATCATGCATAGAGGAAAAGGGTGGTTGTATGAAGGAACCGGCTGAAATTGCAATTAGCTGGATAAAGCAGCAGACTGGGCGTTTAAATAAAGATAATATTTCACGAACAGAGGCATATAAGGAATATTTCCTCCGCAATCCTGAAATGAAGTGGGCTTATTTAGCAAGTATGGTTTCGAGGAATGCGGGATGGTCAATGAGTGATTTAACAGGAGAGCCGCTGAGCCGGCTGTTATCCAAGGAATGGAGAAGAAGGTTTTTTATAACTTTTGAAAGAGCTAACTGGATGATATTTTCTGATGCTTATCCTCAATTACTGATTTACGAGTTCTCAAAAAAGACAGGCAGGCCTTTATTTAATAAACTGTCGGAATTTAAAGTTGCCGGATGGATGATTAAGGAATGGGAGTATTTCTGGAGCAGTCAAAATACTCAGAGGCTGATGGAGGCTCTAATTGTAAATGAGCAGCATGTCATTGATAAACCAGTTATTAATGCACCCTTCTTTAAAGAAACCCTTTTTAAAAAAGCTGTTTTTAAATGGCAGGAACGGCTGCACTTCAGTACCGTATTGTTTCCTTCCAACACTGGTAACCTTTACGGTGCATCTGTCACACACTTCCCGGATGTAAGAAAAAGAATTAAGTTGGGGAAAGAACTGGCGTGGATCCTGTTAAAGTCACCAGAGAAACATAGCATCTATTCCTACTTTGTTAATTATGCTTACTTCGGAAACCGGGCGATTGATATTCCTAATATCCATAAAAATGCCGGGCACCTTCCACTCAGGTTCAAATTCCCGGAAATTCACCATAATGATGAACATAGAACTGACTGGTCAAATGATCCGAGGTATAATCCAGACCGGCAATTATTTAAACGAATAAAGCCTCCCCGGTCATACTGCCTGACAAAATGGTATTTAACTAAACAATCACAACTTGAAATTGCGGGAAAAGCTGCTTTTTTAATTAGTGATTTGAAAGAAGAGGGATAAAATGCATTAGTGGCTTGTTCAGCTCCTGCATTGAAGCTGCGTATAAAAAAACGGTAATACAGGAAAAGCCCCGTTACCGTTTTAATTAGTTTATTGGCTTAATTAAGTGGAAGGACGATCTGGACCAACGTTCTTTTTATCTATATGTCCCTGTGCGTCTTTTGGAAATTTACTATCCGTGCGGTAATCTTTCCTAAGCTGCTCCTTACTTTCATTTCGTTGCTTTTTCATGCTTTCACCTCCCTCGTATAATTATTCTGCTCTCATGCTATAAAAAGATTCATGGCTGTTTTATTGGTTTTTTTTCTTTCTTTGCCGAATATAAACTAGTTTTGTCAGGCGTGAAGGGTTTGACGGAGATTTGGAGAAAATCAGAGTAAATAATGAAAAGGGGAGATTATGATGCCTGAAAAAATGTGGAAAACGAGAGAAGTTGCAAAGGCTATTAATGTAAACCCGTCAACAGTTCAACGCTGGATTAAATACTTTCACCTGACTACGAAGATCAATGCTAAAGGACATTTTGAAATGACAGACGATACTTACGATAAAATAAAGTTTATTCATTCTGAAACAAAGCAGGGGAAAAAGCTGAAGGAAATAGTGATGGAAGGAGACAGGGAGACTGGACGCGGCAAGATGGTACCGGCAAGTGCTATGGATGAAAAAATAGACATGTTAATTCGGCAGGTTGAACACCTGGACAGGCAGCTTAACAATAAAGCTGACGAAGTAGTGGAATATCAGGTTCTCAATCAACGCAAGGAAATTAATGAACTGAATGAATTAATCAGTCATTTATCTTCCCGATTAAAAACCCTGGAAGAGAGTTTGCAGCAAAAAGAGAATGCGGATCTCACGGCACAAAATGGGCCCCAGAAAAAACGCCGTCTGGCAGGTATATTTAGTTTTTAAGTTATTTTTGCTACAATCTCCATGAGGTGACGTATAATGACAGAAGACGAACAGAAGAAATTACATTTACAAACGAATAAACTGAAGGAGTTAAACAACGAGGCGTACGGCTATTTCAAGCTCTATTCAGAAGGAGAAAAAGCAGCTGATTTCATTGAGACAGTAAAACCTTTTGCTGATCAGGTAAAAGAAGAGCTGGATGAATGGAAGCCACTGGCTTTAGAGTGGATTAAATGGAAAAAGCCACCTTATCTTCACCCTGAACAAATTGACCAGATGGCGGAAAATTTTGAAATACTTTCAGTTACTTGTTTCCAAAAAGATACGAAAAGAAAAAAACTGACTGAACGATACAAATCGATTGAATACACCCTCTCGCTCATTTTGCAGCCGTAGAAATACAGGCAGCTGAAATAAGCAGGATTTGGAAAATCCGCTCATTAACAAGCGGTTTTGAAACAGATTCTGCTTTTTTTGTGTGTATTTTAACTTTTATAAAATTCAAGGATTCTTTCAAAAGGAGTTTTTCTATTCGGGGTATCACCAACAGACTTTGAAAGACCCTTTATGTTATACTCTATTGGTGATATAAAAATAGAGGGTGTGGAAAAAAGTGTTAAGGAAAGTTATGTTTTTTTGGGGAATAGTTATACTGCTTTCTGTTACCGGGTGTGACGAACCCGAAAATTGGGAAGAGCTGGAGAATGAGAGCACAGCCTCAGAACTCATTCAATTTATGGACGATTATAAAGAAGCATGGGAAGAGAGTCTGGAACAGCAGTCCTATTCTGTTGTGGAACCTTTTTTTGTTGGCAACAGCCATGTTTATCATATGGAAAGAAGACATCATCAGCAGCTGACTGGAGAAAGGAAAAAGGAGACATTATTAAATGTTTCTGATCTTCTTATTGAAGCGAATGAGTATGATGAGTACCGATTAACATGGAACGAAGAGGTGAAAGTAGACCAGCTGGGTATAACAGAAACTGAAAAAAGAACGAGGACGTACTATATTGCTGAGGGCAGAGGCGGTTACCGTATTATAGCTATAGAACGCGCCGAGGAAGAAGAATAGTAATAACAGTTGAATTTAGCTGAAGACAAGCACCTGGGCAAGCGTCCGTCTGTGGACTGAAATCACTCCTGTTCTTAAAAATAACAGCCGAACAAAATTCGAAAATTTTGTTCGGCTTTTTTTTGATTACTATTCTTTTTTCCCGCTTCATTTTAGATTTTTTCTACGTCAAAAACTCTGAAACCTTCAGCTTCCAAATGGCTGATCATTTCTTTTAGAGTTGTTTCATCTGTTTCCTTAGGAAGGGTAACGATCACCCGGCGGAAGAAAGTACTCTCTTTATCAAGGGACATCAAACTCTGTATATTTGTATACTTCTTAAGGCTCGAAACAATAGTGCTTAATGCACCTTGATATTCGTGAGTTGAAATGGTTAATGTGTAGCTTCCGGTTTTGATTCCCCAGGAGTCTTCCAGAATTTCCATAACGTTCGCATGGGTAAGTATACCTGTAAAATGATGGCTTTCATTTAAAACAGCTAAATACGGGTATTGTTTAATGCTGGAAAATATTCTGAAGAAAGATGCCTGCTCTTGTATGTAAACTTCCTGATCATCAATAAGGGTCATGACAGAATCATCCCAGGAAACAGCTTCTTTTACGATTGCCCGGTAGATATCCTGAACATAAATATTTCCTTTAAAAGAAGTGCCATCCAACACAGGAATACACCGGTATCCACTCTGCTCAAGTTCTTCCACTGCCTCTCTAATTGTATAAGACGCCTTGCAGAAAACAACTTTTTCTTTAGGAATAATGTTATATTTGATCTTCATATAGCTCCCCTTTCTTTTGCAGTCTAATTTAATTATAGCAGTCTGGATTAATATTAGTCGAAAATTTTTTGGGAAAATATCTCGGTTACAAAAGTGACAAAATCCCTTTCCTGGAACATGGTACAATAAGAATTAAGTTTCCTGACTATGCATCCTAAGGAGGAATTAAATGAAAGCGCTCATTGTAATTGATTACACAAACGATTTTGTGGCAGATGACGGTAAGCTCACATGTGGCGCAAGAGGACAATCAATCGAGAAAAGAATTACCGACTTAACTAAATTGTTTATGAATACAGAAGATTATATTGTTTTCGCCGTCGATGCACACGAAGAAGAAGATCCTTACCATCCTGAAGCTGACCTTTTTCCGCCCCATAATATTAAAGGGACAAAAGGGAGGAAATTATATGGCCAACTCGGACATTTTATTGAAGAACTTCCCTCTCATGAAAAAGACCATTATTTATGGATGGATAAAACGAGGTACAGTGCTTTTGCAGGCACAGAGCTGGAATTAAAGCTTCGGGAGCGGGGAATCAGTGAAGTTCATTTGACGGGCGTTTGTACAGATATATGTATTCTTCATACTGCTGTCGACGCTTATAATAAAGGTTTTAAAATTGTGGTCCATAAGGATGCTGTAGAAAGTTTTAATCCGATGGGACATGATTGGGCTCTGGAGCATTTTTCCAAAACTTTAGGTGCTAAAGTCGTGGAAAAAGGAGTGGAAGTAAAATAACCTGTGTGGAACCTTTTTATACTGGGTATCTGTTAGTATAGGAGGGATGTATAATGCAATTACAAATGATTAGAAGAAAGCTTGAAGAAGTGGCGCACTTGAGCCAGGAATTAAAAAATTCATATATGCGCTTAGATGAGAATGAACAAAATGAGTTCAAAGTCGGTTATCCTCTGGATGTGGATGTTGACGAGTTTGCCAGACATATGTATGAATGGTCCCAGACTCAGCTTAATAAAAACGAGTAGTAGAGCTATTCAGGTCTATGAATAGAGAAAAGGGAGCGGCCCCAAAAGCATGCTTTTGAGGACGGCTCCCTTTCTTTATGATTTAACAGAATTTATCATCTTTTTTAGGGTTTTGCAGCCCGAATAACGGCCTGATAAATAACGCCGCAAATGTACCAAGCATGCCGAAAACCATCCATAGCCAGCCGTGTACACTGAAAGAAGCGATACCTCCGAAATAAGCTCCAATATTGCACCCGAAGGCAAGCCGGGCTCCGTAACCCATCAAGAGTCCTCCAATAATAGACGCCAGAGCAATCTTTAATGGGATTTTCTTTTTGAAGCTGAATACCCCTCCGGCTGTCGCTGCCATAAAGGCTCCTATCATAACTGCAAAGTTCATTACACTCGTTGTGTCCTGGAAGACAGACTGTTCAAGCTGGATTTCACGGCCGCCCGACCAGTATCCCCAAGAAAGGACATCAATACCGATAAATTGGGCGATCTTTGAGCCCCATAAAGCGAAAGCGCCAGTAATACCCCAAGGTTCTCCGCGCACCATTAGTGTTAAAGCATTAAATACGGCTAAAATAACAGCTGCGGCAATAAGGGGCCAAGACCCTCTTACAATTCGTTTTATGCCTCTTGAAGATGGCAGAGAACTCATCACTGGGGATTTTCTTTTTTTAGCAACATAAAAAGTAAGTAAGATCACTCCGCCAAAAATAACCATTTGCAACACCCAGGCGCCGAAAAAGCCAAGTCCTGTATCAGTTGCCAGGGAAATCCCTTCGAAATTAGGCATAGTTTCTGTCCAGAATTCAAAATGCCATGCGCCAATAACCGATCCTGCGATAAAGCTGATTAAAACGAGTATCATTGAGGAGCGTCCGCCGCCTATAGAATAGAGAGTGCCGGAAGCACAGCCGTTGCCAAGCTGCATACCGATACCAAACAGAAAAGACCCGACTATTACACTTGTACCGACCGGGGAGACATACCCTGATGGTTCGGCCCCGAATAGTCCAACACCAAAATACAGAATAGGGGCAAAAAGGGTAATTGCTACCGCAAGCATAACCATATGCGCCCGTAATGCTTCACCGTTGCCTACAGCAACAAATCTCCTGAAAGCGGAAGTGAAGCCGAAGCGGGCATGAAATAAAGTAAACCCAAGTACAAGCCCAAATACAGACAGTACGGCCATTGGTGCTCCTGCAATTAAATAGCTGATAACGGCCAATATAATAAAAAGGATAGTACCTGCTGCAAAAAAAGATGTTTGCATCGGTGGCAGAGGGGGTGCTGACGTTTCCCTGCCGGATTTATAAGCGAGATTATTCATTACTATCACTCCAAAACATATAGATTTTATCGGGATTAATAATCTATATGAAAGGATAAAGGATAGTGTGTTTTTTGTAAATAATATTGCTTCAAAAAGTACCATGTTAAACTAAGTTAAAAAGGGAGAGTGATTGCATGTCTTATATCGATATTACAAGGTCTCTTTCATCAGATATGGCAGTCTGGCCTGGTGATCAGCCATTCGAATACGACCCCACGATGGCAATACTGCAAGGAGACTCTGTCAACGTAGGGAGAGTAGTCATGAGTACTCATACAGGGACACACATCGATGCCCCTTACCATTATGATGAAAAAGGAATGAGGGTCGATGAGATTCCTCTCGAATCAGTTAGCGGGGAATGTATCGTAGTGGAAGCGGTGAACCTACTCGTTATTGAAGAATCTTTTCTTCAAAACATAGATTTTAAAGGAACCAGGAAAGTTTTATTTAAAACAACAAGCAGTGAAAGAGGGCATTCTTATGATTCTTTCCCGGTGTTTACAGAGGAGGCCGCCCTTCTGCTCGGTGAGAAAGGCGTGGAACTTGCAGGTATTGATGCTCCCTCGGTAGATCCGCTGGAGAGTAAGACACTGCCTGCTCACCACGCTTTTAAAGAAGCAGGTACCTTTATTCTTGAAGGGCTTGATCTTCATCACGTACAGCCGGGCATCTATGAACTAACCGCATTTCCGCTTAAGCTGAAGGGGGGAGACGGTTCACCGGTAAGAGCGGTGCTGAAAGAAATCAAACGTTCATAATGTTGTTATGATAATTTTATTTTGGCGTCCTGTCATTAAGTTATAATAGCATTAAAGGCTCATATGACTCTTGCAGCAAAGCGTCCTGTCAATCAGTTGAGGTATTCAAAAGTTTTACGGGAGCAGCACTTGTGCTCCCGTCTGTTTAAAGAGGTATGTGAAAGCCTTTACATATAGTGGTTTCCTTAAATCAGGGAAGAGGTGTTATGTAATGAACACTGATTTATTACTGACGTTTACTGTTTTAATTGTAACTACGCTGTTTTTTATGTGGGGAAAGCTCAGGTCTGATGTTGTAGCTCTCCTTTCTTTACTTACGCTTTTACTCCTTGGCATTATCACTACAGAAGAAGCTTTAAGCGGTTTTTCTAATAGCCTGGTCATAATGATTGCAGGCCTTTTTATTGTTGGAGCAGGGATTTTCAGAACCGGCCTGGCAGAAGCTGCTGGAAAACTTACAATTAAGTGGGGGCGGGGGAACCCATTTTTACTTTTAATTATGCTTATGGTTTTAGTAGCTGTATTAAGTGCGTTTATGAGTAATACTGGCACGGTGGCTGTGTTAATGCCTGTCATTATAAGCGTCGCTTTGAAAATGAATGAGAGTCCGTCAAAGTTTTTAATGCCTGTTGCGTTTGCCAGCAGTCTTGGGGGAGTCCTGACTCTTATTGGAACACCTCCAAATTTGATTGCCAGTCAGACCCTTGCTGATTACGGCTATGAAAGACTCGGTTTTTTTGATTTTACACCTATTGGGCTAGTAGCACTTATAACAGGCATACTTTTTCTTATGGTTTTCGGAAAATATCTGATCCCGGACAGGATAGCTGTAAAAGACGGCCAGTCTTCATCCACTGCCCCTGACGAGTTAATGAAAATTTACGGTGTAACCGATAAAATTTACCGTGTTTCACTCCCTGATGAAGACAGCAGGCTGACAGGAGTGAAATTAAAAGATTTAAAATTAACGAACAAGTACGGCATTTATATATTAACCATTGAACGGAAGTGGCGGGATAAAAAAACATTCCAGTCGAAAAGAATAAGGAAACCTGCCTATGCTAATACAGTCATTAAAAGAGGAGATATTCTTTTTCTGGAAGGCGAAAAAGAGGGAATTGACAGTTTTACTGAAGATTACGGCTTACTTCTGCACTCTCATTCAGAGGAAGACATACATGAAAGCCTTATTAATGCAGAAATTGGAATAGCAGAGCTGCTGCTCACACCTCATTCAAAATTCATTAATGAGAGAGTTAGCAGTCTGGAATTCAGAGAGAAATATGGACTTAATATAGTCGGGATGAATCGTAAAGGACGCTACTTTTTTCAGGAATGGGCAGACGAAAGGCTTCAGTTTGGCGATGCTCTGCTTATTCAGGGAGAATGGAAAAAAATTGAACTTATAGCGAAAGAATATCAGGATGTGGTGGTGGTAGGGCAGCCGGGAGAACAGGCTTCCAAGGCTAAAGCAAATGGAAGGGCTCCGTTAGCTGGTTTAATTATGCTTTTAATGCTTCTTCTCATGACTTTTGAAATAACAGCCCCGGTTACTGCAGTAATGCTGGCGGCCATGGCGATGGTTTTAACAGGGTGTTTGCGGAATATGGATGAAGCCTATTCAAGAATAAACTGGGAGAGTGTTCTATTAATAGGCGGCATGCTTCCTATGGCCACCGCCCTAGAAAAGACAGGAGGGGTAGAGTTTTTATCAAATGTGATGATAGACTGGCTGGGCAGTCTGGGTCCGTTAACTGTTATGGCAGGATTTTATTTCTTCACTATGCTTTTCAGCCAATTTATCAGTAATACGGCTACAGCCGTTTTATTTGCACCTATAGCAATTACGACTGCCTTGCAAATGAGTGTCAGTCCCTATCCCTTTTTAATTGCAGTATCAGTAGCTGCCAGTATGGCTTTCGCAACCCCGGTTGCTTCTCCGCCAAATGCCCTGGTTATGACAGCAGGCGGTTATTCATTTATGGATTTCGTAAAAGCAGGTGTTCCTCTCCAGATTATATTGTTTATTGTGATGATGTTCACTATTCCGTTTTTCTTCCCTTATTAATACTTGGTTCACAGATGGTAATACTGAGTGGATTTTGCCAAAACTCAAGGTAAATACGGTATCCTTTTGTCTTTTGACACTCTATGGTATATTGTTTGCTGAAGGTGTAATAGGGGGAATTGAGATTGGATAGTGTGAATGATTATAAGTCATTAAAATACCGGCTGCAGTCGGAAAAACAGGTATGGGTTTATTTTTACGCCCCTCTGTGCGGGACATGCGAATTAGCGCGCTATTTCTTAAATATCGTTGAAAAAGCTGAGCAGGCGGAAGTAGCGATAGAAGCTGATCTGAATTACTTTAAGAAAGAAGCTGAAGTATGGGGAATTGAAAGTGTCCCTTGTTTGGTCAGGTTTGAAGACGGAAAACCCGAAAGTAAATTGTATGCGTTCGAATCTGTTTCCAACGTTTATGACTTTATAAAAAACCGGAATTAATAAAGAACAGAAAGGTGAATCACATGAAAGCTCCTGATTTTTCTTTACGGGATATGTTTAACAGTAATAAGACGAGATCTTTATCAGACTATAAAGGGAAAGCAGTACTGCTTACTTTTTGGGTATCATGGTGTCCTGACTGCCAAAGAGACCTGGCAAATAAAGAACAATTATACCGGGCTATGCAGACGGACAACCTTGAAGTACTGATGATTAACGTTCCAGGCAGAGAACATAAAAATGAAGCTGCAGAAAAGTATTACCAAGAAAACAAGTTTTCTTTTCCTTCTCTATTTGATAACGGGACTGAAATGTATGACGCTTACCGCTGTATGTCTGTACCTTCAACTTTTCTGCTTAATAAAGAACATGAAATAGTTGAAAGGTTCAATGACAAAGCTTCGTTTCAGCAAATGGTTTCCAGGATCGGACAGGTCTTATCAGAATAATTATAGTATTAAAAAAGCTATTCCGACTGGCGGAATAGCTTTTTACATCTGCTTGTTTAATTAAGGTTTTACAGCGTTCCGGTAAATGTTTTTTATAAGTTGCCGTGCAGGTTCAGGATAGCCGCATTCATCAAGATCAAAACATGCTTTTTCCACATCATAAGAAACTCTTCTGAACTGCACTTGTATATCTTTCAGGCTCCTGTCAAAGAGGACATACGACGCTCGTGCATCTCCGTCAAAAGGCAGACCAACACTGCCTGTATTTATTATTTTTTTGCTTTCAAAAGACCTTAAAAAAGGGAGGTGGATATGGCCGTACGCATAATAGTCAGCCCGTTCGTTTGTTTGTGTGAAAATAGAAAACTCTTTATTGTCAGCTTCGTTTGAAATAATATCAAATAAACTGTCGGGTGTAGCATGGCAGGCAAACAACTGGCACTGGTTTGAAAGTGGAATTTCGACTGTTTCCGGTAATTCGTTTAAGTAAGTTAAATCATCCTGGGTCATCTGTTCTTTTGCCCATGCCTGCTCCTCCTGCATCATCTGTAACGCTTTATCAGGGACTTCCCCTTTATTGACTCCTCTTACAATCCATTCATCGGCGTTTCCTTTAATCACTTTCCCATCAAGATCTCTCACAAGATCAAGACACTGTTTAGGTTTTGGACCTCGAAAAGAAATATCCCCAAGTACAGCCACATGAGTTGCACCTATAGCAGATATATCTTCGAGCACTGCTTTGAAAGCCTGTTCATTTCCGTGAATATCGGAAATAAGAGCAAGTTTCATAATAATTGCCCCCTTATTAAAACTAATTTTGCCTCTACTTTAACAAACTGTAGGAAATAAGTGAACCACAGGCACTCTCATTGGGTTAAACAAAGCTTTATGATAAGATAAAAAAACAACATAATGATAGTAGAAAGGGGCTTCTGAAAATGAAAATAGTATCTTTGGAACCTACACCAAGTCCGAATACAATGAAACTGACGCTGAGCGAGTCTCTTCCCCAGGGGAAAGCGAATAACTATACATTAAACAATAAAGACGAGGCACCGACGTTCATACGGGAAATTTTTAATATTAATGGAGTAAAAGGAGTCTATCACGTAGCAGATTTTATTGCGGTCGAACGCACGCCAAAAGTGGATTGGAAAGTTATTCTTCCTGAAGTAAGAAAGGTTTTTGGAGAAGAGGCTGAAAAAACTTCAGAAGCGCAAGTTGATGAGCACTTTGGAGAAGTGAACGTTCAAATACAGGAATTTAAGGGTATTCCGATGCAAATTAAAGTTTCCGATGGAGAAACAGAAGAAAGAGTCGGGCTGCCTGAACGGTTCATTGAAGCTGTGGCAAAAGCTACAAAGGAAGATGATAATGTTGTTCTATTAAGAAAATGGCGTGAACAGCGCCCGCGCTACGGAGATCTTAAGGAAGTGGCTGATGAGGTGGCAGAGGAAATTCAGGCCAGTTATTCGGACAGGCGTTTGAAAGAATTAGTTGAAACTGCAACAAATAGTAATGACAGTTTGACTCTTGAGAAGCCAAAAAGAGAATGGTTAAAAGTAACAGTGGACATGCTTGATGAAGAAGACTGGAAAAAGCGTTTCGCACTGCTGGAACAAATGAACCCTGACATTGAAGATCTTCCTGTACTGGAAAAAGCGCTGCAGGATGAAAAACCTTCAATTAGACGGCTTGCTACAGTTTATTTAGGAATGATAGAAGACGAGGCAGTGATACCTTATCTGGAAAAAGCTTTACTGGATAAAACCGTAACTGTCAGGCGTACAGCGGGTGATGCGATGTCTGATATAGGAAGCAAAGCAGGAATTCCTGCGATGATTAAAGCGCTGGATGATTCCAGTAAACTAGTTAGATGGCGTGCTGCAATGTTCCTTTATGAAATAGGAGATGAGTCTGCGATTCCTGCTTTACAAAAGACTGAAAACGATCCTGAATTTGAAGTGAGCATGCAGGCAAAATTAGCTCTAGCTCGAATTGAAGGTGGAGAAGAAGCAAAAGGTTCAGTTTGGAAGCAGATGACAGACGCCTTTGAGAAATAACAGACTGCGGCAAGTGTGATGCCGGGACAAAAGAATAGTAACGATAAAGAGAGCCGAACAATTCTTACGGGTATTTGTTCGGTTTTTCGCTTTTATATACTTAAAAAAGAAGGACTCTTAAAAAATAAAAACAGTGATATGAGTTACAGGAGCTGTTTAACCAGTTAAAATTAAATTTACATGTGAAATAGCGTCTCTATCAGCCAAATTGGGGGTCCAATCGGCGAAAAATGATTTCTATCGGCGGAAAAATAATTCAATCAGCAAAAAAAGATTTCTATCAGCAAATTTCCCCCTTCTATCAGCAACTTAGAATAATTATTATCTGAGCAGGAAATTGGATTTTTCCGATTTTACTTTACTCAACAGGCCTGATTAATTATGTATTATTAAATGGGGCAGGGCATTATAATAAATGGAAAAACAAATATGACTATGATAGCATACAACTATCAACAGTATTGGGAGGAATTTTAATGAGCAGGGATAAGCTTATCGATGTTTTGGAAGACAGAAAGATGACAGAGATTATTGAACTTATTGAGGATGCAGAAAAGGGCCAATTGGAACAATTGGAGCTTGCACCCTCACTTGGACTGTTAAGAGATGAAGAATTAAATGAACAAGTTATTAACTATCTGAAATCAGAAGGGGTGGAGATTATTTACGTCAATGAGGAAGACTGAGGGAGAAATGTACAT
This sequence comes from Salipaludibacillus aurantiacus, assembly GCF_900111295.1. Lineage (GTDB taxonomy): Bacteria > Bacillota > Bacilli > Bacillales > Salisediminibacteriaceae > Salipaludibacillus > Salipaludibacillus aurantiacus. The sequence goes on along the minus strand of NZ_FOGT01000001.1, from coordinate 129,526 downwards.
AAAAGGAGAAAAATGAATGAGACCAAAGCCTGATGAATTTTTAGCAAAGCAAACTTTGAAAGTCTGGAAACTAACAGCAGGCCTGGGAGCGCTATTTTATTTCTTACTCCCGTTAGGTTACTGGGGAGTTTCACTCATTTGGAATCTTCCCGGGTGGCCGTTATATGTGTTAATTGCATTTGCTATTTTATTATCACTGCTTAATATTTTTGTTATTCAGAAAATGCAATGGAAGCGCTGGCGCTATAAAATTTATGAAAATGAAGTAGAGTTAATGTTTGGAGTCTTTGTCGTTAGAAGAATAATTATTCCTATGATAAGGGTTCAACATGTTGATACGCGTCAAGGCCCAATCCTCCGCTATTACAACCTGGCAAGTGTGACTATATCTACAGCGGCAACGGTTCATGAAATTCCAGGGCTTTCATTGGAAAAAGCAGATGCTCTGCGGGACCATATCGCTCAATTAGCAAGGGAAGCTGATCCAGATGAATGATTGGAAAAGACAACATCCGGCATCCATATTTATCAGTTTTTTAAGTAATTTAAAACAAATGATCATTACCTTAATTGCTGTCTTTATTTTTGGACAGTCAGCACAGGCGGCAAATCCAATATTTTATTTTATCTTTTTCACAGGTATCCTGTTATTTTCTGTACTTAATGGATTCGTAAGCTGGTGGAAGTTTTATTATAATCTCCAATTTGATGAACTCCAGATTAAACAAGGGTTAATATTTAAAAAGAACAGGTTTATAAGAAAAGACCGCATTCAAAGTATTGATATAAATGCCAAATTAGTTCAGCGCCTGTTCGGGCTTGTAGAAGTAAAAATTGAGACGGCAGGGGGAGGCGGCGAACCTGAGTTCCGTATCGTTGCCTTAAAAAGAGAAGAAGCTTTGAAAATTAAAAGCAAATTATTGAATAAACATCCTGCTTCTGCCACTTCACACGACTTAAACACTTCGGAAAATGAGGGTCCAGCTGAAGAAACTACCGAGGAAGAAACGTTTCAAGAGGGGGGAGTTACAAAGGATTCCGAAGCAGCTGCAGTTCATTTAGCTGAAGATGAGTTGGATGACCATCTAGAAGAGACTATTGAAGAAACCGAGCCGGACGAACAGTGGGAGCTTGGGTCAAGACGTCTCGTCATAGCGGCTTTAACATCAAGCGGAGTAGGGATCGCCGCCACATTTATCGCTGCGGTTGTCTCCCAGGCCCCTCAGTTTCTCCCTGAATGGCTGCTGGATCAAGTCATCGGCTGGTTTATCCATTCCAGTCTACTTCTGATTGGGTCTTTATTAGTTATAATACTTTTTATTGCCTGGTTATTTACGCTGACCAGTACTATTCTGAAATACGGATTTTTTAAAATCAAAAAAAACGGGGTGGATATTCATATTTCGAGAGGGGTGCTAGAGCAGAGACAACTAACTCTCAACTCTTCAAGAATCACCGCAGTCAGAATAGTTCAAAGCCCAATCCGGCAGCCTTTCCGGTATGTTTCTGTGTATGTTGAAAGTACCGGGGGAGGGACAAAGGAAGAAGACCTTTCTACAGTATTAATTCCGCTATGTAAGCGGGAGGAAGTGGAAGAACTGCTCGGAAAGTTTGTCCCGGAATTTGCATTTACGCCTGTTTATGAAGGCCTTCCAAAAGAAAGTCTGCGAAGGTATATGATTAAATTGATTGCTCCAGCCGTGGCTTTATCGGCGGCAGCTACTTATTTTCTTCCTTATGGATGGTTTTCAGTTGCTTTGCCGCTAATTGCAGCATTTATAGGATATATTCAGTACCGGGCTGCCGGTATTACAGCTTATGAAGATTTTCTTTGTATAAGATCCCGTGCCTTATCTAAGACGGAAGTAATTTTACCTAAAAGAAGAATACAGGATTTTGAGTCTTCACAAAATGTTTTACAAAAGATGGATGACTTATATACGGTTCACGTGTCAGTTTTAACGAGTCTTATGGGAAAAACGTTTTCCCTTCGTCATGTAAGCGGACGGCAAATAGAGGATAGATATGCCTGGTATTCCTATGGAACACCGGAAGACGGCAATAAATAAAAGACATCAGAGCCTTCCTGAGGGAAAAGGCCTGATGTTTTTTATTTTAAGCTTTAGAAATATGACTCTTTAAAAACTTAATTTATTCAGGCAGGGGGCGGCAAGCATTCTTAACTTAATCTTTTGAAACATGCGTGGCATAAGAGGTAAGTACTCGCTGCCCATCATCAGAAGTAAATTCAAACCGGTCAAATGTTATGTCAGGCTCGTTTTCTAATATCGTCCGTTCGTAATGGTGCTGGACTGCAAACTGGTTTGTTTCATTAGCATAGGATAAAAAGTTCACCCCGGAAAAAGACGTCTCGTTAAATGAACTTAACAATTTAATCAGTAATGAATTGTGGCAATAAACAGAATGCTCATGTCCGATACCTAACTTTTTCAAACCTTTTTCCAAAGCAAGCAGAGAAGGGTCGTCAAGTTCGTTCAATAATATTCTGTAAGGATCAAACTGAGCCCGATTCAATCGGACTGTAGACCCGTGTTGCAGTTCTACATTTTCCTGCTGCAGCGTTTCAAAAGTAAATCCTTTTTTATAAAACGCCGTTTTCCATTGTCCATTAACTTCCACTTCGAATTCAAAAGGGCAATCCTCCAAAGAAAGTGATTCCCGTTTCTGTTCATCATAGATATAGAGGTTTCTGCCCTTTTTAACTAATTGATAATAGACAAAGGCCTCTTCATAAATGACATGCTCTGAATTAATTTTTCTCAGTTCCTGCTGAATGATTGATAAATATTTATCATTTTTATCGTTCATATCCCTCAGACTGTCCCATTTTGTTTTCAGCGCATCTGCAAAAGATTCATTAAAAGACTTGTTAAACGCGGTTTTAAGCAGGCTTATTTTTCTTCCCGCCACTTCGGTGACCTCATCTGCGCTGTAAAACAGGTGGACCCCCTGTCCGTTATTTAAGTTAATTGACGGGCAGGATAGTACTCCTGTTATTTGTACTTTGCCTGACCAGGGAGTCTTAGGTTCAGTGAGAACTTCCAAAAGCACTCCAACGTAAGTGCCTTCCTCACCTTCATCGAGTAAAACCTGTTGACCTGTATATTCTTTCGCTGTCTTTCTGTCCATACATAACCCCACTTTAGTGAAAACTTTAACTACTATAAATATTATGCCGAAAAGGAATTTCCGTTAATTATTATACTACTGTCCGGTCACTGCTTTATCGGTCTTGATAAGTTTTGTCTACAATTTTTATTTGGTTTTATCCTTTTTGCTTAAATAGTCGAGGATCCCCATTGCACTTATTAAAAGGTCAAGCTGAATAACTTCATATACTGGATCCGTTGCAGAGATACGTTCCTCAGATAAAAAATCACTTACATAATTAAGCAGGGTATTTTTCAATTGATAGTGGTCTTCCTTATTTTCATAAGCTTGTTCTCCTTCAGTTGTAAACACATCCAGCCACTTTATTAGCTGGTCTTTTACGAGCAAAGGGGCTGAAGACGTACCAAAGTGCCCAAAAGCAATTGTTTCAGGTTTAAGATCAAGGATTGTGCTGAGTGAATCTCTCATTTTATTCGGATCAAACTGGTTTGGAGAAGTAGAAGGGAGGTACAAATAAACACCCTTATCTTCAAGGCTGGCGTATCGTATGCCTATTGTATCCCCGGTAAACACCGTGTTTGTAAGCGGGTCATAAATGCTGATATGGTGTTCAGCATGGCCTGGTGTATGAAGGATAAGCAATTCTCTTTCTGCATCTAACAGTATTTTTTCTCTATCGTCCAAGGCAGTAATGGCTACCTCGGGGATCGGCAGAACTGGATCAAATAAATCATCAAACTTGTCTCCATAAACAGCCCTGGCTCCAGTAACAAGCCTTGAAGGGTCTGCTAAGTGCCTTGCTCCTTTAGGGTGGACGAATACTTCAGCTGCCGGGCAGTCTTTTAGCAAAAGTCCTGCGCCTCCTGCGTGATCAAGATGGATGTGCGTCACAATAATATTTTTAAGGTGGTTTAAAGATAAATTCAGCTCTTTTAGTCCTTCTTTTATATGAGGGACAGATAAGCTGGGACCGGTTTCTATAATCGAGAAGTCATTGCTGATAGGATGTGTTAGGACGTAAGTACCGGTTCGTCTTTCCTTATTCAGATCAAAACCGTCAATCAGGTAAGTATGCTTATTAATACTATACACTCGTTGTGCCAAGGTTTGTCATCCTTTCTGTCCTATTTAATTGTCATCATTGTAGTGAAACGTCATCTTTTTGTAAAGGGTCTAACATAAAAATGTAATTGATAGTTAGGAGTAAGGTCACCTGTCAGACACACAAATTATGTATATGATGTTTAATTGCGCCCCCCTTAAAATAAGTGGGGGAGCCGAATTATAATACTGCACACATAGCGAGGTGTCTGTTGTGCTAAAGCGCCTTTTAGCGAAACCTGACCATAATAATGATATTAACTTAAAAATAAAAGAGATACAATCAGGCAACAATCATATTGAAAATGAATTGATAAATCAATATATTCCATTTATACGCAAAGTTACTGCCGGAGTCTGTAAAAGGTTTATAAATCCGGCTACCGATGATGAATTCAGTATTGCCATGATAGCTTTCAGTGAAGCGATCCACCAGTACTCTCCGGATAAGGGAAGCTCGTTTCTCTCATTTGCCAATTTAGTAATCAGAAGAAGAGTAATAGATTACATACGCATGGAACAGAGAAGAAAAACGCCTTTATCCTTTGATTATAAAGAAGAAGACAAAGAAAATATGGAGAATGTAGCAGAAGTGTCAGCAGCTTTTCAGGATTATTACAGAGACCTTGAAAGCGAATATAGGCGGGAAGAAATTCTCCATTTAAAAGAAAGGCTCAAGTCCTTCGGAATAGTTTTGAGCGAGGTGGCAGAACAATGTCCTAAACATCACGATGCACGAATGAACATGGTTGAAATAGCTAAAACAATTGTCGGGCAGGAAGAAATCCTGAATACTCTTTTAACAAAAAAAAGACTGCCTGTAAAACAGCTTATGAATTATATTACCATGAGCCGAAAAACAATTGAAAGAAACAGAAAGTATATTATAGCTATTGTGATAGTTCTGCTCGAAGACTATAAATATCTGAAGGATTATTTAAGGGAGTGGTTGTAGTGAACAAAGGGGTCGTTATGGAAGTGAAAAAGCGTCATGTGATCGTGTTAACGAAGGATGGCGAAATCATTCGGGCTAAACCTGAAAAACAGGCCCAAATAGGCGAGGAGATAGAATTTTCTCCAGTTGCTTTATACACCTTCTTCCATAACGTTGATAAGAAATTATATAGTGTACCTGCAGCCTTTGTTTTAATTTTCATACTGGTCTTCCCTTTTTCTTCCTTACTGCAGTCCTCTGAGGTTCATGGAGTGGTATCATTGGATATTAACCCGAGTATAGAGATGGCTGTCGATGAAAATTATGACATCTTATATACTGAAGGATATAATAAAAAAGGCAAATTGCTGTTAAGTAAAGTAGAGGAGCCGATGGACGGTATGTCTTTAGTGAATGCCACGTCTTTACTTATAAAAAAAGGATTGGAAAATGGTTTAGTTGAACCTGCCAATGCTTTATATTTCAGTTCTCCTTTTTCATTTGAAAAGAAAGGGAACTGGAAAAAAGAACTGGAAGCATGGTCATCAGAAATTACCGAAGAATACGGATTTGAAATTTATTTTGTTAACGTAGAAAGAGAACTCGTAAATGAAGCCCGGGAAGCCTCTATGTCACCTGTAAAGTTATTGCTCTTATCTTATAACAAAGAAATAGACTTAGACTCATCATCTGTAAGTGACATTCCGATTCAGGACCTTCAGGAAATATTGGGATATTCACCGAATGAAACAGATTCTATGCAACAAATGACAAGTGAGAGTGATTCCGGTAATCATGGTGGGCCAGCTGAACCTGAGGCAGATGAGGTTTCAGAAGGGGCGGAGGTGAAAGACAGTGAGGACTCTTCTTCTTTAAACCCGGCTGGACAGCAAAGTCATCCGCATAAAGATGAACCTCCCGGAAAAGGAGAGGGGAAGAATAACCACTCCCGATCCGAAAGTCCGTCTTCTGAAAATAAAAATGAAAGCTTAGGAAATAAAGAGGGTCAAACAGAGAACAAGCAGGAGAATAGATCGCAATCTTCCAATAAAAATCAGGTCTCTGAAGAAGATAAAAGCAACAATAGTAATGAAGAGGGGAAGGGCAGTGGCAAACCAGACCATGCCGGCAGCGGAAAACCTGATCATGCGGGCAGCGGCAAACCAGACCATGCGGGGAGCGGCAAGCCAGACCATACCGGAGGCGGTAAACCAGATCATGGGGGAAATGGTAAACCGGATCATGCCGGAGGAGGAAAGCCCGGGTCTGCCAATGAGGGGGAAACAGGAAACAACAAAGGTAAAGGAAATTAAAAAGATGTAAGCAACGTCCGCTTACATCTTTTTAATGCTTGGCAGCAGTATTATTTGTTTGAATCATTGCTGTACCTTAATTCATTTAATTTAAGGAGATGGTTCATTCGGTCCATCCGTGTTGACTGAAGGTCATCAGCTTGTTTTCTAAGGAAATTAGTCATATTAGAGAGTGTGCTTATCATTTCCTTATACTTTTCTTTCTTTTGGGTTTCATTTAGTGATTGGAAAGTATTTAAAAGGTTAGGAAGATCATGCTGAATCATACGTTTCATATGATGTTTTTCCTCCAGGTCGAGTAAATGAAAGTCTTCAGTGCATCGGAGGAGCTCGGAATATATATTCTCCAAACTCTTTTCTATATCAGGTGCAACGGCTCTATAATAGTTGCGCGTGTGCTCAGCTGAACTGAGTAACATTTTCAGTTGGCCTTTTTCATCTTCGGCAGGAGCCAAATTCTGTTCCTCCTGAACAGGATGGCCTCTTAATTCCTCGACATTCACATTTTCTCCGGAAAGGGAAAGATCCAGCCGGTGAATATGGTGAAAAAGCGAGAGAAATAAGGGGTGTTTCCGGATATTTCTTACAACTGTTTTTCCATTGAACTGATAATAAATTGTAGAATCGATAATTTTACCAAATCCGTTTTCCATCTTAACGTTTTTCCTGTAGATAGTGATATATACTCTTTTCTTAATATTTGATGGAGATTTGCTTGTGTCAGCCATTTCCAAATGGATTTTCTTTTGTTTTATCTTAATTTTATAAGCGAACCCCTGGATGCTCCGTTTAAAAGTTTTATTTAAGCGAGGCAGTTCGGACAGAGCAGAGAGATCTGAAATAAATTCCTCGGCTTCATAAACGAATTCTTTCGTATGCTCATTTAACAGCGCAGGTTCATTTAAAGGTTTCATATAGTTGGGCAACAGAGGGATAACCCAGTTTTGTTCCCATAACCGCTCACGCCAATTCACTGATTTCACCTCGCTAGCGGATTAATTTAACAGTTTCCGCTCCATTTGAGTATTTAGTTCGTCCATCTCTGTAATAAACTTTTTGCTCGATGCGATAATTCGTTCGTTTGACTGTTCAGTCATTTCAATAGCTGAGTAGACATCCTCGTATGCTTTTTTAAATGTCTCCAGCGCCACCGCTGGCTCTTCAAGTGTTTTTAATGTTTCTTCTGTATTGGATTTCAGCATTTCCGCATTATTTAACAGCATGGATTCCGTTGTTTTGTTTACGTTATGAACAGCATCGATGACTTTTTTCTGGTTACTGAGAGAGAGCTGAATGGATGCAGTAACAGTAATAATGTTTTTAGTCATGGTTATAGCATTAAAAATTGCTTCTTCAAGTTTTTCGTTATTTTCTACAATAATATCTACAGAGGCAAGCGACTGCTGAAGCACGAGCACCGCCTGCTGCATATTCTTTACTCTTGAAAGGACTTTCTGCTGCCCTTTTTGAACTGGTGTAGGGTCCTCCTGCCATTCATCTTTTTTCATTTCATCTTCAAGCATCACATTAAGCTGTTTCCCAATCTGGATCTGCTCATTTAACCCTTGAATTCTTTCACGGGCCACATCTTTTAACTGATGAAGCATGACAGTGTCTTCCTGAAGTCGGTCTTTCCCATGAAGCAGTGCTTCGATAATAGTATCCACTTCAGCTTCAATAGACTGATATTTCTGAGCGTACTTTTCAACCGGGCTTTTTCTAATCATTTTTGTTAAAAACTGTCTGAATTTGCCCTGCTGCAGATAATTAGGCTCTAACTCGCCTACAACTTCCTTAAGCTTTGAAAGCTGGTCAGGCAAATCGTGATTTGGCTCATTCATCATATCGCTGACTGGGCGTTTTAAAGCCTCGAGTGATTCACCTGCCTTCTCCTGCTCTCTGGCACCGAGTTTTCCTATTGAATCAAGGATTTCACCAATGCTTTGTTCATTCCGCAGATTTTCTATATAGTTCACCTTGTCCTCATTATTTTGAATATCAGAATCATTTTCCGATTTTGGCTGGTAGTTTTTATTTTCATCCACAGTTAAAACCTCCGTTTTTGAGGAAATTTATCTTATAAGTTTTTACGTTCTGTTATGAAAAAAAGTTTCAGGTTATGCGTATATACCTTAAATTATACAGCTATAAAACTGATGACACAAACTAAAGATACCCTCCTGCATAAAATAAATAAACTAAACTCCCTGATGGAATATGGTAAAATGGTAACAGGATATTGGAAGTGATTTCTTTTTTAGGGAATAGAAAAATAAGCCGCTTACAATTTTTGGGCCGGAGGAGTTAAATTATGCTGTTAGTTATGTTACTAATTATTAATAGCTTAATATATTTATTTTTGAATATGTACAGGTTTCAATTTACCAGTCATATAAACAGAAAAATTTTTATTGCAGCTGGTGTCCTTTTTACAATTGGAAATATCTTATTACTCGGTTTAGACCATTCAGGATGGCTGGTTTTTTTTCTACTGTACATTTTTGCCGCTGCATATGGTTGGATGGGGGCTATGACGGTTGCCGCGGTTATGGCGGGTCTTTTATTGTTATTTAATTTATATACGCTGGAAGTCTGGATCATGGCAGCGGGCGGATACGTTTTATTTGGATTATCGACCGGGGGAATACTCTATTACTTCCGCCGGCATAACACACAATTGAAACAATGGCAGGAATTTTTCTATAAACAATCCAAAAACCTTCATGTATTAAGAGAGGTGTCACTAGCACTGCAAAGTACCCTTAAATTGGACAAAGTAATACACATTTTTTTAACAGCGGTAACAGCGGGATACGGTCTGGGATTCAACAGAGCCTTTATTCTGCTTCAGGAAGAATCGAACCCAAATCAATACTCCGGGCGCCTTGGAATAGGGCCCTTAAGTATGGAGGAGGGGCATGTTATTTGGGAAAATGTCGTGATGCAAAAATTAACATTACGTGATTTTATCAAGCTTCAGCGGGAAGCAGAAGTAAATGATCAGGAATTAAATCGAAAAATAAGGTCTTACTCTTATACAATTAATGAAAAACAGCCATTGTGCTACCATGTATTATCAGAGATGGAACCTATCATTGTTAAGGGAGAGGTCGATAAAGAAGACAGACTGCTGAAACATATGAAAGAGACGTTTTCAATGAAAGAATTTGCTGTTATCCCTTTGTTAACCCGTGGAAAAGTGATTGGATTAATGATTATAGATAACATAGTAGATAATGAACCGATAAAGCATGAAGATCTGGATAATATCATGCCGCTTGCAACACAGGGAGCAATGGCAATCGAGAACGCCATGCTCTATGAGAAATCAGAAAACACTGCGATTGAAGATGCTTTAACCGGATTGAAAAATAAGAGGTTTCTGGACAGGATGCTTCCACACTTACTTGAAACAGCTGCTGCTAAAAATAATTGTTTAACAGCTCTTGTGCTCGATATTGACCATTTTAAAAATTTTAATGATACGCATGGCCACCTCTTAGGAAACGAAATATTAATTCAGTTTGGGAGGCTGTTAAAAAAAGCGGTAGCTAAAGAGGATGTCGTGTGCAGGTTTGGGGGAGAAGAATTTATTGTTCTCCTTCCGAAAAAGACCTTACGGCAAGGTGAAAAAACGGCTGAACTTATTCGTACAGCAGTCAGGACCTATCCATTTAATGGAAGAGAAACCCAGCCCTTGCACCGTATAACTGTAAGTATAGGTGTAGCCAGTTATCCGGAACTGGCAGAAAGCGGCAGTGACTTAATCCAGAAAGCAGATGAGGCTGTTTACCGTGCAAAAAAGAAAGGACGCGATCAGGTGGCCGTCTACTGCGAACAAGAGAGAGAGGTATATTTATGATTCAGTTAACTGGCGCGTTTCTAACTATTTTTTGTTTCCTAAGTACCATTCTTTTAAGTAGATCTTTTTTAATCTTCCTTATAAAATGGAGCTCAAAGAAGAAACTTGTTAAGTTAAATAAACAGGTTAAGGATATTTATTATTCTTATGAAGAATTGACTTATTTTGTTTCTCTTCCCAACAGAAACCCGGATATTTTTCAGGCTCCGCTTTCCAGCTTTAAGGCTGAACCGGTATTCAGATCGTTTATCTTCCCGGAAATTGAAGGGTTGAGAATATATCTGAAAACAACAGAGGGAGAGACACATATTGCTTATATGAGTTCAGATAAATTAAGAATTCCTGCTCTGGACCGTTTTAAACATGAAAATTTAATTAATGAGAAAGAGCATCAGAATATGAAATTATACATATTGATTCACCCGGTCACAAAAATAGCTTTTATTGATGAAGTTTATAGACAGATCAGAAGGGATGACCGGATATTAATTATAGATGAACCGGTCTGAATTAGACAGGAGTGAAAAGAGTGTCTTCAGAACTGAAACAGCTTCATTATCATTCCAAAATAGAACGGCTTGGTCTGGAACCTGTGCCGAAGCATTTAAAAACCACCACAGCAGCTGATTATACTAAAATACAAATGGGTGTCTCCGTGAATGCAGGGAATATGCTTGTTCCTGCTCTGGCCGTTTTGGAAGGCGGCCTGTCGTTTACAGGAGCCGTTTTATCTACAGTTGCCGGCGCGTGGATTGCTTTTTTATTTGTCTCACTGCTGTCTCTGCCCGGGGCGAAATATGGTTTGCCGGCACAATACGTCATTAGAACAATGATAGGGGATAAAGGAGCCATGTGGCTTTCTTCGCCTGTGAGGACTGTTACTTCTCTTTACTGGTTCAGTGTACAGACCATCGGCGGCACATATATGGTTCAGGAAATTTTAAGCCGGGGATTTAACATTTATCTGCCATTTACACTTTTGTCAATGGTGCTGGCTGTCGCTATGGTCTGCCTTGCTTTAATAGGATTTCAGGCCATTCGGAAAGTCACAGCTTATTTTATTCCTCTTTTATTATTTTCAGCAGCTGCCATGTTTTATGTATTTATTACTTCTCACCCGGAAGGGGCCTCGTTTACGGAGGTTATTTATGGGGAAGGAATGGGCAGTATACCTGTGATGCTTTTTTACGCGAGTCTTGCGTTTGTTCAATATATTTCAGGAGTCAGCTCATCTGCTGATATGGCCCGTTACAGCAAGTCGTCCAAACATGCTTTTTTTGGCATTTATATCGGCAATGGTTTAGGATTTTTAATTACTGCTTTGCTTGGTGCTTATACAGCTGCCGCGGCGGGTCACTGGAATCCTTTTCTGATTAGCAGCCAATGGACCGGATCGGCCATGTTATTAATTGTAATAATGGTTTCGGCTTTATTCAGTATGCTAACTATCAATATGAACAATGCTTATACAGGGGGATACAGTTTACTGAATACTTTTCCTAAACTTAAAAGAATCAGGAGTGCTCTTCTTTTCGGCGGGGCGGGAATTATTTTAAGCGGTTTTCCGCAGGTCGTTGACGAAGCGGAAGTTTTTATTTCTGCGTTAGGCGCGTTAATTATTCCGCTGTCCGGTGTCATAGTTGCTGACTATGTAATAGTAAAAAAACTGTCCATACCGGCAGAAGCGTTAAATTATCTGGCTAATGGAGGAAATAAAATAAATATTCCTGCGTTTATGACTGTTTTTGCGGGAATCTTGACCTACCTTTTTATTCCAGAAGGCTATTCCCCGGGCTTCGCTGTTTTTAACCTCTCTGTGCTGTGTTATACAATACTTTATTTAATGACTAGGAGGCGTCATCCATGTGTATTATAGGTACGGCTCTGAATGTGCATCCGGACTATCCATTTATAATGGCAGCTAACCGGGACGAATTTTATAACAGAAGAACTAAGGAAGCTCACTTCTGGCCGGAAGATCCTTCTGTACTCGGAGGAAAAGACTTGGAAAGAGGAGGGAGCTGGCTTGGGATTTCTTCGTCAGGGGATTTGGCAGCTCTCACTAATGTCAGAAGACCATCTTCTGATAGTGATGCTTTAAGGTCCCGGGGGGAACTAATAAGTTCGTACTTTAATAAAAGGAACACTTTCAAACAGAATCTGAATATGAGAGACAAGTATGGCGGCTTTAACCTGTTATACGGTAATCTGAATAAACTAACTTTTATCACTAACCAGTCTGGAGACAAAAAGGTTCTAACCCGCGGTATCCATGTTTTAAGTAACGCCTCTTTAAATTCACCTTGGCCTAAGTCTCTTATGTTAAAGAAAGGAATCGAAAAAAGCACCGCCTATACGGGAAGCAGGCTGGTTGAATATTTACTCCAGCTTCTTTCATTTAATGAGCCATTTGCCGACAAGGAATTGCCGGATACCGGAGTAGGAATTGCCCTCGAGAGAAAACTCTCTCCTGTATTTATCCAAACTGAAAACTATGGGACCAGAAGCAGTACGGTTATTCTGGCTGACCGATCCGGGAATATCACCTTTACAGAAAAAAGTTATGTACCCGAATTTCTGAGCATTACCTATCATTTCCCTGTTAGAAAAACCTGATGCTGCTAGGCAGAATAGAGATCTCCAGTGGGGTATGCCCGATTAATTCTCCATCGCCTTGAATTAATACTGAAGCTTTAGTAGTCACAGTCATCTGTTTAGTTTTAAGGCATGTCACATACGGAAGCTTTGTGTGAAACTTAAAAAATACTGCAGGCAGCACTAAAAGTAACTTAAACCATGATAACCGGTGGACAACAGTTACATCCATTAAGCCGTCCTGAGGATCTGCCTGCGGACATACAGGAATGCCCCCTCCATAAAAAGGGGTATTACCGACCGCAGTAAGCCAAACTTTAGTAAAGTTATGTTTTTGGCCGTCTTGTTGGGTCAGTTCCAGTGAATAGGGGGTAAAGGAACCGAGAATGGTAATAAAAGTAATTAAATAGCTGAGTTTGCCGAGTCCAATACGATTCAGCCATTTTTTCAGTGAAGAATTACGTGTCCTGGCAGCGGTTTCTGCGTCTATTCCCACTCCCGCTACAGAAAGTACGAGGTGATTGTTTACTTTAATGAGATCGTATGTGTCAGGTGTTCGCGTTAATATTCTTGCGAACGCTTTTTCGTGCTGTAAAGGAATATTAAGTGCCTTTGCAAAATCATTGCCGGATCCTGCCGGGACGAGGCCAAAAGGAAGGTTGAACTGGTGTAATTCATTTATTGCCCGGTGCAAAGTACCATCTCCTCCTACAACCACAATTCCCAATAACCCGCTTTTCTTTTCCTTAATAAAACTTTTTACCTGCACCCAAAAATCATCCTCTTGATAATCATGGGTAAAATATGGTACAAAAGATGTGTCCAGTTTAATTGTCAGCTTCTGTGCAAAATCTTTAAAAACAGATTGTCCTGAATGCGAGTTTACAATTAAGAGATACATTGAGAGGCTCCTTAACAATAATTTGAATAAGAGTAAGTTTCTCGTATTATAGCATTTTTGTTTAAAAAGACGTACATGGGAGATGAGGATAAGATGATAAAGTGGGTAACTTTAGGTGTGTTTTTTGCCATGACGTTTGCAGTCTGGGGGGTATTTTTTAATTTAATATCCATTGACCGTCTTGGTGAAACGGCAGAAATAGAAAACTATGAGGCGGACAGTGACTCGGGATCTTCAGTGAGCAGGGATGTCTCTGATACTCCCGGAGTCTCTAATGAAAGTGAAAGTAAGAAACAGGAAGCTCCTCTTAAAAACGAACTGGAGGAAGAGGAATTACAACTGATTGGAGAAATAACTTTTTCCGAAGAGCATATCCCTGAAGTGAGAGAAGGAGATGCAATAGGGTTTGGAGCAGGCGTACCCATCGAAGAATTACTTAATTCATTGTCACTAAGTGAATGAAATATGAACTTTATTTGAGAATTTAGTATGTTTATAGTAAAATCCTGTCTTAGCCTTTATAATAGAGAGTGTAATACTTGCAGTTTGAGATTAAGGTTGGGGGGGTTAGTATGTTATCCAATATTGGAATTCCCGGTTTAATATTAATACTTGTAATCGCGTTAGTGATATTCGGGCCTAAAAAGCTTCCGGAGATAGGTAAAGCGATGGGCCAGACATTAAAGGAATTTAAGAATTCTACAAAAGATCTTACAAAAGATGATGATGATGAATCAGTAAATGGCAAAAAATCGGATGACCAACGATAAATTATAGACGAAGAGGTGTGAGGTGTCTTCCATCTTACATCTTTTTCATGTTTAAGGAGAGACCAGCGATGACTGATCAAAACATGAACATCCTGGACCATTTGGATGAACTGCGGACAAGAATAATGATCGTGTTAGGAGCTTTTATCGTCTTCTTTATCGGGGTCTTTATTTTTGTGAGGGATATTTACGAATGGTTTACAAAGGATCTTGAGATGACCTTAGCTGTACTGGGTCCTTTGGATATTATAATTATTTATTTTACAATTGCGGCGGTTCTTGCTCTTGCACTGACTGTTCCGGTGTTGATTTTTCAAATCTGGCTGTTTGTTAAACCTGCATTAACTGAAAAAGAAAAGAGAGCCACTATTATTTATGTGCCTGCTTCATTTATTTTATTTGCGGGTGGTCTGGCATTCGGCTACTTTGTTGTATTGCCGATTGTCCTGAACTTTCTTATAGATCTTGGAAGCGGAACATTTGAAACCATGTTTACAGCAGATAAGTATTTTCAGTTTGTCCTCCGTATGACCCTCCCGTTCAGTATATTATTTGAGATGCCGCTTGTTGTTATGTTTCTAACAAGTATTGGAATAATCAGTCCTGAGGCGATGAGGAAAAACCGTAAATACGCTTATTTTGCATTAATTGTCGTCAGTGTTCTTATTTCGCCGCCTGATTTTATTTCGGATGTATTAGTTATTATTCCGTTATTGCTTCTTTATGAAATCAGTATTAACATGTCGAAGATTGTTTACAGGCGAAAGCTGAAAAGGGAAAAGGAAAGTACCGAAGAATCCGGCAGTTAACTATACTACTTACTTTACACTGTGTTTTTGGCAGCCTGACAGCTGCCTGAAACACAGTTTTTTATTAATTTCAAAAAATTGTCATTAAATAACACTCTCACCTCGCCACGTAAATCAGGCAGCAAAAAAACTAATCAGAGCCGGCCTGAAAGCCATTTCAGAAGGGGCGGGATAAGATGGCTTTGAAGGCCGGAAACAGTTTTACGGTTAACAAAAATAAAGCGTGAAGCGTGTTGTCTGGTTACTCTTTCACTAACTTTTCATATTTTTAAAAAATATTAGCTATACGTGATTTTTATCACTTTTTTAATTTACCCTCCTTTATACAATATAGATAAGTTAAACCGTTATTAAAATTAAGGAGGGATCCTATGAAAGTTTCGAGGAGAAGCTTGCTGAAAGCCTCAGCAGTGACAGCAGCATTAGCAGCTGCAGGCTGTTCGAAACCTGTCGTCAGAGAAACTGAACAGATGAGAGCTGCGGCTGAAGGTAAGCTGTCAGTTGAGCCTGATGAATGGAAAACAGGTGTCTGCAGATACTGCGGTACCGGCTGCGGCGTACAGATAGGCATTAAAGAGGGAAAAGTAATTTCTGTTAAAGGAGATCCTGAAAACAGATCAAGCAAAGGGTTAAACTGTATTAAAGGCTATTATCTGGGCAAAGTTATGTACGGAAAAGACAGGCTGACTAAGCCGCTGATCAGGGAAGATAATAATAAAAAAGGGACGATGGAAGGGTTCAGGGAAGCGAGCTGGGAAGAAGCGCTGGATCTAATTGCTGATAACTTAAGAAAATCCCACGAAAAAGATCCCCAGTCTATAGCATTTTGGGGATCAGGCCAGCAGACAATTCATGAAGGATATATTTCAAGCAAACTTTGGAAAGCAGGACTGTTAAATAATAATATAGACCCAAATGCCCGACTCTGTATGGCAAGCGCTGTCACGGGCTTCATGAGCACTTTTCAATCAGATGAGCCGATGGGCTGTTACGAAGACTTGGACAAAGCAGATGTATTTGTAACATGGGGAGCTAATATGGCGGAAATGCATCCGGTTTTATATTCAAGACTCTTGCACAGAAAACAGACTGCCGACCACGTCAAACATTATGATCTAACGACCCGCTACTCCCGTACGTCAGAAGCTGCCGAAGAAACATTAATTTTCAGGCCTCAGACAGATTTGGCTATCGCCAATGGAATAATAAGATATTTAATTGAACATGAGGCCTATGATAAAACATTTGTAGAAGAGCATTGCCAGTTTAAAGCAGGAACGGAAGATTTAGGGCATTCACTTGAAGATGATTATGATGAAACAGAAAAAGGAGCAGCAGCAACAGAGTCATGGAACGTCAGTTTTCAAGAATTTAAACAAATGGTGGATCCATATACGTTAGACTATGTGGAAGAAATTTCAGGCGTACCAAGAGAACAGTTGGAAGCGCTGGCAAAAGAATTTGCAGACCCGGATAAAAAAATCATGTCTACGTGGACTATGGGGGTTAACCAGCATACAAGAGGGACATGGATGAACAACTTAATATATAACATTCATTTATTGACCGGGAAAATCAGCAAGCCTGGAAGCGGACCTTTTTCATTAACCGGTCAGCCGAGCGCCTGCGGGACCGCTCGGGAAGTTGGGGTTTTCTCACACAGGCTTCCCGCGGATCTGGTGGTCAACAATCCTGATCACCGCCGGTTTGCAGAGATGATATGGAATCTGCCTGAAGGGTACCTTGAAGATATAAGTGAGCCGGGTTTTCATACCGTGAAAATGTTTAGAGAACTTGCAAACGGAAAAGTTAATTTTCTATGGAGCATGTCAAATAACTGGGGCCAGACCATGCCCAAAGCCAACAGATACCGCGGAGTTGATGAGGATGGAAAAGGAGTTCTCGATGCGTTTATCGTCGTAAGCGAAGTCTACCCGACTCGGTCTACCGAAATGGCTAATGTGGTACTGCCTGCAGCTATGTGGGTTGAAAGAGAAGGGATGTTTGGAAACGCAGAGCGGAGAAATGCTATTTTTGAGAAATGTACAGAGCCGCCTGGAGAAGCTAAATGGGATTTATGGGCATTAGTCCAAGTCGCTAAACGTGTATTGGAAGGTAAAAAAATCGGAGGCCAGGATGCGTTTGATTTGTTATTCGGTAAAGGCGGAACAGACATATGGGACGATAAAACGGGTGATTTGAAAGCTGATCAGACAGAGGTCTGCCGAAATGTATGGGAAGAATACAGAAAATTCTCCAGCCCTCATTTACATGAAAGTATAGATGTTCAGGAGCTTGGGGAAAAGTTAAAAACGAAAGCTAAGCAGCTTGCTCCTTATGATGAATATTTAAAGCAGCATGGAATATGCTGGCCTGTCCGCGAAGTTAACGGAGAATGGATGGAAACAAAGTGGCGTTATGCAGATGGCACGCAGGAAGAAGGATTTGACCAGATAGGCGTTAAAGAATTTGGAGAGCAGGGGAAATATGATAAATTATCATTTTATAAGTCCGATGATAAAAAACCATCAGTTATTTTCCGGCCGTTTGAGGATGCGCCTGAGATCCCAGATGATAATTACCCCTTCTGGCTTTGTACAGGGAGAGTACTCGAGCATTGGCACAGCGGTTCTATGACAAGAAGAGTTCCTGAACTCCATCGTGCGGTGCCGGAAGCTTTTTGCGAGATTCATCCAGAGGACGCCGAGAGACTTGAAATCAGTGAAGGAGACTGGGTGAAAGTTAAAACGGTGCGGGGGGAAACAAAAGTGAAAGCGACATTAAACGGACGGGGAAAACCGCCTAAAGGCTATTTATTTGTACCCTTCTTTGCTGAAGAAACATTAATAAATGAAACAACGCTTGATGCCTACTGTCCAATCTCTAAACAGCCTGATTATAAAAAATGTGCCGCAAAACTGGAAAAGGCTTAGGGGGGCTGGAAATGTTTAAATTACTATTATCTAAAACTCTATTACTTTTATTGTCTGCCGCTTTCATATTTACAGTGGCAGCATGCAGCGGAAATGACGAGGCTGAAGAAGCGGAAGCTGAAAGCTTTACGCTTCCCCAGTTAACAGAAGAAAGAGCTGACGCGGCGACAATGGTCCTCGTTTCAGCACCTCCTGTTCAGCCCGAAGACCATGTGAACAGGTGGAATGCAGAGCAGCAGGAAGCCAGCTGTTTAACTTGCCACGAAAATGAAGATACAGGAGCTGCCATGCTTCCAGACGATCATTATATAGATAATAATCGTGAAAACGACGTGTACCGTACCTACTGTATACAGTGCCATGGGGAACAGAAGGACGACAAGCCTGGTTTCAACAGAGACGCCGGTGATTAAGGAGGTAAGAATTATGGTCATTTCCAGCTTTATTGCAGAATTCACACAAAAAGAGAGGGAGCGTGTCCGTACTGAGCTGGAGGAATTCTCAGGGGTGGAAATTCATAAAGTGATAGACAATACTAAATTTATTCTCACTCTGGAAAAACGAACCTTAGATGAAAGTTACAAGACAGCTGACAGAATGTCAAAAATATCCGGCCTGACTCACCTTTGTCTCGTTTATACTAATTTTGAAGATGAAGTGGCCGGCCATTCCCAGGCAGAAACATGAAAACACAGGAGGAATTAATGAACCGAAGAGACTTTATAAAAGTGAATATGAAATCATCTTTCCGGTTCCTGGCAGAATTCGTAAATTCTGCCTATGAGGAAGATTCAACTATTATACGGCCTCCAGGTGCCGAATGGTCTTTTCTGTCAGCATGCACAAGGTGCGGGAAATGCAAGGATGTTTGCCCGCAAAGTATTATTAAGCTTTTTAATGAAAAAGGCGGTACTGCTTACGCCTTTACCCCTTATATTGACTTAACAGTTAATCCGTGTACGATGTGCGGAAAATGTACAGAGGTATGCCCCACTGATGCACTGACAGGGGAAAATGGGCAGGAGCTTGCGAAAGTCACATTTCATTCCCATCATTGCTTAACATACGAAGGGGTACTATGCGATTCCTGTATACGAAAATGTCCTGAAAAAGCATTATCACTGGACAAAACCGGGCGTCTGGAACTTAATCAGGAATTATGCAATGGATGTGCGGTTTGCCATCATGCATGTATACAGTCCGTCAGTCCGTTTTCTTTTCACCCGTAAAATAAAAAGCTGGCCGGACATCCGATGTCCGCCAGCTTTTTATAATTTTATATAATTAATATCTTTATTTAAATGAATGTCTTCAAGAGCAGACACGATTTCTTTGAGGGAAGATGGATCATAACAGTCATAATTATCAATATCCAAATGTAAAACTGGAGATTCACTAAATTCTGCAATCCAATTCCTGTATCTGTTATATAAATCCTCCCAAAAAGTGACTGGTGTATTGATTTCCATTTCTCTGCCACGGTTATTTATACGATTCATAATACTTTCGAAGCTGCCATCAATATATATTAAAACATCAGGTCTGGGAAAATACGGAGACATGACCATGGCTTCAAAAAGGGATGAATAGGTATTGAAGTCCCTGTCAGTCATATTTCCCTGATCATACTGCAGCCTTGCAAATATTCCGGAGTCTTCATAAATACTACGGTCCTGGACGTAGCCTAAACCTTCTTCATACATTCTTTTCTGCTGTTTATATCTTTCGGCAAGAAAATACATCTGTAAGTGAAAGGACCACATTTTAAAATCAGAATAATAGTCTTCCAAATAAGGATTTCCATCCACTTTTTCAAAAGCAGATTTAAAACCAAGTGCTTCTGAAAGAGCCTTGGTTAAAGTCGATTTGCCCACTCCGACAGTTCCTGCCAGTGTAATAAGGGCACTGGCAGGAAGACGGTGATTAATTGGTTCCATATTAGCCACTCCAATAATTTATAATAATGAACGTTTATGAGTTAACGCGTAATCAATCTGATCAGTAATACGCTGAAAATCACCATCTCTCTGGACAAAATCCATATTGTCCCCATTAAATGGAAGGACTGGGACATGCGGATAAACCCGGTTATGATCTCTCATAAATTGAGTGTAATCTGAAGAGAGCTGTTTAAGATAAGCAGGATCAATAGACTGTTCTATTTTCCTTCCTCTTAATTTAATACGGTCCAGCAGCGTAGGGAGACTGGCATGCAGATAAATGATAATATTTGGTTTAGGAAGATCGTCAGTTAAAATATTATAAACCCTGTCGTATTTTTCAAAATGATGGTCTTTCAGCGTTTGTTTGGCGAATAAATGATTTTTAAAAATGTGATAATCACTAACGACAGGATGACCCTTTGCCAAATATCGAGTATATGTATCTTCCAGCTGTTTAAACCGGTTGCAGAGAAAAAACATCTCCGTTTGAAAACTCCACTCTTCAATATCTTCATAGAATTTTGAAAGAAAAGGGTTTTCATCTACGATTTCTTTTAAGAGATAATAGTGATAATGCTCCGACAGCTTTGTTGCTAATGAAGTCTTTCCTACTCCAATCGGTCCTTCAATAGCAATAAAAGGAGCATCGAACTGGTTGCCCAATGGTGAGTTCCTCCTTGCAAGAATAATATAAAGTAAATAATAATGCAGAATCAGCTCGAAATTTAGCGGAAACATTCTTATTCTAACATAAATATCTCCTATTTGACTTTGACGATATTAATTAATTCATGCAAAAGACAGCCATAACTTAACATTGGGTTTTATCTATAGTATTATAAAATTGTAATCTGGATGTGTAAAAGGGGTGCTCATGTGAGTGGAAAAGTAAAAATTGTAACTGATTCGACCTTAGATATACCAAAAGAAGAAATAAAAGAGCTGGATGTCACTGTTGTTCCTTTGTCGGTAACAATTGACGGGACGTCCTACTTGGATGGTGTGGATATTTCATCAGCTGAGTTTTCAGAAAAGCTCGTAAAGGCAAAGGATATACCTCAAAGTTCACAACCTTCTGCAGGTTCTTTTCTGGAAGTTTATGATCAACTGGGGAAAGATGGATCTTCTATTATTTCCATCCATATGTCAAGCGGGATGAGCGGCACATATACATCTGCTAAGACTGCTTCAGAAATGACAGACAGTGAAGTCACGGTGGTGGACTCGCAATTTATTTCCGTTGCTCTGGGGTTTCAAGTGAGAGAAGCTGGAAAGATGGCTAAGGAAGGAAATAGTGTAGAGGAAATCGTTGAACGGCTGAAAGAAGTCCGTTCCAACAGTTCGCTGTACATCATGGTAGATACATTGGAGTATCTAATGAAAGGCGGCAGAATAGGAAAAGGCCGGGCTTTCGTCGGCTCCCTTCTGAAAATTAAGCCGATCGCTTCATTGGAAGATGGCGTTTACACCCCTGTAACAAAAGTGAGAACCCACATGCAAATGTTGAAATTTATGAAGAAAAAATTTCAGGAAGAAGCCCAGGATAAAGTTGTCAAAGGAGTAGGTATCGCTCAAATTGAAGCAAAAGATCTCGCGAGACAACTGAAAGAGTCATTAAGAGATGTCTCAGGATTTGATGATATATCTATTATTGAAACTACCCCTATAATAAGCACACATACCGGGCCGGGGGCTCTTGCGTTAATGTATTACTTTGATGAAAAGTAAGGTGATCAGAAAGTACATCTGACATAAACAATTAAGAAGCTGCCTCAAGGACAGCTTCTTTTATTTATTTCAGGTTAGTTTTTCGATTTTTACGGCACACGCTTTGTATTCTGCTGTCCCTGAAATAGGGTCAAATTCATTAATGGTTAAGACGTTAGTCGGCACCTCGTTCCAGTGGAAACTCATAAATACGAGGTCAGGCTGCACTTCTTCAGTCACTCTCGTTTTAACTGTTACTTCTCCACGCCTCGAACTGACGCGTACATACTCCCCGTCAGCTAAAGACAGCCGTTCTGCATCCACAGGGTGTATATCCACAGTTTCTTCAAATTGTTTTCTTTTAAGAGTATCAGGGTAATATTTTGTCTGAGTGTGTGTATTGTAAGGCTCATACCTTCTGCCGGTGGTCAAGGTAAAAGGATACTCTTCATCTGGCATTTCCACTGGTGCTGTGTAGTCTACCGGAGTAAACGGAGCTGTTTGTCTGTCGGCACCTTTTGCGTGAAGTTCCTGATGAATCAGGGCAGTTCCAGGATGCTTTTCATCCGGGCAGGGATATTGAAGGCTCAATTTCCTGTCTAAACGTTCATAAGGCATACCCCCGTAAAGATGAGGGGCGACTTCCCTTACTTCATTCCAAATGTTTTCCGCTGAGTCATAATCCATCGGATAACCCATTCTTTCAGATATTCCGCATAATATTTTCCAATCATCGAGAGCTTTTCCTGGAGCAGGAACTGCTTTTCGTACACGCTGGATTCTCCGGTCAGTATTTGTATATGTCCCTTCCACTTCAGCCCAGCCTTTCGCAGGGAGGACCACATCAGCAAGCATGGCGGTTTCTGTCATAAAGAGATCCTGGACGACCAGAAAGTCCAATTTTTTAAAAAGTTCGGTCGTATGGTTTTGATGCACATCAGCCACTACAGGATTTTCACCAATTACATATAAAGCTTTCATTGATCCGTCTTCCATTTTTTCAAGCATGCCTGTCTGTGTTTTACCAACATGGGGGTTTATCGCCTGCCCCCACATTTTTTCAATTTTATTCCTGTAAGAGTCATCTGCAAGAGGTATGCCGCCCGGAAGCTGATTAGGCAGACATCCCATGTCACCAGCCCCCTGGACATTATTCTGCCCGCGCAGAGGCATAATTCCAGTCCCTTCACGTCCAATATGTCCGGTAATGAGCGCCATGTTAGCAATATCAAAGACATTGTTGACTCCGCAATGGTGTTCAGTAATACCCAGTGTATAGCAGATCAATGCCCGGTCCGCCTGAGCATAAAGTCTGGCAGCTTCAATAATGTCTTCTTGTGGAACTCCGGTAATCACTTCTGCTTTGGCAGGAGGGTAATTGGCAACATGCTGTTTAAGTTCCTCGAAATTCAATGCTGTCTGTGTTACAAAATCTTCGTTGTACCACTTATTTTCAATCATGACATTCATCATACTGTTCATTAATGCGATATCTGAACCTACTTTAAGAGGCAGATGCATCTCTGCTGATTTTGTCATGCTTATTTTTCTCGGGTCGATAACTATTATTTTTAATCCTTTCTTTGCAGCTTTCTTCATCCTGTTAGCAATAATCGGATGAGCATCCGCCGTATTAGAGCCGATTAACAGCAGCACATCTGCTTTTTCTACGTCCATAATTGAACTGGTTGGAGCACCGTTTCCGAATACAGTCGCCAGACCGGCGACAGATGGAGCATGTCACGTCCGGTTGCAGCCATCAATATTATTTGTCCCCATGACAGCCCTGGTAAATTTCTGGGTGACATAGTTGACTTCATTAGTCGCTCGGGCGCAGGCAAACATGGAGAAAGCATCCCCGCTAAATTGTTCTTTTATTTGCGTCAGCTTGTTTGCAATGTGAGTCATAGCTTCATCCCAGGAAGTCTCTTTAAATTCCCCGTTCTTTTTTATTAGAGGTGCCGTAAGCCGGTCTTCTGAATGAATGTAATGGTAACCGAAGGCTCCTTTTATACACGTTTGCCCCTGGTTTACCGGAGCGGATTTATTTCCCCTTACACGTATGATCCGGTCATCTTCCGTTTCTATTGTTAAACCGCACCCTGTTCCGCAATAGCCGCAAGTTGTTTCAATTTGATTTTTGACAGGCATCCTTTTCAGTCCTTTCCTTGAAGTCTAAATACTTTTCTATCTATTAATTTTATCATTTGGTGAGAGCGCTTTCTCGAAAAATAAATGGAGATTCAATGAACTATTTATATGATAATGTATAATTAATTGAGCATGATTTACCATTTAGATACAATAGAGTGAGAAAAACCAAGGAGGATGAGGGCAAGTTGGAAAAGACAGGACTAGTGTTAGAAGGAGGGGGAATGAGAGGCGTCTTTACAGGCGGGGTATTAGAGTACTTTATGGAAGAAAATATTCATTTTCCGTATATCGTAGGGGTATCTGCTGGTGCATGCAACGCTGCTTCATATATTTCCAGGCAGGCGGAACGAAATAAAGCTGTAACTATAGGATACGCCCACCATCCCGACTACATTTCTGTAAAGCGGCTCGTCCGTTCCGGTGAATTATTTAATATGGACTTAATTTTTGACCGGATTCCCAATAAAGAACACCCGTTTGATTATAAGGTATTTTTTAAATCTGAACAGTATTTTTATGTAGGGGTCACGGATTGCCATACAGGTGAAACGATTTATTATGAGAAACAGGAGCTTGAAAGTGCTTTTAATAAAGTGCTAAGGGCTTCCTCATCTCTTCCTATGGTGGCGCCTGTTGTGGAACATGAAGGCCGTTGTTTGCTTGATGGGGGCATCAGTGACCCTATTCCTTTAGAGCGTTCAATGGAAGACGGCAATCAAAAGCATATTATCGTGCTTACACAGCCAAGAGGGTATTCGAAAAAACCTGCGAAAAGAGGGATGTGGTATTTTACGAGAAAATATAAGGACTACCCGGGACTGATTGACGTAGTGAAACTGAGGTCTAATATTTATAATAAACAGCTGGACCTGGTTGAAAAAATGGAAAAGGAAGGTAAAGCTTTTGTGTTCAGGCCTGACCATCTTCACGAGGTGACAAGGCTTGAACGAAAAAAGGACAAGCTTGAAGCCCTTTATGACCATGGTTACGAGATAGCTAAAAATCAGTTTGACCAATTGTCGGAGTTTTTAAATAAATAGAAAAAGACTGGAGGATATTCTATGATTTCATTTGGAAAGCCGAAAGTAGAACAGTTTTTTAAAACCTATAATATTACTAATTTTACTTTGACAAAAGACGAAACAAAACTTTTATTTACTTCTAACTTAAACGGAAGCATGGCTGTTTGGGCTGTGGACCCCGATCGGCCTTTTCCTTATCTTTTTTCTGACAGTGGCCAGGCGGCCAGTTTCCTGAAAACAGATCCGGAAAACCGGTATATTTTGGCGGGTTTTGATAATGAAGGTGACGAAAATTATCATATTTATGCTCTTCCGTTTGAAGGGGGAAAAGCTAAAAAGCTTATAGGCGGAAATGAAGGTAAAGGAAAGTATTTCTTTGCCTTCTTGTCAGAAGACGGGGAACGAGTCTACTATTCTACAAGCGAGGGGAATCCTCAATTTTTAAACTCATATGTCTACAGTATTCCGGATGCCTCACACACTTTAATTCACGAAGGAGAAGAATCTCCTAATTATATTACAGCGGTTTCAAAGGACGAAAGATATATTATCATAACTAAGATGTTTGCCAATACTTATAAGGTCGGTTATATAAAAGATACTTCGACAGGGGAAGCCTGGGCCTTAACTGAAACTCCGGAAGAGGAGCATGAATTTTCAGATGCTGCCTTTTTATCAGCCAGTCAAATCGTTTATGTAACTAATGAAAACAGTGAATTTTCCTATGCAGTCGTTTATGATTTTATGAAGAAAGAACCCGTGCAGACTCTTAAACTGGAGGGGGAAAGTATCGAACAAATAAAGTGGGACGAACAAAACCGTATGCTTTATATTGTGTCAGCCCCCGGGGTGGAAGACCGGCTCTACAAGTGGGACTTTTCGGAAAATGAGCCGGTACGAGTCGACTTGCCTGTTGACACGATAGATCAGTTCACCTTATCCGCCGAGGGGAGCCTCTATATTCTGGGCCGGTCAAGCACACAGCCTTTCAATATATTCAGACAGAAAAAAGGAACTTCGTGGGATGTTGTAACTGAAAACAGAGTTATGGGAATTAACGAAGATCAGATGGTGTCGCCTGAAATTGTCTCTTACAAAAGTTTTGACAATAAAGAAATCGAATCACTATGGTTTAAAGCTAAGAAAGAAAATGATAATGGACATGTTATTTTCTGGCCGCATGGGGGGCCTCAGGCGGCCGAGAGAAAAATGTTCAGGTCAATGTTTCAGTCGTTCCTTAACAGGGGTTATTCTGTCTTTGCACCTAATTTCCGAGGGAGCACCGGCTACGGAGCGACATTTAAAAAGCTGGTGGAACAGGACTGGGGAGAAGGGCCCCGTCTTGATTGTGTTGAAGGCATTGAGTGGCTTTTTAAGACGGGAAAATGCGACCGTGACAAACTGTTTATTGTCGGAGGGAGTTATGGTGGATACATGACGCTCCTTCTTGCCGGGCGTCATCCTGACTATTTTAAAGCCGTAGTCGATATCTTTGGTGTGTCAAATTTATTTACTTTTATTAATTCAGTGCCGGATCATTGGAAGCCGATTATGAACAGGTGGGTGGGTGATCCGGAAAAGGATAAAGACAGGTTAACTAAAGATTCACCTATCACTTATTTAAGTTCGATGACACAGCCGATGTTAGTTATCCAGGGAGCAAACGATCCAAGAGTAGTACAGGAAGAATCAGATCAGATAGTAAACGCTCTTCGTGAACAGGGGACAGCAGTTGACTACCTCGTACTTGAAGATGAAGGACATGGTTTTTCCAAAAAGAAAAATGAAATAAACGTATATGAAAAGATTCTGGCATTCCTGGATAAACATAAATAAACCTTTCTTCAGTTATTTCAAGCACCCTGAATTTTAGATATGAGCTAATATTCAGGGTGCTTTTTGTTTTGGTTCTTTAAAAGCGCAGTGATGATTAAACATCCGTCTCTCAGAAGATGGAGCATAATTGCGACAGCGGTTATTGCATTCTCAGAAAAAGGATCTTCCGCCTGTTCACCTGCGGTTATCTACCGCAGGGAATAGGTCGCCCTTTCATGTCATAATCACCTACCCCATGTTAAAATGAAGAAGGATAAGAACTAAAATCAGCAGTATAGTGAGGGAAACAGGATGAACCGGGCTAAAAGTTACCGTATATTAATTATTCTTCTATTTTTTGCATTTGTGAGTTTATTATCGCGCTCATTAGTTTATTTAGTTATTTCAATTACGATCGCTGTGCTTATTGTTGTTCTCTTAAGCAGGGACGTAAAAGACCGGGAACGGAGAAACGATGAGAAAAGTTTGGAGAACAGAGCCGGCAAAGGTAAGGGGAGCTATGAAAAAAAAGACTCAGGTTCACCCTTTTCTTACGTTTTCCCCATCCTCTTTCTTGCTTCAGGGGCTCTAATGGCTTCCTATGGTTTCACTGGTTATTTTGAAATAGAAGGGATTTTTCATAAGCTTGGCTGGATCAGTCGTGAACCCTTTGTGCAAATAGTATTTTTTTTAGTGGGAATATTTCTTGGTCTTTATGGGTTGACCGCTTTATTAAAAAAATGGCTTAGTTAATCTGCATATATAAAGCAGGAATCCGGGAGAGCTGAGTGCTGTCCCTTTTCATTTTCTCAGCAATTGCGCTATAATTATATTTTGATTCTCGAAATATAGGGAGAAAGTGTATGTGATTATTATGCAAAAACGCAATCTGCTTATCATGTGGATAGCCAACTTTTTTGTCGCTGCGAGTGCCACTATGGTCTTGCCGTTTATTTCTTTATATATTGAAACTTTCGACTCATTTTCTGATGCCTACGTCCAGAGGTGGTCAGGGTTCATATTTGGAATCACTTTTCTGGTGGCATTCTTTGTTTCTCCTTTGTGGGGCCGTTTCGGTGATAAATTCGGCAGAAAAAAGATATTATTAATTACAGGCTACGGTATAGCTTTATCTATTTTCCTGATGAGTTTTATAAATTCTGTGGAGGGCCTTTTCATATTAAGGATGTTTATGGGAGTAGTCACAGGCTTTATTCCCACCTCTATGGCTTTGATCTCGGCTCAGACCGAGAAAGAAATCGCTGGAAAAGTACTTGGAACTTTGCAGATGGGTACTGTTTCCGGAGGACTGTTCGGTCCTCTTCTTGGTGGACTTCTTGCTGATTCGGTAGGCTTCACCTATACTTTTTTTATAACCGGAATAGTCATTAGTCTTGCAACTACCTTTGTTTTATTCGGTATTAAAGAAGTGACGGTTAAAGAAAATCAAGCCAAGGAGCCTAAACGGACGATGAAGGAAGTGATTCAGTATGTTCTGGCAGACCGGATTCTGGTTATGGTTATGGTCGCTTCTCTTATAGTCCAGACGGCTAACTTCAGTATTCAGCCTCAGTTAGCCCTGTATGCAGGGCAGCTGTTAACAACAGAAAATATAGCTTTTCTTGCCGGGCTTGCTTTTTCAGTAACAGGACTTGGTAATCTTATTGCAACAAGGTTCTGGGGGAGCCAGGGAGACCGAGTCGGCCACGCGCGTATTCTTCTTATTTGTTTAATAATTGGCGGTATATTTTTTCTGCCACAAGCATTTGTAACAAATATATGGCAGCTGGTTATTCTCAGGTTTATTTTCGGAATGGCAATAGGGGGTATTATACCTTGCGCTACAGCCTATATACGCCAAGCGGTCCCTGTTTCAATGCAAGGGGAAGTGCTTGGATATAATCAGAGCTTCAGATTTTTAGGAAATGTGGTTGGTCCGGTTACAGGCGGCATAGCAGCAGGAATTGCAGGTATTTCATCTGTGTTCTATATGTCTTCGTTGTTATTCTTTGCCGCTGCTCTTATGCTCTTTTTAATTCTTAAAGCGCATGCCCGTAAGTTAAATATAAAAAAAAGTATTTCTGTTAATGAATAAAGGGTAAATTTCCTGGTAGCATGTGACGAAAAGCAAGTGTATTAAAATACCAGTGCAGACTTTAATAGATTAAAAGTATTTAAAAAAGGAGGATCCAGCCGTGGTTCTGACAAAAAAAGAGAAAAAACTGCTTATCAGAGTCTTAAAGAAAGAAAAGCGCCGGGTTTTCGGATCTAAAGAAAATAAGCAGGAAATCAGCCAGCTTATAGACAAACTGGAACAAAGTACAAGAAATGAGAAGGTTAATGAAGTCAATCCTTCCAAGTTATAATTATAAAAGAAGTTTCAAAGTTCATATTTAGCTTTGAAACTTCTTTTATTAATAAATTGATTAAATCCAGTCAAAAATGGTAACTTTCACAAATTCGTAAAAAAATTTCGGGGATTTTGTGAAAATATTAACAAAGTCCTTTTACACCTTGCATTTTTCATTTAAAGTCATAGTAGGAACAACAGAGACGATGATTTGGAAGGTGGTATTATTATGAAACAAAAAAACAGGTGGTTAATAGCCTTATCAGCGGTAGCCATCCATTTATCCATTGGATCAGCTTACGCCTACAGTGTTTTTCAAAATCCTTTAGCAGCCCAGCTTGGCTGGGAACAGACACAGGTCTCCCTCGCTTTTACGATTGCAATTTTCTTTCTGGGCATATCAGCGGCTTTTTTTGGTCCGTTTGTAGAAAAAAAAGGCCCAAGAACAGCGGCATTGTGTGCAGCCGTCCTGTTCTCTGCGGGATTAATCGGTTCTGGAATTGCTGTACAGATTGAATCGCTCGCACTTTTCCTGTTTTCTTACGGCGCTATAGGTGGTATGGGGCTTGGACTGGGATATATTTCTCCGGTTTCAACGTTAGTCAAGTGGTTTCCTGACCGCCGCGGGTTAGCGACAGGTATGGCAGTATTCGGTTTTGGAGCTGGGGCATTGATCGCTAGTCCTGTAGCTGCTCAGTTAATTAATACTGCTGGTATTTCTGCAACTTTCTTTATCCTGGGAGCTACTTTTTTTGTATTAATGGTTTCAGGAGCACTTTATATTGCAAGACCTCCTCAAGGATGGAAACCTAAATCAATGCTTGAAAAAGAAGAAAAAGAGAAGACCCCTGTAAAAGAGGATTTAGCCCAGTTAACAGCTAAAGAAGCAGTCAAGACAAAACGTTTCTGGATGCTTTGGGTGATGATGTTTATAAATATTTCAGTAGGAATCATGCTTATTTCTGTTGCGTCGCCAATGGCGCAGGAGAAAGTCGGAATGACGGCAATTGCTGCAGCAAGCCTGGTAGGAATTATGGGGCTGTTTAACGGAGGTGGAAGGATTGTGTGGGCCTCTGCCTCAGACTATATTGGTCGTGCGAGAGTATACACTATCTTTTTTACTGTTCAGCTTGCAGCATTTCTTATGCTTCCTACAGTTACAAACGCCATTTTATTCCAAGTGTTAGTATTAATTGTTATTTCTATTTACGGTGGCGGTTTTGCTTCTCTTCCTGCTTTTATAGGCGATCTGTTTGGTACGAAGCAGCTTGGGGCCATCCACGGTCTGCTTTTGACATCGTGGTCAATGGCTGGGGTAGTCGGACCGATGGTCGTCTCGTATGTAAGAGAGGTTACAAACAGTTACAACCTCACCTTTTATATTTTTGCCGGTTTCCTGTTAGTCGCTTTTATTACTTCTCTTGCTATGGCTAAAAATATTAAAGAAGTGAAAGAAGAGAAACGAGTTAAGAGGGTACAGACAAAAATGGCCTAAAATGATATATTTTTCTTTTGCGCTGCCCCCAAATATCGGACCTGGTCTGGTATTTGGGGGTTTAGCATTTATAAACAGCTTTTCACTCTTTAATCTTTCAGAAAATAGGTGTATACTGTGTAATGTTATGAATAAATGTGAGAAAATATTTTTCTGATACCGCTTTTTAAAGAAGCGGTTGCTTGCATTAATGCATGAAAGCTGATACCGGATAACCTTCCCTTTATTGCTATGCTTACAAAAAGGAATCTGCCGGTATTCTGTGCCAGTTAGTAAAGGGGATGAGAATGATTAGACGTTTTTGGAACTTACTTGTTAAATATCATATACGCACTGTTATAGTTATTACTCTTGTTGTAAATATGCTGGTCATCCTGCTGTCCTTCCTCCCTGGGTATGTAGGAGATTTCCCTCCCTGGGTAACACGGTTGCCTCTGTTAAACGCCGTATTAAACTCGTTTACTTTTATTTTTCTGATGCTCGCTTTACTGGCCATTCTCAGGAGAAAAATTATACTGCATCAGCGCTTTATTTATGCGGCTTTTACTACCACTGCTGTATTTCTCATTTCTTATGTAACTTTCCATTTTATGGCTGAGTCAACTCCTTATGGAGGGACTGGATTTATTGCAGGCTTTTATTATTTTATTTTGATTACCCATATTATACTGGCGGCAGTCATAGTTCCTTTAGCTTTAATGAGCTTTTTTACAGGATATAAAGATATGAGGGCGGTTCACCGTAAATGGGTCCGCTGGACAATGCCGTTATGGCTTTATGTGAGCGCAACAGGCGTGCTCGTATATGTTATGATTTCACCTTATTATACGTTTTGATTTAAACCCCCGGTTAAGTTTCACAATTTACCGGGGGTTTTATTAAAGGCATGCTGTGTACTTTCATTTATAAACTTTTACTTTATTGGTTACTCTAAAGTTTAATCAGAGGACCGAGAAAGGGAGAGTTGAGGGTATGAGAGGTATTTACAGGATGTCAATTTTCTTTAGTATAATTTTACTTCTGTTAATAGGATTATGGTTTCGTTCAGAGCATTTGAACAGTGGAGCTCTTCCTGACAACGATCGTCTCCTTCAGCAGAAAGCTTTCAACGAGCAACAGTCCGAGGACCTTGCTATGACTATTCAGATGTTTTTGGACCAGGTTGAAAATGATTTGGAACGTATGGCTGATTTTAGTGACGAAGAGAAAGCTGACTGGCTGTCCGCCGAAATTATAAATCATCAGCACATAGATGGTTTTGCCTCTTATGATTTTGAGACAAAAGAGAAGGAATACGAAGAAGGAACCTTACCTGGAGATGAAGAGTTATGGAATAGGCTGGATCTATCCGCTGAGAAATGGGGGTATTCTGCTCCTTATGTTACAGAGGGGGCTAAAAAAATGCTCATGAGTTTAAGAAAGGGTGAAGGAATTTATGTATCGGAAGTGGATTTAACATTTATCGAACATTTTATAAAAGACCTTGCAGCTCTTGCAGACCATAACGGAAATTTTTTTATAGGCAATTCTGAGATGAATGCAGCCTTTTCAACAGAAGAAGCAGAAGCTGACGAGACTTTGGCTGTGACGAAAATCCCTGAATTAAATTGGGAACTGTATATAAATGCTGAAGAGACCGCTTTATCAAGAGATGAATATAAAAAAGGTGAAGTGGTAGTTATTTTAGAAGACGATGTCGAAGGGGAAGATTGGGCAGAGAGGCATAATGTTAATTTAATTGATCAGACAGGTCAAACGGCAGTCGTCCGTAATTTAACAAAAAATCCTTATGAACTTATAGAAGAATGGGCCGGGGACCCTGAAGTTGTATTTATGGAACCCAATTACACATTTGAAAAACAATCGATTGGAGAAAGAACGGTAAATGACGAAGTTGAATTCTTGCCAAATGATGAATTTTATGCGGATTATCAGTGGAACCTCCATCAGTTGAACCTGGAAGAAGCATGGGTGAAAACAAAGGGCGGGGAAGAGGTGCTTGCAGCAATAATAGACAGCGGGATTGATCCGGACCATCCTGACTTAAAAGACAGAATAATAAAAGGGTATAATGCTTTTGAGAACAATAAGGCTTTTTCGGATGATAACGGGCACGGAACCCATGTAGCGGGAATTGTGGGAGCAGAGACTAATAACGACTTTGGCGTTGCAGGGGTAACGTGGGAGATTCCTCTGTTGGCAGTAAAAGTACTTGATGACGAGGCCATGGGGAATTCTTTTTCTATTGCCAAAGGGATCAGGTGGGCAACTGATAACGGTGCTAAAGTTATAAATTTAAGCCTTGGTGATGACCATGATTCGAAATTAATGCACGATGCGGTAAAATATGCGTACGACAGGGATGTGGTAATCATTGCAGCTACTGGTAATGACAATGTACGTATTCCTATGTACCCCGCAGCATATGAAGAAGTACTCGCCGTTGGGTCCTTAAATATGCGGAATCGGAGGAGTTTCTATTCTAACTTTGGTAATCACATAGATGTCACAGCACCAGGCGAACATATTCCAAGTACTTTTACAGGTGACGAATATGTTATGATGAGCGGGACCTCTATGGCGGCCCCGCATGTTGCAGGCATTGCATCTTTAATTAGATCTCATAATCCTGATCTGTCTAATGAGGAAGTGTACGAGAAAATTCGTAAGACTTCAACTGACCTAGGACCAAGAGGATTTGATCCTTTCTACGGACATGGTATGGTTAATGCGGCAGACGCTCTTCTGGATTAATCGTTATTGACTTTTCTGGGGTGTGGATTGGTGTTTAATAATTAAATTATCAAGTTCCTGAGAGTGTCTTATGGTCTGATCAGCGGCCAGTCCGTATTTTGCTGCTGCTTGGTGCAATTCTTTACGCTTTATTTCAAGACAGTTCTCTTTCTGCATACTCCCACTCCGTTCAGTCTGGGTGTTAACTTTATTATCAATCATTCTGAAAAAGATAGGAAGACTTTCTCCAATTAATATCAAATATTCCTATCAAATGCCTAATGTCGACAAAATTTCACTGTTAAGAAAAGAGAGCAGGGGCATGCAGAAAGAGGATTTAGGTTACCCACAAGACAAAAATTTGTAACTTCTTTTTCTGTAAAAACGCTTTCCTTTTTTTGCACCCTGTTTTAGAATGGAAAGGGAGTCATAGTGAAGGAGGAAAAGAAGATGGGGAAACCGCACGCAGTCATATTTGATTTAGACGGAGTAATAGTTGACACAGCTAAGCACCATTTTCAAGCCTGGAAACAGTTGGCTGACGAACTGGGATTTAACTTTACTGAAGAAGATAATGAAAGACTTAAAGGCGTCAGCCGTATGGATTCGTTAAATATTCTTCTGGAGATTGGCGGACTCAATAAAAGTGAGTCAGAAAAACAGGAGTTGGCCGCAAGAAAGAATAAACGGTATGTAGAAGCTATTTCCGTAATGGATGAAAGCGAAATTTTACCCGGAGTATTAAGATTTTTGCAGGAATTAAAGGAACATAATATTCCTTATGCATTAGGCTCTGCAAGTAAAAACGCACCGTTAATTTTAAAGCAGATTGGCCTCTATGAAAAGTTTAATGCTATTGTAGACGGAAATTCCATCTCAAAAGCAAAGCCTGACCCTGAGGTTTTTTTACGCGGGGCAGAAGAACTCTCTGTGACACCAGGAAACTGCGTGGTCTTTGAGGATGCTCAATCAGGGATAGAAGCAGGAAAAGCAGCCGGGATGTACGTGGTAGGCGTTGGAGATTCAGCTGTATTAGCAGGAGCAGATGACTATATCCGTACGATGGAAGAAATGACAGTGAGCAGACTGGAAAAATGATTTTTTTTAATAGAGCATGCAAACGATTGCGCTACTTGTGCAAATATTTGGGAGGGGTTCTTATGAAACCTTATTTAAAAGAGAATGAATGGTCAATTATTGAGGAAGGGTTCGACCCGGCCAAGCATGAAATATCCGAGAGTATTTTCAGTATTGGAAACGGGCATATGGGACAAAGGGCTAACTTTGAAGAAACATATACCGGCTCCTCATTGCAGGGAAGTTATATGGCAGGAGTTTATTATCCTGATAAAACCCGTGTAGGATGGTGGAAAAACGGTTACCCTGAATACTTTGCAAAAGTATTAAATTCTACTAACTGGATTGGTCTGCGTATAGTTATTGACGGGGAAGAGCTGGATTTAAATGAATTAATAGTAAGCGACTTTGTTCGAGAGTTAAACATGAGGGAAGGCTATTTAAAACGTTCCTTTAAAGCTGAACTTACACAGGGAAGACAGATAAGAGTGACTGCTACCCGGTTTGTCAGTATTGTCCAAAAAGAAATAGGTGCAATAAAATACGAAGTGAAACCGCTCAATTTCAGCGGAACTATGGAAGTAACCTCCTATCTCGACGGAGATATTAAGAACACAGATGCCAACTACGACGAGAAGTTCTGGGATCCAGTAAATACTTACTTAAAAGAAAATCGTGCCTCAGTAACCGTAAAGACAAAAAAACTGGATTTTCATTTTTGTTCCACTATGGAAACACATATTGTAAAAAACGGCGAAGTTTTAGATTTAGAAGGTATCGGGAAAGAGGGCGTTAAATATGCAGGTGTAAAATATAAGGCGCCTTTGACTGAAAATGAAAGCATTACAGTATATAAATACGCAGCTAACGTTACAAACCGGGACCATGACACCGAGCAATTGGAAACTGTGTCTTCAAAGGAATTAAATAAAGCGGTCGAAAAAGGCTTTAATCAGCTGTTAAGCGAGCAGGCTGACGCCTGGAAAGAAAAGTGGCTGGACAGCGATATTGTTATTAAAGGTGATGTGGCTGCCCAGCAGGGGATCAGGTTTAATATTTTCCAGTTAAACCAGACATACAGCGGCGAAGATGCAAGACTTAATATTGGTCCTAAAGGCTTCACTGGTGAAAAATACGGCGGAAGTACTTACTGGGATACCGAAGCCTACTGCCTGCCGTTTTACCTTGCAACTGCAGAGGAAAGGATTCCAAAAAATTTATTGATCTACCGTCATAACCACTTGGAAAAAGCACGTGAGAATGCCCGGAAACTTGGTTTTGAGAAAGGCGCTCTTTATCCGATGGTTACCATGAATGGTGAAGAGTCTCATAACGAGTGGGAAATCACGTTCGAAGAGATTCACCGGAACGGGGCTATTGCTTATGCTATTTACAATTATGTAAATTACACTGGAGATAAATCATATCTCGGAGAATACGGAATTGAAGTTTTGGCAGAAATTTCACGCTTCTGGGAAGAGCGGGTACATTTTGTCCCTCGAAAAGGCGTGTATATGATGCTTGGTGTCACAGGGCCAAATGAATATGAAAATAATGTAAACAACAACTGGTACACGAACAGAATTGCAAGCTGGACACTGGAATATACGTTATATGTTCTCGATTATTTAAAGGATACAAATGAAGGTCTTTATAACGAGTGGATCGACAAGCTTAAGCTGCAAGAAGAGGAAATGAAAAAATGGGTCGATATTATTGATAAAATGTATTACCCGGAAGATAAAGAGGAAGGTGTTTTCCTTCAGCAGGACGGATTTCTTGATAAAAAACTTATGACTGTGAATGATCTCGATTCCCGGCATTTGCCGCTGAATCAGAATTGGTCATGGGACCGCATTTTACGCTCTTGTTTTATCAAACAGGCAGATGTTCTTCAAGGTTTGTTTTTCCTGAATCATGAATTTGATATCGAGACTAAAAAGAGAAACTTTGACTTTTATGAGCCAATGACTGTACATGAATCTTCTCTTTCTCCTTGTGTCCATTCCATTTTAGCTTGTGAACTGGGGTATAAAGAGAAAGCTTATGAAATGTATTTACGAACGGCACGTTTAGATCTTGATAATTATAATAACGATACGGAAGACGGCTGTCACACAACGAGTATGGCAGGAACGTGGATGTCTGTTGTCCAGGGATTCGGAGGGATGAAAGTCGTCAATGATCAGCTTGTTTTAAACCCGTTTATTCCCGGCCAGTGGGATTCATTCTCATTTAAAATCCGGTTCCGTGGAGCCCGTCTTATGATTCATGTGGACCAGACAAACGTCATAGTAACAAATGAAACAGATAAACCTGTAGACATCGTCATTTTGGGAGATAAATACAACTTAAAAGGCGTCAGTGAATTGAAAGTCAGCCATTAATTTTAAAATTTCTTCAGCAATGTTTACAGAAAAAAGAAGCAGGAACTATTATTCTTAAAAACATCCGGACAACATTTGTTCGGATGTTTTATTTAAAAGATATTTTCAGTCCGCCGTTTCACTCCCGGCAAAGGCTTAAAACACAGGCATAAGTGCCACATCGGTTACAGGATCTTCGGCTAACCCCTTCACGTCCTGTGAAAACGCCGAAGTCACCACATCCGTGTGGAAGTTCGCTGTGTTTTCTTGAAGCCACTGAAAAAGAGCTTATATTTGGAGAACTGTTTTATTTTTATTAGTTATCTGTATAAAGGAGTTAATGATTCCTGCGCAAACTCGCTTTCCGTGGAGAAGTCGGCAAGCCGCTTCGAGCTTTGCTCTGCAGGGTCTTGGCTGACTTCCTTTTCCACCGGAAAGAGCATTGCTTCAGTGACTATTCACCAAGTTGCATTTACAAAGAAGAATAGATTGTCGTTTATGAATCAGCTAATTTGTTTTCGTTAATTCAGAAAATTTAAAGGCTACGATGGCCAGATGAAGGTTAAATCGAGAGTCGGCTGATTGCAGGTTTAAGCCGGTTTTCTTCTCTATTTGCGCCAGACGGTATTTTAAAGTGTGCCGATGGATGAATAAACTTGAAGCAGTTTGCTGCAGATGACAGTTATTAGCCAGGTAGCCTTCAAGTGTTTTAATGAGATCTTTTCTCTCGCGGCCTGGGGTAATCAGCTCACCAAGATATTTTTTATAATATTCCTCCAAAGAAACCCCGGAATTTTCCATCTGAATGAGCACCTGATAGAAACCTAAATCATCATAGTGAACGACTGAAGAATGGTTTAACAATAGATCGGAATAATATACCGCATTTTCAGCTTCCCGTGCACTCTCTGAAAAAGATGCCAGATTTAAATAAGTTTTTCCAACTCCTATTTTTAAAGGCTCCGATGAATATCCGCTCCATTTGGCCTGTAAATCTTCCAAATAAGAAAGAAAGAGAGCCTTCTCTTCCGCCTCGTCTTTTGACAAAGACTCCACCAAAGCATATAATTCATTCATTTTAGGAAGCAGGATAATTTGTCTGCCAGAAGCATGCAAAGCCTGGCTTGCATAGTAATAAAGGCGGGTCCCGGTTTGGGAGCTGAGCGGTTTGTCAAACGTCTGGAAAGGGACTTTCACATATACGGCAAAATGGGGAAGTGTTAAGTCATAGCCAAGCCGTTCGCCTCTTTTTAAAGTTTCCATGTAGTGAAGATGCTCTTTATGCAGTATTTCTTCTACAAACTCCCCTTGTATCCTCACTTTTGTTTCATCGACGGCATATTTTTTAACCATTTCAATTCCTATTAAAGTAGCGATATGATTTGAAATAACACCATCCATTTCCGACCAGTCTTTAAAATGGTGAACTGATAACAGGTATCCGTATATGACTGTTTCAGATTTAATTGCTGAAAAGGTGCAAATATAGTCTCCGATGTGGAAAGGTTTTTTATCTGTTTCTACATTTTCAATGAGGCTTTTTATGGCAACAGATTCTTTACCTGCTGTAAGATTCTCGGTTTTTACAGAAAAGTCATGAGCCTCTTTCTTCACGAAAGCTGATATTTCTAATGACTCATTGAAAACATATATACTTGCCCTCGTCAACGGGCTGATTTTTTTGAGTGTATTTGGCAGGCCATCCAGATTAAAAGCAAGTTTCGTCATTTCCTGATGGACAAGCAGGGAATTTTCAAGAAGCCGGGTCTGCTTGTTAACAATTTGCTCAAGAACTCCTTTTGTTAAAGCAGAAAAATTTACCTTCGGAGGGATGTGAAGCAGTGGAAGCTGATGTGCAGCAGCTTCATCAATAAACCTTACGGGAATATCATTTATATAAAACCCGCTGCAAATAGCTATCCCTGCCAGCTTTCCAGACCTGATTAATTCGAGGAAGCGCTGCTGGGAAGACTCATTATCCTCAAGGCCGAATCCCGTTGTAATAATCAATTCACCTTCCTGAAAACGGGTGATATCCTCAATAATTTCTATCGTAGTAACCCATTTAATTGAACGATCAAGTCCTTCCTGCCCAGCGAGTAATTTAGTTCCTCTAAAAGCTGGAAGTTCCAAAGCTTCATGAACTGTGAGCATAATTCCATTCCTCCCGGCTCCAGGTTGTCTTTATACACGATGTATAAAAAAACCGGTGATTTTTGTGTTAGTTGAGCGAATAGTCAGACTTTTATTTCTAGAATACACTATTATTAAACAATATTAAATATGTGTATACAGGGATTATCGATGATCAGTCTGCTAACGGTTTACAGAGAGGAGGAAATTATGAAAAGTCATCTGATTAAACCATTTCTTGATGAAAGTTACCCGGTAGCCGATTACGGCCAAGGGATTTATTTGTATGACAAGACAGGAAAAAAATATATCGATGGTTCGTCTGGTGCGGTAACAGCAAATATTGGGCACGGCATTCCGGAGATTGCAGATGCAATGAAAAAACAGGCTGAGAAAGTATCTTTTGTCTATAGATCCCAATTTACAAGCGAGCCTGCAGAAAAACTGGCAAATAAGCTGAAAGACTGGGCACCAGGGGATGTAAACTGGACGTTTTTTGTGAACAGCGGATCTGAAGCGACTGAAACAGCACTTAAAGTGGCCATTCAATACTGGCAGGAAAAAGGTAAGCCATCCAAGATTAAAGTCCTCTCACGTTGGATGAGTTATCACGGCATCACACTCGGTTCATTATCTATGTCAGGGCATGTTGGAAGAAGAGCGCGATTTACCCCTTTACTTGAAGACTTTCCATCTGTTGAGCCGCCATACTGCTTCAGGTGCCCATTTAAACAGACACACCCCCAATGCGGACTTATGTGCGCAGATGAATTAGAAAGGGCAATTTTGAGAGAAGGTGCAGACCATATAGCTGCCTTTATTGCTGAACCTGTTATAGGTGCTTCCGGAGGTGCCATTGTTCCTCCGCCGGGATACTATGAACGAATAAAAGAGATCTGCGATAAATACGATGTACTGTTCATAGCAGATGAAGTGATGACAGGGTTCGGGCGTACTGGAAAACGGTTCGCCATTGATCACTGGGCTGTTGTGCCTGACATTATTGCTGTAGGGAAGGGTTTAACCGGTGGTTACGCCCCGCTTGCTGCGACTATTATCAGTGATAAAGTTCTCGCGCCTGTAAGACAAGGATCGAAAATTATTATGAGCGGGCACACTTACAGTGCGAATCCGCAGGCCACTGCAGTAGGCTTAGCTGTCCTTAACTATGTTGAGAAATATAATCTTACAAAACGGGCTGAAAAAACAGGCGACAAGCTAATGAGCCGTCTTAAGAATCTTAAACGGCATTATCCGATAATTGGAGATGTGAGAGGAAAAGGGTTGCTGACAGGAGTCGAATTCATTTCCAATGTGTTTAACCATATGCCTTTTTCGTCAGAAGTAAGTGTTTCAAAGAAAATAATCAGTAAATGCATGGATAAAGGACTACTTGTTTATCCCGCCTCGGCAGGAATCGAAGGGAAAGCTGGTGATGCTGTCCTTATTGCCCCTCCTCTTACGATTATTGAGGAGGAAATTAATGACCTGGTCACTATTTTTGAAGAATCAGTAAAGGAAGTTCAATCTGAGCTTCAGATCCAAGGGTACTTTAATACTGTGATATGAAAGGAGCTGCAGAATGAATCATCATGTCCAGCAAATAGACAAACAGGTGACTATCGGGGATGTAGAACATTATTTTAAAGACGGCATGACTTTGATGGCCGGGGGATTTGGAGGAGTGGGCAACCCGCCTGGTCTGATTAAGGCGATATTAGACCTTAATATTAAAGATATAACCCTAATCTGTAATGATGCCGGTTTTCCTCATATCGGCGTTGGCCAGCTTGTAACTGACGAAAAAATCTCGGTCTTATATGCCAGCCATATAGGGTCTAATCCTAATGCAGGCAGTCAAATGACAGATGGTACCCTGACAGTAAATTTTTTCCCTCAGGGCACGCTTGCCGAAAAAATCAGAGCAGGAGGAGTAGGTTTAGGCGGGGTTTTGGTGGATGTCGGGGAGGGGAACCCCATAGTGGAAAAAGGGAAGAAGAAAATTGAGATAAATAACAAAGTCTATTTTGCAGAGGCCGCACTGACAGCAGATGTGTCGATTGTTTACGCGAAAAAAGCCGATTCTTTCGGAAACCTTGTTTTTGATACGAGTGCAAGAAACACCAACCCCTTAGTGGCAATGGCTGGTGATATTACTATCGCAGAGGTCGATGAGATCGTGCCATATGGAGAGCTAGTTCCGGAAGAAATCATCACGCCGGGGGCGTTCGTAGACTTCATAGTGCAGAGCAAAGGAGTTGACTGGAAATGGGCATGGGAAAAGACATAAGACATAAAATTGCAGCGAGAGCAGCCAAAGAAATAAAGCCAGGGATGATCGTCAATTTAGGTATAGGGATTCCTACACTTGTGGCTGATTATACAGAGGATTTGCCCGTCATGTTCCACGCGGAAAACGGTATTCTTGGAACAGGGCCTTCCCCTTCAGAAGGCAAAGAAAATCCCCATTTATGTAACGCTGGCGGATTTCCAGTTACCACTATTCCAGGAGGTTCTTATTTTGACAGCGCCACAGCCTTTGCAATTGTGAGACGGGGACTCCTTGATCTTACCATCATGGGAGCTCTGGAAGTGAGCGAAAAAGGAGACCTGGCGAACTGGATCGTACCGGGAAAAAGAGTACCGGGAATGGGAGGGGCATTGGAACTTGCCCAAAAAGCAAGGAAAGTCATGATATTGATGAATCACGTCAGTAAAGACGGACGGCCAAAAATAGTTAAGGAATGTTCTCTTCCTTTAACAGCCGCACATTGTGTTAACCAGATTATTACAGACATGGCTGTCATATCAGTGGAGAAAGAGGGGCTTGTACTGGATGAGGTGTTTGAGCCATATACAGTTGAAAAAGTCAAAGAATGTACTGGCGCGCCGTTTGTGCGAATAAATACCGGACTGAAAGAAGGTGAGCGACTTTGATTAAGAAGCCGGCAGCAACACATAAGGCAATCAGGCAATGGATGGCCGACCATGAAAAACAATTGCTCTCGATGCTTCAGCAGATGATCCAGGAACCGTCTGTCCAGATGAATGAAAGCGGAATCCAGCATAAAACAGCACGATGGCTTGAAGATCTCGATTTCACAGTGGATATGTGGGAACCAGGAGGAGATGAATTGTTTAATCATCATGCCTTCCTTTCCCGCAGGGAGCACTTTAAAGGAAGTCCCAATGTAGTTGGGGTTCGAAAAGGAGAAGGGAAAGGGAAATCTATTCTGCTTAATGGACATATTGATGTTGTGCCGGAAGGAGATTTGTCTGACTGGGCAGAAGACCCATATGCTGGATTAGTTAAAGACGGGAAAATATACGGCCGGGGAGCAACAGATATGAAAGGCGGTAATGCAGCTATGCTGTTTGCCCTTCAGGCTATTTCCTCACTCGAAATCCCGATAAAAGGCGATGTCATTTTTCACAGCGTCATAGAAGAAGAGAGCGGAGGAGTGGGAACGCTGGCTGCTATTTTAAGAGGATACACTGCTGATGCAGCACTCATTCCAGAACCTACTAATATGAAAATTTTTCCCAAGCAACAGGGCTCAATGTGGTTCCGGCTGAAAGTGAAAGGTAAATCGGCACATGGGGGCACAAGCTATGAAGGGATAAATGCTATTTTAAAGGCCCTAGAGGTCATTCAGGCATTAGAAAGGCTTGAAAAGGTAAGGAATGACCGGGTGACTGATCCGCTTTTCGCTAAAGCGCCAATTCCACTTCCGATAAATGTAGGCGTCATTGAAGGAGGGGAATGGCCATCTTCAGTTCCTGATTTAGTAAAAGTAGAAGGGCGAGTTGGGATTTCACCTGAAGAAACAGTGCAGGAAGCGCAGGAAGAATTCACGAGGGCCATACGTGCAATGGAAGCTGAGGATAAATGGTTCAAAGATCATCCTGTAGAAATTGAATGGTTTGGGGCAAGGTGGCTGCCGGGATCGATAGATGTTAACCATCCTTTTATGGAAATTCTTACTGAGCAGTACAAGGGGATTACAGGTAAGAGTCCTGAAGTCGAAGCGGCCCCTTGGGGAACAGACGGAGGCATAATAACGGCTGTCGGTTCAACTCCTTCAGTTGTGTTTGGGCCTGGGATTACACGTATGGCTCACCAGGCTAATGAATACATTGAAATTGAAAAAGTACGGCAATGCGCTGAAGTGATCGCTTCTACAATTATTGAATGGTGTAATGTTGAAGAAAGAAAGGGGAGGTCTCACACATGACCAAAACTATAAAGTCTTATAATCTTCCGGGGCCAAAAGCTAATCAGATGTTAGAGCGGAGAAATGAGCATGTTCCGAGAGGGCCGTTTAATACAGCCTATACATTTGCCGATTCGGCAGAGGGTGCCCTCATAACGGATGTGGATGGCCAGACCTTTATAGATTTTGCCGGAGCAATTGGCTCATTAAACGCGGGGCACTGTCCGCCTGGAGTGGTTCAGGCATTAAAAGACCAGGTGGAAAAATATTTGCATCCTTGCTTTCATGTGATGATGTATGAACCGTACATCGAACTGGCAGAAAATTTAAACCGGCTTACCCCAGGAGACCACCACAAAAAAAGTTTCTTTTTAAACAGCGGAGCTGAAGCGGTAGAAAATGCTATAAAAATTGCTAGAAAGTATACAGGCAGAAAAGCAATTTTATCCTTTGAAAGAGGATTTCACGGAAGAACCTATATGGCCATGTCTTTGACCAGCAAAGTTAAACCGTACAAGTATCAGTTTGGGCCATTTGTAGCTGATACGTATAAAATGAGTTACCCTTATTACTACCGGAAACCTGAAGGAATGACAAATGAAGACGTGGATCGGGAGTGTATTACCCGCTTAAAGAATTTCTTTCTGTCAGAAGTATCGGCCGAAGAAACGGCGGCTGTTATTATGGAACCTGTCCAGGGTGAAGGTGGATTTGTAGTGCCGAGTATAGAATTTGTCAAACAAGTAAAGGAAATTTGTGAAGAGCATGGAATCTTATTTATAGCAGACGAAGTACAGTCGGGCTTCGGAAGAACAGGTGAACTGTTCGCGGTCGAGCACTTTGGGGTGGTCCCTGATATCATGACAATGTCTAAATCTATTGCTGCCGGCCTGCCGATAAGTGCTGTTACAGGGAGAGCCGAAATTATGGATGCACCAGGGCCGGGTGAAATAGGGGGTACGTACGGAGGAAGCCCT
Source organism: Salipaludibacillus aurantiacus (assembly GCF_900111295.1). Taxonomy (GTDB): domain Bacteria; phylum Bacillota; class Bacilli; order Bacillales; family Salisediminibacteriaceae; genus Salipaludibacillus; species Salipaludibacillus aurantiacus. Next base: position 85,190 of record NZ_FOGT01000001.1, on the reverse strand, counting down.
CTTGGTTGTGTGGCAGCTAACGAAGTAATAAAGATGATGATCGAGGAAAAGCTTCCAGACCGGGCCGTTGACATAGGGCAGAAGGTAGAGGCAGCCTTTTCAGCTTTTCAGGACGACTATGAAGAAATTGGCGATGTACGTGGATTAGGCGCTATGATGGCAATGGAGCTTGTAAAAGACAGGCAGACGAAAGAGCCTGATAAGGAGCTTACACAGACGATAATCAGGGAATGTATCAGCAACGGATTAATTATAATGGGATCCGGTCTCTATGGAAATGTCTTAAGAATTTTATCTCCTTTAGTTATCAGTGAAGAACAACTGGAAGAAGGACTCGAAATAATGAGATCGGTCATGGACCGGCATTGTAAAAAAAGAAAGTGAGGGACAGTTTATGAGAAAAAGCCTGTTCATTAATGGAGAATGGGTTGGAGCAGCGAATGTTCAGGACCTTTATTCTCCTTACAGCGGTGAAAAAATTGCAGAAATTCCTTTGGCAACCCACCAGGAAGTTGATGCAGCCGTTCAAGCAGCGTACAACGCACGAAAGCAGCTGAAAAAAATGCCTGCCCATGAAAGGGCGCAAATTCTGGAGAATGTGAGCAGGCTTATTGAAGAGAACCGTGAAGAGTGTGCCAGGCTGATAGCTGTTGAGGCGGCTAAACCAATTCAGACAGCAAGGGGAGAAGTAGCCAGATCACTAATGACATATAAGCTTGCAAGTGAAGAAGCAAGAAGGCTTCCAAATGAAATGGTTAATATGGATGCCGTTCCCGGCGGAGAAAACCGTACGGCTTATGCTGTTAGAGAGCCTGCAGGAGTAGTGGCGGCTATTACGCCGTTTAACTTTCCTATGAATCTGGTAGCGCACAAACTCGGTCCTGCCATAGCAAGCGGCTGTCCGGTCGTACTTAAGCCTGCATCTCAAACTCCTCTGTCTGCATTTTTTATAGCTGAATTATTTGAGAAAGCAGGTCTTCCAAAGGGAGCCTTGAATGTGATTACAGGAAAAGGAAGTGTCGTTGGCGAAGCTCTGGTAACAGATGACAGAGTAAAAGTAATTACTTTTACGGGCAGCCCGGAAGTGGGGATGTCTATTCGAAATAAAGCTGGCTTAAAAAAGGTCACGCTGGAACTTGGATCTAACTCCGCTGTTATTATTGATGAAGGGACAGACATTGAAGCTATTGCAGACAGGATCGCAACAGGGGCGTTCACTTACCAGGGTCAGGTGTGTATTTCTGTCCAGCGGATTTTTGTGCATGAATCCTGTTACAAACAATTAATTAAAAAGATGAAAGAAAAAGCAGAAAACATGGTTTTAGGCGATCCCCTTGATGAAGGGACGCAAATTTCAGCTATGATCTCCCCGGAAGAAAAAGACCGGGTTTTGTCCTGGATTAACGAAGCTGCGGAGCAAGGGGCCAAAATTGTTACGGGCGGTGAGGAGAATAACGGGATGATTACTCCAGCGGTAATTGAAAATGTCGCCCCCTCCATGAAAGTTTCTTGTGAAGAAGTATTTGGGCCTGTGGTAACAATTTCACCTTTTAAAGAGTGGGAGGAAGCCATTGGTTTAGTAAACAATTCGGATTTCGGCCTTCAAGCAGGAGTGTATACTGAAAAGATTTCACATGCATTTCACGCCTCAGAAGAACTGGAGGTAGGAGGCGTTATGATCAATGATTTCCCTACTTTCAGGGTGGATCATATGCCTTATGGAGGAATGAAAAAAAGCGGGTCCGGCAGAGAAGGTATTAAATACGCTATAGAAGAGATGACAGAAATAAAACTTGTTTCTTTCAATAATAGCTCTTTTAAATAATTGTATTGAAGTGTATTATACAAGACTGTTAGATATCCGGTTGTGGGGGAATACTAAAATGTTAACATCTGACAGGGAGGAAAGACTGTTTTTCCCTGTCAGAGAGAAGCATTAAAAGCGGGAGGATTGTTTATGGGACTCAAAGCGTTGTGGGACGTGGATTTATGGAATGACCGACTGGTTGCTTACTTGCCTGACTTATCTGCGCAAGAGCAGGAGAAGGTTAAAGAAAAAATTAAAAATGCACCGGCAGGTAAGTTTACTGTTTATACATTAGAAAACCATCAGGACACTTTATTAGATCTGGGGTTTCAGCATGAAGCAGATCTCCCCGGTTTTTTTGAAGGAAAAACAGCAAAAATTTTTTCATTGTTTTTAAAGGAAGAGCGGAACAAATCGGCCTCAGCCACTAAAAACAAAGATGTTTTAAATATAGTGAAAAACGATAAGGCTGTACCTTCGCAGTCTTGGAAAGGGATCCTGTTCAGTCATCTTGAAGAATCAGATCTGGATCAATTAACTTCTTTATATAAGCGGGTGTTTGATGTATACCCGACAAATATTTTTGATCAAAATTATATTAAGGCCTCAATGAATAATAACTATACCTTTGTAACTGCTAAAGATCAGGGAAAGGTCATCGGAGCTGCCTCTGCTATGAAAACAGGATACCAGAGCGCTGAGATAACTGATTGCGCTGTTGATCCTGATTACCGGGGCCGGAACATCCTGCATGGACTTATTCTGGAATTGGAAACCCGCCTGGTCAAAGAACGGATTTTTAACGCTTTTTCTATCACACGTGCTGTTTCTGTGGGAATGAATATGACAGTTAAACGCCTGGATTATACATATAAAGGGACCCTGGTGAATAACTGTAAAATTTCCTCTGGATATGAAGATATGAACATATGGGTAAAAAAACTGAAAAACTAACAGGGAAAAGCTAAGAGGGTTTCTCAAAGGTCTGAAAGAAGGACCTTAATTGAGACACCCTCTTTTATGTAAAAATATCGAGGTTGGGATAAAACTAAAGACAGCCTTCGCCAAGAGTGAACCGGCAGATTAAAAGAACAAGCCCCTGGGCAAGCGTCCGCCTGGCGGACTGAAATCACTGCCATTATTATTTATCAGAGTTAATTTTTAATAAGTACAAAAGCGAAAAACCGAACAAAAATTATAAGATTTGTTCGGCCTTCTTTATGATTACTATTTTTTTGTCCCACCCTTTTATCTCTGTTTATTCCTTAACTGTAAAGTAATTTTTTTTCAAAAGAGTAGGCTGTTCCATAAGCTCATTAAACGTAAACTTAGCCCCCAGTTTTTTCGTATCAATAAGCATAAACTGAGTTTCAATTTTTTCTATTTGATCTTCTTCGATATAAACTATATGACAGTCAGGGCATTTAATTGAAGGCACTTTCTGAATTTCAACAGCCCGGGTTCCATCAGGCAGTTCCCAGTATGCCGGCTCACGTGACTCAACAGCCTGCTCTGATTGACACCATTTACACTGCATACATACACTCTCCTCTGATCAGACTTTTTCCTTGTTGTAGTTCTGCTGTTCTTTAGCCCATTTTTTTTCAATCATTTCATCCCGTTTAGAACGCCGGTCTTTAAGAGACTGATGAGATTCATCCTGACTGTAGGAACTTCTGCGATTCAACCGCTGGATACCTTCAGGGACAAGGTTAAATTCTTCATCATTCATTAAAGCTGAAACGCCGGCTCTCTTTTGGTCTTTTTTCTCGTAGTATTTGTAGAAATAATCCTCCGCTGTGCCGGGCAGATAGTGTTTTGGTTCCGGGTAGGTCGTTATTACCCCTTCGAAATTTCTCAGTACGACTTTATCAGGACTTTGAGAGATCATGTAGTTCGGCTGCAGAGTAATTTTACCACCGCCCCCTGGAGCATCAACGACGAAAGATGGGACTGCGTAACCTGACGTGTGCCCCCTCAGCCCTTCGATAATTTCAAGCCCTTTAGAAACCGGGGTACGGAAATGCCCAATTCCTTCCGATAAGTCACATTGATAAATGTAATATGGTCTGCACCGGATTTTAACGAGGTCATGGCATAATTTTTTCATAATTTCCACACTGTCATTAATCCCAGCTAAAATAACTGCCTGGTTCCCGACAGGGACACCTGCGTTGGCAAGCATTTCAACGGCTTTTTTCGACTCCTCAGTTATTTCAAGGGACGTATTAAAATGAGTGTTAACCCATACTGGATGGTATTTTTTCAGGATATTGCAAAGGTTTTCGGTAATTCGCTGCGGGAATACGACAGGGGCTCTTGTTCCAATCCGGATAATTTCCACATGATCGATTTCTCTCAAGTTTTTAAGCACATATTCGAGTATCTGATCATTAATTAACAGGCCGTCACCTCCGGAAATCAGCACATCACGGACTTCCGGCGTGTTCCTGATATAATTGATGGCACCGTCCAGCTGTTTTTTAGGGACACCCATTCCGATCTGCCCGGAAAAACGGCGGCGTGTACAATAACGGCAATACATAGAACATTGATTAGTTACAAGGAAAAGTACCCGGTCAGGATAACGATGTGTGAGACCTGGCACAGGGGAGTCTTCGTCTTCAAATAAAGGGTCTTCTAAATCATATTTTGTCTTTTGTATCTCGGCAGAAATTGGAACAGACTGCATTCTAATCGGACACCTTGGGTCATCGGGGTTCATTAATGATGCATAATAAGGAGTAATGTTTAGAGGGATCGTTTTTGTGGAAATTTTGACGCCCTCTTCTTCGTCAGGAGTTAAATTTACTACTTTTTTTAAATCGTCCAGCGTGCGGATCGTATTTGTTAATTGCCAAATCCAGTCATTCCATTGGTCTTCGGTTACGTCTTTCCAAAGTTCAATCTCTTGCCAGTGTCTTTCGGCTTTATACAAGTCAAGTTTCATAGTAGAGCGCCTCCTTTATTGTAAAAAAATTCTCACTATTTATATAATGCAATTTTCATGCCAAAACTAAAACGGCTTTCGAGCCTTTGATAACACTTATTTAAAATTGAAAATTAAAAGAAGTGCCGGTTTTCCGGCACTTCGCTAAATAAGTTTATATTTTTGGAGTTTGTACTGAAGAGTTTGTCTAGGGATTCTTAATTTTTCAGCAGTTCGTTTTACGTTTCCGTTTTCCTTCTCATAAATATCCAAAATAACTCTTTTCTCAAAATCTTCAACACTGGTTTTTAATCCCCTTTTTTCAACGTCATAACCTTCAGGATTTGAGGTGGTGAGAGAACTTCTTCCAAGTTCACTGAGGTATGGGGGGAAATGTTCAAGCGTAAGTTCTTCCGAGTCACTCATATTCATAGCCGATTCGATGGCATGCCGCAATTCGCGAATATTTCCGGGCCAGTCATAAAGATAAAAAGCACTTAAAGCTTCTTTATCAATCTTCTTTACTTGCAGTCCGAATTTATGGTTATAAGTATTTATAAACGTCTGAATCAGTATAGGAAGGTCATCTATTCTGTCTCTTAACGGCGGGAGAGATAAAGAAACAACATTCAAACGGTAATAAAGATCTTTTCTGATCAATTTCTTCTTAAGCAAATCAGCAGGTTTTTCGTTAGTGGCTGTAATGATCCTTACATCAGTTTGAACGGTTTTGTGAGAGCCAACCCGTCTGACCACACCGTCCTCGAGAACACGGAGCAACTTAGCCTGCAAGTCGAAAGGAAGGGTATGAATTTCATCTAAAAAGAGTGTGCCTCCATGGGCTAATTCAAACAGCCCTTCTTTATTTTCTGCCCCGGTAAAACTGCCTTTCGTTGTGCCAAACAGCATACTTTCCAGCAGGGAAGGAGGAATAGCAGCGCAGTTTTGCGATATAAAAGGACCGCGGCACCGGGCAGACCGGTGATGGATGCCCTGGACAAGCAGTTCTTTGCCTGTTCCGGTTTCCCCATATACAAGAATAGGGGACGTCGTCTTAGACACCCGCTCAGCCCTGGCTATGGTTTTCTTCATAGCAGGATCCGCAGTTATAATATCTTCAAATGTATAGTTAGTTGAGTATTTACTGACGTTTTTCGGTTTTTCAATCCGTTTATCCATTTGGGTCTGTAATTCGATGAGTTTATTGGATAATTCTTTTACTCTTGAATAATCTTTAGCAATTTCAGCCGCTCCGAGAATGTCTTTACCGACGATAATGGGAATCGTCGTATTTACAGTATCGATTAATTTTCCTTTAATATTCCGGTAAGTCTGGTGCTTGTTATACATTGGTCTGCCTGTCTTAACAACTTTTAGCATGGTGCTTGTTTCAAAAGTTAAAGAAGGGAACACTTCGAGCAGGGGCTTTCCAATCACTTCTTCGGCATTCATGCCATCATGATCCGCAGCTATTCGATTATAATAAATGGTTCGTCCTTCCCTGTCTATCACATGAATTCCCTCATCAATGCTTTTTAAAATAGCCTTCAGCATTTCGTTAGTGTCTGCGTTCGCTGCAAAAATTTAGCTCACCTCTTTTGATGCCGGAGAATGGTCAATAAGTGCTGGAAATTCGGCATCTAGTTTAATATTACTTCTTATCCAGCTGGCTTTCAACATTATATGGAGGTTTATGGGAATTTATCTAACAATCTACTAAGGAATTGCTGGATTTAATTCATTACTATAATACTTGTAGTTTTTTATTAAAAAAAGGAGGCTTTTTTTTTATGAAGAAATGGATGTTCTCAATTGCTTTGGCTGGAGTTTTGCTATTTACTTCCCATAATGGTGTGTCTGCCTCAACGTATGAAGTGAGGTCAGGAGACAGCCTTTGGACGATCGGCCAAAACTACGGTGTAACTGCTGAAGCCTTGCGAAGAGAAAATAATTTATCCAGCAATATGATCTATCCGGGTCAATCCCTTAGTATCCCTGGAGGTTCGGTTACTCACACTGTCAGGCACGGGGAAACGTTATGGATCATTGCCAATAGATATGGTGTAACTGTTTCACAATTACGCGGATGGAACGGACTATCCGGTTCAGCGATCTATCCTGGCCAGTCTCTTACTATAAATAAAGCAGCACCCGCATCTCAAGCTTATTCTTCACAAGAAAAAGAATTGTTGGCCCGTCTAGTCCATGCAGAGGCCAGAGGAGAGCCTTATAAAGGAAAAGTGGCGGTGGCTGCGGTTGTCTTAAACAGAACTGCTCACCCTGATTTCCCTTCATCAATCAGCGGTGTGGTTTATGAAACGTATGGTTCGGGCAATATTTACGCATTTGAACCGGTTCAGAACGGAGAAATTTACCGGGCGGCAGACAGGGAAGCTATCCGTGCTGTAGAAGACGCAGTAAATGGATACGATCCGACTAACGGTGCCGTTTACTTTTATAACCCCGCTACTGCGACCTCAAATTGGGTGAACAATCTGACGGTTAGTCAGCGGATAGGAAATCATGTATTCGCGAGACAATAATGATTAAGGACAAAAAAACCCTTGGAGAATGAGCCTCCAGGGGTTTTTGTTAACTAAGCATCATCCATTGTAGATAAATCACCGGCCGGTTCGTTCATTTCCCAGGCTTTAAGTACACGCCGCATAATTTTACCGCTTCGGGTTTTTGGAAGCTTATCTTTAAATTCTATTTCTTTTGGTACGGCATGGGCGGCAAGTTCAGTTTTAATAAACTTCTGAATTTCACTTTTCAATTCGTCTGATGTTTTATACTCTGGTCTCAAGGCAATAAAAGCTTTTATAATATGTCCCCGCATCTCATCAGGTTTACCAATAACCCCAGCTTCCGCTACTGCAGGGTGTTCAACCAGTTTACTTTCAATTTCAAACGGACCTACACGCTCTCCTGCAGTCATAATCACATCATCATTCCTGCCCTGGAACCAAAAGTAGCCTTCGTCATCCCTGAAAGCTGTATCTCCAGAGACGTACCAGCCGGGGATAGAAAAATACTCCTGGAATTTTTCATCGTTTTTCCAAATCTTTCTCATCTGGGCAGGCCAGCCTGTTTGAATAGCAAGATGGCCCATTTCATTCGGCGGTAATTCATTCCCTTCATTGTCTATAATGGCAGCATGAATGCCAGGGAAGGGTTTGCCCATGGAGCCGGGTTTCACAGGTTCACTTAAATAATTACAAATCAGCATACCGCCTGTTTCGGTCATCCACCACGTGTCATGAATTCTATGTTTAAAGACATCCCATCCCCATCGCACAACTTCCGGATTTAAAGGTTCACCCACACTTAAAATATGGCGCAGGGAGTTTAAATCGTACTTTTCAAGTATATCTTTCGGCGCTGCCATCAGCATACGGAATGCCGTAGGGGCACTGTACCAGACAGTGACGTTGAACGTGTCAATTGTGTTATACCAGTCGTCAGGAGAGAAACGTCCACCCCGTACAACATTTGTTACGCCATTTAGCCAGGGGCCGAAAATACCGTAAGAGGTCCCTGTCACCCAGCCAGGATCCGCTGTACACCAGTAAATGTCATCTTCCCGCAAATCCAGCACCCATTTAGCTGTCTGGTAATGCTGGAGCATAGCGTTATGCACGTGATAAACCCCTTTAGGCTTACCTGTAGATCCTGAGGTATAATGGAGAATAAGTCCGTCTTCCAAATTCACCCACTCAATAGCGCTGTCGTCATTTGGTGACGCTTTCATTTCTTCGGAGAAAGAATAAAACGGATCGTTTGTGGCGGCATGTTCTCCTACAAGAATGATTTTCTCAAGGTGGGGGAGTTCCTCATGCGGAACTCTCGATACGAGTTCCGGAGTCGTCACAATTACTTTTGCTTCACTATCTTCCAGACGGCTGCGGACAGCTTCTTTCATAAATGCTTCAAATAAAGGCCCTACTACTGCCCCCATTTTAACTGCACCGAGAAGAGCGATATAGAGTTCAGGAGAACGCGGCATGAAAATAAATACCCGGTCACCTTTATTCACATTCAATCTGCGGAACATGTGAGCGGCCTGATTTGTTCTTTTTTTCAGATCGTTAAATGTATAACTTTCATTTCTTGAAGCATCCGAATAAAGCAGGGCAGTTTTATTTCCTTTTCCTTCATCTGCATGGCGATCGATACACTCATATGCCACATTGATTTTGCCGCTTTTATACCATGAAAATTCTTTTTTTACATCATCCCATTGAAATGACTCTCTGGCTTTTTCATAATCATTTAACTGATAAGTCTCTTGCTTAGGTTGTAAAACTTCCATACTCGCCACCTCCAAAAAATCAGTTATACAAATATCATAAACTTAATATTTTGAAATTTCAAACCTTTATAAAGTTATTATTTTAAAAAGAAGGAAACAAATGTTCATTCTTGATTTTTCTTATAAAGAAAAGTAACTTAAACATAAGGGCATAAGGGGTGAGTAAAGTGGATATTTTGACAGTTTTAATATTAATTGTTGTAGGGATTGTCCTATTGAGAATTGTAGGGGCTGTGTTCCGGGTTATACTTACTATTGGAGTGATTCTGCTGATTGTTTATATTATTCAGCAAGTGGTTACTGTAAGTATGATTCTTATTTAAGGCAAGTCGTGGACAGAAGAACCAAACAGACTTTTAAAAATGAGGAGGATGTATGATGAGCTATCGTATGGAAAAAGACACGTTAGGTGAAGTGAAAGTCCCGTCTGAAAAATGGTGGGGGGCTCAAACGCAAAGAAGTCTGGAGAATTTTAAAATCGGGTCTGAAAAAATGCCGAAAGAAGTAGTGGAAGCCTTTACTATACTAAAAGAAGCGACGGCAGCTGCAAACCTCCGTCTTGGTAACATTGAAAAAGAAAAAGGAGAGGTTATACAGGATGTTTGTCGTGAATTAAGAGAACAGGGTACATACGAACATTTTCCACTGGTTGTCTGGCAGACAGGAAGCGGGACACAGTCCAATATGAATATGAATGAAGTGGTGGCTTATCGCGGAAATGAAGTGCTTTCAGAAAATGGAAGTGAATTAAAAATTCATCCGAACGATGATGTTAACCGTTCGCAAAGCTCCAATGATACCTTTCCGACTGCGATGCACATTGCCGCGTTAAAAGATGTGAAAGAACGTCTGCTTCCTGCTTTGCAGCGACTGAAAAAGACGGTGGAAGAAAAATCACAATTATTTGATAATGTTATAAAAATTGGCCGTACGCATTTGCAGGATGCCACTCCGCTAACTTTAGGCCAGGAAATTAGCGGATGGGCTCATATGCTTAAAAAATCAGAAGAAATGATCGAACAGTCATCCGAACAGCTGCGCAATTTAGCGATAGGCGGAACAGCAGTTGGGACAGGGATTAATGCCCATCCTAAATTCGGCGACTATACAGCAGAAGAAATCAGCAGAATAACAGGAGAAACATTCTGTTCGTCTGAAAACAAATTTCATGCTTTAACAAGCCATGATGAGATTGTCTATGTCCACGGGGCTGTTAAAGGCCTTGCGGCTGACCTGATGAAGATTGCTAATGATGTGCGCTGGCTTGCAAGCGGGCCACGCTCAGGCATTGGTGAAATTACTATTCCTGCTAATGAACCAGGAAGCTCAATTATGCCGGGCAAAGTCAATCCCACTCAGTCTGAAGCTTTAACTATGACAGTGTCACAAGTGTTTGGAAATGATGCGGCAATTGGATTTGCGGCAAGCCAGGGGAACTTTGAATTAAATGTCTTTAAGCCGGTAATTATTTATAATTTCCTTCAGTCAGTAAGGCTTTTAAGTGATGCGATGGATTCGTTTAATGAGAAGTGCATGGTTGGAATTGAAGTAAATGAGGAAATTATAGAAAAGCATGTGAAAAATTCTCTTATGCTTGTGACTGCCCTTAACCCGCACATTGGATACGAAAAGGCGGCTGCCATTGCTAAAACGGCCTTTAAGAATAATTCAACTCTCAAAGAAACAGCTGTTGAACTAGGCTATTTAACAGAAGAGCAATTTGATGAATATATTAACCTTGAAAAGATGGTAAGACCAACAGAATAATGCCGGAAGGGGCTTAGGGATGAGAGTTTTTGATTTACACTGCGACGCCTTGCTGAAATTGCATGAAGACCGGACATTATCTTTTAAGGATGCTCCTGCTCTAAATGTAAATGCTGAACGATTAGCTAAGGGGGAGATAGGACTCCAGGTTTTTGCTGTTTTTGTGGAACCGTACATTCCAAGTGATGAAAAGTTTCAGACAGCACTTGAACAAATTGATTTGTTCCATACCGAAATAATAGCAAAGCACCCGGAGATTAAAAAAATAACCGATTGGGATGATTTGCGGAGTTTAAACGAAAATGAGACAGGCGCGCTATTATCCCTTGAGGGAGCGGATGCTTTCGGAAACGATTTAACAAAATTGAGGACCCTTTATCAGCTAGGTGTGAAATCAGTCGGTTTAACCTGGAATAACGCCAACCTTTGTGCTGATGGCGTGGGAGAACGCCGGGGGGCAGGGCTTACAGAGCTCGGCTTTGAAGTGGTGAGAATGAATAACGAGGCAAAAGTATGGACAGATCTGTCTCATCTCTCTGAACGGTCTTTCTGGGATGCGGCAGAAGCTGCTAATTATCCGGTCGCCACTCATTCCAACTCGAAAAGTGTGTGCCCGCACAGACGTAACCTCGATGATAAACAGGCTGAAGCCATTTTTAAAAAGAATGGATTAATAGGGGTTGTTTATTGTCCTGAGTTTGTTAAAGGTGAAGTTGCAGGCGTTGACGATTTAATTGCCCATATAGACCATTTTTGCGCTTTGGGGGGTAAACGGCACGTAGCATTGGGATCGGACTTCGATGGTATCAGTACTTTTGTGAAAAATCTGGAACACAGCGGAAAATATCAGAACCTGATTAATGAATTACAAAAAAGGTACAGTGAAGAAACTGTTCGTGGTTTTGCTTACAAAAATGTTCTCGATCAGCTTCCTGTTTAAAAGGGAGACTCCGAGGTAAAAAAGGAAGAGTAGACGCCCCCGTCTACTCTTCCTTAATTAAAGGAGTAAAATAACCGCATTTTAACAAACATTTTTTTGCGAGATAAGAGTGAATCGTATAAGAACCATCAGCACTTGTATTAATTGTTTCCCATATATCATCGATCAGTGTCCCGCCGCAGTTGGGGCAGGTGTGCTCTTCATTCATGGAATTCCCTCCTTTATCATGTCATATTTTACTTGGGGGCGAATCCGGTAAAGTATTCCATTCATTCTGAGGTAAAAACAAAGTGGACTGAAGTAAATAAGGGTCTGGATGTGTTTCTAATAAATAAGAAATAAAGGCGAGAGTGTACCGGACGTCTTCCGGGTAATAGAGGTAGGAAATGACTGGCTGCTGTCTGCACCTGTTTAACAAGATGAAAAACTGCTCTTTATCACCAGGGTGAGCTTTAACTTTAAAATAACCCCAGAGATGTTCGAGAGTATTAATAACATCTTTATGCAGAAAAGGGTCAGATTTAATACTTTGAATTTGCTCGTAAATTTTTTTATAATTTTCTGGAGAGGAAGCCGTTTTTAATGACGCTTGAATATTTTTGTAGGACTTATACCCTTTCATCATAATTTCATACTTATTTTTTGCCCAGATTTGTTCTGCGTCTTTCTTTAAAATAGAAACACCTCCTTATGAGAGAGAGTTACAGTTTAATTATAACGAAAATTCAAAATTTTTACGAAAAAAATGCCTTGCTAAAGGAGGTCCCGCTATGACGGAGGTATCATGGATAAAAGAAGCTTTAAAGCAAACAGGGTTAAATAGCGGTCTTTTAAATGTCCAGCCAGTTTCTGGAGGAGATATAAACGAGTCATACCATATAACTACACAAACCCATGAGCTGTTTATAAAGACACACAGATCCATGCCTGCTGATTTTTTTAATATAGAAGCAGAGGGTCTAAGGCTACTTGGAAAGGCTAATGAAGTTTATACTCCGAAAGTATTTGGGGTATTCACAACTGAAAGCCCGGAACGGCATGGCCTTGTGATGGAATGGATAGAGGATGGCAAGGCCCCCGGCAGGGGTGATCAATTACTGGGAAATTCAATAGCTAATTTACATGAGATGACTCACACGTCTTTCGGCTACAGCAAATTAACTTATATAGGTGAAATACCACAGCAAAATGGCTGGTGGACTGACTGGTGCACCTACTATAAAAGAAAGAGGTTGAGGAGCCAGGCGGAAATCGCCGAAAAAAACGGACTATTGCCTGCCATACGTAAGAAAAGGGTAGAAAAACTGTTAGAAAGGCTGGATGAATGGATCCCGGGTTCAGATATTACCCCCAGGCTGTTACACGGGGATTTATGGTCCGGTAATTGGATGACCTCATCTGGCGGTGATATTTATTTGATCGATCCTTCAGTATTTTACGGGCATCATGAAATGGAACTGGCTTTTACAGAATTGTTCGGAGGCTTTTCAAATAACTTTTACGATGCCTATAAAGACCGGTTGCCGGTGGATAGTGAATATAATAACAGAAAACCTTTGTATCAGCTGTTTTATTTATTTGTACATTTAAATATGTTTGGCGAAATGTATGGAAGTCAGGTAGATTTTATATTAAAGAGATATACAGGTTAAGTTGATTTTGCTGAAGACAAGTCCCTGGGCAAACGTCCCCAGGCGGACAGAAATCACTGCTTTTCCCGAAAGAACATCCGAACAAAAATTGATATTTTGTTCGGATGTCTTTGTGATTACTATTCTTTTGTCCCAGCCATGTTCTTTCGCTTTAATTTTCTTTTGGATTAAGCTTTCTTGCAATATATATAAATGGCGTATCAATTGCTGCCACAATAAACTTAATAAAATAAGTAGTCAGAAGTACTTCCAGCCAGACGCCAAATTCATACCATCCATAAAATGCAATGCTGCAAAAAATAACCGTATCAATAAACTGGCTGATTGCGGTGCTGAAACTATTGCGCATCCATAGCTGCGATGGCTTATGAAAAACTTTTTTAAATAAAGCATAGATTTGCACATCCAGGAGCTGGCTGATCAAATAAGCAAGCAGGCTCGCCACGACAACCTGTGGAAGGAGCTCAAAAATAAAAGATAAGTGCTCATGAGCCATATCATCTGCATGGGGCTGGAAAGCAAGAACAAACTGCATAATGATTGTTACGGCTAGAAGAGATGAAAAACCGAACCAGACAGCTTTTCTTGCTTCTTTCTTTCCATATTTTTCATTAAGAATATCAGTAGCTAAAAACACTGTTCCATACATAATATTACCGAGAGTAGCAACAAGGCCAAAAAGTTCAACCAGTTTAATAACCTGCAGATTGGCTGCGACAGTTGAAAAACCGATCCATACAAACAAACCTGTTTTTCCAAATAACCGGTAAAATAAAAGAAGCATACTAAAATTAACAGCGGCAAAAATAAACCATATCATTTCATTGGGCATAACTATCGTCTCCTTAGTGATGATAACGCAGGAGGTTTGAAACTGCGTACGCACATACTGATTAATCATACAAAAAACATAGTTCTTTAACAAGAGGCAGGCGTTTTGACAAAAAAGGAAGAAAATGAGGGTATTTAAAGTACGGAAAGTGAAGAATGCCAGGATAGTGAACCTTATATCCAGCAAAAAGCATATGGCGAGGAATCCACCATTTCCCATGTTATAATGATGCCAAGTTGGATAAGTCACTCAATTAGCAGACAAGGAGGTTATTTTATGGCGGAAGAGGAGTTAAAGAAAGCGACATTTGCCGGAGGGTGTTTCTGGTGCATGGTCTCTCCTTTTGATGAAGAGCCGGGAATCCACTCTGTTATCTCAGGATATACGGGCGGACATACCCGCAATCCCACATATAGAGAAGTTTGTTCAGAAACGACGGGACATCTGGAAGCTGTGCAAATTACTTATAATCCGGCTGTTTTTCCGTATGAAAAGCTTGTTGAGCTGTTTTGGCAGCAGATTGACCCTACAGACCCTGGCGGCCAGTTCCATGACCGGGGGGAATCTTATACGACAGCCATTTTTTATCACGACGAAGAGCAGAAACATATTGCAGAATTATCGAAAAAGAGACTTGAAGAAAGCGGAAAATTTAAAGAGCCAATTGCCACGAAAATTCGGGAAGCATCGGTCTTTTATCCGGCAGAAGAATATCATCAGGATTATCATAAAAAGAACCCGTTTCATTATAAAATGTACAGAAAAGGCAGCGGACGGGAAGGCTTTATAAAAAGGGAGTGGGGGGTACAGAAATGAATAAAGAAGATTTAAAAAACAAACTGACACCAATACAGTATAAAGTGACACAGGAAGACGGTACGGAACCTCCGTTTAAAAATCCTTTATGGGATTTCTTTGAAGAAGGGCTGTATGTAGACGTTGTATCCGGCGAACCGTTGTTCAGTTCAAACGATAAGTTTGAATCAAGCTGTGGATGGCCCAGTTTTACAAAGCCTCTTAAAAGTGATGCTGTAGTTGAGAAAAAAGATACAAGCCACTTTATGATCAGGACTGAGGTAAGAAGTGCCGAAGCAGACTCTCATCTGGGACATGTTTTCACAGACGGGCCCAAACCTGGTGGATTACGGTATTGCATCAATTCCGCTTCCCTCCGCTTTATTCCAGCAGACCAGCTTGAAGAAGAAGGGTACGGGGGATTTAAGTCAATTTTTAAATAAAAGATGCTGTAGATTTTTTTCTATTAAAGAAAAATGGGATTCTATCGGCGATTTTAGCCCTTCTATCAGTATGTTTGAATAATTATCATCAAAAAATCCTTTTAACGTCTGATAAACACAATCCAAGAACACAGCTCAGAGATAACGTCAGCATATAAAAAAGGCAGGTGCAAAGTAAATGCACCTGCCTTTTTAGCTATTTCCTTATTCTGTTGAACCCCGCTGCCACTTCGAATTTCCGCGGGAGTGCAAAGTCTCCCGGATGCTGATTTTGAAATGGCGAAAGGATATCCAATCCGTGTTTTTCGATCTGCTCATATAAATCGTCTATAGCTTTTTTTAGCTCACGCGAGCCATTTCTGTCTTTTACTATCTTTTTAATCATAAGGGCGACAGCTTGTGTCTGGCTGGAGTCTACAAGCTGTTCGACATCATTCAGCGCAAGGTTGCTTTTACCAATCCGGATAGTGTGCAGCCCTTTGCTTTCAACTTTTTCTTTTTTATCAAACAATTTTTCGATCTCTCGGCGATGGAGGTCCCTTTGCTGCTCTGTATTCACAAATGCCGATACTTCTTTTGTCCGGTTTGTAATCATTTCTTCAGCCAATGATTTAGCTTCAGATGTTTTATTGTAAGGTCTGTATTCATCCATCATCACAATATAATCTGCCACATCAAAATAATCCCCCGAACCCCCGATGACAAGAATGGTAGAGACGTCTTTCTTTTCGTATAAATCGCGGACACGGTCAATAAAAGGGGTAATCGGTTCTTTATCTTTCTTGACGAGCCGCTGCATCCGCCCGTCCCTGATCATGAAGTTTGTTGCACTTGTATCTTCGTCAATAAGCAGAAGTTTCGTATTCATTTCGAGAGCTTCCATAATATTGGCTGCCTGCGATGTACTGCCGCTGGCATCTTCTGATGAAAAGTCAGTCGTTTGCTTACCGAAGGGAAGGTCGTTAATGAAAGGTGAGATATTGACGTTACCAACATAACGGCCGTCTTCAGACCTGATTTTAACGGCACTTTCATCGGTCAGTACATATTCACGGCCGTCTCCTGTCTCATGGTTATAAACTCCCCGCTCAACGGCTTGAAGCAGTGTACTTTTACCGTGGTAACCACCACCAATCACTAATGTAATTCCCTTTTTTATTCCCATGCCGCTGACAGTATTCCCTGAAGGCAAATTGAAGCTTACTTCTGAATCTTCCGGGCTCTTAAAAGGAATGACCTTTTCATTATTTAACGGTTTATTGCTGACTCCGCTTTGACGGGGAAGAATTGAGTCATTGGCAATAAAGGCAATCAGGCCTCTTGTCTTAAGCTCGTGGCGGATAAATTCCTGATCATCAGCAAGCAGCAATATTTCTTCCAGAGACTTGCGGTCATACTGGTTTATCGTTTTCTTGATTATTTCCGGAATGGCGTCAGTAAGCAGGTCAGCTGCTTTGTGGCCGAGGATCCTTCTTCCTTGTGCTGGCAGCCCTGCAGAAAGCCGGAATTCTATTCCTTGTTCTGTTATTTTTACTGCTGTCCGGTCAATCATCTCCTGGCCGGGGCTGTCAATAAATATCATGCCGCTTTTTCCTGTTCCATGAACAGGGTTTTTTGTTTTAAAAATCTGCTTTTGGCATTCTTTTGCAAAGAAATGTTTAAATGCTGTCTCGCGGACTTTATTGTTAAATTGTCCGGTTTTAAAATCTGTATGTTTTTCAGGTACAAAAAAGCGAAGCCTTGAGGGCGCCGCAAAAGGATCTCCTTGCACATAATCTAAATATAAATGGTAAAACCCGCCTTTGTATGTTCCTTGAATGGATTTTAGGGCACGGTAAGATTTTCCGTCTAATTTTTTTAAATTGTCTGCTAGTTTTTTCATAAAAATTATCCCTCACTTATATTTATTAGGTTATCTCGTTCAGCGGCAGCAGTATGAGAGGAGTTAGTTAACATACAAATAAAAACTTACATAAATTCCATCAATATAGGACAGGATAACCTTGTCAAATACATCGAATGGAGTGAATAGAATGAAAAAGCATTTTCTAATAGTATTCAGCCTTCTGGCATTTTTAACCATGTTCCTTCCGGCTGCTATCAGCACAGAGGCCGCTGAAACAGCTGATGGAGCAAAAGTACGCGTTCTGCATGCTTCTCCGGATGCACCGGCTGTTGATGTCTATGTTAACAAAGATAGAATCTTAAGTGGGATAAAATTTAAAGAAATAAGCGAATACCTTCCTCTTGAAGAGGGAAGTTATGACATTAAAATTTACGCTGCCGGGGACAAGCCTAAAAAGGCTGAGGCTGTCTTAGAAGAAAATATTACAGTTATGGGCGGTGAAGCTTATACTGTGGCTGCAAGCGGAAAACTGGAAGACCTGGCTTTAGCTGTCTACAAGGATGATTTAACTGCAACTGAGGATGAAGCCAAGTTAAGAGTGATCCACTTATCACCCGATGCCCCAAAAGTCGATGTGTATTCATTGGATACGCTGCTGGTGTCCGGCCTAGGTTTCCCTGAAGCAAGTGAGTATGATACTCTTCCAGCCGGGGAGTACTCATTGGATATCCGCCCAGCAGGTCAGGAAGAAGCCGTATTTAATATCCCTAACGTAGAGCTTAAACAGGGAGAAAACTATACAGCAATCGCTGTCGGGCTGCTAAAAGGAGATCCGGCATTCGATGTTCTGCTTGTAAAAGATAAATAAACCTAGACTATTCAATAGAGGATCAGGAAGACTGATCCTCTATTTCCATTTAATGGGGGGTCTGACCCCACTAAGAATTACAATATACTGGAAAAGTATTATTTTGTAATGTAATTGTAATAATGATTGACTTGTTCATCTTATGTTAAGTTGTTTATGATAAAAATATCATAAATAAAAAGGTGATTAAATGAAGGTTTTTAGTCTTAAATTACTAGTTATAGCAGTTATTTCCATGATTTTTCTTACGGTTTCACCCCTGTTTGTGTCCAGTTCGTCATCAAGCGGAATGACAGGCGGCATTTACAGTGAAGCGTATGCGGTAATGGATGCAAACACGGGTGAAGTATTATTTGGAAATAACATTAATAAGCCTATGTATCCAGCCAGTATTACAAAAATGGTTACCGCTATAATAACGATAGAAACGCAGGAGATGGATGACGTAGTAACAGTCAGCGAGAAAGCGGTAAATGCTATAGGGACACGCGTTTACCTGCTTGAAGGAGAAGAAGTGACTGTCCAGCAGCTTCTGCATGGGCTGATGGTCAGTTCAGGGAATGACGCGGGGATTGCATTAGCCGAACATATCGCAGGATCAGTAGATAACTTCGCTGATAAGATGAATGATTTTTTACAAAACCACATTGGTGTTAAAAATACACATTTTACTAATCCTCACGGGCTCTTTGACGAGAAACATGTTACTACAGCGAAAGACATGGCTGAAATAAGCGCTTACGCCATGAAAAATGAAGCATTTAGAGATCTTGTAAGCACGGGATCTGTTGAGTGGGTGGGAGAAGGCTGGGAAACGGTACTTTATAATCACCATCCGCTTCTCAGGGATCAAGAGATGGTCATAGGTATTAAAAATGGTTATGTGCGTAAATCAGGTTATACCCTTGCGACTGCAGCAGTTAAAGACGATACAGAGCTGATTATAATTACTTTAAGCAGTCCATCAAGAAATCATGGAGTGGCTGACACCTTAAAACTGCTTGATTATGCGTTTGCACATTACGAGACGCAGTGGCTCACCTTTGAGAATGAATCTCCTATGGCAGATTTTATTTTTCCTGTGAAGGTACCGGTAAGTACAAATAAAAATGAAGAAATAACCTTTACGATTTCTGATAACGGGTTACTGACGGTACGCGGTGAGGAGAACCGGCTGATAAGTTTCAGCGCTCTTGAAGAAAGAGAACCTCTCGATTTACCATTTTTCAGTTATGATCTCCCTGAAAACACGAAAAAAGAAGAAAACCTTTCCTCAAACAGGGCCGACGCGCATAATTTTACTGACTGGCTGTTTGTCACCGGTTTTCTTTTCTTATCATTGAGATAGTTATTGGAAGGCTTAGTCTGGCTGTCTAACCGGCTTCAGACTAAGCCTTTTTATTACAGGTCATCTTTTTCAAGGTCAGAAAGCTTAGCCAGCAATTCATTATACTGTGAATGCGCCACAAACTGATCTGGCCCCCAGTATTCCTGCACCCAGGATATCAAAGATGTTAAGTCATTAAACACTTCGCCGGAAGTATCGTTTTTTCGAATAGTATATATCCCATTATCCGCATCTGCCGTGACCTCGCAAGGAATAGCACTGTCTTTAGCTATTAATTGCATCCTCATTCCGCACACCTCTTTTATCATTTAAAGTATAATTAGCTTGCCAACAATTTCTGGATTTATCCGTAAACCTGTCCATATTTTTAATGATAAGGAAAAGCTTAGTTTAAACTGTAAGTTAACAGGCTACATATTAAAAAATACAAAGCTTCTCTTGAAAGTGTTAAAATATAAATAAACATACAATTTCCTGTCAAAACTTTTAAACTAACAGTTTCTGATAAATTACATCCAGGTGAAATGGCAGGATAAGCATCCCGGCTATAATTTTAAAAGCATATATTAAGAACAGGCATAATTATAAATGAAGCGCCTTGAAAATATAAAAAAGCTGAGGCTGGCCTGACTGGAAGCTTTCACTTTTATATTAAACTAAAAATATTCAATAAAATCGCGGCTCAGTGGATTAGACTACCAGGAGGTTTTTGGTCAACATGAGATGGGCAAAGGAAATTTTTAAACATCTGTTCTTATTAACCGCATTATTTGTAGCTTCTATGTTAATTATTATATCTGTAGCTGTCTATTTATGGCAGTCCACTGATGAAGGGAGACTGCCGGCCAAAACTGCTGTCGTTCTTCATGCAATAAATAATAATTTAGTCAGCCTTGATATTAATATCAGGCCTCCCCGTATTGTGACAGGGGGCGGAGGGGGCGGGTCGCCGTTATTAAGAGAGGACCTTTATATCCCCGTGCAGGGAGACGTTCAAATACCTATGAGAATGTACAGGCCACAGGGAGAAGGACCTTTCCCGATTATTATGTACTATCATGGGGGGGCATTTCTGGAAGGATATGGAAATATTGATACTCATGATAATATTATCAGGGCACTCGCTGCAAGAACCGGCAGTGTGGTCATCGCTCCGAGTTACCGTGTTGCCCCTGACTATATCTTTCCTACAGCTGTAGAAGACAGTTATTCGGCTATTGAATGGGCGGTAGACCACGCTGATACGTTTAACGGGGATATAGACCGGCTGAGTGTCGCTGGTGACAGTGCAGGTGGGAATATAGCAACGGTGACTGCGATGATGTCAAGAGACAGGGATGGCCCTGACATTCTTTCCCAAGTACTGTTATACCCGTTAACAACTTTTAAGGACGTTCCTTTTGAATCTAGGGAAATTTATGACAGCGGCTATTATTTACTTTCCAGGCAAGTGATGTACCGGGCGCGGGATTTCTATACACCTGAAGAAGTAATGTGGACCAACCCTTATACTTCTCCTCTTCATGCAGAGGATTTAAGCGGATTACCTCCGGCTTTAATTATTACTGCTGAGTTTGATCCATTAAGAGATGAGGGCGAGGCTTATGCTGAAAGGCTTGCCGAAGAGGGGGTTCCGGTCAGGGCTACAAGATACAGAGGAGTTATGCACGGGTTCGTTTCTTTTTATGAAGTGATGCAAAGCGGCAGATATGGTTTACAGGAAACCTCCAGCTTTTTAAGGCAGGCGAACCAGAACACCTTGCAGATTACCGACAGATATAATTTGCAGGTGCGGCAGCCTCCTCAAGGTTTAGACCGTGTCAGAGACCAGACCGAGGCGTTTGCTATAGCAGCCTATCTTATTGGGCGGTCGGGTGCAGACCTGTTAAACCAGTAATATGAAAGGGTCCTACAAGAAGGAGTTTATATATGGAACGCAAACTGACTATCTTAATTAATATCTACGCCATATTTCTGTTACTGTTTGTCCTGGCTTACTACGGCTATTATCTGTATATAGGCGTGTTATGGGGCTTTGGAGAAAGGATGTTCACGCTTCTGGTGTCCGATAGTTTATTTTTACTGTTTATTCCGGCGGCTGCCGGAATTTTGTTAAAAAAAACATGGTCGTGGTGGCTGAATATGATTATTTTTTTTCAATTGTTTATAGCTAAATTTATTGCTTTAGGAGCAAATGTGACTCTTTTAATGACGGATACAGTAGCCCAGCCGCTTCAAGGGTCTAATTTGCTGGTGGAAATTCTGTATCTCGTCTTGTACCTTATAATTATTACAGCTTTATCATTAAATATAGTTAAACAACGTTTATCGGTAAACAGAAAGTTTGGGGAGTGGTTCTGGCGCGTGTTTACCGGTGCCATAGGATTGTATGTTTTTCACTTTATTATCACGCTGTTAGTGATTGCATGGGTCAGCCCTGTCTAACTTCAGAGTGGAAACTTCCTCTATTTTCATTCATCCAGGAGGCCGAATGAAATTTGCTGGAAGATTACTATTCTTTCTCACCTTATTTAAAACGCAGTATTATGGAGGCAGTTTATATGGAATCAAGAATTAACAGACATGCAAAAGCCATTGAAATATCAGGAATCCGGCAGTTTTTCAATCGTGTTCAGGAGTATCCGGAAGCGGTTCAGCTGACATTGGGCCAGCCTGATTTTCATACGCCTGAACACGTAAAAGAGGCTGCAAAAGAGGCTATTGACAGTAACAAAACGCGGTACACACCTAATGCTGGCTTACCGGAGTTAAGACATTACGCCTGTGATTTTGTTAAACGTAAATATGGATTAACATATAAACCTGATACAGAAGTGATCGTCACCACCGGTGCATCCCAAGGAATTGATATTACGATGCGTACTATTCTGGAACCCGGTGATGAAGTTCTTATTCCCGCACCTGTTTACCCGGCGTATGAACCAATCATCCGCCTTAGCGGGGCAAATCCAGTACTTATTGACACAACAGAGACAGAATTTATACTTACACCCGGCCAATTAAAAGAACACAGGACGCCAAAAACGAAAGCAGTGATCCTTCCCTATCCTTCCAATCCGACAGGTGCTGTTCTTAATGAAGAGCAGTTAAAAGATCTTGCAGACTACTTAAAAAACGAAGATCTGTTTGTTATGGCGGATGAAATATATTCAGAGCTTAATTATTCCTCAGTACATCAATCTATTGCCGGCCTCCAAGGCATGCGCGAGAAAACAATTGTCATAAACGGACTCAGCAAATCCCATTCTATGACAGGGTGGAGAATAGGGTTTGTTTTTGCACCGGAGGAGATCAGCAGGCATATTTTGAAAGTTCACCAGTATAACGTGAGCTGTGCAAGTTCCGTTTCTCAGTATGCAGCGTTGGAAGCTGTTAAAAACGGGCAGAATGATCCGTTAGAGATGAAAAGCCAGTATGAAACGAGAAGAAATTTTATGACAAAAAAACTGGAGGAAATAGGCATACCGGCTGTAGCCCCGTCAGGAGCTTTTTATGTATTTCCGTCTATCAAAAAAGCGGGAATGAGTTCTTTTGATTTTGCTGTAAAACTGCTGGAAGAAGAAGAGCTTGCAGTGGTGCCGGGTGACGCCTTTTCTTCTTTTGGCGAAGGATATATACGTTTATCGTACGCTTATTCTATGGATGAATTGGAAGAAGCACTCCGGAGATTAGATAAATTCTGGAAAAAAATTATATAAAGTAAGCAAACTCAACTGGGTCTATTCAGGTTTAGTTGAGTTTTTTTATTGAAAGCATTAGGTATAATTAACAAAAATGCAGTTAGGCGGTTTATTTTATTTTAAGCGGGAAAGAGATAATGTAGATAAATTACGTCAAAAATCGCTATTTTCAGAAACTAACCCTTTGAGGTTAAAGTGGTAAAGTGATAGAATAGCTTTGTAAACGCTTTTATCCTATTTGTGTATTGTTAAATAGGTTGATGTACATATTTATTATCAATGGAGGTTACCGACATGGCAAATCAATCTATTAGATTGAGCGAAGGGTGGTCCCAGTTTTACGGGCCAAACCTGGGCTATATGCTGGAAAAATATGAAGATTTCCAGGATGACCCGGCATTAGTAGAAGAAGAATTACAAAGTTTTTTCAGAAAATGGGGGGGTTATAAAGAAGAAACCGAGCCCGCAGCCCCGGTCCAGAGCAAGGACTTAAAAGAAACAAGCACTCATACTTATTTTACTGCTATCCGGGCAATGAAGCTCTCAGAATCCATAAGGCGCAATGGCCATTTAATGGCTGACATTATTCCTGTTAATTTGAAGGAGAAAAGCAACATATTTAATTACGAAGATTTCGGTCTTACTGACGAAGAAATTCGGCAAGTACCTCCTGAACTTCTGTCCCCGCACCATTATTCCTCGTTAAATAATGGTCTAGAAGCTGTTGAGCATTTAAAAGAAACCTATACTAAACGGCTTGCTTTTGAATTTGACCAGGTTCAGGACATTGAAGAACGGCGCTGGTTATTCCAAAAGGTTGAATCGAGAGACTACCTTCCTGAATTAACCGACACAAAAAAAGTGCAGATGCTGGAAAGATTAAATAAAGTAGAAGGTTTTGAACACTTTATCCATAAAACATTCAAAGGACAGAAGCGTTTTTCCATTGAAGGGCTTGATACCATGGTTCCTATGCTTGATGAGGTGGTACGCGAGTCAGTGGAAGACGGCACTGAAAAACTGATGGTTGGTATGGCGCACCGAGGCAGATTAAATGTCCTTGCCCACGTACTCGGCAAACCGTATGAAATGATCTTTTCAGAATTCCACGATGCCCCTAATAAAGATTTAGTGCCCTCTGAAGGGTCTGTAGGAATTAACTACGGATGGACCGGTGATGTAAAATACCATTTAGGCGCTGACCGGGAAATTAAAGAAAGCAAGTCAAACGCAACGATTACTCTTGCAAACAACCCAAGTCATCTGGAATTTGTCAATCCGGTGGTTGAAGGCTTCGCAAGAGCAGCACAGGAGGACCGGAAATCACCCGGGTTTCCTAAGCAGAAAAAGAATAAAGCTCTTCCGATTCTGATCCATGGTGACGCTGCTTTTCCTGGTCAGGGGATTGTAGCTGAAACGTTAAACCTCAGTCAGTTAAATGGTTACTCAACAGGCGGGACAATCCATGTGATTGCTAACAATATGATTGGATTTACGACTGTGAGCGACGATTCACGGTCAACTGAATATGCCAGTGATTTGGCGAAAGGGTATGAAATTCCTGTGATTCATGTGAATGCAGATGATCCTGAAGCCTGCCTTGCAGCTATCCATTTAGCGTATCTTTACCGTAAGGAATTCACTAAAGATATTGTCATAGATTTAATCGGTTACCGCCGGTACGGCCACAATGAGATGGACGAACCTCTGGCCACCCAGCCATCTTTGTATAAAAGAATCAAAGACCATCCGACAGTATTTGAAATATACGGAAAAAAACTTGTTGATGAAAAACTGATTGAAGAAAATAAATTTCAAGAATTAAGATCTGAATTTATCTCTAAGCTGGAAAACCAGTTTGATAAAATTAAGCAAAATAAACGAGAACATATAGACGAAACGATGAAGCCGCCAGCTTATGTCAGAAGCACTCTTGCAGGAATAGATACTAAGGTGCCGCTTAAAACGCTGCGCCAGATTAACGATGACCTGCTTGTTTTTCCGGAAAAATTTAATGTTTTTCCGAAGCTTGAGAAGATTCTTAAGCGGCGTGTAGATTCTTTGAAAGACGACGGGAAAATCGACTGGGGACTGGCAGAAACGCTGGCATTTGGCTCGATTATTTCAGATGGGGTTCCGATCAGGCTTACTGGCCAGGATTCAGAGCGGGGGACTTTCTCTCACCGTCATCTGATTTTACATGATTATGAGACCGATAATATCTATTCACCTCTTCACACTCTGCCGTCAGCTAAAGCCTCTTTTGCAGTACACAACAGTCCTTTATCTGAAGCTGCATGTGTAGGGTTCGAGTACGGCTACAATGTAGAATCACCGGAAACATTAACCATCTGGGAAGCCCAATACGGAGACTTTTCAAATGGTGCTCAGGTTATATTTGACCAGTTTATTTCAAGCGGCCGGGCGAAATGGGGCCAGAAATCGGGCATTGTCCTCCTTCTTCCTCATGGGTATGAAGGACAGGGGCCTGAGCATTCCAGCGGTAGGATGGAACGGTTTTTAACCCTTGCTGCTGAAAATAACTGGCACGTGGCCAATTTAACTAAAGCCAGCCAGTACTTCCATTTGCTTCGCCGGCAGGCAAAACTGTTAAAAGAAAATGAGATCAGACCTTTAGTGTTGATGTCGCCTAAAAGCCTTCTCAGAAATGAGAATGTCTCTTCATCTCCTGAGGATTTCAGTGAAGGGAAGTTTGAACCTGTAATCGTAAATAAAGATCTTGGCAAAAATCCGCAGAAAGTGGAACGGCTGGTGTTCTGTTCCGGTAAAGTAGCGGTGGAGCTCGATGAAAAAATCAGAGAAGAAAAAGATAAACTTGACTGGCTCCAGGCAGTCAAAATTGAAGAACTTTATCCGTTCCCGTCTAAAGATATTAAAGAGCAACTGGAAAAGTATCCGAATGTAAAAGAGCTCGTTTGGCTCCAGGAAGAACCGCAAAATATGGGGGCTTGGCATTATATTCTGCCTTACTTGCAAGATACAGGGCAGGAATGCGACGTGTACTTTATCGGCCGGAAACGGCGCTCCAGTCCTGCTGAAGGAGATCCTAAAGTACACAAAAAAGAGCAGAAAAGAATTATTACTGAAGCTGTCACACGAAACCTCGAAGGGAGTCCTGAATAATGCTTGAAATTAAAGTACCTGAATTAGCAGAATCGGTTACAGAAGGCACAGTTGCCGAATGGCTTAAGCAGCCGGGCGACTATGTAGAAAAAGGGGAAGACATAGTAGAACTTGAAACAGATAAAGTAAACGTTGAAATTGCCGCAGATGAAGCGGGGACTTTAGAAGAAACTTTATTTGAGCCTGGAGATACTGTGAAAGTAGGCGATGTCATCGCCAAAATTAATACTAGTGGAGAAGCTTCGGAAAGCACAAGCGATACTAAGCAGGAACAGAAGGAAATAAAGGAAAGCCAACCTGAGAATGAAGCCCAGGCGGACAAAAAAGATGAAACAGGACAAGAGAAGACGGGAGAGTCTGGTGGTTCAGAAAGCGATCACCGGCCGCTTGCATCTCCTGCTACCCGTAAGTATGCCCGGGAAAAGGGGATCAACCTCGATGACATTAATCCACGTGACCCGCTTGGACGGGTAAGAAAAGAAGATATTGATGAATTTGAAGCAAAACAAAAATCCTCCAAACCTGAGCCGGCACCTGAAAAAGGAGCAAAAGAAGAAAAAGGAGACCCATCTAAACCTGTTGAACGGATTAAGATGTCCCGCCGGCGTAAAACGATCGCTAACCGTCTCGTTGAGGCCCAGCAGACCGCAGCTATGCTGACTACTTTTAACGAAGTGGATATGACAAATTTAATGGAACTTCGTAAACGAAGGAAAGATAAATTTCTCGATGACAATGGTGTGAAGCTCGGGTTTATGTCTTTCTTTACTAAAGCTGTCATTGGCGCCCTTAAAAAATATCCGTACGTGAACGCAGAAATTGATGGTGACGATATCGTATTAAAGAAATTCTTTGATATTGGTGTAGCCGTCTCTACAGATGACGGGTTGGTGGTTCCGGTGGTCCGCGATGCAGACCGTATGGATTTTGCCGGAATTGAAAAGGAAATTGGGGCACTCGCGGAAAAAGCACATAACAAGAAACTCGGACTCGGCGATTTACAGGGAGGTTCTTTTACAATTACAAACGGAGGAGTATTCGGTTCTTTATGGTCTACGCCTATATTAAACACTCCTCAGGTAGGTATACTGGGAATGCATAAGATACAAATGCGTCCGGTAGCTATCGATAACGAACGGTTTGAGAACCGTCCGATGATGTATATCGCATTATCTTATGATCATAGAATTATTGATGGTAAAGATGCTGTCGGATTTCTCGTAAAAGTGAAAGAACTTATTGAAGATCCGGAAGCCCTCCTTCTGGAAGGATAATATGGACTTTTAAAAAGCACCTTCTCTGCTTTCTGTCGGAGAAGGTGTTTTTTTGATATCTTTTGCAATATTTCTTTCTTTTCCACATAATGAAATTATCAGAGGGAGGTGCAGACATGGGGAACAGAGTCCTCATAACCGGTTCAGGGATTGCCGGTTTGACCGCAGGAGCGTTACTGCAAAAGAATGGGTATCAAGTGACATTATTGGAAGCAGCAGCGGAGTGGGGCGGCTGTGCAGGCAAATTTCAAAGAAAAGACTTCACTTTCCCGGTTGGTGCCACATTAGGCATGGGTTTCGAACCGTACGGTCTTCATACAAAATTGAACGAATATTTAGGAATCACAATCAATGCTGTTCCACTTTCAACTGTTATGGACGTGCGCATCGGATCCCGTATTCTTCCCTATTACACGGAACGAGCCCGTTTTTTAACGATGTGGGAAAAAGAAGAGCCTGAGGATTCACTTAGAATTATGAATTTTTTTAATGAAGTTTGGAGGATTGGTAATGTTTTAAGAAATCATATGCAGCATTATCCTGTTCTTCCGCCAGGATCCTTTCATGAATACCGTGCGCTTTTAAGGGGATTTTCTTTAGATTCCATAACCCTTATACCTTATGTGAACCAGTCACTCACTTCACTCATTAAAAAGCACAGGCTTCAGAATTGCATGACGTTTATTCATTTTATCAATGGCGTTTTAATGGATAGTATGCAAACGACATATAAAGAATGTGAATTATTAATGGGGTGTGCAGCGCTGGATATTTATCACCAAGGTGCTTTTTATGTAGAAGGCGGTTTATTTCGTTTAGCTGAGGAACTTATAAAGTCAATACGTGAAAATGGAGGCACCGTTAAAAAGCCGAGAAACGTTGTTTCCGTAAACAAGAAAGATAAGTGGAGGGTGGAAGATCATCGGGGGCATATTTATGAGACTGAACATGTCGTGTTGAATGTTCCCCTTTCAAACTTGCGAGATCTTTTAGAGAAAGAAGTAATGAGTAAAATCCATCCCAAAATAAAAGCAAAAGAAGACCCTTTAAAACAATGGGGGACTTATACAGTATATATGGCAGTGAAAGAATACTGCTTACCGGACGATATAAACTTATTTCATCAATTTATGCTTGACCCTGATGGTCCTCCAAGTGAAGGAAATCACTTTTTTATGTCTATTTCAAAAAAGGGCGACCTTCTTAGAGCGCCTGCAGGCTACAGGACGATTACAGTCTCTGCACATGTTCCCTTAAAAGAATGGCAGACAAAAGAAGCGTATGATTATAAATCAACGCAAATAAAAAACAATGTGCTGAAAAAGCTGGAAGAACTCGCTCCTGGATCTGAACATGCTCTCGTGTATGTATTGAGCGGAGGACCGAGAGCCTGGGAAAGATTTGTTAAAAGAAAAAGCGGTGGCGTAGGGGGCTTCCCGCAGACTAAGCAAAATGCACTATGGCGTTCTGTTCGTCACCGGCCAGGAATCGATGGCTTATGGCTTTGCGGGGATAATATCTTTCCAGGAGCAGGTTCTATCGGAGCCGCCAGTTCGGGTGTTCATGTTGCCAGGTCAATCACAGGGAAAAGACTTGTCTAGCAGATTTTACTTACGTCACCTTCGGAAAAATGATAAACCTGTACAAATATTGAATATATTAATAGATGGGAAAAAGCTTGGAGAACTTCCAAGCTTCTTAATAGATTTCTCTATGGAAATTATTCAAGGGGAGCCAATTTAAAAATTAACCTTAATCTGGACCAGGTCCTGAATTGATCCATCTTCGGCACTTCTCGTATATACTTGTAATTCTCCTTCCTGGGCAGATGGCGGATTATTAAAAGTGATGGTGTCACGGAATTTGCCGAAATTAGGACCTGCAAAGTCAGCTGTTGTAAATGATTCAGAGGCTACTTCCATGTTATTCGTATCAACCACCCTGTACAGTACATTTGCTTCAAAAGCTCTTGCATACCCTTCTATCCGACTGTTGTTTTGGATCGTACTTCCGGGCAGAGGCTCTGTAACAAATATATTTTGTGAAACAAGTATGGGAATGATTAACTTAATCCCCTCAAAAATTAAGTCTGGAGAAATGGCAGGCCGAAACATATTAGCATTCAGAATTTGTCCTGTTGGCACTCCTGTTTTTTGGGAGATTGAAAATAAAGAGTCGCCGGCCTCTACATCATAAATAAAAACGGGCACCCGAATCTGCTGGTTCGGGAAAACGAAATCCGGATTTTGGATCGTCGGGTTCGTTCCAGCCAAGACTGGCACAGGAGAGGAAAACCTGTCTGCTACTCTTGTTAAGTTGTCTCCCGGCTGGATCACATAAAATGTCTCGGTAGGATCAACAGTCAGTCTTGGTATGACAAGCACTTGCCCGGGAAAAATAACAAACGGGTCTGTAAACGGGGGATAAATACCGTTTACGCGAGCGATAGCATCTATATCACTCTCATATCTTACAGCCAGGCTGTAAACTGTATCTCCCGGTTTAACTGTATGGATGATGTGGGTTCCACGCTGGATAGCCAATTTAATCTCCCCTTTTATTTTTAACTTCTAATTAGTCATTGAATTTGGTATATCAGTTAAATGTATGTATTAGCAGGCTGTCTGTATGACTCAACAGATGCGGTGAGTATTTATCATAAAATAAATTACCTTTTTATGTTAAAATTTTAGTTGTGTATGTACCTTCATTTCATCGAACCTGCCAATAGCAGGAAAGTTTAAAGGGAGTATGGAAAGGAAGAGAGAGATGATGAGAGTCAGAGAAGTACAGCTGAGTGATAAAGGTGAGCTAAGCACCCTCATTAAATTGATAGACGGTGAATCAGACTTTATGCTATTCGGTGCCGGGGAGAGAAAAATGACTGCCAATCAGTCAGAAAAAATGATAATAAATTTCAGGGAATCAGAGAATTCATCGATTTTAATAACCGAAGAAAACCGTAGACTGACAGGGTACCTCATGGCAGTTGGGGGAAAAGCAGATAAAAATAAACACTCCGCATACCTGGTATTGGGTGTGCGTAAAGACAGCAGAAAAAAAGGGGCTGGCACCCTTTTATTGGAAGCAATTGAAAAATGGGCTGTTAATCACGGGTTAAGAAGACTCGAACTCACTACAATGGTTCATAATGAGGCGGCTTTAAAGTTATATAAGAAGTTTGGTTTTGAGGTAGAAGGCTTAAAGCGGCATTCTTTTTTTATTAAAGGCCGGGCTGTAGATGAATACTATATGGGGAAACTGTTAAATAACGGAGGAATGACTGATGGCGAAAGTAATATTATTTGATCTGGACGGGACATTGCTCCCAATGGATACTGATAAGTTTGTGGAAACATACATAAAAGAGCTTGCAGGAAGAGTATCACATATTGTACATCCTGATACATTTGTAGAAGCGTTATGGGGCGGTACAAAATCCATGATGACAAATATTGATCCGGAGAAAACGAACGAGCAGGTGTTTGAGGAGAACTTTTTAAAAATGGCGGATCTGGATAAAGATAAAATCTGGCCGGTTTTAGATGACTTTTATGAAACCGTCTTTCCTACTTTTTCGTATTTGTGCCAGCCTACTCCATTAGGGAGAAAGGTAGTGGAAGAAGCAATTAAACAAGGGTACCGGGTAGCGGTTGCAACTAACCCGGTTTTTCCTAAGTCAGCCATCTATCACCGCTTGTCCTGGGCCGGTTTGAATAATATTCCTTTTGAACTGGTTACTGTATATGAAGAAAGCCATTTCACTAAACCGCATCCCCAGTATTACAGGCATATTAGCGAAAAGTTGGGAGTACAGCCGGAAGAGTGTGTCATGGCAGGTAATGATAAGCAGGAAGACATGGCAGCCGAAAAAGCAGGCATGAAGACATTCCTTGTAAAAGGTTGTGTAATTGATCGTGGGACAACGGATTACAGGGTGGACGACGAAGGGACGCTTCAAGATCTGTATACAAAAATATCCGAACAGCAAGGGCTTTTCCGCTCTTCATCAGCCGATTAAACGATTCTAAGGAGAGTGGTTAAAACTTTCTCGTCTAAACAGAAATAAGGAGAGGTAGTATGTCAAAAAACGTTTTTTCAGCCCCACTGCCGGCAAAAGAACGGGTACATGAACTTGATATCATCCGGGGTTTTGCATTGCTTGGTATTTTATTTGCCAATATGCCTTATTTTGCGTCTCCCGAAGTTTACTTAACAATGACTAATGTGGTTTGGTGGACTGAAAGCTGGAATGTGTTTGCTGAATTTATCATTCATTTTTTTGCGTCATCCAAGTTTTTTACTATGTTTTCTTTTTTATTCGGCCTCGGTTTTATAATTTTTCTTCAAAGGGCAGAACAGAAGGCAGCAAAGCCTCAAGGCCTGTTTATAAGGCGTCTGGTTATTCTGCTTGTAATAGGTATCATCCACGCTTTTGGAATATGGTATGGGGATATCCTGGTTATTTACGCTCTTACAGGTTTCTTTTTACTGTTGTTTTATAAAAGTACGCCAAAAACTGTGCTTGTTTGGGCGTTCTTATTAATCCTTATTCCTGTCTCATTCATTTCTTTAATGGCTATCCTCATCTTTATGGCAGGAGATTTAATCCCTTCTGATGCAGAAAGTATGGCTATAGGCATGCAAATGCTTGAACAGTCCATTACTGCATACGGATCAGGGAATACAGCTGATATATTCAGCCAGAGGGCGGCTGATTATTCTTTTATGTTCAGTAATTATGTCTTCATGATGCCTGTCATTCTGGGAATGTTTTTGTTTGGAGTTTATATTGCGAAAACTGAAAAATATAAAGATATACCTTCTCATATACCGTTCTTTAAGAGAGTTTGGAAGTGGAGCCTGGCTGTCGGCCTGCCCTTTAATGTGATGTTTGTTTACAGTTATTTTGAGCAGGGTGCTGAAGTTTCTGTCCATATGATGACTTATTTTATCGGGTCGGCCATAGGAGGGCCTGCACTTTGCTTCTTTTATATGACTTCAATCATATTACTTATGCGGAAAGAAAAATGGATAAAATTATTCAATCCCTTGCGTGCTGTGGGACGCACAGCCTTAAGCAACTATCTTCTTCAATCTATTATAGCGACTTCGCTTTTTTATAACTACGGCCTGGGGCTTTATGGAGAAGTCGGCCCTCTTATATGGCTTGTGATGGCAGCGGTGTTATTTGCAGGCCAAATATGGGTGAGTAATAAATGGATAAAGAAATACCGTTTTGGACCTGCGGAATGGATCTGGCGCAGTTTAACCTACGGAAAACGGCAGCCGTTCAAAATGTAACCATTAATGTGGTGAATAATATCAGACTTTCTTTTTCAAACTAAGCTAATAAAAGTGCGAAGGAGGAAGTAACGATGAAAAAGCGCCAGCCTAATAAAAACGCGGCTGAGACCAATAACAAGACACCTGATGAGAGTCTGCCTAACCGTCAGGAAGTTCACCCTGTTTCCCACAATAAAGAGATTGAAAAAACAAAAGCTAAACGGTAATAATGAAAATGGAGGTTCTTTTATATGTGGCAAAGAGGCTGAAATAAAGTATAGTGACTTAAAGACATCCGCACAACATCTTAGGAATGTTGTGCGGATGTCTTTTTGTTCACCCTCTTTTATTAACTCATTTCCTGCTGCGTAAAAAAGAGTAAGCTCTTTAAAAAAATACTTCAAAACCCATGGAACAGTTGGCTCAAAGCAGACTTTCTGTATGTTACAATAACAGAGAGACCGACTTATAAAAGGAGTCTGAAATGAAATATATTATTAGTTTTCTTATTTTTATTTTTTTAAGTTCTATTTTACTGCCTATTGCTTCTAATGCTGAAAGCAGCCCTCATCGGGAAACAGTGCGTGGCCAAATTGTCGAAATGAAAGAGGATACACCAGGCCTGCAAAGAATGGAAATTAGAATTGAACAGGGGGAATTCAGAGGGGAGACCGTGACGGTTGAGCACTCATTGTCAGGGAATCAGGCGCATGATTTTTATTTTAACGAAAGCGACAGGGTACTGGTTTGGATTGAAAGTGAAAACGGTTCAATCTCTAGGGCTCTTGTCAGAGAACTGGCCCGGGATCACTATCTTACATATTTAGGGATCTTTTTCGCTTTATCAATAATCTTAATAGGTGGTTTAAAAGGCATAAAAACAGTGATATCATTGGCTTTTACCATCTTTCTGATTCTGCAAGTATTGATCCCCCTCATATTAGGCGGACTGCCGCCGGTGTTTATAACTATCGTTATCGCCTCGATAATAACAGTTGTTTCCGTCCTGTTAATAAGCGGTTTTAACCGGAAGTCGACAGCAGCTATTTTAGGAACAATTGGAGGAGTCATATTAGCCGGTTTACTTGCAACGGTGATGACCAGGCTGACCAGGTTAACAGGCTTCAGCGGGGAAGAAGCTCAAATGCTCATGTATGTGCCAAATGCCAACTTTGATTTTCAAGGTCTGCTTCTCGCAGGTATGATTATTGGGGCAATAGGGGCAGTGCTGGATGTTGGTGTGTCGATTGCTTCAGCTGTAGACGAATTAAAGCGAAGTAATCCGGCTATGACGGCAAGGCAGCTGATTAAATCAGGAATGAATCTCGGCCGTGACATAATGGGAACAATGGCCAACACACTTATTCTGGCTTACACTGGGGCTTCCATGTCCTTGCTGCTCGTTTTAAACGCCCATAATGTATCATTTAACCGGGTTATTAATATGGAAGCTATTGCGACTGAACTTATAAGAATTATGGCCGGAAGCATAGGTTTAATTTATGCTATTCCATTAACAGCCGTAATAGCTGGCTTGCTCTATAAAAATGCTGACTCAGAAAAGCTGCAGAAAGAAGCTGACAAGCCGTCTCTTTGGAAACGTCTTACTCGAAAGACTTCATAAAGGAATTCATTAGCAAAGATAAAAGAAGCTGCCCCGAGGCAGCTTCTTTTAGGTTTTAGCCGTTAGGCTGTTTGGCGTCTGCGGAAGAAGAGTAACGCAGAAGCTCCAATAAAGACTGCTATTCCTATCAATGTATAAAGAGGGGCAGTCGAAGCTGTAGCAGGCAGCTCGCCACCATCAGTCCGTTCTCTTTCACTTTCCAATGCTGAGTCATCAAAATGATATTGATAGTAAGCACCATCGTCGTCATCAGTCAGATTTCCTGTAAAACTGACCAGTTCGAGTCCTAGTCTGTCAATATGGTCAGCTCCATCAATAGAACTGGTAAAGGTTACTTCGCTGTCAATTTCAGCTGGGAGCAACGCCCAGTTCATAGAACTGTGAGGATGATAATCGCCTTCATGCTCCCTGAAGAAATCCGCGATCACTTCCCGGTTTTGAATGTTTAAATCAATCAGCTCTTCGACAAGGTCTGCATCCTCCAGATGGTCTCCGCCTCCGCCTGCACGGTAGTTGTTTGTTACAACAAGGAATTCCATGTCAGAAGTGACAGGTTCACCTTCATACGTAAGATCGGTTACACGTTCGCCTACAGGCTGTGTCACATCGAGATAGTAGTCAACACCTTCAATGACATCGAAGTTGAAAGCTGAGAAGCTGGCCAGAAGAGATTGTTCTTCTTCGGCGCCAGGGTCAATCTGTTCAAAGTTTTCTGCAGACCGTTCCAGCCATTCTGTCAGTTCATTACCGTTTACATCGACCACTTGAAGGGTGTTGGAGTATACATAAATATCAGCAAGATTTCCGATAGTCACGTCTCCGGCATCCACTTCTGTATATCCGCCTCTATAACCGGCTCTAAATGGGGCTGCAGCAGACAAAAGTTTTCTCTCTTCATACTCAGTCCCGCTAAAGAAATCTTCTGCAAACCATAGCTGGGCATCATTAACGAGTTGAGTCACTTCATTATCCATAACGAGTGAGAAGAAGGTATTAATACCTTCTGATATAGAACCTACCACAGTCGAAATATATTCAATGGTTCGTTCATGCACATCTGAAATTAAATTAACAATATCTTCATTTTGTTCAACACCTTCAACCCCGGTAACTTCTGAAGAAGAACTTACTATATTCCAGGCTCCATCCTCTTCAGTCATTTCCAGAGTGATTGTTCCTAAATGGCTTCCCCAGTTTCCAGCCATAACGGCAGGGATCCCGTGAATAGTCCCATTCTCATCATCTACACCATCAACTTCATCATAACCGGAGTTACCAGGAAAAGTCTGATGGGCATGTCCCATAACCAGCGCGTCTATCCCCTCCACTTCTTCAGCGAGAGTGACAGCTGCGTGCTCTGTTTCACGGTCGCCTGTGTTAACCCCTGTATGGGCAAGAGCCACAACAATATCAGATTGTTCTTTCAGTTCGGGTATATAACGCTGTGCCGAATCAACTATTTCACGCACTTCTACATTTCCTTCAAGGTGGAGGTTATCCCAGTTCATTATTTGAGGCGGCACAAATCCAATAACACCAATATCAATACTCTTACCATCAACTTCATGCTCAATTACTGTATAAGGTTCATAATAATGTTCTTCCCTGTCCGTGCCAGCTTTGTAGACGTTAGCGCTTAACCAGGGAAAATCAGCAGACTCTATTGCCTCATCCAAATAATCTAAACCGAAATTAAACTCATGGTTGCCAATCGATGCTGCTGCATAATCGAGTTCGTTCAGAGCTTTAATGACTGCCTGCGTTTCCCCTTCTTCTAAAGGATCGATGAAGGTCTCAAGTTCTCCAAGCATACTTCCTTCAAAAATATCACCATTATCAAAAAGAATAGTATTATCATTTTCCGCCCTGACTTGGTCAATGAGTGTAGCTGCTTTTACAAACCCGTAATCATCTACGGCTTCGTCATTCATGTAGTCATAAGGCATAAGATAGGAATGGATATCCGTTGTAGTCATAATTGTGAGCTCATGGGACTCCTGGTCATTATTTTCAGCGAATGATGTTACGGGAGAAAACAGTATAAAAGCGCTCCCAATAATAGCTGCACGTTTAACTGTCCGGAAAAATGCTTTTTCTCTCATCAAATCCCTCCATTATGTTTTAAGTGATAGTTCGGCTGGCCTCCTTTAAAAAAAATAGAAAGTGAGTTGTCTGACGTCTATCAGTTGCTCACTTAGTGACACCCTACCATAATTTTTTAAATTTTTTAACAACTTCCAAAGAATCATCACAATGACAAATAAAAATCATTCGAAAGTTGCTGCTTCGTGTAGATAATAGTCGCAGACTAATAAAGTAAATCAGAATTGGATATTTGAGTTTTAAATACCTTTTAGGGTATAGTAATAGGGAGGAGGGATACGATGGAACCGAAGAACAAACAGTGCAGGCAGAGTGGCAATTGAGGAATTACAAATCAAGCAGGCTCTGAGCCACGCCAAAAGAAGTTTAAACTTCCAGGGTTGTGACCGGCTGTCTGGCTTTGGCTCCTGGCAGGAGCCTATATTCTTATAACGCAATTGTTATAAACATATCCTTTATTAAACGAGCTTAGATATGCAAACAGGACTGGTTTTTTAATTAAGTGCTATGTTAATGAGCAAATAGTTTCTCAGTTTATAAAAGGATATAATACCTAGTTGTGGAAAGGTCTTGGAAAGAATAACATTCTTCCGAGGCCTTTTTGTTTAGTTATTTTGTCATTAAATGGTTCTTAATTACATTAATTTCATTATTTGGTGCGACGTTTTATTCACTTTCCAATTAAAAGTTATTAAAAGAAAAATACACTCAGTGTTTGAACGTTTTATGTTGTGGTATAGCCAATTATACGCTTTTGTATAGGCAAGATATTAATTTAAGGAGTGATTTTTAATGGCTAAAAATGAACAATCAAACAATGAACAATCAGAAAACGGGCAATCAACCTTAGGTTATGTACTTATAGGA
Source organism: Salipaludibacillus aurantiacus (assembly GCF_900111295.1). Classification (GTDB taxonomy): domain Bacteria; phylum Bacillota; class Bacilli; order Bacillales; family Salisediminibacteriaceae; genus Salipaludibacillus; species Salipaludibacillus aurantiacus. Next base: position 47,652 of record NZ_FOGT01000001.1, on the reverse strand, counting down.
AGTGCTGTTGGAGCAGGAGCAGGGCTGCTATCCAGCTCTGAAAAAGGAAGAAAAGTTTTAAAATCAGTAGGCGGCTCCCAAGTTATGAAAATTGTTGGCCAGGAATTAACAAAATCCGTACAGGATATGGTTACAGAACAAGCTGTAGGAAGTGTGAAAAAGCAGATTTCAAGTTATCTCAATAAAGTTGAAGATAAAGTACCTGGTGGTCAGAAAGTGACAGGTAAAATCGAGGAAGAATTAGGTCTTGACCAGCAAGAGTCAGAGGGAGAGTCTGAACAGGAATCAGGAGAAGAATCACCTCAGGCTGAAGAACACAGTGAGGATCCGGAAGAAGAAGAAGAAGAGTATACCGGTGAGGAAGAAGCAGCAGCCTCTTCTGAAGAAACAGATGAAGAGGAGTCAAATGAAGAGGAATCAAGCGGATACGATGAGCTTAAAGAAGAAAACGAAAGTATGAATGAACGTCTTGATAGAATCGAGAAAATGTTATCAGAATTGGCAGAATCAAAATAATAAGCTTATAAAAAACTATTAAATTCAGGCTTATATGGAGGGATCATTAATGGCACAAGAAGAAAAAGACACCCAAGTTGATCAGCAGGAAAGCGGTAATAACGGTAACGAGCAAGAGAATGGAAGCGAAAATGGCGGCTTTGGACCAATGAAGCGCGCAGTAACAGGTTCTATCGTTGGAGCCGCGGTTGGATATGCAATTACACCAGAAAACCGAGATAAAATTAAAGAAAGCGTCAAAAACTTCGATACTGAACAATGGAAAACGAAAGGAAAAAGCTTCGGTCAGTCTGCAAAAGAAAAAGCTTTATCGACAGCCGAAACAATTAAGACTAAGAGTGGAAGTTTGTTTGGGTCAAAATCCGGAAATGAAGAATCTGGAGAAGAGGCTGAACAGGAAGAAACTGAAACACAAGTATCTTCACAAGATGAACAGTCAGATCAGCAATCTTCTGAGGACTATGAAAAATTAAAAGAAGAAAATAAAGCTCTGGGTGACAGACTAAGCAGAATCGAAGACATGATCAGTAAACTCGCTGAAAACTCGCAGAAATCAGAGGAAAGCGAGAAAGACCAGGGAGATCAGAAAGACCAGGACTCTGAGAAGAACCAGGAAAAAGAAGAGGAGCAAGATAAAGACTCATCTGAGGAAAGTTCCGAAAAAGAAGAAAAAGAAGAGAAAGATCAGCAAGAGGAACAATCTGATGAGGATAAGAAAGAGGAGTCTTCTGAAGAGAGCAGTGAAGAGAAAGAAGAGGAAGAAGACAATGAGACTAAAGTAGAAACGGGTACTTCCGGTAACTCATCTGGCTCACAAGATGAGGAAGATGACAAAAAAGATGCAGAGAAAGAAGACAAAGAAGACAAAGAAGAAAAAGAAGATCAAGAAAAAGAAGATGACAGCAAGAGTAACGAAGAAAAAGATGATGAAAAACAAAAAGATGAAGATAATGAAGAGGAAAATGAAGACAACAATGATGATGAAGATGAAGAAGAAAGTAAGTCTTCATCGAATAATAAGTCTTCCTCAGGTTCTAAAAAAGGTCCAGGCAGACCGAAAAAGAAATCAGGTTCAGGACGTAAACAGAACAGTAATTCTAAATCTAACAAATAAGCCGCAGTTAAATGAGGCTAGCAAATTTGCCACAGAAGAGGTGAAAAGATGAGTGAGAAATCCAAAAAGCAGGAAGTTGATCCTATTCTGCAGCTGCTTACCGAAAAAGCAAATACCGAGGAATACAGTGCAGGAATTACCCTGAATGTTAAAGGGTCTGTTGTAACAGGAACAGTTATTTCGGCTGCAGAATATCTGGAAGAAATGTCTGGTCAATTTTCAGAGGAAGATGACGGAGAAAAAGCCATAAGGGAACAACTGGAAGAAGCAGCAGACTCTTTGAAAGAAGAGGAATCACCTGCCACAAATTACGTTCATTTAAAAAATGCAAAGTTATTCAGTGAGTCAGGTAAATCCCTACCTTCAAAAGGAGCTGTCTTATGGAGAGGGAAATTAACAGAAATTGACGGTTTCTTTTTAGGAAAAGTAACTGCCGAATAGCAGTTTTAAGGATGAATAATTATATCTTGAATGATTCGGATGTTTAAGTGCGCCTCTCTTAAGGGTAGAGGTGCATTATAGATACCACCCGTCACCAATATCATTCATCATAATATCAGGTGAGTGACCTGCATTTTAAAAGAGAGGTGGTTCTTATAAATGGCAGAGGAAGAAAATAATCAGGATTCTGTTATTTCCGGCGATACAGCAAAAAAAGCATTAGTCGCGGGAGGGGCAGGACTTGCCGGCAGTGCCGCATTAATGGTAAACAACGATATTCGGAAAAAAGTCAAAAAATCTTTCAAAGCAGTTAAAGAGGAAGTGAAAGATGAAGCTAAAGAGGAAGCTGAAGATGTCGTTGATGATATGCCAAAAACAAAAAATGCAGCAGCGGCCGGAGCAATAGGCAAAAAATTTTATGATACGTTTGAAAAAATGAGCGATGCCAAAGAGGAAATTAAAGAAAACTTTGGAGAAGCCGGAGAACAGCTGAAAGAAAAAGCTGAAGAAGCAAAAGAAAGAGGCCAGGAAATAAAAGGCACTCTTAAAGATCAGGCGGAAAATGCCAAAGAAGAAGTCAAGGATAATGAACTGACAAATCCGAGCGGAGGATCAGGGAATTCTGACGATGGCATTAAAAAAGCCAGTGATATAAAAGGTTACTCGGAAGTAAAAGGTTATTCAAGTATTAAAGGTGCGAGTGACATTAAAGGTGTTGACCAAATCAAAAAACCTTAAAGGAGCGATGTAAAAATGGCTATTCAGAAAAGTACAGATTCATCCAGCTTGGCAGAAGTAATTGACCGTATTTTAGATAAAGGCATTGTAATTGATTTATATGCACGGATATCATTAGTAGGGATTGAATTAATTACAATTGAAGCGCGTGTAGTTATTGCAAGTGTGGATACTTGGTTACGCTATGCAGAAGCTGTAGGCCTGTTAAGAGATGAAGTTCAAGGAGAAATAGATTTAGAGACCTCTGAAGAAGGAAGAGGACAGGAACAGTTGAATTTCGCATAGTAAGAGTTAAATAGCAGAAAAGCGGCATATGTGTCACGCATATGTCCGCTTCTATTTCTATGATAAAGGCGGGAAAATATATGAAACTAGAAGAAATTATGGATACAGTAAGTTCTTTTTTTGAAAAGCATGTCAGACCGGTTCACCGCATTACTTCAGTCCAGGAAAAAGAAGAGCAGTGGGAAGTAGGGGTTGAAGTAATAGAAGAAAAAGAATATATGAAAAGGTACGGAAGAGATCAGCTGATAGGTGAGTATATAGCCAAATTGGATGAAGACAAGGATGTTATCTCTTTTGAACGTATACGATTAAGGCAACGCACCTCTGTTAAGAGTGAGGAAGAAGAAGGGAGGTAAGGCGGTTGGCTAACACAGCAGCTCAGTCACAGCAAAAACAAAACAGAAGCCGGGCGGGATCTGATAACAATAAAAAGCCCGCACGAACATCACGGAAAAAGGCGCCATCCAGCCGTCCGAATAAATCAACGCTTAGTACTCGTGGGGACAGATTGAAAAAAAGGTCTGATACTAAAGCGCCGGCTAAAGAACCGGAAGAAAAAGAGGTTCCGGCAAAAAAGAAAAGAACAGCCAGTGATCCCCTTGACCGTTCCGGTTTTGTGGAAACTGAAAAAGTAAAGAAATTGGTTAGCCGCATGAAACCTTATTTGCAGGCGGGTTATCCCCTTCATTTAACCGGGCCTACCGGAGTTGGGAAAACAGCCATGGCTCTCCATCTTGCCGCTCAATTTGACAGACCGGTTACTCTTTTACATGGAAACCATGAGATGAACAACGTTGATTTACTTGGCGGCATATCAGGGTTTACAAGTGATAAACTAATTGATAACTTTGTACGCCAAGTCTATAAAAAACAAGTTGAAGTAAAAGAAAAATGGCATCCCGGCCGTCTTGTAGAAGCCGTGCAAAAAGGCTATACAGTTATATACGATGAATTTTCGCGTTCGTCGCCGGAAACAAACAATTTGTTTTTATCCGTTCTTGAAGAAGGGGTGCTTCCTCTTTACGGTACAAAACAGAAACAGTCATTTATGAGAGTTCATAAGGATTTCAGAATTATATTTACATCCAACCCTGAAGAATATGCAGGCGTGTTTGATACTCAGGATGCCCTTATGGACCGCCTTATTACCATAGAGATGGACCAGGACCGGGAAACTGAGAGGTCTATACTCAGGGAAAAAACAGGAGTTCTGGCAAAAGAAGCAGACCTCATATTAAGAAACGTCGCGAAAGTGAGAAAAGCATGTGAAAATGAGGGTAAGCACGGGCCAAGTTTACGTGCTTCTTTAATGATTGCGACGGTATGTCAGAAGTCTGACATACCTATTTCAAAAGATAATGAACAATTTATAAGAGTCTGTATGGATGTGCTTTCCCCGCATGTTATAAAGTGTGCAGATGTAAACTCAGCCAAAGAAGCTGAAGAGTGGCTTCAAGAGGAAATAAGTTAATAAGAAAGGCAAAGGAGAGAAGTGAGATGAGTATGGATCAGGGAGTTTATTTATTCGGGGTAATTAAAGCTGATGCAGATTTTAAACAGGAAAAGGTTAAACTGGATGGCAATACAACTAAGACGTACACAGTGCCTTATAAGGACCAGGCGATGGTAGTTGCTCAAGCACCTGTAAAAATTTACGATCCGACCCGGGAGAACTTAAAAACCCATCAGCAGGTGGTAGCGGAATTAATGACCTATACAACTGTTATCCCTATGAGTTTCGGAAATGTTTTAGAATCCGAGGAAGATGCAGAAATCCTTATTAAACGACTTTACGATAAATTTAAGAAAATCTTTCCAACGATAGAAAATAAAATAGAAGTTGGATTAAAAATTATCGGAAACAAAGATTGGATGAAAGAACAAGCGGGTAATCAGGAAGACTTAGCTAAAATGAAGCAGGCTCTGCAAGATACAAAACAGTCGGCCACTCATTACGACAAAATGCGTGCCGGTGAAGCCGCTCAAAAATTTGTCCAGGGTATTCACCTGGACTTTGAGCGTGAAGTCTTCCGCCCACTGGCTAAAATAGCCGATGCAGCTAAAAGCAATGAAGTGATCGGAGAGCGGATGGTGTTAAATGCGTCATTTCTGGTTGATCTTTCTAAAGAAAAAGAATTCGATGAAAAAGTAAATGAATTTTATGAAAAATGGAAGGATCGTACTGAGTTCAAGTACACTGGCCCGTGGCCCGCTTATAATTTCATAGATATAAAGATTAAAGCGGAAGATGCCTCATGATTCATAAATTATTTACATGGCCACTTGATACAGTCCGCTTTGTTGGTGAAAAAGTTAAAGAAGAAGTGGATAAAGAATTGTATGACGTGGACCACATCCAGCAGAAACTCGTTCATTTAGAAATGATGTTCGAAATGGACGAAATTTCAGAGGAAGCTTATGAAAACCAATATGACGAATTAATGGCAAGATACCGAACCGCCAAAGAAATAGAACAGGAACAATTAAGGCAGTCTCTTGAAGATGAACGTTAACCGCCTTAAGGTATAGCCGAAGGAGTGAATAAAAATTGAACACACCAGAAACCAATGAACTAATATATGTTTATGCTTTTGTACCAGCAGATGAAGCTTCAAAAGAGAAGCTTAGCCAGTTAAAAGGCATTGATCCCCAACATGACATAGATTTTTATATTACAGAAGGACTCGCCGCGGTTATTTGCAAGGTATCTGCCGATGATTTTTCAGAAGATAATTTTAAACGTAATGTAGAGGATATGAAGTGGCTGCAGGAGCGTGCTTACCATCATCACGAGCTTATGAACAGATTGCATCAGGCGTTTACTGTCTTACCATTAAAATTTGGAACTATTTATGAGCACAACGGGCGGCTTTCTGAAGTGATGAAAACGTATAACGGCCAAATGAAGGTCATCCTTGAAGAAGTGAAAGGAAAAGAAGAGTGGAATCTTAAAGTATTTGCCGACAGAGACGTTTTTTCTAAGAGTGTCCTGGAAAATAATCAGACTATTGAAGAAAAAAAGAGAGAGATTTCCAATCTTTCAAAAGGAAAACAATTCTTTGCGAGAAAGAAACTTGATCAGTTTATTAATGATGAAATTCAGGCTCATATAAAAAGAAAAACCGAAACGATTCATGAAGAACTAAAAAAGCTAAGCAAGAATGCGGAAGTGAAGAAAAATTGGGACCAGAAAATCACTGGCAGAGAGGATGATATGGCATGGAACTGTGTCTATCTTCTTGAAACTGGTGATGACGTAGATTCCTTCAAGAAAATTTTAAGAACTTATCAGGAGAAATCTGATAAAGAGAATGAAGGGTTACGGTTTGAGTCCACCGGGCCTTGGCCGGCATATCACTTTGCCAATTTCAAATCAAAATCGGCAAAAGTTAAAAGCTGAGGTGTACATTTTTTAATCTGGAGGGAAATCAATTGCAGACAGAAACATTAGAAAACAGAGACGTCTCACTGCTTGATATACTGGATGCCGTTCTGGATAAAGGTGTAGTTCTACAGGGAGATATTACTATTTCCATCGCCGGCATAGACCTTGTTTATCTTGATTTGCGCATTCTTTTATCTTCTGTTGAAACGTTGATGGAGGCGAGAGAAAAACCGAGTGTGGATGAGCTCGAACGGCAAATGGATAAATCCGAAAGGAGAGTATTATAGATGCAACCGAAACAGGAACTAGTGACCACGACAGGATCTGAAGGACACCGTCCAACCGGAAAAGTAGCTCTTGATCCCGAGAAGGCTGAAGAAGGTCTCGCGCAACTTGTCATGACCGTCATAGAACTTCTCAGACAACTTGTTGAACGTCAGGCTATGCGCCGTGTAGAAGGAGGCACACTTACTGACGAAGAAGAAGAACAATTAGGAGTGGCCTTGATGAACCTGGAGGAAAAAATGGAAGAATTAAAAGAGGTTTTCGGTCTCGATGATGACGATTTGAATATAGATCTTGGACCACTTGGAAACTTACTCTAATTGTTTTTCAGAAGAGAGCTTGTGAGTGAGCTGATTTCAGAAGGAGGAAAAGAATGAATAATAATGAACCTATTAAACAATCAACAGTGTCTAACAGTCTTGTCGACGTGCTGGAGACAGTTCTTGACAAAGGTGTGGTGATAGCTGGAGATATCCAGATTAATATAGCAGATGTGGAATTATTAACCATTAAAATACGTTTATTAGTTGCTTCAGTAGATAAGGCGAAAGAAATTGGAATGGACTGGTGGGAAACAGATCCTCATTATTCTTCAAAAGGACAAAGAATTGAAGAGATTAAGGAAGAAAACGATCAGCTGCACAACCGTATTCAGCAGCTTGAAGAGCATTTAGGTGCGGAAACTGAAACAGAAAGCTAATATAAAATTTTCTTAGACTTTCTGCAGAAAGCCGGGTGATCTGAATGAAGAAAAAGGATTTATTAAAAGATATTAAAAGACTGTTGAGCGATTTAGAAACGCAGGATCGTTCAACAGTAATCCGGAGTGAAGAAAGCCGAACTAAATCCGGGTTCCCGATTAAGACGGATTACGCGCTGAGAGGAAGAACAGGGCTGACAAATAAGGACAAAGAGGATCATGATCAGTAATAATACCGGTTAACACAATTCTTGTGAAGAATTGTGTGTTTGTGTATTCAGTATTTTTTTATTAATTAAACCAGGCCAGGCTGACTGGAGATTTAATAATAGACATTAAGGCTGAGAGAAAAATAGTAACCATAAAGAAAATCCGAAGGAATATCATTAAGATATTTCTTCGGATTTTCGCTTTTGTACTTAAAGAAGGAAACTCGACAAAAAATAAAATAAGTGACTTCAGTCAGGCAGCCTGTTGCCTGCTAACTCATTATGCCTATGGTGCATGCCTTCGCTGGGGGAGAGCTGGCAAAATAAAAAGGTACATTTTTTATTTTTAATGTTTTTAATTGGATTTGTCACTAGTTAAATTCCTATAATTTGTAAATTATATTGTATTTATACGAGCATGAGTGAATACTTGTTGTAAGAGCAGAATTTCCTTGTAATATGATTAGAAGCGTGCTCAAGTGTAATGATATTAATCTGACATTAGAGGGGGAGACGGATGGGGGAAGGAACGATTCAAATAAAAGACCTTGTAAAAGTATATAAAGATGGATTCACTGCAGTAAATGGTGTCTCTCTTAAAGTAAACAAAGGGGAATGTTACGCCTTTTTAGGGCCTAATGGAGCCGGTAAATCTACAGCTGTAAAAATTCTCACGACTCTTAGTGAGCCTACATCAGGTATTGTTCAGGTGGGCGGGTTTGATGTGAAAACGGAACCTGATAAGGTGCGCTGGGAAATTGGTGTCGTGTTACAGGAAACAGGGTTAGATAAAGAATTAACAGGCAGAGAAATACTTGAATATCAAGCCAGGCTTTTCCATATGACCAGGAGGATGGCGAAAGAAAGAGCAACTCATTTACTTGAAATGGTCGGACTGGAAAATGAGGGGGAGCGGCAAATAAAGAAATATTCCGGGGGCATGCGCAGACGGCTCGATCTTGCTGTTACTCTCGTACATGAACCGGCAATCCTGTTTCTGGACGAACCTACAACCGGACTGGATCCTCTAAACAGGAAAGCGATGTGGAACGAAATTCGAAGGCTGAATAAAAAAGAAGGTGTGACAGTCTTTTTAACTACACAATATCTGGAAGAAGCGGACCAGCTGGCGGATTATATCAGTATTATAAATGAGGGAAAAATTGTCGCCTCAGGAACCCCTGAAGAATTAAAAGATTCGATCGGGGCCGATTTAATTACATTTGAATTTAAAGATGAAGAAGCGGCTGGAAAAGCAGCCTGGTTACTTGGCAAGTCAGGTAAAATAGACTATCAGAAAGGAAATATAGTGACCGTTTCAATACAGGAAGCTGACCGGCAAGTGGTTCAACTGTTAAAAGACCTGTCAGGAGAGCAAATTGAAGTTGCCAGATTGGATGTTTCTTCACCGACGTTGGATGATGTGTTCATACGGGTAACTGCAGAGGAGGAAAAAGAATGAATCGCATACAGGCATTTATGATTCATACTTGGATTTTAACAAAGCGAAGTTTAATCGTTTTGATTCGAAACCCGTTTACTTTCATCCCAAACTTGTTTATCAGTTTATTTTTCCTTCTCGTTTATACAGGCGGTTTAAGCGGGATAGCCCAGCTTCCACAGTTTGGAGGAGCTGATTACTTATCTTTTATTCTGCCAGTTTCAATTGTCTCGGCAGCAGTCGGAGGAGCCGGCGGGGCCGGTCAGTCCCTTGTTCGTGATCTGGAATCGGGTTATTTTGCCAGGCTGCTTCAAACACCTGTGACGAGGCTCGCAATTGTCCTCGGACCTACTATTGCAGGAATGCTCCAGTTAATAGTACAGACACTAATTATACTTGGAATAGCATTTTTACTAGGTTTAAAAGTAGAGGCCGGGCCAGGAGGAGTGCTTGTCATTTTGTTACTGACAGTCGGCTGGGGCCTGGCATTTGCTGGTTATTCTGTTGCGATTGCTCTTAAAACAAAAAACGCCCAAGCAGCACAGGCCGGGACCTTGATTTTTTTCCCACTGATCTTTTTAAGCACAACATTCGTTCCTCTTGAACTTATTGAGGCACCTTGGCTAAGAGCAGCGGCAATAATTAATCCGACAACCTATTTATTTGAAAGTATGAGGGCCGTATTAATCGATGGATGGGTAATGGGTCCGGTTATTTCCGGATTTGCAGTGATAGGTGCTGTGTGTATAGTGACAGTTGCGTTTTCAGTAAGAAGTGCCACCCGTGCATTCAAAAGAGAGTAATAAAGGATGGATTATAAATTTTATATATTTTAAAACTTGTATTGAGTGGAGAATTATGCATGAGTTCACTGCTCTCGCTATAAGTTAACATAATATTTATATGAGCAACTTAATTTATCAAAAGGCATGAATTCTTTTGACCGACTTTCTGGCTTTTTCTTTAATCAGTTCAGCTGATTGAAGAGGGGTAATTAAGTCAGCGGCTATCCTGTCCAATCCCTTATTTTTATAGTATCCATAAATAAAGACTCCATGGAGTGGGCCACGAAGTCTTTATTCCTTATTAAATTACCTGATTAAGTTAACGAGAAATATCCCCAGATTTTCTTCATATATTTGATCAAACTGATTGAGGGGCAAAGGATTGACTCCCCTGCCTAATTCTACGGTAAACCCGGGCCGTCTCCATTCCTGGATAAACCAGTCCTTATATCCTGCAAAACTGTCAACATAACGGATTGGGCGGTATCCGCTTACCCGGGCATATTCGTTGACAAGTGTCTGTGATTCAGGCGGCTCAAGCCCTTGAAAACCCCAATAAATAACTTTCCCTTGTGTGTGGTAGGCAAGTGCCCGGTCAAAATCAGATTCAGCTGTTAAATCAGCTAATGCAATAGCTTCCGGCTCAGTTAAAGGAGCTTCACCGGGAAATTCCCTTGGAGATGGCTGGTCTGGTTTTCTTGCTGCTTCTTCCTCCCATAGAGCAGGATATTGATTATTTAAGTCCACTCCGCGAATATTCGCAGTCCATCCTGAAAAGTCAGGATTACCTTGATTTATTGCCAACACATTTGTCCGATAGGGTTCCTGAGAAGGTGGTCCCTCTATAACTAAGTCAACGCCGTCGGGGTTCACCATAGGTACGATTGACAACAGGACAGATTCATAGAATGGAGACACAAAGAGTCCTCGTATGTCGCTTCTATTAGTCAGTGCTAATAAATATGTGTTTAAAGTTTGCATTAAAACAGGAGACGTAATCCACTCGTTTGCATGAAACGAACCGTTCATATGAACTCTTTTTGCACCTCTCCCCACTTGAAGTTCAATCAGGTTTTTCCCCATAACGGAATTGCCTATCTTACGCGATCTTAAAAAAGGATAAATCTCAATAAGCTGGCTGATATCAGCAGTTAAAGCAGCAGAAGTATAGGGCCTTCTGCCTCTTACAACCGGATTTACTACTCTGACAGGCACGTTAAGGACCTGGCCGACCTGAAGAGCAAGCGGGTTAACCGCTGGATTTAAAAGATAAAGCATATCCATGTTCAAACCCAGCCGATTAGCTAGTCTCCAAAAAGTATCACCAGGCCGTATCGTGTAAAAAGTAACATAATAGCCTGGTATTCTGACTATTTGACCTAGTTGCAAAGCGGTGGGGGAGACACCCGGATTAGAATCGGCAATTAAATTTAACGGGATATCGAAAAGCTGGCTGTAATACCAAAAACTATCGCCGCGGCGTACTCTTATATTCATACATTAATCTCCCTTGCTGTAGGATTATTTTAAAATGTATGAAAAGCAGAGCGATATTATAATCAGCAGGATATAAATATAGGAAGATACAGGATGAAGGGGGTATGAAAAGAGGAAAATAAATAACCAAAATAAAAAGGCCCTGCTGAGGGCCTTTTATATTATTACTTTTGAACGTTAGCAGCTTGTGGGCCACGTTGTCCTTGTTCGATATCGAAAGTTACAGCTTGACCTTCTTCAAGAGATTTGAAACCTTCACCTTGAATAGCGGAAAAGTGAACGAATACGTCGTCTTGTCCTTCAACTTCGATGAAACCGAAACCTTTTTCTGCGTTAAACCATTTTACTGTACCTTGTGTCATTAGAAATTCCTCCTGTGCGGATTTTCCCGCGAATTATTACTATTGAGCTCTTCATTTATTCGTTCAAGAGGAAAATCACTCGTTAAAGTATTTCTCTATCAGTCATATCCGAACGTCAACCAGTGATTCCTAGTATAGCATGCCTTCAGCTATAAAGATAGCTGTAAATGAGTTTTTTTCCAAAAAAATCTTTTTTTAAGGTCTTCGCCAAAGAGGGCCTTGGTCGTTTCAAGAGCTTCCAATGGGATCAGCAACTGTGTTTTCTTAGCATTTAAACAGTTTGAGCCTGATAATATTCCTTTTGGATATTATTTAAAATCTTCTCGACAGGTAGGATGTCTTTAATTTCGCCAACCCGGGCGCCGCTGAAGATAAGGCCTTCCTCTGAATCACCGCCAACAGATTTAAGCAGCGAATCATAAATACAAAAACGGTGCGAGCATTTTTTTAAACAAGAAACGCATTTATCGATTTTCAAACGTTGTTGATTGCTGATTTTTTCAGTGAAATTATTTGGTACAGCACGGCCTTTTAGACCGACAACTGAATCAATTAATACAGTGTCTTTACTTTTTAGATATTTTTCTTTAAATGAAAGAGGGGCATCACACTCTTCACTGGCTACGAAGCGTGTACCCATTTGCACACCTGAAGCCCCGGCTTCGATAGCCCGCCGGACATCTTTACCGTCTATTATCCCTCCTGCAGCGATGACAGGAATGTCCACTGCTTTTACGACCTCAGGTAAAACGTCAAACAGAGGCCGATCCGTTCCAAGGTGGCCGCCTGCTTCTGTTCCTTCCACTACTACAGCTGCAGCCCCGAGACGTTGGGACATTTTAGCTAATTTAGCCGATGAAACGATTGATACCACAGGAGTATTAGATTGTTTTCCCCAATTATACATATCCCTTGAAATCCCAGCCCCTGAAATAATAAAATCCACTTTCTCTTCCATAGCGGCTTTCATAGTTTCTGCAAAATCAGTCATCGCGTAGAGGACATTGACTCCAATATAGCCGGCCCCTTTTGTTTTTTCCCTTGCTTTACGAATATGTGATTTCAGTTCATCAGCAGAAATGCCTGTGCCTGAAATGATCCCTATTCCCCCTGCATTAGAGACCGCTGAAGCTAAATTGCTTAGAGAAACCCGTACTCCCATTCCGCCTTGAAGAATTGGCAGTTTCGGTCTCATGTGTGCAATTTTAAGTTCTGGTAACTTCATTTAACTCACCCTTTGCTGTTAATTAATCAGAAGAACCACTAAAGTGTACCATATAAAGGGGCATAATTACCGGGAAAATTAGTATCAGGTATTAATATTAGATAATTATTCACAAAAGTTTCATAAAATTTAAACGAAATATGTCAGTGGGTTAAACAATTAGGCATTTTATAAGAAACAAATGTGTGAAAGAAGTTGCGCAGGCTTTAGATTACTAGTAGAATTAGCTCTGTGAAAAGAGTACAGAAGGGGATCAGAAAGAAGTTTTTACAAAAAATAACTTACTTGAAATTAAAGAACGTGTGTTTAATTTTAGGAGTTGGAGCTGTTATGAAAAAATACAATATAGAAAACGCTCAAGTCATAAAAGATCTGGAGCAGATTGGAAAGGAGATTAGAGGAAATAAAGAATGGATCGTCGATTCACTTTTTTCTCATTCCGGTTCAGAAAAGGCCTCATATGCCCCCTTGGAGGAAGAGCTGTATGAAAGAAGGCTTGAAGTAATCGAAATTTGCGGAAAGGCTTTCTCTGATAATGGAAGCAGTTATTTGGTTGAAGAGTGGGCTAAAAAACTCGGTAAATATGGCGTCTCCAAAGGGGCAAGTCTGACTGATCTTTTACCAGTGACTAAAGTTTACCGGAAAATTTTATGGGAATTTATAGAAGATTTCTCGAAAAAGAGAAAGGTAGCCTCTGATACGGTTTTTAAATCTTCTCTTATTCTGAATGACTTTCTGGATGAGGCAGCGTATGCTTTTACAGCCGCATTTATCGAAGATCATGAGGAAAAAATAAAAGCCTCCCACGATTTTATTAAAGAATTGTCAGCTCCCGTTGTGCCCATTTCTAAAGGGATTGCTGTACTTCCGCTTATCGGACATCTCGATGAAGACAGATCGGCTGTTTTGATGGATACAGTTGTCAGGGATGCGATGAGCCACAAACTTGAACTTATTTTTATAGATCTATCCGGAGTACTTGTCATGGATACTTTTGTTGCCAGCAGGCTGTCTGATCTGATGAAAACTTTAAAAATTCTTGGGGTGAGTCCTATTCTGAGCGGTTTAAGACCGGAAACGGCACAAACGATCGTGTCATTAGGTATTGAAATAAAGCATTTTAAAATAGTCAGCAATTTAAGACAAGCTTTAATAGATTATGGAGTTTGTAAAGATATTTAAAGTATAAAAACTTTAAAGGAGCCTGCAAAGTAAAGCGGGCATTCTAAAGAGGCATGAAACCAGTATTTTACTGGATTCATGCCTCTTTCGTGCTGCCTTACTCAGTTTGAATATAAGCTTAAAATACGGAGGGACAGGTTTATGGAATAGCCTGCTAATCTTATTCAAGGTTATTGCATAGGGACTTCAGGAATTATTTTTCCCTCAATTCGTTCAAAAATATCATCCAGGCTGGTGCCGGTGATAGTCAGCCCGTGATTCTTTAACCCAATAACGGCCCGGGCCGGATCAGGGGCTCGTTTTACAAGATTAGCCACTGATTCTGCTAATTGCACTGTTCCGCAAGGATAATTAATTACGGTAGCTTCAATGCCGTCCATCCAGGCGTGAATATGGACGATTGCCCCAACCTCAGGGTGTTCCTGATAAATCATCCAATGTTCAATAGCGTCAACAGAGGCTCGTTTAGGCTTGATACCTGGAGGAATATTTACTTTCATCGCATTTTTCCCAACATCATACCCGGTTATATAAAGAAAATCTTTTCCAACCTCAGACATTTTGGATTTGTCGATACCGCTGGCACTCATCCAGAAATGATCTTTATTCTTCCGGGCGCTGAGGTTCCCGTAACTTAAACCGCCGATTCCGTATAACTTATTAAGGTGGCGTATATCCCGTTCCGGCAGTACTTCTTTAAGAGGGAAAGGCGCTGGCAGAAGATTCATTTCATCTAATTTTTTTCCAGAAACACTTAAAGACTTCGTTATCTCATCGCCGTACCAGAGAGATTCAGGTAAATTTTCATAAAAATCATTGTTAATCACGAGTTGGGAGGAAGCGAGAGGCTCAAGCCGTTCGTAAATCTTATCAAAAATCTTATCATCTTTTTTCTTAGGATCAAACGTGATACTGTAGTTCCCTTGTTCCGGTGTTAAAAAATACAGTTGTGTTTCTTCCTCCCCATGGCAAACATACATGAGATGGTTGGCGAGGCTTCTTATTAAATACGGGTAAGCCTCTTTCCTCACTTCACGGGGGGTGCTGCGGGATTCTACGATGGAAACGACAAAAGTGCCTTGGGCTTTTCTCCGGTAAGGTCTTGGAGAGTCGCGATCTACAAAGTGAAAGGCAAGTTTAATGTCATCTTTCGGATTTGGCAAATACTCATATCCTTGATTCGAGAAAGTTCTCCTGATACCGTCCACTATCCATTCCGAGTACGGGTCCACTGGTTCTCCTGTGCAAGTAAATGTGCTCATTTACGATCCCTCCACTTACATAATTAAAAGATATAGGAACTGAGAAAAAATTACCAAGCTTTAAGGAATATTATTTTCGAATTAACAAAAATTATTCAGAGATAAGTAAAGGGGGGGACGAAAAGTGGTCTACACTTTCCTGCGCAGAATTGCTAAAATTATTTTGCTGCTAATATATAAAATTGAAATAAAAGGGGAAGAGAAATTACATTGTTCCGGGTCTTTTATAATCTCAGCCAATCATTTAAGCTGTGCTGACCCTGTTATTATTGCATCCCTATTCGAAAGACACATTCATTTCTTAGCCAAACAGGAATTGTTTCAAACGGCAGTGAGCAGCTGTTTTTTTAACGAGCTGGAGATGATACGGGTTAACAGGTATTCCGGTTCAGTGATCAGACCGGTCAGACAAACACTGAGATTGCTAAGAGAAGGTAAGGTCATAGGAATTTTTCCTGAAGGGACAAGAGTAAAAGAGGGCAAGATACAAGAACCTAAAAAAGGAGTAGCTTTTTTTGCTGTAAAAAGCGGCGTTCCTGTTTTACCGGTTTCTATTACTTTCAGCAGGACAAAAATGAGTTTCCGCCGAAAAGTAATGGTTAGTATTGGAGAATTTATCAAAATCGCTGAATCTGAAAATCCGGATTACCAGGCTATTGCAAACCGGCTAATGCAGAAATCCAGAGAATTAGCAAAAAAGGACAGCGGGGAAGCCATCCTGCCACAGCAAGGTTCCCTGCCCCCGCTTGAAAAAATCTAATGGTACCAGAATGATATTAAATCAATTTTTGAACTTTCAGGAGGAAAAGTGAATATGCATGGATTTATAATAAATAAAACTTCCGGAAATGGAAGGGGAGAAAAAGTGTGGGCACGCGTGGAAAAAGCCCTTAAAGAAAAAAATTTGTCTTATTCAGCAAGATTTACGGAAGGGCCGAAGCATGCTGTGGAACTTGTACCCGGCCTTTTAAGAGAAAATATTAAGGCACTGGTTGTTTTGGGTGGGGATGGAACAATTAATGAAGTAGCTAACGGGCTTGTTTACTGTAATATTCCTCTCGGTGTTATTCCTGCAGGGTCAGGGAATGATTTTGCGAGGTGTTTAGGTATCCCGATGGATTCTCTCCAGGCCCTGGAAAGGATTCTAGTAAATGACCCTAAGCAGGTTGATCTTCTGGATCTTGGCAGCCGGTATTGTTTGACGGTGACGGGAGTGGGATTTGATGGCCAAGTTGCAAAAACAGTTAATGAAGCACCTTATAAGAAACCTCTTAATCAATTCCGTCTCGGGGGCCTCTCATACGTCGTAAGTATGCTGGAAACATTAACGACTTATGAACCGACGAGAGTCCATGTGACAGTTGACGGAGTTGAAAAAATATATGAAGATGTATGGTTAGTAGCAGTGGCTAATTCACCAAATTATGGAGGGGGAATTCATATTTGCCCTGAGGCCAGTTATAATGATGGGCTCTTAAACCTCTGTATAGTCCATGGAATAAAAAAATGGGAGCTGTTATGGTTATTTCCCCAGGCCTATAAAGGGAGGCATGTTAATAAGGTTACTTTATTGCAGGGAGAGGAAGTGTACATTTCTTCCAATCCTCCTGTTCTTGTGCAAAGCGATGGCGAACAGTTTATGGAAAGCCCGGTTTATATACGTGTCGAAAAAAACGCTATAAGAGTTGTTTAACAGGCCCTTTCCGAGTATATTAGGGCCTGCTTTACTGATTACTGTTTTTGTTTCTTCCATGAAAGCTTGCTTTTCTCCTCTTTTGTTAAAAGATGCTCGTATTCCAGGAAAAAGAGCGAATGAACAAAATCACACAGAACATGCTGAAGTTTTTCAATTTTAGTTTTCATTTGCCTTACTCTCCTTTTTAATAGTCAATTACCCCGTTCTTTTGGAATAAGCAGGTTTAAAATCCAGCGTTTTAGATCTACAATACGCAAAAAGTCCGGTGAACAATCTGTTCCGGCGACAATCATCGGAATAAGGGAGTCATCTTTATGAAATCCCCCGTGACTTGCCCCCTTGGGATGGGACGGGGAGCTTTCGGTAATAAATTCGTGTCCTGGTTTCACACTGGTCACCACAAAATCCCCTGCATGGGAGTGAAGTGTACTGTAAAGCCTCTGTAAAGCGTCGGGATAATCTCCATAAGTAACCGCTTTCCCCTGAATCTTCAAATCAAGAATTGATGCTTCTCCTTCAATCTTCCATGACTGGTTATATTCATCTTTCATATCATTTCCCTGTTTGAATTTAAACTCTCCGCCATCTCCGCCAGATGTGACATAAATCCAATCGATGGATTTCCAAGCAATCATATCAATGCGATCGTCTCTTTTCAGCCTTTCAGCAATTTCCGTTAAAGGGACTTCTTCATTGTTTAAGGTGTAAACAAAACATGATCTCAAATTGTTTGCCAGTACGATCTGGTCGTCTTTTTGCACCCCTTTTCGTAATTTTGTAATTCTCAACGGTTTTAATAATCTCCGGATATCCACTAATGCGCTCTGCTTATGTTTTCCTACTCTTGCCTGGCCGTTATCGCCGATTAATATCCATATGTTGTTTTTCAAAGCCTCTTCCCATGTAGGGAAGGATTCCAGTATGGTCTGAAGCTGCTTATCCATTTCTTTGATGCCTTCCAAATCCATAGGTCCTTTTTTATGAACATTTTTATCGTGGTCTGGGAAGTAAACAAGTGAGAAATGCGGCAAATTATTCGTTTTAATTAAATAAGAAAATTCCTGCACAGAAAAATTGTTATTAAACCCGTATTTGTTCCAAATGTAACTGTGTTTGTTTAGAGCACTCAGACTGGATGATCGTCCATATACAAATTTGTCACTGGTCCTTGTTTTAATTGTTTTGTTTATATTAATAAAATAACGGATCAGCCCTGGAACCGTTATTTCGTTCACTGTATGGCCTCTGTGGACAAGAGGGTTAATGGACGCTGAAATTTTCCCGGCCGCCTGTAATTCTTCATGTATCGTTTTGACATCTTTGCGCAAATGTTTATTGTTTAACCGGTACATCACATCATAAAGGCTTTTTGTTAAACCGAGTTTGACCAATTCAAATACATGCGTTCCGTAATTAATCACTCTGTTTTCATTCTTTTTATACCAGACTAAAGCTGGCACGCCGTGACGGTCTGAGTAATGCCCTGTTAACAGCGTGCTCTCAACATTTACTGACATGGTAGGAAAAGGGGCTACTACTCCGGGATAATAAATGGCATATTCCATAAAATACTTGATAGCAGGAACATGTTCATTTTTTAATGCCTGCTGCAGAGGTTTATCCATTAAAGTATCCAGCATGAGCATAACCGCGCGTTTTTCAGTTTTATTCACTTCTATCATCCTTTTTACATTTATTGGGTGGAAGGTAAAGGATAACTATTCTGCCTTATTTCCTTACGATTATTATGTAAATAAAAAGTGCTGAATATGTAAGAGAAGAAGGACTTGCCAGTTACAAATGACTCTAAGGAATCGGGCAGGAAAATATGATTAGAGAAGGGAGGGGGATGGAAATGAAAGGTCAACCGTTAATTTTTTCTGCATCCATAGGTAATGGACATAACCAGGCAGCGAAAGCTCTGCAAGAAGAGTTACTGATTAAGGGGGTGCATGCTGAAGTGGTTGACACTTTTCATGCCATTCATCCTTATCTTCATCATTTTGTATTGCAGAGTTATTTAAGGTTACTCAAAATAAGCCCCGGCGTGTGGAGGAAAATGTATTTTTATGCCGAAGACTACCCTCTTTTTCTGCTGCTGGACCAATTTGGGTCCCTGTTTGTTGACCAGCTTTACGGCATGGTCGAAGAAAGTGCCTGTCCGTTCATGATTTCAACGCATCCATTTGTGACAGCTTTCTTATCAAAATTAAAACAAAAAAAACAAATTAAAGCCCCTTTATATACAGTGATTACAGACTTTGTCCTGCATCCTGCTTACCTTAGACAGGAAATCGACGGTTATTTTACAGCTTCTCATAAAGTTGATGAATTTGCAGCGAAACATCAAGTCTCTCCGGGCAGTTTTTTTTCAACAGGTATTCCTATCTTAAAGAATCACTGTTTACAGACTCCTAAAGCTGCTGCACGGGAACAATTAAGGCTCGACAAAAATATTAAAACTCTTCTAATTGCAGGGGGAGGGATGGGCTTAACGAATTACGTGAACATATTAAAAGCTTTGGAAACTCTGCCTGAATCTGTCCAGATTCTATGTATGGTCGGCCATAATCAGCGAGTAAAACAGCGTATTATAAATCAGAAAAGTAAGCATAAAGTAAAGGTCATTGGGTTTACAGATCAATTTCTATTGTATCTGAGGGCAAGTGACGGTTTAATTTCCAAGGCTGGAGGCGTAACGATGGCTGAAGCTCTTGCCTGTGAAATTCCTATTGTTATATTCAGCACGGTTCCGGGACACGAAGAACATAATTCGGATTATTTAACATCTGAGGGAGCAGCCATCCGAACAACGCGCTATGAAGAATTACCACAAATGATTGAAAAAGTATTGTACGAAGCAAGTGTGCACGAAACTTTAAAATCCGGGGCTCGACTGCTGAAAAAGCCGGAAGCCACGTCTCATATCATAGAGGAAATTCTGGCCCGGTAAACGAAGGTGGCGCCTTCAATGCAGTGGCAGGGGCTTATCTTTGCGCCTTTACGGCCATTCAAGGCGAAAAAAGGGGGGGGCGGATAATCCAAAGGCGGGGAAGTGTATATATTTGATTAGTCTGCTCAGATCCCTTTACAGACTTGTGAAAGACTGTAGAATAAACACTAGGTCACAACTGGTTTTTAGAAAGGGGTTATAACATGCAGATAAGAAAAGCATCAGTGGATGATGCTAAGGGGATTGCACGAGTTAATGTGGACTGCTGGAAATCAGCTTATAAACATGTGCTTCCCTCTCACATAATAAACAAGCTTACTTACAGCGATAGAGAAGAACGGTGGAAAAAAAACCTTCCTGATTCTACAAGCGGAGGGACAATGACATTTGTCGCTGAAGATCAAAACGGAGAAATTATCGGGTTTGCTCTCGGGGGAACAATGAGGGATCCGAGATTAAGGATAAAATATACGGGTGAGCTCTATGCTCTTTATGTTTCCCCTGAATTCCAGGGACGTGGAATAGGGAGAAAACTGTTTGATAGTGTCATTCATCATCTTTCTTCTCTGCGGCATTCGTCGGTCGCACTTTGGGTTTTCGAAGACCTTCATTCCTGTACGTTTTATACGCATCTGGGAGGCGAGCAAATTTACCATAAAAAAACAACAGTGGGTGGAAAAACACTAAATGAGCTGGCTTTCGGCTGGCAGGGTTTGGATGAGCAGACAGAGAATGATAACAGATTGAATTAAGTGCAAAAGCAGGCGGTGGTTTAAAAAACCACTGCTTTTATTATGAATTTGATTTTCAATTTAGTCTTTTTCAGCCGTTAAGGTGCTGTAATTGACCGTTTACCTGCGATAACCTGCAAATGGGGGCGCTTTCACGAAGTTTCTCCTCTTTATTCTCGTTACTTCATCTTACACCCTTGAACTCGTGTGAGAGAATGTTACCATTAGTAACTGTATTACAAAGCCACACACAGGAGTTTGATATATATGTTAACTAATTTAAGGATTGCATTCATAGGTGCGGGCAACATGGCAGAAGCGATTATGTCTGGAGTAATAAATACTGCTACACTTGAGCCGCAGCAAATTATAGTAACAAACCGGAGTAATGAGCAGCGTCTATTAGATCTTCACAATAAGTACGGCGTCCAAGGGATGGTACAAGACCGTCTCCCTATTGAGTCAGTTGACATCATTGTTTTGGCAATGAAGCCTAAAGATGCAGAGAAGTGCCTCCTGTCACTTAAAAACCGGTTAAGACCTGAGCAGGTGGTTATGAGCGTGATGGCCGGCATATCTACACAATTTATGGAACGCCATCTGCAGCCAGGGCAGCAAGTGATCCGTATCATGCCTAATACGTCCAGTATGATACAGGAATCTGCAACAGCCATTTCACCTGGCGAAAATGTAACAATGAAAAACGTTAAAATAGCTAAAAACCTTTTGAAAGCTATTGGTAAAGTTTATGTGATAGAAGAAGATGAGATGGATCTGTTTACAGGGATCGCTGGAAGCGGCCCGGCATATTTTTATTATTTAATGGAAAATATCGAAAAAATTGCTGAAGAAAATGGAATGGATGCTGTCAAGGCAAGGGAAATTGGAGCCCAGACTTTGCTGGGCGCAGCAAAAATGATTCTTGGAAGAGAAGAAAGTCCAGCACAATTAAGAGAAAACATTACGTCAAAAAACGGAACGACAGCTTGCGGGCTTAAAGCCCTGTCCTTTCATGGAGCAGGAGAAGCAATACAAGCAGCTGTCAAAGAGGCTATGCACAGATCAGAAGAAATAAGTCATGAGTTTGAGAACAAAACAGTTAGTTCTTAAAACTAAGGAACTTTAGAACGGATATACTTGAGATAAAGCAGCTTGAGGCTTGATTTAGCCGGAGAGCTGCTTTTTTTTGAAACTTTTAGGGGGTAACGCCGTATAAATAAGGCAGCAGACCAAAACTTAATAACAGGGGCGCACCAGAAAGGAGTAAGTGATGACCTTAATAATTAATAACTTAAAGAAAACTTTCGACAAACACAAAGCAGTGGACGGCATCAGCCTGACTATAAATAAGGGCGAGATGTTTGGAATGCTCGGGGCGAACGGCGCAGGTAAAACTACGTCTTTCAGGATGATTCTCGGGCTCCTTGACCCGACAGAAGGGGACGTCAGGTGGAAAGGAGAGCGGATTACATATAAACGAACGAAGCTCGTTGGTTATTTACCTGAGGAAAGAGGGCTTTTCCCTAAATTGACTGTAAAAGACCAGCTCGTTTATTTAATGAAACTTAAAGGGATGAACAAACAGGCAATTATTAAAGAAATGCGGTTCTGGCTTGACCGTTTTGGAGTACCGGAATATGAAAACAAAGTAATTGAGGAACTCTCAAAAGGGAATCAGCAGAAAATTCAATTCATAGCCGCAGTTTTACATAAGCCTGAGCTGCTCATTCTTGACGAACCTTTCAGCGGATTGGACCCGGTTAATGCAGATATGCTGAAAAATGCAGTGAAAGACCTTCAGGAAAGAGGTACAACAATTGTTTTCTCGAGTCATCAGATGAGTAATGTTGAGGAATTATGCGAAGATCTGATCATGCTAAAAAAAGGAAAAGCAGTACTTCAGGGAAACCTAAGAACAATTAAACGGTCTTATGACATGAAGAATATCAGTATTAAAGCTGATTATGACTTAGCCTTCCTGGAAGACGTAAAAGGGGTCTTAAAAATAGAACCAAAAAAAGATGGCGCTGATGTAAAAGTAGAAAATGAAAAAGCCGCGGAAACCATTTTTAGCCGCTTGGCTTCTAAAGGATTTGTCAGGAAGTTTGAAGTGGAAGAGCCATCGCTGCACGACATTTTTATTGACAAAGCAGGGGGGAGCGGCACATGAATAATTTCTGGACGACGTTTACACATACGGCGGGAAGGCGGCTGAAATCAAAGACTTTTATAATAACAACCTCTATTATGGCGCTGTTTATCATTTCTCTCATCAATTTAAACACTATTCTGGAGACCTTTTCAGGAGATGGAGCAGAAGATATGCCAGCTGTTGCTGTGGTGGATCAGACTTCAGAGGAAGGGCAGTTCGCCGAAATGCTGGAGTCACTGGCTGCTGAAGGCAGTTTTGAATACATTTATTACAGGGGAGATGTTGAGGAAGCGCTTAGTGACGCAGAAGAAAATGAATTTACTTATGTTCTTGAATTAACCGGTACGCTGGATGCTCTTCAGGCAGAATTTTACGGAGAAGGGACTGATTTCAGAACCGGGCAGGAAGTACAGCAGGACGTCCAGCGTACTAAAGAAACGTTAGCTACATCTGCACTTGACTTAAATGAACAAGAACTGGCATTAATATTTAATCCCGTCTCCTTCAATGAGAAGCCATTAAGCGGAACTGGGGAAGTTCGGACTGCAGAAACTCATATGCAGACTTACTGGATGGTATATGGACTTGTATTTGTGATTTATCTGATAGTGGTCACGTTAGGGACAATGATAGCGACTGAAGTAGCGACAGAAAAATCGTCCAGAGTGATGGAACTGATTGTTTCAAGCGTGAACCCAGTCACTCAAATGCTGGGTAAAATAATGGGAATTGGTTTAGCTGGTTTAGTAAACTTATCAGTTTTAGTGTTAGCGGCCTTTGCTGGTTCTTATCTCAGCGGAGAAGATTTTATTAGAAACATTTTCACCGAGGTAATTGACTATTCGTTAATAATTTATGCTTTGTTGTTTATAATCCTTGGTTATTTTGTTTATGGGGGAGTAGCCGCGATGCTTGGAGCTCTCGTCAGCAGGGCGGAAGAAGTGAACCAGGCTATACAGCCTCTTATTTTTCTAGCAATGATTGCTTTTTTTGTGTCACTCTACGGTTTAAATGCTCCGGATGCCATTTTTATCAGAGTTCTGTCTTATGTTCCTTTTTTCACACCACAGCTTTTGTTTCTCAGAATCGGTATGGGCACAGTGCCTGTCTGGGAAATAGCCGTTATCTCGGCTTTATTAATAATTAGCGCTGTTTTGATAAATGTAATTGCCGCCCGTATATATAAAGGCGGTGTACTGATGTATGGAAAATTTTCATTTAAAAAAGGAATAAAACAGGCCTTAAAGCTGTCTAAAAAAGAAAGCTAACTATTACCTTTACCGTCCCCCCCCTTAAATAAAGGGGGGTTTTGAATATTCAGGGGAAAAGTTGAATCATTTGTAGTGAACCAGTCCGTTAGTCTTTAAATATAGAGATTAAATTAAGTAAGCTCCTGCATGGCATGTTTTTTCTGAAGGTGACCTGGTGTGTCTAAAATTATTACATGATGATTCTCCCCCTTTGAAAGCGTGGAAATAAATTATGGAAATAGTTTATTTTACAATTTTCAAAAAATTTAATTGCTTTTACTATAAGTCTATAGTATTTTATTTCATAGAGAGTAGAAATAATATTTAGAAAATTTAGTACATATTTTGCAATAATATTCTTCAGCTATTAACTGAGGAATACGGTCTCAGTCTGCTAAGCTGTTTAAGGAGGCGCTGATGAAAAAACCAGTTCTGGAAATTAACCATTTAAAGACACACTTTTTTACTGACAGGGGAGAAATCCCGGCAGTTGATGATGTCAGTGTAAAGATCTATGAAGGAGAAGTTCTGGGTATTGTGGGAGAATCAGGGTGCGGGAAAAGTGTGACCTCCCTCTCTGTGATGGGTCTGGTTCCGGACCCGCCAGGGAAAATAGTAGGAGGAGAAATTCTTTTCAGGCAGCAGGAAGGAGGACAGGAACGCTCTGAAAATCTTGTGACAGTTAAGAAAAAAAGGTTAAGGCAAATTAGAGGAAACCAGATCGCAATGATATTTCAGGAACCTATGACCTCATTGGATCCATTGTTTACCATTGGGTATCAAATAATTGAAGCCGTAAAAAAACACAAAAAAGTAACGAAAAAAGAAGCACGGCAAATAGCTATTGATAAGCTTATACTGGTGGGTATCCCGCGAGCTGAAGAAATAGTAGATGAATACCCGCACCAGTTATCAGGAGGCATGAGACAAAGAGTAATGATAGCGATTGCTATGTCCTGTGATCCTGAAGTACTAATAGCGGATGAACCAACGACCGCTCTTGATGTCACGATCCAGGCGCAAATTCTGGACCTTATGAAAAAGCTGAATAAAGAAAATGGAACAGCCATAATGATGATCACCCATGATTTAGGTGTGGTGGCAGAAATGTGTGACCGGGTAGCAGTTATGTACGCCGGTAAGGTAGTTGAAGAGGGAGACGTCAGAACGATTTTAAAAGATCCTAAACATCCTTATACACAGGGGTTAATACGATCTCTCCCAAAAATGAATAAAAGAGAGGAACGCCTGTATTCCATTCCCGGAAACGTTCCAAAACCTGGATCTATAAAAATCGGGTGCCGGTTTGCACCGCGTTGTTCCGAGGCTTTTAACCGGTGCTATGAAGAAAATCCAGACCTGCTGGAATTGAGAGATGGACATACTTGCCGATGTTTCCTCTATGAGAAAGAAGGTGATCTTGTTAATGCCGACGCCCTTGCTGGAAGTTAAAGGTCTTAAAAAATACTTTCCGGTTACCGGAGGAATTTTTTCAAGAAAAGTAGGAGAAGTAAAAGCTGTAAACGATGTATCCTTCGAGGTCTATGAGGGGGAAGTGCTTGGAATAGTAGGGGAATCCGGCTGTGGGAAATCCACTACAGGAAAAGCATTGCTCCGGTTAATCGAACCAACTGAAGGAGAAGTCATTTTTAATGGGGAAAATATAACTAAATTGGATAGAGAAGCAATGAGATTAAAAAGAAGGGATATGCAGATTATTTTCCAGGATCCTTATGCCTCTCTCAATCCGAGGCATAAAGTAGAAAAAATATTAAGTGAGCCTCTTTTAATTCATGGAATTGGAGATAAAGAAGAGCGAAAGAGAAAAGTCAGAGAAATCCTTGAAATAGTCGGCCTTCCAGGCGAACATGCCTCCAGGTACCCGCATCAGTTCAGCGGAGGGCAGCGACAGAGGATCGGGATTGCAAGAGCGCTGATTGTAAATCCGAAACTGATTGTGTGTGATGAACCGGTTTCTGCTCTGGATGTTTCGATACAGTCTCAAATATTAAACTTAATGGAAGATTTACAGGGACAATTCGGACTTACTTATTTATTTATTGCCCATGATTTAAGTGTAGTTAAACATATAAGTCACCGGATCGGTGTCATGTATTTGGGGAAAATGGCAGAACTGGCACCTAATGAGGACTTATACAGTAACCCGCTTCATCCTTATACTAAATCGCTTTTATCTGCAGTGCCGAACCCCGATCCCGACTTAAAGACAGACAGAGTTATTTTAGAGGGGGATGTCCCAAGCCCATCCAACCCGCCTTCAGGGTGCGCTTTTCATACTCGTTGCCCTGAATGTATGGATATATGCAAAGAAGTGGATCCTGAATTTAAAGAATTTTCCGATAACCATTTTGTAGCTTGCCATTTATTTAATGATAAATAACTGGCAAACTACAAGTTTATTAATTAAAACAATAAAAGGGGGAAAAAGCATGTCTGAAAGAAAAATCTGGTTACTGTTTCTTTCATTGGTTTTTGTAGTTGTCCTGGCTGCATGTGGCGGCAACAACGAGCCTGCTGACGCGGACACAAATAACAATGATGCAGGAACGAATAACACCTCAGACAAGACTAATAACGAGGCGGATGAATCATCCGGTGAAAACAGCGAGGGGGATTATTCGCTTGCTGAAGATCAGACTCTTATCTTTGCCCGCGGAGGGGACTCTGTCAGTCTTGATTATGCAAGTGTGACAGACGGGGAATCTTCCAGAGTAACAGAGCAAATTTATGAATCTCTATTAAAGTTCGATGAAGACTCTTTTGAAATCGGACCAGGTTTGGCGGAAGAGTGGGAAGTCTTTGATGATGGGCTCCGGTTTGTTTTTCAATTGAGAGAAGGAGTCACATTCCATGATGGTACTGATTTTAATGCTGAAGCTGTAAAGATAAACTTTGAGAGGTGGGCAGACCCTGACCATGAGTACCATTTTGCTGATGAAGGGTACACTTACAGCGTTTACGGCACTCAGTTTGGAGGCTTTAAAGGTGACGACGGACATGTTATTGAGGAGATTAATGTACTCGGTGAGCATGAAATTGAGTTTGTATTAAATGAAAGCCTTGGCGCCTTTTTGCAAAATATGGGAATGAGCTACTTCTCAATTACATCACCTGCTGCTTTCGAAGAGCATGGAAGTGCAATTAATGAAAATCCGGTCGGGACAGGGCCGTTCAAGTTTGTCAGCTGGTCGAAAGATGACAGTATTGTACTTGAAAAAAATGAGGATTACTGGCAGGAAGGTTATCCGAAACTGGACGGCGTCATTTTCCAGGTTATCCCTGATAACTCTGCCCGCCTGACGGCATTACGGTCAGGAGAGATTGATATAATGGATGGCTTAAATCCGGATGATGTGGAACAAATTGAATCAGATCCGGGGCTTGCGATTTTTGAAAGGGAAACAAACAACATCGGTTACCTTGGATTTAACCTGGATAAAGAGCCATTTGATAATGCAGATTTAAGGCGTGCATTAAACCATGCAATTGATAAAGAAACTCTGATTACAGTACTTTACGCAGGACTTGCCGAACCTGCTAAAAACATTATTCCTCCTTCATACATGGGATATAATGACAGCATTGATCCTTATGCTTATGATCCTGATTTAGCCAGAGAGCTGCTTGATGAAGCAGGTTTCGGGGATGGACTGGAATTCGATTTATGGACAATGCCGGTTGCCCGTCCGTATATGCCTGATCCTGAGCGGGCAGCAGAGGTTATGCAGGCAAACCTGGCAGATGTAGGAGTGACAGCCAATATCGTATCTATGGAATGGGCAACGTATCTTGAGCGTACGGAACAGGGTGAGCACGACATATTTATGCTCGGCTGGTCCGGTACAAACGGAGACCCGGATTATTTCTTCGGTAACCTCCTGCATTCAGATGCGATTCCTGGAGGAAACAGAAGTTTTTATGGTAATGATGAGGTTGATTCATTGTTAAACCAGGCTAAGAACAGTGTAGATGAAGATGAGCGGGCAGAACTGTACAGAGAAGTTCAGGAAATTGTACACGAAGACGCCCCAATGATTCCTCTCGTGCATTCCATACCGGTTTTAGCGGGCAGTGAACGAGTGAAGAATTATGTCCCTCACTTGTCGACAAGTGAACCTTTAACAAATGTAGAGTTAGCTGAGTAAAAGCATGAGGGCAGCTTGAGAGAGTTAATAGTCGGGTATTCCCGTTCATCTTCTCTGCTGTCCTCTTTTTTTATAAATTAGCTTATTTGCAAAATAAATATATTTTTTATCGGCCTATTTTCTTCTAAATTACTACAAACGCTTGTAATGCCGATAGTTATTTTTAATACATACTGTTAACCGATGCTGGAGGTGAGTTATATGATTTCTTATACAATACGACGGCTGCTTATGCTGATTCCTGTGCTGATTGGCATGTCACTAATCACATTTTCTATTATTCACCTTATTCCCGGTAATCCGGCTCAGACCATTTTAGGTGAACAGGCGACTCCCCAGGCAATTGAACAGCTTGAAGAGCAGCTGGGTTTAAATCAACCTTACTTTGTTCAATACGGGAATTATATGATGGGTTTATTGCAAGGCGACCTGGGCACATCCCTCAGAACAAAAGCAAGTATATCATCCGAGATATGGCCGTATCTTGCTGCAACAATTGAATTAACCATCTTTGCCATGGTTTTTGCAGTAATAGTTGGAGTGAACGCGGGAATTATCAGTGCCTGGAAACAAAACTCTCTGTTTGATTATACGAGTATGCTCATCGCCCTTATAGGAGTTTCAATGCCGATTTTCTGGCTCGGTTTATTGGAACAATGGATTTTTGCTCAAAATCTGGGCTGGCTCCCAGCGTTTGGCCGGGGGAATCCACGGGATCCAGTTGAGACAGTAACCAACTTTTATTTGCTGGATTCGATTATTAACGGACGGCCTGACCAGCTTTGGACTTCTTTTAAACACTTAATTCTTCCGGGGGTCGCGCTTGGAACAATCCCAATGGCTATTATCGCCAGAATGACTCGATCCAGTATGCTTGAAGTATTACGTTCAGACTACATCCGAACGGTTGAAGCAAAGGGATCTCATACTTTATCAGTCGTTTACCGGCATGGGTTTAAAAATGCTGTCATTCCAGTGCTGACCGTTGTAGGACTGCAAACAGGCACTTTGCTGGGAGGAGCAATTTTAACAGAAACGATTTTCAGTTGGCCCGGAGTAGGAAGGTATGTGTATGAAGCAATTGGAAACAGGGATTATCCTGTCATTCAATCCGGTATTATTGTCATAGCTACTATTTTCGTATTTATTAATCTGATCGTCGACCTTCTATATACGTATATTGACCCTAGAATCAAATATTAATAAAAGGGGGGAGTGTATAATGGAATCCGTTACTCCTGTAAAAAAGCAGCCAATGCCCGGTCCTGAAAATCAGGAACCCCATCTAACAGAAACTGAATCCATTTCACCTTGGAAAGAAGCCTTTTGGCAGCTTAGAAAAAATAAACTTGCGCTCGTGGGCCTTTTCATTATTATTTTTTTTATAATGATAGCGATTTTCGCTCCCTTTTTAACGAGCTATTCCTATCAGACTTTAAATGCTGCAGACAGGTTACAGGGCCCTTCTGCACAATACTGGTTCGGCACCGATGATTTAGGGCGTGACATTTTTACCCGTATTGTATATGGAGCAAGAATATCTTTAATGGTTGGGTTTTTCGCAGTCACAGGCGCGTTAATTTTTGGTTCATTCCTTGGAATTTTGGCAGGTTATTTCGGCAGATGGGTAGATATGCTGATTTCCCGTATTTTTGATATCATGCTCGCTTTTCCAAGTATTTTGCTTGCTATAGCCATTGTAGCTATTTTAGGCCCCTCTCTGCAAAATGCTCTTATAGCTATTGCTATTATAAACGTTCCAATTTTTGGACGCCTTGTGAGATCTAAAGTTATTTCTATCAGGCAAGAAGAATATATAATGGCTGCCAAAGCCCAGGGAATGAAAAATGGACGTATACTTTTTCACCACGTCCTCCCAAACAGCCTCGCACCAATTATCGTCCAGGCGACATTAGGATTTGGCACAGCTATCCTGGAGGCGGCAGCTTTAGGGTTTCTCGGTCTGGGGGCTCAGCCTCCGACACCGGAATGGGGAAGGATGCTTTCTGATTCCAGACAATACATCCAAAGCGCCCCTTGGACAGTTCTGTTTCCAGGATTGTCAATTATGCTTGTTGTTCTTGGTTTTAATATGATAGGGGACGGTTTAAGGGATGCATTGGATCCAAAAATGAAAAATTAACCTGAAATCATTCTTTTTTACACATCTCTTCTTTACGGCAAAAAGTTTATTTAGCCTTTTGCCTGCTGGAGAGATGTTTTTTATGGAATGGCACCACAAAGTAGAATTTATGTAAATGATAGTCAATCTGCTGTTTTTTTGTTTGGCAGACTAATACTGTATATTGTTAAATAGATATATGTTTGAAATAGAGAGAAGGAACAGTTATGGATACATATCAAAAGAAAATTGTCACAGCCCTTATTATTGCGACTTTTCTGGCTGCCATTGAAGTAACCGTTATTAGCACTGCTATGCCTGTAATTGCCCGTGATTTGGGTGGCCTTGATCTCATTAGCTGGGTCTTCGCTATTTATCTGTTAACTTATGCGGTTATGACTCCTATTTTCGGTAAACTTGCCGACCTTTTTGGAAGAAAAAAAATATTTATAATAGGAGCAGCGCTATTTTTAACAGGATCAGCTCTTTGCGGTTTGTCTCAATCCATGGAACAGCTGATTATGTTCAGGGCTGTACAGGGAGTCGGAGCCGGCGCCTTAATGCCCATGACCTTTACGATTGTGGGGGATGTATTTACCTATGAGAAGCGGGCGAAAGCACAAGCTGTAATTGGCTCTATATGGGGCATTGCCGGTATTTTCGGGCCGCTCGTAGGCGGTTTCTTTGTCGACTTTTTATCATGGCACTGGATTTTCTACATTAATATTCCATTCGGCCTTCTGGCAATGTATCTCATTTGAAAAAATCTGGAGGAAAAGATAGAAAAACGGAAGCGTTCCGTAGATTATGGCGGAGCTTTTACTTTTATCATCGGAACTGGCGCTTTATTATATGCTCTGCTTTCAGGAGGCAATGACATAGCATGGAATGACGAGGCGATGTTTTACTTGTTTAGCACCGCTTTTGTGTTTTTAAGTCTCTTTGTTGTGATTCAATTAAATGCGCCCGACCCCATGATCCCATTCCGATTATTTAAAAACCGGTATTTACTTATAGCTAATATTTGCGGCTTGCTAATGGGCGGGATTTTAATAGGGCTGACAGCTTATTTACCATTATGGGTCCAAGGGGTCCTTCTGTTAGCAGCAACCTCATCTGGCCTTACATTAATTCCTATGTCTCTAGGATGGCCTTTAGGTGCTTATTTAAGCGGCCAGTTTATCGTCAGGCTTGGAACCAAACCGATTTCTCTAGCCGGAGTATCCCTAATAGCTTTGGGTACACTGGCACTTACTTTTATCACCAGCGGAACGCCTAATGTCCTGCTTATTATTATCATGTTTTTTGTCGGGTTAGGGTTTGGATTGGCAATGACCGTTTTTACAGTTATTGTTCAATCATCTGTAACATGGGATAACCGTGGGACAGCAGCTTCTACAAATGCTTTTCTGCGGACCTTAGGCCAAACACTGGGTATAACAGTTTTAGGCGCCATACTCAATCAGCATATAGGCGGTCGGACGAATAACGGCACGCACGTGGAACCGGATATTCTTGCAGCTGGTCTTCAGTCCGTATTTATGATTTTATTTATTCTTGCTTTGCTTTGTGTGATTACCACCTCGCTGCTTCCACAAAAGCAACTTGAATTTGGTGAAAAATCGTCAACTAAAGAAGCCTTATAAACTGGCAGACAAATTTGTAACAAGTGAAGGTTAAAATACTAAAGATGAGCACTTAAACAAATTGCCATTTCTATTGTTTAGACTTTAGAAAATAAAGGAAAAAGCCAACTGGGAATATTATTTTAAGGAGGCTTTTTTATGCATAAACATCAGATTTATATTAATGGCGAATATGTGGATTCAACATCACCAAAGACAATTGATATTGAAAACCCTGCTACTGAACAAGTGATTTCGCAAATTTCAGAAGGCTCGGAAGAAGATGCAGACAACGCAGTACAGGCTGCTTTTAGAGCTCAGAAAGAATGGGGGCAGACGCCTTCTGTGGAAAGAGGAGAAATTGTCCGGGACATTGGCTTGAAATTAAAAGAAAACAGAGAAAATTTTATTGATATTCTAATAGAAGAGCAGGGGAAAAGCTATGAAATGGCTAGTGGCGAGGTGGATCTCGCAATTGATTATTTCCAGTACATGTCTGAATGGGCCCGGCGTATAGAAGGGGAGATCTTGCCAAGCGACAGGCCTAATGAAAACATTTTTATTCACAAACGTCCAATAGGTGTAGTCGCTGGTATTATACCTTGGAATTTCCCTGTGTTTATTTTGGCCCGTAAAGTAGCGACATCACTTGTTGCCGGGTGTACGATTGTTATTAAACCGAGCCAGCAGACACCTAACACGGCAGCAGCTTTTACAAAGATGGTTCACGACATGGATATACTTCCTAAAGGGGTATATAATTTCATTACCGGTAAAGGCTCTACCATCGGCAATGTCCTTGCTTCCCATGAAAAAGTGGACATGGTAACAATGACTGGAAGTATTCCGGCTGGCGTAAAAGTTATGGAAGCAGCGGCTCAGAATATTACAAAAGTAAATCTCGAGTTAGGCGGAAAAGCGCCTGCAATTGTGACAAAATACGCAGACCTTGACTTAGCGGTTAAGAATATATCAAAAAGCCGGATCATTAATGCGGGTCAGGCTTGTACTAATGCAGAGAGAGTTTACGTCCACGAGGATGTGGCAGACGATTTTATAAGCAGACTTACTAAGGAAATGTCTGAAGTGACTTATGGAGACCCTAAACAAGACGACAGTCTGGATATGGGCCCCCTTGTAAGCGGGGATCGTCTAGAAGAAGTAGATGAAATGGTTAAAGGGGCTGTAAATGAAGGTGCTGAAATAGCCACTGGGGGAGAACGGGCTTCAGGAGAGAGAGGCTATTTTTATAAACCTACAGTGCTCACGAATGTCTCCCACAATATGAAGGTCATTCAGGAAGAGATTTTTGGTCCTGTACTTCCTGTTGTGGTTTATAAAGATATTAATGAAGCCATTGATATGGCAAACGACTCAGACTATGGCCTGTCATCGTCTATTTATACGGAGAATTACCATGAAGCTATGAAATTGACAAACGGGCTAAGATTCGGGGAAACATTTGTAAACCGGGAGAATTTTGAAGCTGTCCAGGGTTACCATGCTGGATTCAGGAAATCAGGCATCGGAGGAGCTGACGGAAAGCACGGCCTTGAAGATTTTCTCAGCACCCAGACTGTTTATATGGAATTTAAAAATAGTATTTAATTTAATTGCGGAGCTGTCCTGTACGACAGCTCCTTTTTTAAATCAGTTAATACACTAAATTCTTAATAAAAAATATCGAACGTGTATTCCCTTTGTGAGGATTATCGACTATAATTTAATTTAACGAACCTCGCTTAAGACTATTAAATATAAAATAAATAACCTCTGATTTTTTGACTCTTTCTCCGCGCTTTCCATTAATTAGACACTTACCTCTTAAAATCTACCGGGCCTCCTTTTTTTCATTAAGTTAGTATTGTGCATACCTATCATATACATATCCTGCGGAAATGCATGAGCCAATAAGGTTGTTGAAGTGTTTTCGAACATCATAGCTGAAGGACTTTCAAGAGTCTTTAGAGACGGTTTGATCTTTTAAAGGAGATGGTGATCATGGGATTGGATATGTACCTTATTAAGAAAAATGAAAAGGACTCAGGTAAACCTGAAGAAAATGTGGTTCTATACTGGCGAAAGGCTAACCAGATACATAACTGGTTTGTAAGAAACATACAAAATGGGGAAGATAAATGTAATATTTATGAAGTCAGCAGAGAGGATCTGGTTACCCTCTACCGCTGCTGCCGTTCAGTTATGCGCCAGAAGCATAAAGCGCACGAAATTCTCCCTACTATGGAGGGGTTTTTCTTTGGAAATACAGAATATGACACTTATTTCTTCCAGGAAGTTAAGCGGACAAGAGATGAATTAAAGGATATTATCACTACTTTTGATTTCCGTAACGAAAAGTTGTATTACACAAGCTGGTGGTAAAAAGTAATGAACAGTCTTCCAGTTTACAGACCGTTATTTTATTTATCCCTATTAAATGGCCTTTGTGAAATTAATGCAAATTATTTGAGTTATATGCCAGAATGCTGCTTAAGCCTGATAAACTGTACAAGAGATGTGCAGAGAGCAAATCAAGCAGGGGGTGGGATGAATAGTCAGGAAAATTAACCTGATTTTCAGCATTTTATTTTTTCTCAATATTTATTTTTTATCGCCGCTGGGCTCGTATGCAAACGAAGAGGAAGAGATCCTCTTTTATCTTTGGAGCAAGACGTGCCCTGTTTGTGAAAAGTCGAGCAAATACCTGGATGAAATTGAGGGTCATACCGGCATTTTGATTGAGCGTATAGAAATTAATGAGGAAAGAGACAGATTTATAGAAGTAATAAACCGTTATGACATAGATGCACATTCAGTCCCTTTATTTATATATAAGGGCAAAACATTAACCGGATTCAATGATATGGTGAAAAGTTCTTTAAATGGCCTTCTGATGGAAGGGGAAGAAAATGAAAAGCCGGGATTTCCAGAGGGAGATACATGCTCCGGGGAGGAAGAAAGCAATTGTACTTTTTCAATAAAAGAAACTGATGATAAAGAGATGGAATTATTCGGTTTGAACATTACCGATTATTCCCTTTTAATGACCACTCTACTTATAGGAGCAATAGATGGATTTAATCCTTGTTCATTATGGGCATTAATGTTTTTAATCAGTATGATTGTGAGACTGAATTCCAGGAAAATAATTTTAGCGGCAGGACTAACCTTTGTAGGAACGGTTTCATTTATTTACGGTATGTTTATATTAGGAACTTTTGCCATCGTTGTGAATATAATTGATTATTTCTGGATAAGAGTTTTACTGTTTATAATCGCTTCAGCTTTTGCTGCAGTAAATATAAAAGAAGGAGTTATGAAAGGTCCTGCCCAGTTTACTTTCTCAATATCTGGCAGTAATAAAAAACAGTTTATAAAACTTATAAGAGAAAAAATGATTTTCTCAGGTAAAATCGGTCCTTTGATCATGGCTTCTATCTTAATCGGCACTTTTGCTTCTTTAATTGAATTGCCGTGCACAGCAGGTTTTCCAGTTATATGGAATGGTATAATGTCGGATCAGAGCGTGGGCACGAAAACGTATGTTTTTTATCTGATAATATACATAGCCATGTATATGCTAATAGAAATAGCCGTTGTATCTGGTATGGTTATAACGATGAAAAAAACGTTTATGACAGAAGAGACTGGGAAAGTACTAAAATTCATTTCCGGGACTCTTATGGGTTATTTGGCGATAGTTCTTTTATTAGGTAAGTCATATATGAACGACATAACTTTAGTAGGCGGAGGTTCTTTAGCGGTGATCCTTCTGTCTTTGACGGTTATTTATATCCGTAAACTTGTTCGCGACTAAAGGTTACTTTTGGGGCTGGACAAAAGAATAGTAATCATAAAGAAAGCCGGACAAAATTTTCGAATTTTGTTCGGCTGTTCTCTTAGAGAAAAGGTGTGATTTCAGTCCGCCAGGCGAACGCTTGCCCAGGGGCTTGTCTTCAGCTAAATTCAACTCAGCCTGGAGCTTCGTTGAATTGGATCTTCTGACTTCGCTTACTGCCCTGTGGCGTCGCCGCCTTCTTTCCTTCAATAAGAGCCTGAGGCTATTTAATAATTGGTAAAACTAAAAGGGACCCACGTTTCAAAATGTCTGATAAAATGATTGTTCGTCTTTTACACACTTATTTTTAGTTTTGTCCCAGCCTCTATACGGAAAATTTAAACGATCGTTTAAATTTTTATGCCTGAAAATGGAATTTACTGTAGGGAATTCATTGAATTCAGACATTTATTAACTTTCTTAATGGAATATGGTATTTTAAATTTAAAATACTTACCTGGGGTCAAGGGGAAGGATTGAGTATTATTTGGAAACATTTGGTTTAATTTTCGGAGGTATAGGGCTTTTCCTGCTGGGAATGAATTTTATGACTGAAGGCTTAAAATCAATGGCAGGGGAAACATTGAAAGACAGGTTGAAAAAGTTTACAGGAGGGATATTCAGTTCTATATTTTCCGGTGCCGCTTTGACAGCCTTAATTCAGTCATCCAGTGCAACAACTTTTATGACTATAGGTTTTGTGAGTGCCGGCTTGCTTTCATTCAGTCAGTCGCTAGGCGTCATTATAGGGGCGAATGTGGGAAGTACAAGCACGGGCTGGATTGTATCGGCTATCGGGTTTCAAATAAACATGAGTATGCTGGCTCTTCCATTAATCGGAGCGGGCGTTGTTTTAAAACTTCTCTCAAAAAAAAGATTTTCATCGCAAGGCCAGGCGTTAACAGGTTTCGGGCTTCTTTTTTTAGGCATAGATATTTTGCAAAACGGTATGGGAGGTTTTACAGAGTTTATTAATTTATCTCAATTCCACGGACATGAATGGTGGTGGCTCCCTGTTTTAGTCATAGTAGGAGCGGTGATGACTATCCTTTTGCAGTCATCGAGCGCAGCAGTGGTTACCACTTTAACGGCTCTCCATACTGGCGCCATAGATTTTAATCAGGCCGCTTTATTAGTAATAGGACAGAATGTTGGAACCACTGCTAAAGCCTTTTTGGCAGCCATAGGCGGTACAGTGGCAGCGAAACGGACGGCCACAGCGCACATTATGTTTAATCTGTTTACAGGTCTTATCGCTGTAATAGCATTACCGCTGCTCATTTATGCTGTCATGATGACTGCAGAAGCGTTTCAAGTGGAAGATCCGGCTGTACAGCTTGCGATTTTCCATACACTTTTCAACGTTTCTGGTGTTTTGCTTATACTGCCAATCCTTAAATGGTTCAAAAAAACTGTGAAATGGATTATACCTGAGAAAAAGGAAACACCTTATATGACTTTTCTGGATGAAAGTGTGGCAGTAGTGGGGCCTGTAGCTCTTGAAGCGGTGAGAAGGGCTTTAAGAAAAATGCTGTATGATCTTGCCGCAGCAGGCAAGGAAATTCTGGAGGACAGGACAGTTAAAGATTCACATAGAGTAAAATTTCAGCAAGTGACCTTTGGCTTGTCAGAAATTCAACAGTTTCTATCTACCATTAGAGCAAATGAGACATCTGTATCCGCTCAGGCATATAAACAGCAGGTGGCAATGGTCCATGCTGTTGACCATATTGGACGGTTGTTAAAAGCACTTAAAGAAGCTGACCATTATGTACAGGGGCTCCCAGACAGTAAAATAAATAAATTCATGAGAGACGTGGATGAACTCTTTAATAACGTCATTACCCATAGTGACGAACTGTCTGACAAAACAGTCGAAATGGCAGAAGAACATTCAATTAAAATTGCCAATCGACGAAGGTACAGCCGCCAGGAACTTTTAGAAGCAACAGTAAAAGAGAACCTTACTGTAGATGAAGGTATTAACGCCGTTCAGTTTATTCAATTTCTTGATCGTCTTGCTTATCATACGTGGCGCGCTTTATACCATACTTCCGGGAACAGAAATTCCTAGTTCTCTCAACCCTTAGGAAAAAATTCTTAAAATATGTATAAAAATAAGTCTTTTCTATTAATTTACAATTTTCAGACGCTGGATTAGAATAGTGGGAGAGGTGATAACTATGGCGGTTGTAACAGTTGATTTTGATGGGACGCTATATCAGGGAAACTCTTTCAAAGCGATGTTTTTAGTAGCAAAAAAAGAATTTACATGGAAAGAATGGATGGTTGTCAGCGGAGGGCTTGTTAAAGCTGGCGTTCTGGGGGTATTTAAAGGAAAACAAGCTTTTCGTCAGGCATTTTTCAAATCATTTGCAAGGTCCTTTAAAGGAAAAACTGCAAAAGAACTGGAAGCTTTTTTTAAGACACTCGTTCTGGAAGGATACGATGAGATCCATTATGACCTCGTAAAAAAAATCCGCCAGCATCAGTCTGAAGGAGATGAGATTATTATTTTATCTGGCGCCTTGGAGCCTTTTCTTCACGCGTTTATTAAAGAATTGGATCTTGAAGTGCATGTTATCAGTACTGAGCTGGAGTTTGACAGTGAGGGCCAGTGTACGGGAGAAACCGGCCCGATTGTAAATGGGGAAGAAAAAGTCAGAAGAATAGTTGACTGGCTTGGCAATAAATCTCTCAGTGCGAATAATAAAAAGGCGGATACAGATGATCTATGGGCTTACGCAGACAGTGAAAACGACCTCCCCCTGCTTGAGTTTGTTAATAACCCTGTAGTTGTAAATCCTGATAAAAGTATGAAACAGATCGCTGAAAAAAAAGAATGGCCTGTTTTTTAATCGTTTTTCAGACCGCTGAAGGACTTTTAAAACTTATTTGACAGGCTTTGAAAAAGTAAGGTCTTATTTAAGTTCACATATAAATATCTTAATCGTTTTGTGCAGGACTTGTGTTTACTATTGCCTCAACCTCTTACCCATATCACATCTTTGACGTTTATACCTGTAAGGGTATATAATGGACATATGCTTAAAACAGTTGCAAAAAAGTATAAAGGTAAATAACAGATAGTGAGGGATATGGGTGAATGTAGTTATTGGTTTCATCATAGCAGTTATGATTGTCTTTGTTTTCAGGCGCTATGTTCCTGTAAGGGGGCTGAGTCAGATCAGGACGGATCAGCTTAAAGATTCAGGCAGTATTATTGTGGATATCCGGCAATTTCATACCGCTCATAATGATCCGGTCAGCAGAAGTCTTAATATGCCGCTTGCATACATTAAAAGGCATTACGCGAAGATTGACAAACATACCATCTATTTAGTAGCAGCTGATAAAACAGAATTGAATATAGGAGCTAAGTTTCTCCTAAAGAAAGGTTTTAAAGTTAACGGGTATGAAATTAAGACGG
This sequence comes from Salipaludibacillus aurantiacus, assembly GCF_900111295.1. Classification (GTDB taxonomy): domain Bacteria; phylum Bacillota; class Bacilli; order Bacillales; family Salisediminibacteriaceae; genus Salipaludibacillus; species Salipaludibacillus aurantiacus. Next base: position 8,262 of record NZ_FOGT01000001.1, on the reverse strand, counting down.
GAATACCCTCAAATACTGCAGAAGCTAAAAGACAACCAGTAAAGAAAGTGTGTAAAGAAATGTAGTCTCTGAGGTTGGGACAAAAGAATAGTAATCATAAAGAAAGCCGAACAAAATTTTCGAATTTTGTTCGGCTGTTTTTTTTGAGAAAAGGAGTGATTCAGTCCGTCAGGCGGAAGCTTGCCCAGGAGCTTGTACACTAATTATTTAATCTGCGGGTTCACTCTCGGCGAAGGCTTACACCACAGGCATAAGTGCAACATTGTCGCAGGGATCTTCGGCTAACCCCTTCACGTCCTGTGAAAACGCCGAAGTCTAACTGCTTCGGGAAACTGGAACTTCAGCCTGCGCATACTCCCGGTGGCGTCGACGCCTTCTGTCCTTCAATTAAAAAAGCTGAGGCTATTAAATAAGTGGTAAAAGTGAAGGTGACCCGCCTGACTGATAGAATTATGTTCGTCTTTTACAAAGCCGTCTTTAGTTTTTGTCAAGCCTCTTTTTATATGTGCATCTAATGCAGTTTTCAGGAAGATGTGGTAGACTTTTCAGATGTTCTATTTTATAAAGTGTGAGGAGGAGAGGGCCGGATGCTGACAGCCTACTTCCTTATGATCCTCGTAGTCATTTTTTATGCTGGTAATATTTTAGTTGGAAAAGCAATTAATGATTTGCTTCCTTTTACTATAGCGTTCTTTCGTCTTTTAATCGCTTTTCTCATTGTATTGCCTTTTGCGTGGAAAAAAACGTGGGAACACAGGGAGATATTTATAAGATATAAAAAGCCTTTTTTCTGGATGACATTATCCGGGGTGACTTTCTTTAATACATTTATTTATGCTTCATTGCAGTTTACTACATCTACTAACGTGGCAGTACTGGAGACACTTATTCCAGCTCTTACGGTCGTATTAAGTGCATATATTTTAAAAGAGAAGCTTTACCGTATTCAATGGGCAGGCGTCATGCTGTCTTTACTTGGAGCAGTATGGGTAGTGGTCGACGGCAGTATTTTTCAGCTGGTACGTATGGACTGGAACCCTGGAGATCTTATAATGACAGGAGCAATTATTTGCTGGTCTGCCTACTCTATTTTCGTAAAAAAATATATGCATTTGTTCCCGGCCTTTGCAGCCCTTCTGGTGATGACAGGACTTTCGCTTATCGTCCTGCTGCCTTTTGTAGCAGCCGAATGGATGTGGACAGGAGTGCCGCAGCTATTGGAGACTGACATAGTGACAGGTCTGTTATATTTAGGAATTTTTCCTTCATTTATTGCGTTAATATTTTTTAACCGGGCAGTCGGTATACTCGGGGCATCCAAGGCCTCGGTCTTTCTTAATTTTCTCCCGGTAGCCACAATGCTCGGTGCTTATTTGTGGCTGGGCGAAGCAATTACTATCATGCAGGTTACCGGAGCGGCTATTGTCATATCAGGGGTATTAATAACGACCCAGGGATTTCGTCTAAAGAAACAGTCCGGAGTAACAAATTAATGAGATAAAAAAACGTAAAAGTCTCAGTTTTTAACTGGAGCTTTTACGTTTTTTGACTGGACGGAAAAGAAAGTATGTTTATCAAATCAATTATATATTAAAGGAAGAAAGATCTTCAGCGATGTCACTTTCAGAAAAGATAGCTCTTGCCTCAGCAATTAATTTTTCCTTTTGCTCTGCTGTCTGGTACCTTGAACTGATGTGATTCATAACTAATTGTTTGACACCAGCTTTTTTTGCTGTTTCAGCAGCATGAAGCGTGGTGGAATGACCGTACTTTAATGCGAGGTCGTTTTCGTTTCTTGCAAATGTCGCCTCATGTACTAATGTATCCACCCTTTCAGCCAGACGAACGGCGTTGACGGAAGGACTTGTGTCTCCTAAAATAGCAACAGATTTTCCTTTTTTGGGAGGCCCTGTGAAATTTGTCCCCTTAAAAGTTCGTCCGTCTTTAAGTTTTACCTTTTCTCCCTTTTTTAATTTATTTAAAACTGGTCCCTCGGGAATGCCAGCTTCTTTAACTTTGGAGATAAGCAGAGGGCCAGGTTTGTCTTTTTGGGAGATGCGGTAGCCGAAAGAGGTGACGCCATGGTTAAGTTCGGCAGAATGAACAGTAATCTCTGCATCTTCGTAGCAAATTCCCTGACCATCAATTTCTTTTATAATTAGCGGATAAGTAAGAAAGGTCCCGCTTATTTTTAAAGATATGTCAATGTAATCTTTAAGCCCGTTCGGACCATACAAAGTCAGAGGGGTGGTCGCTCCGTGGAAAGCTCTGCTGGATAAGAGGCCGGGTAAACCGTAGATATGGTCACCATGGCAATGAGTGATGAATATCTTTGTAATCTTAGTTGCCTTAACGGGAGAATAAAGAATTTGATGCTGGGTAGCCTCTCCGCAATCGAACAGCCAAATAGTGTTGTTTTTATCCATAAGATGAAGGGCTAACGAAGAGACGTTGCGTTGTTTGGCGGGGATGCCTGCCCCTGTGCCTAAAAAAGTTAGCTTCATAACTATCCTCCATATTGTCTGGTAATTGCTGTTTAAAAGTAATTTAGTCTGCCAGTCCATAAGTTCAGACAGGCTGACAGGATTGCCACACGCAAAATACAAAGAGCTTTTACCTTTGGCGTGCTGCTTTTTTTGCGGCAAGCTGTTTCTTTTTATTCATACCTGGAGTGAGGTATCCGCCAGGCTCCAGCGTTCCGTTCCACATGTTCAGTTTTTTCAATAAAGTTTCCTGTTCAAAAGCATTGTGGATCTCCGACGCTTTCATTAAGATGCGGGCAGCCACCCGGGCGTCTTCTAACGCATGATGATGCTCAAATTGTAAATCCAGATGGTGGGCGATCGTATTCAGTTTAAAGTTATAAAACTCAGGCCACGTTTTTTTCGCTATACTTACTGTACAATTATATTCCATAGCGGGATACGCGATGTTATATTGATCCAAAGCATGCCTTAACACACTAATATCAAAGCTGGCATTATGAGCAATAACGAGATTATTCTGAAAGTAGCCGGATAATTCGGGCCACAGATCTTCGAAAGTCGGAGAGTCTTTGACATCTTCCCATGTAATTCCGTGCACTTTTTCGCAGAAAGGGTCAAAGTACGGATCTCTCGGACGAATTAATGAATATCTTTCTTCTGCAATTTCATCTTCCACAACATGGACAAGTCCAATTGCACAAGCGCTTCCTCTTTGACGGGAGGCAGTCTCAAAATCTATTGCCAAAAAGTTCATATTTTCCCTCCTGAAAGCAAACGTATGTTTCTGTAAGAATAACAGGTATTATAAAAAAATGAAAGATATAAGTGCTCTGTAGTACGTCGCTTTTATTAAATATAATGTTTTAATATTACAAAAAAATTAAATTATTTAAAATATTCCATTTTTAATAAAAATAAGGGGAACGTTTATTCCTTTTTGCGGGAAATATGCTAATATAGTAATAGATATATTAAAAAGTAGTTTATGAAAAATATTATAGGGTATTAACTTTTTAGATTATAGGAGCCGGCTTAGTATTTTTACGTATAACAAACTTTGGGGAGCTATGAAAAACTATTCGTAGGTGGGCACTTGAATAGTTTGGAGCTGGTAGTGCAACCGACCCGGGTTAAGAAAGGGGAGGGTTGTGGATGTCTTCATCTATTACACATTTAAATGATGAACAATTATACGAAGTATACAAAAATGCGTTAGATTTAAATCTTGATGAAGAATTTATCCGGATCTTAGAAGAAGAAATGGGTAAAAGAAGTATTTTATTTAAGAAATCTGCCGAGAATTCTCTTTAACTTTTAACAGACTGGTGGAGACTTGCTACTGAGTTACAGCAAGCCTCTTTTTTTTGCCCGATAAATCTGAAAATTCTTTTGTCAGCGGTTTAATCAGTTTATACTTAAAAGTGAAGTATAAACTATGTAATTAATGGAGGGATAGGAGTGCGGGAAACGGTTATTATTGAAGCAGTAAGAACGGCTGCTGGGAAAAGAAAAGGAAGTCTGGCTCACAAAAGAGCTGATGAATTAGCTGCTGAACTGCTGGAACATGTGGTTAAAAGGGCAGGTATAGAAAGCAGGATGATAGAGGATGTCATTTTAGGCTGTGTGACACAGGCGGGTGAACAGGCAGGAAATATAGCACGGACAGCTGCACTAATTGCCGGATTCCCTGAAAGTGTGCCGGGAGTAACGATTGACCGGCAGTGCGGATCAAGCCAGCAAGCTTTGCACTTTGCCTCCCAGGCTATAATAAGCGGGGACATGGATATTGCCATTGCAGGAGGAATAGAAAGTATGACAAGGGAGCCTATGTTTTCTGCAATTGGAGAGACAAAACAAAGCAGCCGGCTGACTGATAAATACGAAATAATTAATCAGGGAGAGTCAGCAGAACGAATAGCGGAAAAATGGGGTTTTAAAAGGGAAGAGCTGGATCAGTTTGCCTTGGAAAGCCATCATAAAGCCTGTGAGGCGATTCGCTCAGGAAAGTTCTCCAGAGAAATAGTCCCTGTTTCAGTTTATGACGGGACAGGCACTAAGAGCATCTTTGATACTGATGAAGGCCCACGGGAAGATACCACTTTGAAAGCCTTAACCAGTTTAAAGCCGGTATTTAAAGAAGGCGGAGTCATTACAGCAGGTAATGCCAGTCAAATAAGTGACGGAGCATCTGCCGTTCTGCTAATGTCCCGAGATATGGCAGAAAAAGCAGGATTAAAACCTAAAGCGCGTATTATTGCCCGAACAGTGATCGGCTCTGATCCTACATTAATGCTTACAGGTCCTATTGAAGCAACGAAGAAAGTGTTGGAGAAAGCAGGCCTGAAAATAGATGATATTGGAAGGTATGAGGTGAATGAAGCATTTGCTCCTGTCCCTCTGGCCTGGCTGAGAGAAACAGGGGCCGATCCGGAAAGATTAAATGTAAACGGAGGAGCTATTGCCTTGGGGCATCCGCTCGGAGCTACAGGAACGAAACTGATGGCAAGTTTAGTCCATGAACTGGAAAGGTCGAAAGAGAGGTATGGTTTACTTGCTATTTGTGAAGGGATGGGAATGGCTAATGCAACAATTATTGAAAGACTGGCATAACTCATAAATAACCCCTTCTTTAGCAGGCCGATTTTGCATAGTTTCTTCTTTAAAACGGGATACTAAAGAAGACCTTAAAGGAGGCCTTGCTGATGAAAAGAAAAAATAATAAATCACAAAATGAGGCGCTAGAGAAAAATTACCAGGCAGGCGAGGAGAATCAAAGTGCTGCTTTAGAAGGTTTAGCCGTCGTCCATGAACAAGTTTCCGATGTTTATAACGAAGGCACCATTGATCAGGAAAAAGACAGGGAGAGAAACGATTAGGCCTTCTTAGTCTGGTGATGAAAGTAATAATAAAAGCTTCCGGGAGTCTGATGTGAATTAAGCTTTCGCAGCTTTCTTAGCTTTAAGAAAGGAATTCGGGAATATAGTAAACAGTCTCAGTACACAGCTCTGCCTGTTGAAACGCTGGCAAATCGGTTTTAAGAATTCATACATATAGTTTACTAAGAATAATCAGGTTGATCGGGTCTCTTTAAGGGTAGATAATTTAAACTCGCTATTTTTATAAATTACACAGATACGAAAGGAAGACATCCGCTATGACATCACCTTTTAATATTTATTCAGAAATTGGATCACTTGAAAAAGTAATTATTCACCGTCCGGGAAAAGAAATTGAAAATATATACCCTGATTATCTGGAGGCACTGCTTTTTGATGATATTCCTAATTTACGGGTGGCTCAAAAAGAGCATGACCAATTTGCGAAAGCCCTCCAAAGTAAAGGGGCGGAAGTCCTTTATTTAACGGATCTTGCAACCGAGGCACTTAAAGCTGAAGAGACAAAAAAAGCATTTATTAAAGACTTTATCAAACTATCTCAATTAACTCATCAGGAAGAGGACAAGGTGTACACTTATTTGTACGAGTATCTTGCCGATAGAGAGCCTGAGGAACTTGTAAACATGCTCATAAGCGGGATACGCAAAGAAGAGGTTAAAGTAGAAACAGATCTTGTCCTGCCGGGGTTAATTGACAGCAATAAACCTTTTTATATCGATCCATTGCCAAACATGTATTTTACGAGAGACCCCGCATCCATTATCGGTCATGGTATCTCATACAACCGTATGGATCATACGGCCAGAAAAAATGAAACGTTATTTATGAAATATATTACAGCGCACCACCCGCTTTTTAGCGATTCAGATATTCCTCAAGTAAACGATGATAAATCGCGTTTTCCTATTGAAGGGGGAGATATACTTGTGCTTTCTCAAGATACACTGGCGATAGGCTTAAGTGCAAGAACGAGTCCTGAAGCAATTGAAATACTGTTCAAAAAGCTTCGTTCATTGAATTCTCCTATTAAACAAGTGATTGCGGTTGAAATACCGAAAAAACGTGCTTTTATGCACTTAGATACGGTATTTACCCAGCTTGATACTAATAAATTTACTGTTCATCCTGCTGTGATGAAAATTGCTGATGACATGAACCTGTATATTTTAAGAGAGAATAGTAATAGACAGGTGGTAGTGGAGAGAAAGTCCAACCTGATTGAAACTTTAAAATCATGTTTGCACCTTAATGAACTGGAGCTGATCCCGGTAGGGGACGGTCAAGCTATTGAAGCAGCAAGAGAGCAATGGAATGATGGAAGCAACACCTTTGCATTGGCTCCGGGGACAGTGGTTGCATATGACCGGAATTATGTTACAAACGATACGCTTAAATCCTATGGCATTGATGTCATAGAGGTTCCGAGTTCAGAGCTCGCCAGGGGACGCGGAGGGCCCCGTTGTATGACGATGCCGATAAGCAGGAAGAACAGTTTGTAGAGCTTGTTTATGGAAATGATAAAAAGCTGTCATGCTTGAATAATCAAGGTGAAATTGAGATAATGTCAGATGGCTTGAAAACCGGCGTTTAGTAAAGTATAATTCTTTTTTAGTATTAACATCTGAAATGAGGGTTTACAATGGAGAAACCATCCATTTATGGATTAACTTTTGATCAATTAAAAACCTGGTTCACAGAACGGGGAGAAAAAGCGTTCCGCGCTTCCCAGGTTTGGGACTGGTTGTATATTAAACGTGTGACAAGTTTTTCTGACATGACGAACTTAAAAAAAGAATGTATAGAACTTTTAGAAGAGAACTTTGTTATACAGTCGCTTGAGCTTCATTCTAAACAAGTCTCACAGGACGGAACTGAAAAATTTCTGTTCAGGTTAAAAGATGGAAATTTAATTGAAACTGTTCTGATGAGATTTGACTATGGGTCGTCTGTTTGTGTAACAACTCAAGTCGGCTGTAATATCGGCTGCAGTTTCTGTGCCAGCGGCCTGCTGACTAAGGACAGGGATTTATCAAGCGGTGAGATCGTCCAGCAAATTATGAATGTCCAGCACAGCATGGATCACGCGGGAGAAGGTGAACGCGTCAGTCATATTGTGGTAATGGGAATTGGCGAACCATTTGATAATTATGAAAACCTGATGAACTTCCTGAGGGTAGTCAACAGTGATAAAGGCCTCGCTATAGGGGCGCGCCATATTACAGTATCCACGAGCGGAATCATTAATAAGATATACCAGTTTGCAGAGGAAGACCTCCAAGTTAATCTGGCTGTTTCCCTTCATGCTCCAAACAATGAGCTGCGGACAAAAATAATGAAAGTAAATAAAGCCCAGCCTATTGAAAAGTTGATGGAAGCCGTAGATTACTATCTGGAGAAAAAGAACCGGAGGCTGACATTTGAGTATATTCTGCTTGATGGGGTAAACGATAAGCCGGAACATGCAAGAGAACTTGTTGAGCTTATCAAAGACAAGAAAAAACTGTCTTACGTCAACCTGATTCCTTACAATCCAGTGGATGAATATATTCAGTACAAACAGAGTGAAAAAGGATCTATCCTCACTTTTTACGATATTCTGATGAAAAACGGCATCCAATGCGGCGTGAGGCATGAGCAAGGTTCGGATATCGATGCCGCCTGCGGCCAGCTGCGAAGTAAGCAAATGAAAAAAGATAAAGAGAAAGCGAAAAAGAAATCAAAAACTAAAGCTTAACCTCTATCCAAGACAAACTGCACCCGGAACTTTTTCCGGGTGCTTTTTTATAGTGTGCCCGGCATGTCTGACAGCTAGGTGGTGGAAGTCCACTACGGGCTTGGCAATGGGAACCGTTAGCGAATGGCAAGGGTGTCCGGGGCGA
>NZ_FOGT01000023.1 GCF_900111295.1 Salipaludibacillus aurantiacus | reverse complement strand
GGGAACAAGTATTGGTCTCTCCTCTACAATAGGAGCTTTTTTTGTGTTTGTAAACTTAAAATTACAATATATTCCATTCGTGCAAGGCTACTGGGTCTGACCCCCCCATTTTTTTACAGCGTTAAAAATTTTTCTGGATTTTTTACAAATTTATAAACAAAAAAGCGCTTACATTAAAAATTGTAAATTAAAATGAACACTCCTTAAGATAGCTTTATAATGTGTAAAGAATTAATTACATTAAAGTGTACACTTAGTTATAACTGTTAAGTAAAAGTGACAATTGTATGAAAATTCCATGAAAACGCATACAACATGCCTCTTTGCAGTATCAGCTTGAAACTCATTAACCTCTTATTTTTCGACAAAAAAGTTGGCATCAATCTTGCAACATAACTAAGCAGATAAAAAATTATAAATCTCATTTCTATATACTTTTAAATATTCAACCTTTGAAGTATGTGGAAATGAAGCGGAGGTTGAGAATCATGAGTAAAGTAATGACTGCAAAAGAAGCGGTAAGTAAAATTGAAAACGGTGCCATGGTGGCCACAGGAGGATTCGTTGGAAACGGACATCCGGAGGAACTGACCCAGGCTCTTGAGGAACGCTTTTTGGAAAAGGGAGCACCCAGAAACCTCTCATTAGTGTATGCTGCAGGTCAGGGAGACGGTAAAGAGCGAGGTTTGAACCACCTCGGTCATGAAGGCCTTGTTTCAAAAGTCATAGGCGGCCATTGGGGGCTTGCCCCAAAACTTCAAAAACTGGCAATCGATAATAAAATAGAAGCTTACAATCTGCCGCAAGGTGTGATTACACATATGTTCCGCGACATTGCAGCCGGAAAACCGGGGACAATCTCACATGTCGGACTGAAAACATTCGTTGATCCGCGTAACGATGGCGGGAAAATTAATGACCACACGACAAAAGATATGGTAGAGCTGATGACATTTAATGATAAAGAATATTTATTCTACCATTCCTTTCCGATTCATGTGGCAGTGATCCGCGCAACATATGCTGATGAATTGGGGAATGCCACAATGGAAAAAGAGGTAGCGACACTTGAAGTCCTGTCGATGGCGCAGGCAGCTAAAAACAGCGGAGGCATTGTACTTCTTCAAGTAGAGAAAGTCGTCGAAAACGGAACGCTGGACCCTCGCATGGTGAAAATACCTGGAATTCTTGTAGATGCAGTCGTTGAAGCAAAGCAGGAAAACCATATGCAGACTTTCCATGAACAATATAATCCGACATATTCCGGTGAAATTAAAATGTCTTTAGATAAATTGAAGCCACTTCCATTAAATGAGCGTAAAATTATCGCCCGCCGTTCTGCTATGGAACTGATACCGAACGCTGTTACCAACCTTGGGATAGGGGTTCCTGAAGGGGTAGCTTCTGTTGCCAGTGAAGAAGGCGTCATTAATCAAATGAGACTCACTCTTGAATCCGGCCCTATCGGCGGTATTCCTGCTGGGGGATTGAGTTTTGGTGCCTCTACAAACCCGGATGCCATCATCGATCAGCCTTACCAGTTTGATTTTTATGACGGCGGCGGTTTAGACCTTGCTTTTCTAGGTTTGGCCCAGCTGGACGAATCAGGAAATGTTAATGTAAGTAAATTTGGCACCAAAATTACGGGTGCAGGAGGATTTATTAATATTACCCAGAATGCGAAAAAGGTTGTCTTTTGCGGAACATTTACTGCAGGAGGACTGAAAGTAGACATTCAGGATGGTGAAATGAAAATTGTGCAGGAAGGAAAAATCAAAAAATTTATTAAGGATGTGGAGCAAATCACGTTCAGCGGTTCGTATGCGTCAGAATTAAACCGGCCGGTTATGTATGTAACAGAACGCGCTGTTTTCGAATTGGGGCCTAAAGGACTCGTTCTTACTGAAATTGCTCCAGGGGTGGATCTTGATAAAGATATTCTCGGTCAAATGGATTTCAAACCAATTATTTCAGATGAACTGAAGCCGATGGATATAAGCATTTTTAAGGAAGAAAAAATGAAGTTAGGGAGTGCCAATGGTAAAGCTGTTTTATGTTAATTATTACTAAAACGATTTTTCTAAGGGGGAGAAACCATTGTTAGGAATTTTACTTGGATTAATTTTAATTATGGTACTGGCCTATATGGGATGGTCAATTATTTGGGTCGCACCGATCGCAGCAGGGGTTGTCGCACTGACTGGCGGGCTTGATCTTCTTGACGCCTATACAAATACGTATATGGAAGGGTTTGTAGGGTTCGCCAAAACATGGTTTCCGGTATTTATGCTAGGGGCAATCTTTGGGAAGCTAATGGAAGATACTGGAATGGCAAAGTCGGTAGCCATGGGGTTAACGAAGATTATCGGTACTCAGCGGGCCATTTTAGGGGTTATCGTGTCTGCGGCCGTTTTAACCTACGGCGGTGTTAGTTTGTTTGTTGTTGTGTTTGCAGTCTATCCTTTGGCGCTGGCTCTGTTCAGGGAAGCTAATATCCCGCGCCGGCTTATCCCGCCGACAGTCGCCTTAGGGGCTTTTACCTTTACAATGACAGCAATCCCCGGTACTCCGCAAATTCAAAACCTGATTCCAACTGAGTATTATGGAACCAATGCGATGGCTGCTCCTGTAATGGGTTTATCTGCGGCAGTGGTCATGGCAGTTGGAGGGTACTTATATCTCCGCTGGCGAGAAAAGAAACTTACAGCTGCAGGTGAAGTGTATACCGAGCCGAAAGACAAGAAAGTTACTACGGAAGATGATAACGGAAAAGTTCCACATGTGGCCTTGTCTTTCCTGCCGCTTGTCCTCGTCGTCTTCACATTAAATGTGTTGAACTGGGATATTGTAGTCGCCTTACTTACCGGGATTGTTTCTATTATGCTTTTCAATATTTCTAAATTCAAAGGCTTTACAAAAGCAATCAACGGCGGTGCCAGCGGATCTGTAATAGCAATTATTAATACAAGTGCCGCGGTAGGCTTCGGCTCTGTCGTACGGGCAGTTCCAGGGTTTGAAAGGTTAACGGAACTTGTTATGGGCATTCCGGGAAACCCGCTTTTTTCCCAGGCAGCAGCAATTAACGTGCTTGCCGGGGCGACCGGTTCAGCTTCCGGAGGTATGGGAATTACGCTAGAAGCGCTTGGGGAACAGTACTATCAGATTGCCATGAATACAGGTATTCCACCGGAAGCGTTTCACAGAGTTGCTTCCATTGCATCCGGCGGCCTGGACGTCCTGCCGCACAACGGTGCCGTCCTGACATTGCTTGCTATTACAGGAATGACACATAAAGATTCTTATAAAGATATTTTCGTTGTAGGCGCACTCATTCCAGTTTTATCAGTTGTCGTGGCCATTCTGGTTTCTATGATTGGTCTGCTGTAAAAAATAGAGAGTAATAGTTTCAAGGGTAACTAACAAACATTCTTATAAGAAAAAAGGGAGAGGTTGAACTCATGAGATTACAAGGGAAAACAGCTATCGTGACAGGAGCAGGACGAGGAATCGGGAAATCGACAGCATTAACGTTTGCAAAAGAAGGAGCGAATGTTGTAGTAGCTGACTTAAATGAAGAGGATATTAACCAGGTTGTTCAGGAAATTGAGGCTGACGGAGGAAAAGCGGTCTCTCAATCTGTAAACGTCACAGACCGGGAAGCGGTAAAATCACTTATTGACTATTCAAAAGAAATTTACGGCAGTGTAGATATCGTCGTTAATAATGCAGGAATTACTGCTGATGCCCAGTTGTTAAAAATGGAAGAAGACCAGTGGGACCGAGTAATAGATGTTAACTTAAAAGGTGTATTCAATATTTCCCAGGCAGCTGCAGCTGTAATGAAAGAGCAGAACGGCGGCGTCATTTTAAATGCATCTTCCGTAGTCGGCACGTATGGAAACTTCGGACAGACAAACTATGCCGCCACTAAATGGGGTGTGAATGGCATGACAAAAACGTGGGCTAAAGAACTTGGCCGCTTTAATGTCCGTGTCAACGCTGTAGCACCAGGATTTGTGCTGACTCCAATGACAGAAAAAATGCCGGATAAAGTTCTCGATATGATGAAAGACAAATCCGTGCTGAAAGATCTGGGCAAACCAGAGGACATCGCGAACGCTTATCTGTTCCTCGCATCAGACGAAGCCCGCTTTATCACAGGGGAGGTCCTCTCCGTCGACGGCGGCGTCGTCATTTAATGGAAATAAGTGGGGGGTCTGTCCCCCCATTTTTTTACATTAAAGCCTGGTATGTTTCAGTCTTGCCTGATAGGGTATCACTCACACTAAGAGAATGATAAAGGAGTGTTACATGTGAGTGATGACTATAAGCGCGTCGAAAAAAAAGAAGAGCCGGGCAAAGTTGGCGCAACATTTATTAAGTATGCTTTTATAACGATCATTACAATTATTATTTTGTTTTTTATAGTCAACTACCTTCTACCTATGCTTCCAGGCGGCGATGACGGTGCCGGTGGAGGAAACGGCAATGGGGATAATGGCGAGGATTCCATAAATATAGAAATTAACGAAGATTTTGTGGATGAATTAGACGGCGATGGAGACGACGGATAACTAAAGAAGACCGTCTTCTAACTGATTATTAAAACAACCGTGCGGGCAAAGTAAAAGCCGCACGGTTTTATTTGTAAATTACTGGGAGGTCTGTCCCCCAATTTATTTCCTTCTTCTATACTAATATTACAAAAGGAGTGTCACAAGTGAGTGATCGTACTCCGAAAAGAACAGGGAAAGGAAGAAACGGCAAATCCGGGTCTAAATTATTACAGTATGTCATTAGCCTGATTATAATAGTAATTTTTACAGGCTTTATTATTGGGTACCTGACTGTCAGGTTAAATTAAAAAACTTAATATGTAAATTCCTGGAGGGTCTGCCCCCCCATTAATTCCCTTTTCATGGTCAGTCGTCCCAAGGCTTTAACTCTGACAGGATTTGTGCTAGTTTTTTACTTTCTTTTCTGCCTTCTTTTCTTACTCTAGCCCGTTCAGGAGCCGTGTCGTGCAGGTATTTTTCTTCTTCTGTTTCAGGTATAACGTCCGGTACACCAGCTGGTTTGCCTTCCTCATCCAATGCAACAAACGTGAGAAAGCTTGTAGCGGCTACACGGCGGTCTGCGGTCAGCAGGTCCTCTGCGATCACTTTAACGAAGACTTCCATTGAACTTTTACCTGTCCAGGTGACATGCGATTCAAGGCACACTGAATCAGTCTGACGGATAGGGTGCAGAAAGTCCACTGAATCAGTAGAAGCTGTGACACACTCCCTCCTGCAATGCCTTGCAGCAGAAATTGAGGCCACATCATCAATGTCCCTCATCAGTTTCCCGCCAAAAAGGGTATCATGGTTATTTGTATCCTGAGGGAACACTCGTCCCGTTTTTATAACCCTGGAATCTTTACAAGGTTTTGCTTTCATGGTGTAGAACCCTCCAGTATGATTAATGTAGATTTAAAAAAGTATACCATCCTGCTCGCAATTATCAAGTAAACGACCTCAAGTGAGTAATTCCCAATAAATGGGGGGACTGACCCCCAGCATGGCCGACCCCCAGCATGGCCATATTTTTAAACCTTATAGAGGAGGCTTATTATGAAAATCCACGATGTCATTGTGAAGGGAAAAGTTGTAGACGCGGAAACCCGCTGTTCCCATTACCATTCCGAGCGCGATAGAATCGCTATAAAATTTAAGTGCTGCGGCACGTATTACCCGTGTATCCATTGCCATCATGAAACAGCAGGCCACTCTGTAGAAAGGTGGCCTGCAGAAGAATTCTGGCAAAAAGCTGTTCTTTGCGGCGCATGCGGTACTGAGCTTACAATCGAGCAGTATATGCAGTCTTCGACTCACTGTCCTGCATGCAATAAATCATTTAACCCGGGATGCCAAACTCACCACCACTTGTATTTTGAAAGACCAAACTCCATTGGAAATTAACGACTTACCTTTAACAGACAGAGACCGGAATTAATGAAAAAAGCCGGTTCTCAAATAACTGAGAACCGGCAATTCTTTATAAGAAACAAAACTGAAAGCGTTGTTCTAGCCGCTAGTTTAAGCTGCTTTTTCAGGACGTGCATCCGCTTCGATGACGTTTAATGAACGTTCTTTATTCAGCTTTTTAGCGAACAATAAGATGACCACCGCAGTTGCTGGTGCAGCCAAAGCATAAGAGAGAGGCATAGATAATCCGAATCCAATTTGTGCATTTAAGATGTAAGTAAAAGTGACCATCGTCATAAAAGCAGCTGGCACACTGGAAATCCAGTGATTCTTCCCTTGGATACCTAAATACATCGCTCCTACCCACAGAGCAATCATTGCTGTAGACTGATTGGCCCATGAGAAATAACGCCATAATAATGTAAAATCAATTTGAGTAAGTGCCAAAGACATAAAGAATAAAGGTAAAGCGATTAGAAGTCTGTTTTTAATTTTAATCTGCTTTATTTTAAAATAGTCGGCTATAATCATTCTTGCACTTCTGAATGCCGTGTCTCCTGACGTAATAGGGAGGACGATGACACCAAGAACAGCGAGAGTCCCGCCAATGCCCCCAAGCATCATCAGGGATACTTCACTTACTACAGCAGCAGGCCCGCCTTCATTAATGAGCGCACTTAAATCTGTCCCGTAAAATAAGCTCATTGCCGCCGCTGCCCAGATCATAGCAATCACGGCTTCTGTGATCATCATGCCGTAAAAGATTTTGCGCCCGTCTTTTTCTCTCTGGGTTGTCCGTGAGATAATAGGTGATTGTGTCGCATGAAAACCTGATAAAGCACCGCACGAAATAGTTAAGAATAATAACGGAAAAATCATTAATCCTTCAGGATGCATGTTAGTCAAAGTCATTTCTGGAATTGGAGCGCCTGTAAGCACGAGACTTCCCCCAATCCCCAACGCACTAATAAGTAAAAGTCCTCCAAATAACGGATAAACTCTGCCAATGATTTTATCAATAGGAAGCATTGTTGCAACAATATAATACAGGAATATTAAACCAATGATCATTCCTAAGGTTACCCAGCCTGGAACCATGTTATGGATCAAAGCCGCCGGTGCAGTAACGAACACAGTGCCGACCAAAAGCAGCAGCAATACCGAAAACCCGTTTACGACATGTTTCATTACTTTACCCAGGAATTTTCCTGCAAGCTCAGGTAAATGCGCTCCGCGGTTCCTGATAGAAATCATTCCCGTTAAATAATCATGCACCGCTCCTGCAAAGATGGCCCCGAATACAATCCAAAGGAAAGCAACGGGACCGTAAAGAGCCCCCATAATCGGCCCGAATATAGGGCCGACGCCTGCAATGTTTAATAGCTGAATCAATGAGTTTCGTTTAGTTCCCATCGGAACGTAATCAACACCGTCTCCCTGGCTCATCGCGGGAGTCATGCGCTCATTTTTGACACCAAATACTTTTTCAACAAACTTTCCGTAAGTAAAATAACCGACAATTAAAATTGCTATTGCAAGTAAAAAAGTAATCACGTCATCCACCTCACTTTAAAATGTATGGGCTTTCATAAGCTGATTTTATTATAAAGTGAAATGATCGTTTAAAGGTATTATGACGGTTATAATGTTTAAAATGATGAATAAAGTGTCGAAAAAGCGTTGTAAGATGTTAATCAGCAGTTACAGTTCAAGACGCGCGCGCAGCTGTTTGACATAATTTCTGCTGACAGGAATCAGTTCGGTTACATTATTAAGTTTTAATTGATACGCCCCGTTAAACCAGGGTCTCATCTCTTCCACGTGATTTAAATTAACGATAAACCCTTTATGGGTTCTGAAAAAAGAGTAATCCTGCAGCTTATCTTCAATTTCTCTTAATGGATAGCGTATGACATACTCACATTGTTGACTGGAGACTTTGGTCACTCCGCCTTCCCTGTAAATATATTCAATTTCCCGAGGCGCCAGATAATAAATCGATTCCTCCTGCTGAACTGCCAGTTTGCCGAATTCCTCACTTGCCCCTCCCAGTGAAGGGGAAGGCGCGTTATTCAGGGCGTCCCGTAACCTAATGACTGTCTCGTGTATCTGTTCTTCATCAAAAGGTTTTAAAACGTAATCCATAGCCTGAACTCTGAAGGCTTTCACCGCATAATCGGGGTAAGCGGTGGCAAATACAATTAAAGGCACCTTTTTTAGCTTTTGAACAGTAGAAGCTAGTTCTATGCCGTTTTTATCTCCCATTTCAATATCCAAAAAGATGACATCAGGCTCCAATTCTATAATCTTTTCCAGGGCTTCTTGGGCAGACTGAGCTTCTCCTTCCACATCGATTTCAGAATAAGAGGAAAGTAAATGCTTTAGCTCATCCCTGCTGAAAGGTTCATCATCAATTAATAACGTGCGGATAGTTTGTCTGGTCATATTAAAATCTCCTTTCAAGTTGAAATGAGATAGTTGTACCTATGGAAGGTTCACTAACAATTTTCAATGCTGAATCAGGTGAAACCATATTAGATAATCGGTTATGAACATTGTATAATCCTATGCCTGACCCTTTTTCAGATTCCATTGGCCGTTTAGTTAAATAGGCTAATTTTTCGCTGTCTATTCCTCTGCCATTGTCGCTTATGGAAACCAGCACATGTCCATTCCTTTCTTCAATACTAATAGTAACTGTCAAAGAATGATCACTGGAAATCTTTCCATGATTAATCGCGTTTTCAACTAATGGCTGAAGAGTCATAGTGGGAACTTGATTATGGAGAAGATCGTTATTTACTTCCCATTTTACTTCGAGGGCACTGGAAAACCTCGCTTTTTGAATTTCTAAATAAGATTTAATATGTTTCAGTTCTTCATTTAAGGAGGACCAGGATTTATGCGTACCGGCCAAATTCTGCCGAAAGAAACTTGATAGTGAAAGGAGCAGTTTCCTTGCTCTTTCCGGGTGAGTCCTGATCATAGAAACAATGATGTTAAGAGTGTTAAAAAGAAAATGAGGACTGACTTGTGCCTGTAAAGCTTTGATTTCAGTTTCTCTCGCAATTTTTTCTAACTCCTCAACTTTCGCCAGTTCAAGCTGATGACTCAACATGGTCGCCAGCCCCTGAATTAATTCTCTTTCTAATACGGTAATTTCTTTTTCAGAATGAAAATAAAATTTTAACGTTCCTGCAATGACTTCTTTTTGTTTTAAAGGAACAATCAAAGCTGCTTTAATATCGGAAGGAAGGTTTTGATGCTGATCAATTTCCTGTCGGTTACCCTGGAATATATTTCCGTTTTCCAGGACTTTTTTAGTCGCTTCCGTTTTAATATCTTCGCCCTCTTCATAATAATCTGCTCCTTTTCCGCGGTAACTCAATATAGTTGAGCGATTGGTCATAGAAACTGCTGAAGCATTAACTTCCTGAAGAAGTATTTCACATGTTTGTTTGGCCGATTCAGGCGTTAAACCCTTTCTCATATGAATCATCGTTTTATCAGCAATATTTAAAGCGCGGCCGGATTGGACTGCCGCCATCTTTTCTTCTTCTTTAATGACACTGCGTATAATTAATACAAAAACAGCAGCGCCTACCCCATTCGCAAGAATCATAGGCAAACCGATAAGTTCGACGAGAGCAAGAGCTTGGTCAAAGGGCCTGGCAACTAAAAGAATAATAGTCATCTGAATCGTTTCACTTAAAACGCCGACAAAAAAAGTAAGCGGTAAAGAAAGGCTGGACCCTTTTTTCATATAGCGGTGAGCTATACCAGCTATTACACCAGCAATGACTGCGGAAATACCGCAGGCAAACCCTGTAAATCCTCCAAGCAGGAAACGATGCCCTCCTGCAATTAACCCTGCTCCAACCCCCACTCTCCAGCCACCTAACAGACCGGCGACAACGATTCCGAGAACTCGGGAGTTGGCTATAGCTTCTTCCTGAGCTAATTCCGATACCCACATCACATAACTGGCTTCCCCAGGAGAGACTACTACTCCTGTGTATGTTCCTATGATCCCAAAAAAGCCAAACATAAGAGTGATACTAATACGTTGAGCCAGCGTCACCTGGTGTCGTTCTATAAGGTGACGGAAAAAGGGAATTCTTGTCATTAAGAAGGCGACCATCACTATAATACCTAACCGTTCCAGCATAATAACAAATAACTCCATAAAATCCCCCATTATATATAAAAGGTTATAGAATCTATTATACCTGAGATAGAAAAAAGAGATTTAGGATAAATATAGAAATAGCGGGGCTCTCAATTTTCCCTAAGGGTCCAAAATCACTATCACTTATTTTTTGAAACAGATATTCAGAATTTCTGGAACAGATTTACAAAACAGACTAAATAAGTACTTTTGTGTTATATAATAACTTCCTTTATAATACAACAGTCTAAAGCCGACTACTTCACTCAGTTTACCTTGTGTTGAAATTTGTCTACATCTCTGTCACAGACTATTCGAATTTTTCATCGTTATACGTTTATTAAATTTGTTAAATTAAAGGTGGAGGTATTATTGTTCCTTCAAGTTCTGCATTGAACATAACCTTTATGTTTTATACTGAATAGTCAGGAAGAATGAATGCCTCTGCCAACAAATCAAAAAGACTGGCAAAGGTTACGGACTTATTTTTAATTTATATGATCAAATAATTTATGTAACTT
Organism: Salipaludibacillus aurantiacus; assembly: GCF_900111295.1. GTDB lineage: Bacteria > Bacillota > Bacilli > Bacillales > Salisediminibacteriaceae > Salipaludibacillus > Salipaludibacillus aurantiacus. Next base: position 45,226 of record NZ_FOGT01000023.1, on the reverse strand, counting down.
CCAGCCATAAGAAGAACTGTTACAGATGTTGCGGGGGAAAGACCTTCGTTTTTTTAAGCAAACATCATGTGAAAAACTTCACATAGTGAAGTTTTTGTGAAGTTTCTTCACAAATCGAATGAGAGGTGAGAGTCATGGAATTCAAAAAAAATGTGTTGGAGCAAGCTTCACATATTACTGACGGATGCATGGGGCATGAAGACGCTTTTTGTACAGCGGCCTGTCCTATGCACACAGATGTAAAGAAGTACATCGCACAAATTGGTAAAGGTGACTACGAAGGAGCATTAAAAACGATTCGGGAAAAGCTGTTTCTTCCTAATACTCTTGGGAGAATCTGCGCCCATCCTTGTGAGACAGACTGCAGAAGAAACTCAGAGTTTGGCCAGCCGCTCTCAGTTGCCGGCTTAAAACGTTTCGCGGCGGAAAGAGCTGACCGCAAAGAGCTTTGGGAAGACTCAGTCGGTGAACCTACCGGTAAAAGAGTAGCAGTTATCGGTGCGGGCCCTGCAGGTGCCCAGGCAGCAATCGACCTCCGCAAAGCAGGCCACGAGGTTGTCATTTATGACAAGCTGCATGTCGTAGGCGGAATGATGCGTGTAGGGATTCCTGAATACCGCCTTCCGCGTGAAGTGATTGATTTCGAATACAGCTATTTAGTAGATTTAGGCGTCGAATTTAAAATGGGTATCGAGATTGGTAAAGACGTCACATTCTCTCAATTAAGAGAAGACTATGACTCTGTTATTGTAGCAAACGGTGCTCATAAGGGGACCATCCCGCCCGTTCCCGGAAAAGACGCAGAAGGGGTCTTCAATGCAGTCGACTATTTAAAAGACATTAGCCTGACTCATAAATTTCCAAAAGCAGGCAAGAAGATCGCTGTAATAGGCGGAGGAGACGTGGCAATGGACTGTGCAAGGTCTTCCTGGCGCATTGGAGCGGAAGAAGTGCTGCTCATCAGCCTGGAAGAGCTGGAGAGCCTGCCGGCAAGCCAGGAGGAAATCGATGAATCACAGGAAGAAGATGTGCAATTCATTAACGGCTGGGGGACAGATGAGATTCTTAAAAATAAAGCCGGCAAGGTTAAAGGCTTGCGCTTGAAAAAAGTATTATCAGTGTTTGATGAAAACGGGCGTTTCGCTCCTGAATTTTCAGAAGAAACACAAGAAGTAAAAATAGATACAGTTGTTTTTGCGACAGGTCAGCAAGTAGAAGACATTACAGACGGCCAGCTTGAACAGAAAGGCGGAGGCCGCTACGTGACAGATCCTGACACGTTAGCAACAAATCTTCCGGATGTATTCGCAGCCGGAGATGCAAGCGGCGGCGCTATTGTCGTCCAGGCTATGGCGCTCGGACGTAAAGCAGCCGCATCAGCCGACAGGTTCATGAAAGAAAAAGATCTGGCTGAAGGCCGGAACTTCAAGCTGGAATACAGCTTTGAAACAAGACTGGACGTTCCGCTTCCTAAAGGAACTGAAAACCTTCCAAGAACGTCGGGCAATCACAGATCTGCTAAAGAAAGAAAACGCGATTTCAAAGCTTTTGATCTTGGATATACAGATGAACAGGCTCAAAAGGAAGCATCCAGATGTTTGCAATGCGAATGTAAACTCTGTATGACCGAATGCCTGATGATGAACGATTACGGAGAATGCCCTCAGGATATTTTCGGAGAGTTTCTTGAAAAGGGAGAAATCGATCCGATCATTCCATACTCCTGTAACATGTGCGGCGGCTGTACTCACGTGTGTCCGAACGATTTTAAGATCGGTGAAACATTTATGGGGATGAGGAAAGATTTCATTCTCCATAACGATGGCAAGTCCCCTATGGAAGGACACAAAGCCATTGAAATGCACCAAAAACTCGGTTTCTCTAAAATCTTCTGTACGAAAGTTAAAGGGGTGAGGTAACATGACTGAAAAAATGGGGTTCATGCCAGGTTGTTCACTGCCTTCATACACACCTGAAGGCGTTAAAAAAACAATGGAATATTTAAAACAAATTTACCCCGACCTTGGAGGGGTGCAGAAGTGTTGCGGGAAAGGCACTAAAGCCCTCGGACAGGAAGAAAAGTTCAAGGAAAGATTTGCCGGTCTTCAGAAAGATATTGATGATGTAGGTATAGAGACAATGATAGTCGCCTGTCAGAACTGTTACAAGACGATTAAGGAAACGAGCGATCATACAGATGTCGAATCACTGTGGACGCTTCTTCCTAAGATCGGCCTTCCTGAAGAAGTTCGCGGGAAAGCGAAAGACAGCGACGTTGTCTTCGGAATTCACGATTCCTGTTCTACCCGGTATGAAAAAGAGATCCAGGATGGAATACGCTGGATTATGTCAGAGCTGGGTTACAGAGTCGAAGAAACTGAACACTCAAGAGAAAATGCCCGCTGCTGCGGCTTTGGCGGAATGATAGTACCGGCAAACCCTGATTTAGCAACACGTGTAATGCAGCGCCGGGCAGACGACTTTGAATCAGACCATGTGGTTGTCTATTGTGCCGCTTGCCGATCATCAATGATGAAAGTTGGAAAGAAGGCCTTTCATATTCTTGATTTATTATGGGGACCTGTTGTTTACGACGATGCACCTGCCCCTGAAGATGTCCTGTCCAGCCCAGCTAAATCGTGGATTAACCGCTATAAATCTAAAAATGCAGTTAAGCAGGTTGTTAAAGCATAAGTCTGTCCCCATCCTGTGACAGGCCATGCCTTAAATAAAAGGCTCTGTTAAAATGCAACAAAGTTTAACAGAGCCAAATATAAAAGCTATTATTTGTGAATTATTGAGCAACTGAACCATATTTTAAGAGGAGGGTATTACAATGAGTAAAAAAATGAAGTTTGGAAGTTTTGGTGCACTTGCAGTACTGCTTGTAGGCGTTATTGTTTATTTTTCAATTACCGGTATTGACGCACAGGAGGTAGACATGTCCGCACAGCAGGAAAAAATCAGTGAATATGCCAACCCTGAAGTATTTGTTACAGCCCACGAATTAAAAGACCTAATGGAAGATGAGTCTCAGGATGTTGTTGTAATCGGCACGATGGATGAAAGAGGCGGGGCGATCCCGGGATCCTTTGAAGTATGGCGCCCTGATTACTCAGGCACAGAATCTTACCCTTACGGCGGTATGGCTAATACTAAAGAAGAAATGGAAGACCTGTTAAGCTCATTCGGCGTAGAGGAAGATACAACAATTGTCACTTATGCAGCAAACGACCAGCACGACTCTGCAAGAGTTTTCTGGCAGCTTAAAATGATGGGTCATGAAGACGTAAGATTCCTTGATGGCGGTATCAATGTCTGGATTGGTGAAGGATTTGAAACAGGAGACGCTATGGAGCCAGGCGACCGTCCGGAAACAGAGTATACTGCACCTGATTTTAACGAGGAAGCATTCAACGCCTCACTTGATACAATGATCGAAGCAGCAGACAGTGAAGATTATTTAGTATTGGATACGCGTGGTCTGGATGAAGAAGAAGGAAATACGACACTCAGCGGTGCTTATGGCCCTGGTAAAATTCAAGATTCCTTATTCATTGAGTACTCAAAAGCCACTGCAGAAGATGGCACAATTAAGTCAATGGATGAACTTGAAGAGCTTTACGGAGACGTCATAGCCGGTGACCAGACAGTCATTTCCTACTGCCAGTCAGGCGTAAGATCTGCCTACACATGGCTTGTGCTTACCCATGCAATGGGTTATGATAACGCGAAAAACTACGACGGCTCCTGGATTGAATGGTCTTACCACGCATACGAAGATGGTAACCAGGACGTAATCGACAGAACAGAAAACGGTGATTTTTAATCACCAGGAAAGGAAGTGAAGAATGTGAGTGAAAAAAATAAATCAGCCATTAAACTCGTCAGTTTACTGGCAGCTATTGGAGCAGTCATATTAATCGCATGGCAGACGGGCATTATGGACCGCCTTCAGGATGTCGCAGCGATGCAGGAGTTCATTAACAGCTTTGGAATGCTGGGGTATGTGATATTTGTACTTGTGTTTGTTGCCGTTGCAGTGTTTATGCTTCCGGGAGCAGTGCTTACAATTGTAGCGGGGATCACATTTGGCCCTGTCATTGGAGGAATTTTATCGCTTATCGGCGCCACTCTCGGTGCGGCTGCAGCTTTCCTCGTAGCAAAATATTTAGCCCGTGACATGATTTTAAAGAAATTTAAAGGTAATGCTATTTTCGATAAAATTGATAAGGGCGTAGAAAAGAACGGGGTCAGTTTCCTAATTCTTACACGGCTTGTGCCGGTGTTCCCTTTTAACGTTCAGAACTATGCTTACGGCCTCACGAGTTTAGGTTTTGCCAAGTATACCGGTGTATCGCTTATTACGATGGCTCCCGGAGCGTTTATTTACGCGTTTATGGCAGGACAAATTGTACGGGAAGGTATTTCGTTAAACTTAATGCTGCAATTTGCGGCCGCAGGGATTATTCTTTTCCTTGTATCTCTTATTCCTAAATACCTTGCCAAGAAAAAAGGTATCGATATGGATGAATTAAAAGAAACGTCTTAAGGACGCCGTATAAAACTTAGTTAAGCTTTATAAAGAAGCGTTCGAGCTCATCGAACGCTTCTTGTTTTAAGACACGAGATGTTCACTAATATTTGGTGTGTATGTGATAGAATATACTTTGTGAGAAAGATATGGAAACAGGTTTGACACTCTTTTCTATAAGGGCGACAGACGCTTTAAATACCACACACAGTTGTAAGCAGGCTTACTTATTCAACTTTATAAACGAGTTATACTGTTTTATATATTTTAAAGTGCTCCCTCTTCGTTTTAATTTAAAGCTTTAATAACTCATCTCAAAAAGCACTTGAAAATAAATAGGGTATGGGCTGCTTCAGATAAAGCATAAACTTAAATAACTTTATATGTTTTGAAAATAAAAATTTTTATAGCGGAGTGTGAAAAGATGAAAAAAGTGATACCGGTTATAGGTTTAATGGCGTCTGTGCTGCTGGCATGCGGCCAGGATCAGGAGAAGGACGCGGCACACGGTTTAGAGGGTAAAGATTGGGATGATATAGTCAGTGAAGCTGAAGGTTCGGAAATCGGCATTTATATGTGGGGGGGAGATGACGGAGTTAACCAGTATCTTGATGAATTTGTCGCTCCTCACCTTCAACAGGAATATGATATTACCCTTACACGCTATCCGATGGATGCGCCTGACTTCTTATCCAAACTTATGACGGAAAAAGAAGCAGGCCAAAATGAAGGTTCGGCAGATATTCTCTGGATAAACGGCGAAAATTTCAGAAACGCAAAAAATAACGACTTGTTATACGGGGAATTTACTTCACATTTGCCAAACATGGAAGACTACATCGGTGGCGATGCGCCGTTCGTCCATTTCGATATGGGGACAGAAATTGATGGACACCAGGCACCGTGGGGAAATGTTCAGTTTGCTTTTCAGTACAATGCCGATAGGGTAGAGAATCCGCCGGAGACGATGGACGATTTGATTGAGTGGGCAATCGACAACCCAGGCGAGTTTACTTATCCCAGCGTGAATGATTTTACAGGAAATGCCTTTGTCCGCCATGTTATGTACCATGTGGCAGACGATCCTGAAGAGCTGGAAACATTTAATGAAGGGTGGCTCGAAGAAAACAAGGATGAGGTTTTTGATACTCTTCGTACGTTTAAAGAGTCACTTTGGCGTAACGGACAGACTTATCCTGAATCACTCTCACATCTGGATCAGCTTTATTCAAACGGGGAAGTAGCATTTACAATGGGTTTTAATGAGCACCGTGCTGAAAGCCTTATCGAAGACGGCATTTTTCCTGAAGCAACAGAGACTGTTGTGCTGGAACCGGGGTCGATCAGCAATACCCACTATTTATCTATTCCATTCAACAGTCCTGAACCAGAGGCTGCGATGATTGCGATAAACTTTATGCTTTCTCCTGAAGCCCAGATTAAAAAATTAGATCCTTCCATGTGGGGAGAGGGTACAGTTTTGAATGCTGAAAGTATTTCAGAGGAGCAGGTACAGGAAATGGAGCAAATAACCGGTCCGGCAATCGTAGAGTCAGAGGATATTCTTCCGGAACTCGACTCGAGATACCATGACTGGATTCTGGAACATTGGGAACGAGAAGTTGTCCAGCAGTAAGTTAACCAGTCTGAAACCTTATTTTTATTTGCTTCCAAGCCTGCTCGTTGTTTTTTTCTTTGTAGGTTACGGTCTTTATAACGCGGCAAAAAGCAGTGTAGCTGTGGAAGAAGGCCAGCCGTTTTACTACCATTACCAGCAGCTTTTCCAGGAAGGTGTTTTTCTGAATGCCCTGGCAGTGAGTGTTTGGGTGGCCTTTATTTCGACAGCTGTGTCTCTGGTGATTGGTATCTGGATGACACGTCGCCTGGTCCGCTTGTTTAAACAGGACCACTGGAAATTTATCGCCTGGTTTCCTATGCTTATCCCGCACTTTGTGGCTGCTTATATAGTCTTTTTATTGTTCGCTCCGAGCGGATGGTTTTCCTCGGTGGCATTCCAGTCAGGATGGCTTGAGAATATGAGCCAGTTTCCTCTCTTTGTAAATGACCCATACTATATAGGTGTGATTCTAACTTATATATGGAAAGAAATTCCTTTTGTCATTCTTATGCTTCTCCCTGTTTATCAGGAAATGGATATGAGATATGAAGATGTAAGCCGGACGCTAGGGGGGAACGGCTGGACAGTTTTTAAAACAGTGGAATTTCCATGGGTCTGGCCAGTTTCCCTGGAAGTATTTCTGATCCTGTTTGTATTTGTACTAGGCGCGTTTGAAGTGCCTGCCCTGCTCGGTGTTACTTACCCGAAAATGATCCCGGTGCTTGCTTATGACTGGTTTTACCAGGCTGCCTGGGTAAATCGGCCGCTGGCTCATGCAATGATGGTCTTTCTCTCGGCAGTGTCACTTGCTGCAGCCTTCTTTATCCTGACTTTCGCTCAGAGATGGCGGAGCCGTTGGGCGATGAGGAGGGAAGAAGCATGATTTTTTACAGAAAAAAAGCGGTGCAGGCGGTGTGGTTTACAGGGTGCATTCTGCTCTTTGTCGCCCCTGTGGTCCTCATGTTCATAAAAAGCGTGAGTTTTGGCTGGTCCTGGCCGGAATGGAGCCCTGACCAGTTCAGTCTGCGGGCCTGGGAAGTGATGTTCAGGGACCCGGCACTTTCCAGATCACTTTACGTTACAGTAGCTGTTGGGGTTAGCGTCGTGCTGATAAATTTTCTTATCGCTGTGCCCTCGGCTTACGCCTTGAGCAGATTTTCGTTCAAAGGGAAAGGAGTAGTGGAAGCTCTCCTTATGATGCCTATTTTAATTCCTGTCCTGGCGATTGCTATGGGTATGCATTTAACTATGATCCGGCTGGGGCTGACAGACAGAATAACCGGTGTCATATTAATACATTTGCTTCCAACTCTCCCTTATGCAGTGAGAGTGCTGAAAGCAGGGTTTGACAGGCTGTCCGTTGACTGGGAAGAACAGAGTGCAGTTCTCGGCGCAGGGCGGTGGACAACGTTTTGGACGGTGGTTGTCCCTCTGATCCTGCCAAGTCTGCGCAGCACCGCAGTGCTTGTCTTCGTTATTTCCCTCAGCCAGTACGTGCTGACAGCGATTATCGGGGGAGGGAAAGTGCTTACTTTACCAATGATTTATTACCCTTATTTTAATAGTGCCGATGAAGCGGTGGTGGCAGGATTTTCTGTCTTGTTTGCACTCCTGCCGATTGCTTTTCTGATCGTGTGGGAAGCTATAATAAAAGGGTATTTATTTGTTATCCGTAAACCTTAAGGAGGGATCAGCTTATGCTGATGAAACTGGAGAATGTCTCAAAGGTCTTTGCTGATCTGACGGTATTCCAACATTTAAATATAGAAGTGAATAAAGGAGATATTGTCAGTCTCGTCGGACCTTCAGGATGCGGGAAATCGACTCTTCTCCGTTCTATAGCGGGTCTTTCCAGAGTGTCGTCAGGGAAAATTTATATAGACGGAAAGGATATGACTAATATTAAAGCAGAACAGCGTCCAGTCGTGCTTATGTTTCAGCAGCCGCTGCTGTTTCCTCACTTATCAATTTTGGAAAATGTGACTTACGGTTTAAAATACGGGAAGAATAAAAAAGCTAAGAAAGAACGGATCGAGCGGGGGATGAACCTGCTTGAAAAAGTGGACCTGGAAAAGCTCTCTGGCCGGTATCCTAATCAGCTTTCCGGAGGGCAGCAGCAGCGAGTGGCCCTTGCCAGAGCTCTTATTGTCAATCCGTCCCTTGTTCTGCTTGATGAGCCATTCTGCAGCCTGGACCCTGAACTGCGTACTTCCATCAGAACCTGGGTCAGGGACTTTCTGAAAAAAGAAGGAGTAACTGCTGTCTTTGTCACTCATGACAGAGATGAAGCGATGATCATGGGGGATAGAATCGCAGTTATGAAAGATGGCCGGTTTCAGCAAATAGGTTCTCCTGAAGAGGTTTACCAGCATCCGGATAACGAAGAAGTGGCTGAAATGTTTTCTGAAGGCCTTTATGTGGAGGGCAGATTTATCTCTGCGGGAAAACTTTCCCTTCGGCCTGTAAGCAGACTTCTTGCCAGTGATTCACAAAAGGCAGAGGGAATCATCCAGTCAAAATTTTTTAAATACGGTTTAACGTTTTACCACGTTTATATACCTGATCTGAAGCAGTCTGTAGTCATCCAGTCAAACAGTCATTTTAGTGATAAAGAGGCTGTTCATGTCTGTTATAAGCGGCCCAGTGTTGAAGCGTGTGACACTGGTAAGAAATCGAATTGGCGTATACAGTCTCAAAAAAATGAACAAAAGATTTCCCGATAGGGAAAAAGGAAGTGGAAGTCATGCTTGATACGAAAGCCCGCCATCTGGTAGAGCCTGCCATCAGCCAGTCGGCAAACCTATTTCTGAAGATTGGCCTCACCGCAAACCACGTCACAGTAATCGCATTTATTATCGGGGTAAGCTCCGGTGTTTTTATCTATTTAGATCAGTCTATACTGGCACTTGCTGTGCTATGGTTTTCAGGATTTTTGGATGTGGTGGACGGAACGATGGCCCGTAAAACTAAAACCTCGCCTTTTGGAACTGTTCTGGACGTCACTTTTGACCGGCTCGTTGAAATCAGTGTCATTCTTGGCCTTGCCTTTCGTTTTCCCGAAGCTATGTGGGTATTGCTTCTGTTAAGCGTCTCAATTATATTTTGTATGACAGTATTCTTAACGGTCGGGGCTGTAGCTGAAAAAAGCGGTATTAAAACATTTTATTACCAGCCTGGACTGGCTGAACGGACTGAAGGCTTTATACTTTTTTCATTGATGATTGTTTTTCCTGATTATTTGATTGCGATCGGCCTTATTTTTCTTGGTGTGGAAATCTTCACTGCGGTTCAGCGGTTAACAGAAGCAGGGAAGATACTTAAATAGGACAAGCCCTGTAAGAACCTGTCCTGGCGTCAGCGGCTTGTCTGTTCAATTGACGCTTGTCTGCCATAGTTATTATTATAAAAAGAATTTAAAAAGTGTTATAATCTCTCTGTGTTACTACCTGTCTTTTAATACATCAGCCTTTAAGAAGGCATCTAAGGAGAGACTATTGAGATGAAGCATTTATTAATTTTATTTACTGGGCTCTTTATTATGGCGGCCGCAGCCGGATGTTCTGATTCCGATGCAGAAACCGGGGATATGAATGAAATGTCGGCAGAAGAGCTGCAAGCTGAAGTTGAAGAAGGCATGGAAGAGGATAAATTTTATGTTGATGTCCGTGAAGAAGAGGAATTTGCTGAGAGCCACATACAAGGATTTGAAAATATTCCGATGAATGAAGTGATGGAAGACGCGTCCATGCTTCCTGAAGATCAGGAAATTGTTATTCTTTGCAATACACAGAACCGTAGTATTCAAGTCGGTGAATCGATGATTGAGCAAGGCTTTGATGCGGATAACCTAACAATTGTGATGGGCGGCATTTCTTCTTATGAAGGAGAGAAAGTTGAATAAATGATGACCGTGGACCAGGGGCTGCCCTCAAAAGTCAGACTTTTGAGGACAGCCTCTTTTTCATACGCAGGTAAGCCAGTTTCCGAACCGCTATTAACCGGGCCCTGAAGCAGGTATAATGGCTTTAAAAGAAGAGTTTACAGGTAAATTCAGCAAGACAGATAAAAGCTTTATGGGAGGTTGTAATGAGTCTATTATTTGTAACAGCAAACCCGAAACAAGTGCAGGAGTCGTACAGTTTGCAGCTGGGAGACTATTTTCTGGCTGAATATTTAAAACACCGGCCGGCAGAAAAAGTGGAAAAGCTTGATTTGTTTGATGCAGATTTGCCGCCGTTAAAGAGAGAAGAATTAGCGCTCTGGGAACGGCACGGAGAGGGCTCAGGAGAAGAAGAATCTGTTTCGAATCCTTACGTAGAGCAGTTTTTAAAGGCGGATATAATAGTCATCGTTACACCCTTGTGGAATATGAGTTTTCCTTCGCAAGTAAAAGCGTATGTGGACCATCTGATCATTCCCGGGAAAACATTTCGTTTTACTGAAGCTGGAATTGAAGGGCTCATGCAGCATAAAAAAATGGTTCACGTCCAATCACGAGGAGGCGTTTATTCAGAAGGCCCGCTGAAATTCTTAGAACACGGCGACAGCTATTTAAGGACAATTTTCGGGCTTACAGGCATCAAAGATTATTATCACCTTTTCATAGAAGGAACAAGTACTTTTCCTGAGGAAGTAAATGACCGGCTGATGAAATCAAAAAAACAGGCAAGTCAATTAGCTGAAACACTTGCTTTAAGCGGTGAAAGGGGGAGGGAATGATGAAAGTATTTTATTATCCATTAAAAACTCCCGTAAAAGTAAACGTTCTTGCTGCAGGGGCAAAACATACAAAACTTTTTCTCGATGATCAGGAACTACTTACGTTCCATGAAGTCATTATACCTGTGGCTGAAAAGAGCCGACTTGTTGAAAACGTAGAAAGAGAAGGGGAAATTTATGATGCTCTTGTACTGACAGAGCTGACTTATTTAACTGGCTACGGGATGATTGATAATACTATTTCTCCCCAGGAAGCGGTTAAGGCAATTGAAGAAAATGACGTAGAGTTTGAAGAAGTAGACACCCCTTTTGAGACGAAAACGAGAATCTTATATTTTGAAGAAAAGTTAGCTGACAGTCTTCATTAAGAAAAGCCCGGCACGGAATTTATTTTCCGTTACCGGGCTTGAATTGTTTAATAGTTAGGCTTCATTTCGCCTGATTCAATTTCTTCAATGTAGTGGCACGCTGCCTGGTGGCCGTCCACCATATGTTCAGGAGAAGTTCGCAGGTCAGGTACTTCTTCTATGCACTTGTCAGTCGCAAATGGACAGCGTGTATGGAAGCGGCAGCCTGAAGGCGGATTAATTGGTGAAGGCACATCTCCTTTAAGGATGATCTGCTCCTTCTTTTTCGTCGGATCAGGAACAGGAATCGCCGATAACAATGTTTTCGTATAAGGATGTTTAGGATTATCGAATAGTGATTTCTTATCGCCAATCTCGACAACCTTCCCAAGATACATAACGAGTACACGGTCAGAGATATGGCGTACCACCCCTAAGTCGTGCGCTATAAATAAATAAGTTAAATCCAGTTCTTTCTGAAGCTTTTTCAAGAGGTTCAGAACCTGAGCCTGAATGGACACGTCCAAAGCCGATACAGACTCATCACAAATAATCAGTTTAGGGTCAACAGACAGTGCCCGGGCAATCCCGATTCGCTGACGCTGTCCGCCGCTGAATTCGTGAGGGAAACGGTCCAGCTGGTGTGCTCCAAGTCCCACTGTTTCCATAAGCTCAAGCATACGGTCTTCCCGTTTATTTTTGGGAAGGACATTTTGAATCTCCATTGCTTCGTTTAAGACCTGACGTACAGTTTGACGAGGGTTAATGGAAGCATATGGATCCTGAAAAATAATTTGCAGATCTTTACGCATTTTTCTCATTTCTGACTTACTTAAAGACAGCAAATCTTTTCCCTGGAACGTCACTTCGCCTGAAGTCGGCTCATCAAGGCGAAGAATGGCTCTGCCTGTCGTTGACTTCCCGCAGCCGGATTCCCCCACAATACTTAACGTTTCACCAGGCTTTACCGCAAAACTGACATCGTCAACCGCTTTTACGTCGTTAACTCTGCGGCCGAAAATTCCTCCCTTTATAGGGAAATATTGTTTAAGATTGTTTACTTTGAGCAGTTCCGTAGTCATCTTGTACATTCACCTCCGGTCCGTCCCATTCTTCTGAATAAATCCAGCATCGGACTTGGTTTTTATCATCAATATTATCTAAAGCAGGCAAATGGTCTCTGCATAGGTCTCTCGCAAACGGGCACCTTGGTGCAAAGCGGCAGCCCTGCGGAAGTTGATCCGGTCTTGGAACCATCCCTTTAATAACTTCCAGTTCATCCTGGTCAATATCATGTCGCGGCAGAGATTTAAGCAGGCCGACTGTATATGGGTGTTTTGGAGATTTAAATAACGTCTCCACATCGGCGTACTCTACAATTTTACCGGCATACATGACAGCCACGTAATCACAGGTTTCTGCCACAACACCGAGATCGTGAGTAATAAGCATCATCGACATGCCGAGCTCTTCCTGCAGATTGTTAATCAGCCTTAAAATCTGCGCCTGAATCGTTACGTCAAGTGCTGTTGTAGGCTCGTCCGCTATAAGCAGTTCAGGGTTACAGGCAAGGGCAATCGCAATCATTGCCCGCTGACGCATACCGCCTGATAATTCATGAGGGTAAGCCTTCAACCGGTCTTTAGGAGATGGAATTCCAACGAGTTCCAGCATTCCCAATGATTTTTTCAGAGCTTCTTTTTTAGAAAGACCTTCATGAATCATATAAGATTCAGCAATCTGGTCTCCAATTGTAAAAACAGGGTTAAGGGAAGTCATCGGTTCCTGGAAAATCATAGAGATACGGTTCCCTCTGATGCGGCGCATCTCACTTTCCGATTTGGATAAAAGGTCTTCCCCCTGAAAAGTAATCTTCCCGCCTTTTATTTTTCCCGGGTCTTCAAGGAGCCGCATGATGGAAAGAGAGGTAATGCTTTTACCTGATCCGGATTCTCCAACAATCCCGAGAGTCTTTCCGCTGGGCACATCAAAACTCACGCCATCAACTGCTTTCACTTCGCCTTTACTCGTAAAAAATGAAGTTTGTAACTCATTAACATCTATAATTGTTTTCGGGTTTCCCAACTTTTTTCCCACCTTTCAGTTACGGTGTCCGTTAATCTAATTCAATTCGCTTGTTAAGCACCCTGTAGGAAATATCTACGAGGAAGTTAACAAAAACGAATAACATTGCTAATACAAGCACTGAGCCTTGAACAATAGGGAAGTCACGCATTCGGATGGCTTCGACTACAAATCTGCCCAGTCCGTTAATGGCAAAAACGGTCTCAGTCAGTACAGCCCCGCCAAGCAGGACACCGAATTGCAGACCAACGACAGTTACAACAGGAATAAGCGCGTTTCTTAACGCATGTTTATAGATAACATACCGTTCTTTAACTCCTTTGGCCCGTGCTGTCCGAATATAATCCTGGTGAATGACCTCAAGCATACTAGACCGTGTCATACGCGCAATAATAGCCGCGCCGGCAGTTCCCAAAGTAATAACAGGGAGAAGCAGCTGTTGAGGAGAACCCCAGCCTGAGACAGGAAGCCAGTCAAAGTTTAAAGCAAAATATTGGATAAGCATCAGGCCGAGCCAGAAGTTAGGCATCGATAAACCGAATAAAGCAAATATCATAATAAACATATCCAAAAATGAATTCCTTCTTGTGGCCGAAACAATACCGGCAATTAACCCTATAAAAATACTTAACAACGTGCTGTAAAATGCCAGTTCCACAGTAATCCAGAATCTTGCACCGATTTCACTGCTTACAGCCCGTCCGCTTCGAACGGAATTTCCAAGGTCGCCTTGAGCGGCGTCAGTAACAAATCTCGTATACTGCACATAATACGGATCGTTTAATCCGAGACGATCACGCATCTGTTCAACTTGTGCTTCATCTGCCCGTTCACCGGCAATAATTTGAGCAGGATCACCCGGTATGAGGTGCATCATAAAAAATACAACTAAAGTTACGCCTATAATAACAGGAATGGTCTGAAATAAACGTCTAATTGTGTAAACTAACAAAGGGCTTCACCTCTCTTACGATTTAATTTTTGGATCGAGAGCGTCCCGTACGCCATCACCAAATAAGTTAAAAGCTAATACAACTGCAACGATTGCCAGGCCGGGGAACAGAGCAATATGAGGATGTTCCCACATATAGTTTCTTCCCGCTGCGAGCATGGCGCCCCATTCAGGAGTAGGCGGCTGAGCCCCGAGCCCCAGGAAGGACAGTCCACTCGCTGTTAATACGGCTGTGGCTATTCTAAGTGTCGCCTGCACAATAATAGGAGACAAAATATTCGGTAATATATGTCTGAAAATAATTCGGAAATCAGAAGCACCCAATGCTCTGACTGCATCAATATACTCCAGTTTTCGAACGGCCAGGGTAGATCCTCTTACAATCCTCGCAAATACAGGTATTGAGAAAATGGCTATCGCGATAATAACATTATTAATACTTCCGCCTAATACAGCCACAATCCCGAGAGCAAGAAGGATACCAGGGAAGGCAAGAAAAACATCCATAATACGCATTAAAATAGCGTCTGTACGTTTCCCGTAATACCCGGCTATGATACCAATCAGCACTCCGACAACCATTCCAATTGCTACAGAAGAGAAGCCGATATACAAAGTGATAGACATCCCGTGGATAATCCGGGTGAAAATATCCCTGCCGTGGTGGTCGGTACCGAACCAGTGTTCAGAGGATGGTCCCTGTAAACGGCTGCTGACGTCCGGTGCGTTAGGATCCAGGCTTGTAAAATAAGGGCCAATTATGGAGACGACAATAAAGAATAAAATCAGTATACCGCCGGCCATAGCAATCCTGTTCGTTTTCAGCTTCCTCCACATCGTTTTCATATTTTCAATCTGCGGATTAATACGTTTTGTTTCTTGTGTCGACGCATTAACTGTTGTTTCTGCCATACTCTTAAACCTCTCTTTCATTTAATAGAAATACTTAAATATGAATATACAGGAAATAGTTCACAACTCTTAGTAAAAGGTGAATATTCTAAAAATTTAAGCTGCAAATACGTTTATAAAAAGCGAGTACGGGGAAATTATATCATTCTTTCAATTTTTCACAAGGTTTTTTATAATTTTAAAGAATACTATATTCATACAGTAATATGAATAAAATTATACTTTATTCGAGCCGGTCCGTCAAAACCGCTTATAATCCGATAACAGAGTATCTTTGAGTGCCAAAATAAGACAAATTCCCTTTGTCTCTTTAAAGTGGTGAAATTATATATTCCAAAAATTTAAATTTTAAGATTTTTCCGTCTTGTTTTTTTAGGACGGTTGTTGTAGTTTATAAATAGCAGTATTTTATAAAAATATATTTAAGGGGGATACAACATGTTTAAAAGTAAGTCTATTAAAGCCGGACTTTTGTCATTATCTATGCTTTTGACTTTTGCCGCATGTGCAAGTGAGCCGGATAATGACGGTGGAACAGCTGATCCGGACAACAACGGAAATAACGCCGCCGAGAATGATGGCGGTGAAGGAGAAGCAGAAGAATTAGCAGAGGGGAATGATCTTATTATCGCTACTCTTTCTGATGCTGAAGCAATGGACCCGCACGGTTCAAATGATGTGCCTTCAAGTAACGTGCAAACAAACATCTATGAATCTCTTCTTACTCAAAACGAAGAGGGAGAAGTTGAACCACTTTTAGCTACAGAGTGGGAAGCTGTTGAAGAGGATCTATGGGAGCTGACACTTCGTGAGGATGTGACATTCCACGACGGGAGTGAGTTCAACGCCGAAGTTGTTAAAGCAAACTTCGACCGTGTCCGTGATCCGGATGTGGCTTCACCGCGTGCTTTCTTATATGAAATGATCGAGGAAGTTATCGTAGTAGATGATTATACTGTCCAATTCCAGACTGAATATCCGTTCGCTCCGCTTCCTTCACACTTAGCCCATACCGGCGGCGGAATTATGAGTATGGAAAGTATTGAAGAAGACTACGCAAATATGGAGGACGGCGGTCAGCCTGGCGACCATATTAATGAAAACCCTGTTGGTACCGGCTTCTTCAAGTTTGAAAGCTGGAGCCCGGGCGATGAAGTCGTACTTACTAAAAACGAAGACTATTGGGGAGAAGAAGCAAAGGTTGATTCTGTCACCTTCAGAGTGGTTCCTGAAGACCTTACCCGTGTCGGTGAGCTGGAAACTGGCGCCGCACATATTATCTACCCGGTAAGCCCAAGTGATAAAGACCGCATTAATAATACTGATGGCATTAATGTGTATGAACAGGAAAGCTTAAGCTTATCGTACATCGGTTTTAACATGGAGAAAGAGCCGTTTGACGATCCTAAAGTCCGTCAAGCGATTTCTATGGCAATCAACAAAGACAACTTAATTGAAGGGGTTATGGAAGGTACGGCAACTCCTGCGGTAGGACCGATCGGTGAGCAGGTATTCGGCTTCACTGATGACGTTGAAGGACTTCCTTATGATCCTGAGAGAGCACAGGAACTTCTTGCTGAAGCAGGCTACGAAGATGGCTTCTCTACAACAATCTGGACAAACGACAGCCGTGAGCGTATGGACGTCGCTGAACTAGTTCAAGCGGATTTAGCTGCTATCGGTGTCGACGTGGAAATTGAAGTACTTGAGTGGGGCGCTTACCTCGATAACACAGCTGAAGGTGAACACGATATGTTTATTCTTGGCTGGGTTACTGTAACAGCTGACGCTGACTATGGTATGTATGCTTTATTCCACTCTAACAACCAAGGTTCTGCAGGTAACCGTTCATTCATGGCAAATGATGAACTGGATGACTTGTTAGACCAGGCTCGTCAGGAAGCAGACCCTGAAACACGTGAAGACCTTTATAAGCAGGCAATGGAAATCCTCGTTGAGGAAGCACCTATGCTTTACTTATACCACACAACTTATCTTGTAGGGCTTCGTGACGAAGTTGAAGGCTTCTGGAAACATCCAAACGGATTGTACCAGCTGCAAGACGTCACTATTGAAAACTAATCACTTTAAGTTCTACGTCTGGAAGCTTATGCTTCCAGGCGTTTTTTTATGTGCGGGTAATCGGAAGAAACAGTATACACTGAGCAGCCAGTCTTGTGCGCAGTTTGAATGCGAAGCGGTGCGGCCGGGAGGACTGCATCACTAGTGAGGAGAGAGGGGAAACATCAATAAAGTAGATTAAGTTTGTAAGGCCTGTCTCATATTCTGGGTATATGGGCCACTCGGGTGTCGTGCTGCTTTCGGAAGCGCATAAAATCACGGGAAGGAGTGCATCTAACAAAGAGGTTTAGACTGCCTCGCCTCATATGATAAGTCCGACGGCAAATCAGTAAGTCCATCCTCATCTTAATACGTTAAGTAAACCCTGGGAAAGGATCCAGAAACTGCATAAAATACCCCCAAAAACAGGTGCCGTGCGTTTGTGCCTCCGTTTTCTAGCCAGGTACTGCAGGACCGCACGGTGACTAAACCTCCTTAAATAGTTCTCAAAAACATCAAATACAACAGAAAGAAATTGAAGCAGCTGATTTTCTACCTCTATCTATTGCCGGGAGAAGATGAATCTAGTATACTTATTTTACATTTCTACTGATAAAACACAATTGTATTTTTAGAGAGGACAAAATTACTGTGCAGAAGGAGTTTTAGACAGATGAAAGTAGTTAAATTTGGAGGAAGCTCGCTGGCCAATGGAACTCAATTTAAGAAGGTTGCTAATATAGTTCTAGCTGATAAACAGCGTAAGGTAGTAGTTGTATCGGCCCCGGGAAAAAGAAATACGGATGATATTAAAACAACTGACTTGCTGATTACATTGGCTAATGAGGTTATCCAAGGTAACAATAAGGAAAACGCGTTATCACAAGTCGTGGAACGATTTGCAGATATTGTGGAAGAACTTAATCTGGACCGCGGATTATTATCAGAAATTGAAGGCCATTTAAAAGATTTAATTGCGTCATATAAAGATGACCCGGACAGATTATTGGACGCTTTGAAGGCGAGCGGGGAAAATCAGAATGCCAAGCTTATGGCAGCTTTTTTTAACCAGCTTGGAGAAGAGGCCCATTATGTGTCTCCGGATGAAGCAGGAATCATAGTTACAGACGAGCCGGGGAATGCGAGAATATTGCCGGAAGCATACGAGGAGCTGTCTAAATTAAGAGACCGCAGCGGTATTCTTGTGATCCCCGGGTTTTTCGGTTATTCAAAAATGGGCCATATCGTTACCTTTCCAAGAGGAGGTTCTGATATAACAGGGTCTATTGTCGCCGCAGGGACTGAAGCGGAAGTTTACGAGAACTTCACCGATGTTGATTCGATTTACAGTGTGAACCCAAATTTAGTAGAGTATCCAAAAGAGATGAAAGAGATAACTTACCGGGAGATGCGGGAGCTCGCCTATTCAGGCTTTTCAGTTTTTCATGATGAGGCCCTGCAGCCTGTCGTAAAGAAAAAAATTCCGGTCTGTGTTAAGAATACTAACCATCCGGAAGCTGAAGGGACAAGAATCGTCTCTGATCGTTCCCATGAAGGTTTGCCGGTAGTAGGAATTGCAAGCGATAAAGGATTTCTAAGTATTAACCTTACAAAGTATTTAATGAACAGGGAAGTAGGCTTCGGAAGGCATCTACTGGAAATACTGGAAGGAGAAGGGGTCTCTTTTGAGCACACACCTTCGGGCATTGACAATATGTCAGTTATCTTGCGGGACCACCAGTTGAAGAACGGCAAGGAAGAAAGGATTCTCCATAGGATCCGGACTGAACTGTCCGTTGAAGATGTACAGGTAGAACGTGACCTGGCAATGGTAATGGTAGTTGGTGAAGGGATGTACCAGACGGTAGGCGTTGCCTCGATGGCTACAGCCGCATTATCGGAAGCAGGAGTTAATATTAAAATGATAAACCAAGGATCATCCGAAGTAAGCATGATGTTCGGAGTTGATGCAGATAAGGCAGACTTGGCGGTTCATAGTCTGTACCATGCGTACTTCACTCCGGTGAAACAGTAACAAGCAATAAAAGGATCTGCCCTTAAAAGTTTAACTTTTTAGGGCAGATCCTTTTTAAATGCCTGGCGGAAACGAGCCGCTCAGACCCTCATGCAAGAACCTATTAACCTATTTTCTTCCAAAATACAGTAAACCGAAAATTAACCAGAAAAGCGTGACAATAGTAGATAAAATAAGGATAGCTGTCGGGCCGAACTGGAAAATCAGCGGCAGGGATGCTGCCGTAAAGAGACCGCCGCCTACAAACGGTTCAAATAAAATCTGTTTATACCCGAACCCTTCAAGAGCAGGCGTTTTGTTTTCCGGATCAGCGACTTTCATTAATAAAAGCCCCGTAGCCGTAATACCTGTTGCCTGCCCAAAATCCCCTATTCCACGCTCAAACCAGTAAGAGGGGATCATTTTAGGAGCAAGTACAAGGAAAGCAAAGACGTTCCAGATGATACCTGCTACCGCTAAAGAGACGAATGCGACAATATTTTCTCCGATCACGGCTAAAGAAATAGTCGCTAACGCACTGATGATCAGGACATCAAGCGAGAATCCGCCGATCCGGTTAATCATCTTCCGGTCGATAATCCTGAATTTGTCGAATTTATCCGAGAAGCCCTGGGTAATAATTCCTCCTGCCATGGCAAGGGGGAATAACGGCACATAAATCATTAAGTAAGTGTCTGTCCATGCTCCCCATGTAAAAGCTTCCAGAAGAATAAGGCCTTCAAGCAGGAGCCAGCCGATCAGAATAGCAATTCCTACATAGGCAAGATGAAGAGATAAAGGTTCAATTGATTCCGGGCGTGTCGTCATATCAGCGCCGGAGTCACGGTTGTCTAATTCTACAATCCCGTTTCGGCCGGCACTGGAGAACTTAGCCGCTCCGCCGACGTGTTTAGCCCGTCCTGAGCGTGCCCCCCAGTTAATGAGCACAATACCAACGATAACACCGGTAAGAATACCGACCGTTGCCAGACCTACAGCGAGGTCTTGTCCTTCTTCAAATCCTAATTCAGCGAACGTGCCCCCGAGGCCGGCTGCCGTTCCGTGACCGCCGACAAAACTGATCTCGATCAGTGCGCCAGCTAAAGGGTTTACGCCAAAGAAGGGCGTCAAAACAAGCAGTACGAGCAGAAGGCCAATCACATACTGACCCCAGGAAACCATTTGACCCATGGCCACCTGGGGACCCCCGATGTGCCATACTTTACTTAAACTTGGCAAAGATTTACCAAGGAACAACGTAGCGAAGACAATATTAATAAATAACCCGGGCAGTGTTCCCCATACTTCAAGGGTTGCTGCATTGATCAGCCCTTGGGTAAATATATTATCCTCTGCGGTGAATAACCCGACTATCCGCCCAAGCACTTCTGGACCGACCAGTAAGGCAATAATCCCTGCAATAATAGATGATGGTAAAAAAAGCTGTTGTAATAATGGGGTATAAACCCGGATCCATTTTCCAATAACGATAAAAAGACCCAAAATAATAAAAGCAAAACCAATTTGTTCAGCAGTCATTCTATTTCCCTCCTTAGGGTGATAGTACCCAAAAACAAGGAAGCAGAAGACAGATTAAGAGATTTTTACACACAATTTTAGTCTTGTTTTATAAAAACAGACACCGTACCGCCTATCACTGGGAAATCACCGTAGCCTTCTGAATCAATATGGACCGCATCCGGAATATTGCCGGTCATATCTGTCCACACTTCTCCAGCCCGGTGTTCCCCTGTAAACATTTCCTTATGGCCGTCATCACCATTGGATAAGACGACCGCACATCCTGAACCAGGAATGTCCAAATCGCCGAGCCTAACCCAGCCAATCGTATTGCCATGATCAAAATAATCATGCTGCTCTCCATACGCGTATCGGTACCGGGCATCCATTAAAGGATCAAGAAGCTCTTTTTTTCCGGCAATAGGATGGTCGCCGTTTATTCCAACGTAATCCCCGTAAAACACGCACGGAAACCCGTCCAGGCGTAAGAGGATAAGAGCATAGGCAAGAGGTTTAAACCAGTCTTCAACCCACGATTCAAGAGCTTCATGAGGCTGTGAGTCATGGTTGTCCACGAAAGTGACAGCATGGTCGGGGTGCGTCCCGACCAGAGTATTTTCAAAAATTCGGCTTAAATCATAATCTCTTCCTGCATGTGAAGCTTCATGAAAGTTATAGTGGAGAGGGACATCGAACAGGTCAATTTGATAATCTACGATATCCAGATAATTCTGGCAAGCCTCCAAATCCGGATTCCAGAATTCCCCTACCAAATAAAAATCATCTCCAAACTCCTCACGCATTTCAGCGACAAAGTCAGCTATGAATTCATGGTTTATGTGTTTAATGGCGTCAAGACGGTATCCGTCAGCACGTGTGGTTTCGGCAAACCACTTCCCCCAGTACATCATTTCATCTCTTACTTCAGGGTGATAATAATCAATATTAGCGAACATTAAATAGTCATAATTGCCGAACTCATCATCGACCTGCTCGTTCCAATGCTTATGGTCGCCTAGAATCCTGTACACCCCGGTTTCGTCTTCTGCATCGTTATAATCAGTCCCATTAAAGTGATAGAAATGCCAGGTGAAAGCTGAATACTCCCCCTGACGGCCGGGGAAGTGAAACCTCGTCCATCCTTCAATTTCAAACGGGTCCGAAATTTCTTCATAGCGGTTGTCGGGATGGACTTCAATGACGTGGAAAATTTCAGTTTCGTCAGCGCCAGCCTTATGATTCATAACCACATCGGCATATACGCTGATCCCTTCCTCGTGACAGGCGTCTATGCCTTTAAGCAGTTCATCTTTAGTTCCGTATTTCGTTCTGACGGTCCCTTTCTGATCAAACTCTCCTAAATCATATCCGTCATAAATCCCATAGCCGTTATCAGCCTGCGTGATTGCTTTTGCAGCAGGGGGGATCCATACAGAATCTATTCCATGCTTCTTTAGTTCTGGAGCAAGCATTGCGAGCCTGTTCCAGTGATCCCCGTCATTAGCGAGGTGCCACTCAAAGAACTGCATCATCGTACGATTACGCTCTGTCATAGTCTATCACCTGTTTCGTTTTATTTTAAAACATATACAATGGACTTTTTTAAAGCAAAGTACTAAAGTGAAAAGGCGATAGAAGCACGTCTAATCCTTTGGCTCACAAAAGGGGCTATTCCCATTCGAAAGGTGTCTGCTGGTACACGTAATAATTGAGCCAGTTCGAAAAGAGCAGGTGAGCATGGGAGCGCCATCTGTTAAGCGGCTCTTCGTTAGGGTCATTATTCGGGAAATAATGGGCTGGAATACGTACGCTTAACCCGCGGTCCAAATCCCGCTCATATTCTTCTTTAAGCGTGGTTGTATCGTATTCCAAGTGACCGGTAGCCATAATATGCTTGCCGTCCTTCGACATAATCAGGAAAGGACCTGCTTCTTTTGAAGAGGCGAGAAGTACCAGTTCTTCATGGTCACGCAGTTCTTCTTCTGGAAGGTTAGTGTAACGGGAATGGGGCGCAATAAATTCATCATCAAATCCTCTGAGGAGTTCAATATGCTTGTCACCGTTATAAATGCGATGGCGGAAAATGCCTGAACATTTTTCACGCAGTGGAAACTTATTAATTCCAAAATGATGGTAAAGTGCAGCCTGGGCTCCCCAGCAAATATGCAAAATGGATGTGACGTGCTCATCTGCCCAATCCATGATTTCTGTCATCTCTTCCCAATATTTCACTTCCTCAAACTGAAAGTGTTCAATTGGTGCCCCGGTAATGATCATTCCGTCAAATTTCCGGTGACGGATGCTGGAAAAGTCAGCATAAAACTCTTCCATATGGGACTGGCTGACATTTTTTGGCGCATATGTCACTGTTTTAAGAAAGGTAATATTTACCTGTAGGGGGGAGTTCCCCAAGAGCCGCAGCAGATGGGCCTCAGTCTTCTGCTTTTCAGGCATAAGGTTAAGGATGACGATATTTAAAGGACGAATATCCTGTGTAACTGCCCGTTCATCATCCATAATGAATATATTCTCTTTTTCAAGGACTTTTCCGGCCGGCAGTTGTTTTGGTATATTAATTGGCATTGGGAACACCTCCTGCACATGTTTGAACGTTTAGAATTTTCATAAACATTATTATAACAGTTGAAACAAAATCTACAATGGTTTTTGCCTGAAAGACCACATGAAGTCTTGCCTCATGTGAGGAAATTCACTTATAATGAGGGCATTGCATCAGAGGAGAGGAGAAGGTGAGGAAATTAATGGGACAAAAACTGATTTTTTTTGATATTGACGGGACCTTGCTCGACCATGATAAGGCGTTGCCTGCAACAACAGAACAGGCGGTAAAACAGCTGAAAAACGAGGGGCATTATGTGGCTATAGCTACTGGAAGGGCGCCTTTTATGTATAAAAGGCTGCGCGAGAAGCTCGGAATCTATACTTTTATAAGCTTTAACGGCCAGTACGTGGCATTAGAGGGCGATCCTATTGTAAGAAATCCTCTAAACAAGAAGGAATTAGCCCGTTTTACTGAGGCAGCGGTAGAGAGTGACCACCCTGTTGTTTATATGGATCATGAAGATATGAAAGCCAATATCCCTTACCACCCTCATATTGAAACGAGTATTGGCTCTCTGAAGTTTGAACATCCTGCTTACGATCCGGCCTACTTAGAAGAACGGGAAATATACCAGGCGTTATTATTTTGTACAGCAGATGAGCAGCAGCCTTATGAGGAAAGGTTTGAAGCGTTTGATTTCATCCGCTGGCATGAATTCTCGACGGATGTTCTGCCTTCGGGAGGTTCGAAAGCGAAAGGTATTGAAGCTGTGATGAATCGACTGAACATGAAAAGAGAAGATGTGTATGTTTTCGGTGACGGTCCAAACGATTTAGAAATGCTTCAATTTACAGATAACAGTGTGGCCATGGGAAATGCTTTGCCGGAAGTGAAGAAAGCGGCAGGATTTGTAACAAAAGATGTAGATGATGATGGCATTGTACATGGTTTAAAACATATGGGGTTATTATAATTTAAGTCTGCTGCTTCCTCTGTGAAGCAGCTTATTTTTTTGGTTTGTCCCTGTTAATTATCATTACATTCTCCATCCAGGGGAAGAGGGCCGATGTGTCATTTTAAATGGATTTGTCAGTCCTCTGGGGGCTTTCATGGAGACTCAGGCCAATCGTCAGGATAAAAGCCCCCGGAAGCTGTGTCTGGCATCCGGGGGCAAAATGTTTTAAGCGGACCTCGTCGTACACATCTAATTAAGAAGAAGGTGCGCCGGCAGGCTTTTTTCTCATCGGCCGGTCCTGGGCGTAAAGCTGGGCATCTGCTGATTTTCCAGAAATTATTTTTTCCGTAATCAGTTTTGCGAGAATCATGCTGTAAACCGTACCGTTATCTCCGAATCCAAAGAGGAAGAAGGTATGGGGGAATTCAGGGTACTCGCCAATAATTGGAAGACCGTCATGGGTTCCTCCGTAAAAAGCTGCCGAGTAATAATCCGGCTCCACATGAATTGAAGGGAAGTACCTGTTAAATTCTTCAATAAGAAGATCCCGCTTATTAATAAGTTTACTGTCCCGTACCTCAGGATAATTGGTTGTTTCGTCCAGACCTCCGATAATTACCCGGTTATCGGCGGTTGTCCTGATAAACGTATATGGACGGGCTGTTTCCCAGATGAGGGACCGTTCATGCCACCCTGAAAAGTCTGCGATGGGCTTTGTAGTGACAGTGTAAGTACTGACGAAGGCCGTGTTCTTTTCTTTTTTAATATCAGTGCCTTCATACCCTGAGGAAATAATCACCTTTTTTGCATGAATAAAGTACCCGTTTTTAGTCCTGACAGTCACTTTGTCAGCTTTATGTTCCATCCCGTTTACTTCTGTTTTTTCAAAAATGGCGGTGCCTTTCCGGAAGGCATATTGAAACAGGCTGTGGGTAAACTTAAACGGGTTAAGTTCCCCGTCTCCGTATGAATAAATGGCCGAATCCCTAGAAAAAGGGTATTTGTCTGATATGTCTTTTTTAAGCCAGAAATCGAGCGGAAAACCGTGTTTCTTCAGCAGGTCTGCTTCCTTCTTTAACCTTGGGGTATCCTTTTCGGCACTTGCAAGGTAGAGGCTGTTACGCCGTTTAAAATCGAAAGGGGCGGGGCACATAGTCTGCGCCTCTTCGATCTCGTTTATAGCATCGCGGCAAAGCTGAAGATGGCGGGCAATATAGTCTGTATCAAATGCATTAATTAAATCCCCGAACAGTCTTTCTCCCGCATACTGGATTAAGGCAGTATTAGCCGCCGTACTCCCGTGGCCGATTCTGTTTTTCTCAACCACAACAACATCCAGGCGTTTATCAGCGAGATAATACGCGCACTGAGCCCCCGAAGAACCGCCTCCAATAACCAGCACATCGCAATTTAAATCCTCACCCAATTCAGAGTAGGACGGCGCGTCCGGCATAGTTTCAGGCCAGTAATACGTTCCCGACTGAAGATTCATAAACAACTCACTCCTTTCGTCTCAGTTTAGTATGTGTAAAAAAATGGGGGGACTGTCCCCCCATTTTTTGGAATAAAAGTTTTCCTTTCTAATTTGGAGGATTTATTATATAATATTGGGTGGACCTTTTACATAAAGTCATCCGGCTCCGTAGCTCAGTGGATAGAGCGTAGGTTTCCTAAACCTTGCGTCGCAGGTTCGATTCCTGCCGGGGCCGCCATCATTTAAATACATAATAAAAACCTCGACAGCACACTGCTGATCGAGGTTTTCTTATTAAATGCGTTATGAATGGTGCTCTTCTGTCTGCCGCAGCTTACAGCTGGTTTGAAGAGACAGCGTGGGCAGAGACAACGACACCGTCCCGGTCGACTTCAAGCAGCTCTACCGAGTGTGAAGGGAAATGCCCTCTGAGCTGCAGCCTCACTTCTTTGCCGTATCCGCGCGGTACAAAAAACAGGACGATCGGACCGGCACCGCTTAGAGTAGCTCCATAGACAGGGAGCTCTCCGGTTAGTTCTGCCGCTTTCTGCCATTCAGGGATATGCGGCATCCTGAAAGGAAGATGGAACAGATCTTTTGTCATCATCTTTCCTGCCAGCTCCCAGTTCCCCTGCAGAATGGCTGCTACGAGAACGTTGCTGATACTGCTGGCTTCCACCGCATCCCGGTAAGAGAACTCTTTTGGAAGCGTATCGCGGGATTCTTTTGTGCTCAGCTCATAGTCCGGAATAACTGCGACCAGATCGATATCCGGTGTGCCTGCCAGAACAATATCTGTCTCTTCGTCACGGTGGCTCCCGATAATCAGGCCGCCGTAAACAGACGGTGCGACATTATCCGGGTGGCCTTCATATTGGCTGGCCCAGCGTGCTTTTTCATCAGCCGGCAACTCCAGCCCGAGCAGCTGATTGGCCAGCTCGATTCCAGCCACAATAGCGGTGGCGCTGCTGCCAAAGCCACGGGAGAGAGGGATGTCACTGTCCATTTTCACATGGGCCGAAGGAAGATCTTCCCCGTATTCGTCCGCGATCCAGTCAGCTATTTTAAAAATTAAATTATCCTTACCAGCAGGAATTCCTTCAAGATTATCTGATTGGGCTTCAAAACGCCATGTGTCTCCCGGTTCCACTGTCAACATTAAATACCTGTTCAGTGCCATGCCAACAGAATCAAATCCGGGACCTAAATTGGCCGTACTGGCCGGCACACGGATCGTGAAAGGTGAGTTACTCATTGCTTCACACGCCCTAACATATGGTCGATAACCACAGACTCCTCGTTCGGAAGTGCCACAGGCTTGACTGGAGCAGTATCAATCGCCGTATTTGGATCTTTCAGTCCGTTACCCGTTAAGACAGCCACGACACGTGAGCCTTTTTTGATTTCACCTGTGGCCAGCTGCTTCCTTAAGCCTGCGATCGAAGCGGCTGAGGCCGGTTCAGCAAATACACCTTCTTCACGGGCTAAAAGCTTATAAGCATCAACAATTTCTTCATCTGTGACATAATCAATTTTTCCGGCAGATTCTTCAGCGGCCTTCACGGCTTTATCCCAGCTTGCCGGGTTGCCGATTCTGATAGCGGTAGCGACTGTTTCAGGGGAGTCAATCACCTTATTTTTCACGATAGCTGCGGCGCCTTCAGCTTCAAAGCCCCGCATTTGAGGGAGGCCGGTCCCTTTCTCAGCGTGATATTCGGAGAATCCTTTCCAGTAAGCTGTGATGTTCCCTGCGTTTCCGACGGGAATGGACAGCACATCAGGCGCTGCACCGAGTGCATCGCAAATTTCAAAAGCTGCTGTTTTCTGGCCCTCTATCCGGTAGGGGTTTACCGAGTTTACGAGTGTAATGGGTGATTGCTCTGCAAGACTGCGCACCATCTGCAGAGCGTTATCGAAATTACCTTCAATGCTGAAGATCTCGGCCCCGTAAACAACTGCCTGGGCGAGTTTGCCCATGGCAATTTTACCTTCGGGGATAACTATGAGACAGCGCATATTTGCCTGCGCTGCATAGGCGGCTGCAGCAGCGGAAGTATTGCCTGTAGAAGCGCACATAATCGCCTCACTGCCGGCTTCCTTGGCTTTTGCCACTGCCATAACCATGCCGCGGTCTTTGAATGAACCGGTCGGATTAGCACCGTCGTATTTCACGTGCAGGTCAATATCCAGTTTTTCCGAGAGGTTTTTAAGCGGCAAAAGGGGTGTATTCCCTTCCTGCAGTGACAGCATAGGTGTTTTTTCATTAACAGGTAAATATGATTTATATTCTTCTAATAGTCCACGCCACATCATTTTTTAATTTCCCCTTCCACACGGTAGCTGCTTTTAACTTCTACCACGACATCCGTGTCGTTTAGTTTTTCAAGCACAGTTTCGTAGTTCTTCTTTGACACCCCATGAGTGACTAGAATAATTTCCGCCAGTTTCCCGTCGTTAAGAGGAACTTGCAGGATCTTTTCCAGGCTCACACCATATTCATCAAACAGTGAAGTGAGAGCTGAGAAGGTGCCGGGCACATCCTTCGCGTGAATACGCAGGAAGTATTTTGAAAAAATCTCTTCGTCTTTTTTCAGTTTTTTATCGAACTGGGGAATAACGACGCTGTTTCCGTTCACGCCGAGCCGTTTATTCTTTAAAACTTCAACAAGGTCGGACACTACTGCTGTAGCTGTTGGCAGCTGTCCTGCTCCGGCGCCGTAGAACATTGTCTCGCCAACGGCTTCACCGTAAACATAGACAGCATTGTATTCATCATCAACGCCTGCTAACGGGTGATCATGAGGAACAAGTGCCGGCTGGACACTTACTTCCACTTTGTCCTCACAGCGGTTCGCTATGCCGACAAGCTTCATTGTGTAGCCCAGCTGATCGCCGTAAGACAAGTCTTCGCTCGTAACATCAGTTATTCCCTTTACATCTACATCATCAAGATTAAGGTTCATAGAGAAGCCAAGCGTTCCGAGAATAGATATTTTACGGGCCGCATCCAGGCCTTCTACATCTGCAGTCGGGTCTGCTTCAGCGTAGCCAAGCGCCTGAGCTTCTTTAAGCACTTCGTTATAGACGCGTCCTTCTTTTGACATTTTTGTCAAAATGTAATTTGTTGTGCCATTCACAATTCCCATCATTTTTGTAATCCGGTCGGAAGCAAGCCCTTCAACAAGCGTACGGAGGATAGGGATACCACCAGCCACACTCGCTTCATAAAATAAATCACAGTCTTGTTTATCAGCTAATTCAAGAAGTTCGCTTCCGTGGACTGCCATAAGGTCTTTGTTGGCTGTAACCACATGTTTCCGGTTTTCCAGAGCATGTCTGATATAGCTTTTAGCATCATCAATTCCGCCCATAACTTCGACCACCACGTCGATGTCCGGATCGTCAAGGATTTCCTGAGGATCCACTGTCAGCTGGCCGGATTCCACATTAACGTCCCGTTTCTTTTCTAAATTACTGACGAGAATTTTTTTTACATTAACCGCACAGCCAAGCTGATGCGCTAATTTATCCTGATGGTCCTGGATAATTTGCAGGACACCCGTCCCGACTGTCCCAAAACCAAGTAAGCCTACATTCATTTCTTTTCTCATATGACACTCCCCCTTGAAAACGTCTTCTTTTAAAGTACATTTGTATTTGTATACAGGACATTATAGAGAGGTTTTGGAGCTAATACAACAGTTTTAATCTAAAAAATCATTAAAAAGTTCATAATTGAACGTGTTTGCGCTTTCATTCTGGAATATCTGAATTCCTGTGATATTATTAAATAGAAATTATTTCTATTTTCGAAATAAAGGAGCGGATAAGTGATGAGTCATAATCATACGATTCACCGTCATTGCCACCATTTTACATGGGACAACTCTATTGAGCCCGTTTACTCTGTGGAACCGGGTAAAAGCCTGAATTTTGAAGTGACAGACAGTTCCGCGGGACAGCTTAACTCAAAGTCTGTAAAAGAAGATGTGGCAGGGCTCGACTTCGAGCGCGTAAACCCTGTAAATGGCCCCGTTTACGTTAATGGCGCACAGCCGGGGGATACGCTGGAAGTGGAAATCGAAGGATTTGGCCCGCAAAGCTGGGGGTGGACAGCGGTCATACCGGGATTTGGCCTTCTCCACGAACAGTTTCAGGATCCTTATTTAAAAATCTGGGACTTAAAAAAAGGAAAAGCAGAATTTCTTTCCGGAATAGAGATTCCGATTGCTCCGTTTCCAGGCACGATTGGCGTAGCCCTGCCTGAAAAGGGGGCTTACAGCGTGGTACCGCCAAGGAAAAATGGAGGCAACATGGATATCCGGCATTTAACGAGAGGAACAAAGCTGTATTTGCCCGTCTGGACAGAAGGAGCCCTTTTTTCAGTAGGCGATACACATGCCGCCCAGGGCGACGGGGAAGTGTGCGGCACAGCCATTGAAGCTCCAATGGATATTCAGCTCCGCTTTAAACTCCATAAAGGAAAGCAAATAAGTGAACCGCAATTTGAAACGCCTGGTCCTTTAAACCCGGGGCCGGAATCAAAAGGGTATTTCGCCACGACCGGCTACGGAGAAGATTTAATGACGGCCACAAAAAAAGCTGTCACATATATGATTGAACACCTCGTCATGAAGTACGGCCTGAGTGATGTGGAAGCCTATGCGTTATGCAGTGTCGCTGTGGATTTAAAACTGAGCGAAGTGGTGGACGTGCCTCATTATTTAGTCTCAGCTTATCTGCCGTTAAACATATTTAAATAGTTGTCCACATAACATAAGGAAGGAGACCAGTATGGTCAGGTATGGAATAATAGGAACAAACTTTATTACAGAATGGTTTATTGAAGCCGGTAAAACTTTAGAAAGCTTTCAGCTGGCCGCTGTTTATTCCCGGACGAAAGAACGGGCTGAAACGTTCGCGGATAAATACGGCGGGGCAGAGGTTTTCACCACAATAGAAGAGATGGCAAAAAGCCCGTTAATTGATGCTGTGTATATTGCCAGTCCCACATCGCTTCATGCTGAACAGGCGATCCTGTTTATGGCGCACGGAAAACACGTGTTATGCGAAAAGCCAATGGCTTCCCACCATAAGGAAGTGGAACAGATGGTCCGTGCGGCAGAAGAGAATGGGGTTATATTAATGGAAGCTGTAAAAAGTACGGCTTTGCCTAATTTTCAGAATCTGAAACAAGCTGTCAGGAAAGTGGCGCCGGTCCGCAGGATGGTTACAAGCTACTGTCAGTATTCGTCACGCTACGACGCTTTTAAAGAAGGAACTGTATTGAACGCATTTAACCCGCAATTTTCAAACGGCGCATTAATGGATATTGGCCTCTACTGCCTTTATCCAATTGTTGACTTGTTCGGAAAGCCGGACAAGGTTAGAGCTTCGGGGATTAAACTGAGTTCAGGAGTGGATGGGGAAGGGACAGTGATTCTGGCTTATCCTGAAATGGAAGCTGTAGCTATGTACTCGAAAATCACCAATTCATCTCTTCCTTCAGAGATTCAAGGTGAAAAAGGAACGATCGTTATTAACCATATCCAAAAGTTAAGCTCTCTTAAGATTCAATACCTGGACGGGTCAGAGGAGAATGTACGAGTGCTGCA
The DNA here is from genome assembly GCF_900111295.1 of Salipaludibacillus aurantiacus. GTDB lineage: Bacteria > Bacillota > Bacilli > Bacillales > Salisediminibacteriaceae > Salipaludibacillus > Salipaludibacillus aurantiacus. The sequence goes on along the minus strand of NZ_FOGT01000023.1, from coordinate 13,856 downwards.
GGACAAGCCGGACATGGTTTATGAAATCGAAGTATTCCATAATAAAATTCACAGACTTCCCGGTGCGGACGCAGTTAACTCGCTTGACACTTCAAAGCTTACATCAGAGGTAATGACATCAGCAAGAGACCAGTTAAAGGTACGCTTTCCTGCTGATGACTCACGTCTCTAAACGATTGTCACTAAACCGACTTTGACTTTTCAAGTTGAATCAACGATAATAACCTTATTTGGTACGTACGAAAAGGAGGTGAATACAGATGATGTTCGAATTTTCCCAGGATCTCGTCCCGGTTTTATTAACAATAAGTTTATATATGACCTTTGCAGGCGCACACCTGATTCAGTTTATGTCTCATGAATCAGCGGCTGCCAACCGGTCACTGACCCAGAAGCAGCTGCACTCGTGGCACAGCCGCCTTGCTCCGTCAAATATGCTCTTGGACCTCAGGGTCGACCGCCTGTCCTGGCTAACCCGAATGATGGGGCGGAAAGAGGGGCCGGAAGACGATGGAGACTACCTTTCCTTCTCGATTGATAAGCTACAAACACATCGAGGAGGATATACATGGAAAAAAACTCTGTATTCACCAGACTTAAAAAATATAGTCCGATTGTTTTAATCGGCGTTCTTTTACTTTTAACATTAAGCGGCTGCCAGGCAAATATGGAACCGATAGATGCTGAAACAGCCGGGGTCTTTAATCACTATGTGATTTACCCGTTTTCCTTTGCCATCAAGTTTCTCGCTGGCATTTTTAACGGCAATTACGGACTGTCCATTATTTTCATGACCTTCCTGTTGAGACTTGCCCTTATGCCGCTGATGATGAAGCAGCATAAAAACCAGCTTTTCATGAGGGAAAAGATGGCCGTCATCCAGCCGGAAATGGACGAAATTAAGGCAAAATTCAAGGATAAAAATTCAGCCGAAGATAAACAGAAAATGCAAAAGGAAATGATGGCTCTGTATGAAAAGCATAATTTCAACCCGCTGACGTCTATGGGCTGTCTTCCAATGCTGATCCAGTTTCCGATCCTGATTGGATTCTACTATGCGATCATGCGGACACCTGAAATTGCCCAGCATAATTTTCTCTGGTTTAACTTAGGTGCTACCGATATGATCCTGCCGTTTGTGGCGGCTGCTGTTTACTTCGTGCAGTTTAAAGTATCGCAAATTGGAATCGACTCGGCCCAGCAAAAGCAGCTTGCAATGCTCGGCTATGTTACCCCGGCGATTATGGGGGTCTTCTCCTTTAATGTCGCTGCAGCTCTTCCTTTGTACTGGTCGGTTGGGGGATTGTTCCTTATTTTCCAAACCGTCTTATTCAAATGGATATACCGGGAAAAACAGCCAGCCTTCAAAACGGCCGTAGAACCTAAATAACAATTACCCGCACCTGCAAAGCTTTTCAGCTTTTGCAGGTGTTTTTTATTTATGAGCGGTGGTATGCGGGGCTTTCACAGGGGCAGAGGGAACGAGCGGGTGTGGGGTGGGTGACTTGGGTGATACGCGAGTAACAGGCAGGTGGGTGCGGCAAACGGTCCAGGGAGAAAACGCGAGAAAAAAGGCGTAGGGAGGAGCAGCGTTGGGGTGGGTGATACGCGAGTAACAGTTAAGTGGGTGATACAAACGGCTCAGTGAGAAAAAGCGAGGAAAAAGGCGTAAGGAAGAGCAGCGTTGGGGTGGGTGATACGTGGGTGCTACCTGGCTGATACTGCGCGCACTATTTTCTCCCCAAACTAAAAAGTCCTCTCAACCAACGGAAGAGAGGACTAAACTTACTTATATTTTCAACTAATTCGCCAGGGTAATCCTGGCCCAGCGGCGGATCAACCTGCTAGCGGCCGGCAAGCCCCTCGGTTCAGCTGGCAGTCGGCTTGCCCCGGCTCACCGCTGCAATCTTTTCAGCCCCCCTATAAACCCTAAAACGGTAAATTATCTGTGATTTATGTTTTCAGGGTATAAATCGTGCTGTAAAAGACGATTTTCAGCGAAGTTTTCCCATTTTGTGCCGGGCTTTCCGTAATTCACATACGGATCTATTGAGATGCCGCCCCGCGGGGTGAATTTGCCCCAAACTTCAATATATCGTGGGTCCATTAATTTGACAAGGTCATCCAGGATGGTGTTCATGCAGTCTTCATGGAAATCCCCATGGTTTCTGAAGCTGAATAAATACAGTTTCAGCGACTTGCTTTCGACCATTTTTTTGTCAGGAATATAGCTGATATAAATAGTAGCAAAATCCGGCTGGCCGGTTTTTGGGCACAGGCTTGTAAATTCAGGGCAGTTAAACTTGACGAAGTAATCCCTGTGAGGGTGCCTGTTTTCAAAGGCTTCCAGAATTGACGGGTCATAATCCATTTTATATTCAACATTAGTGTTTCCTAATAAGTGAACTTCTTCCTCGCGGCTATGCTTATGAGACATAAGATACTTCCTCCTTTTGAACGGCTTCATTATCGTCTTTTTTCAGCCATTTCACAGTTAAATAGATTAAAGGTGTATCGCCTATGGCGATGACAAGCTTAACAAAATACTGGGTGACAATCATTGTGAGTAAAGCACCAACAGGCATGGTTCCGGCAAAAGCGATGGTTATAAAGATAACCGAGTCGAGGAGCTGGCTGCTCAACGTACTTCCGTTGTTCCGCAGCCATAAATGCCGGCCGTTCGTGAGCTGTTTCAGTTTATGAAACAGATGGACGTCAAACAGCTGTGAAATAAAGTAGGCTATAAGAGACGCAGCAACCATGCGCGGGACAGCGCCTAATATCATCTCAAATTCAGCCTGCATATCCCAGAAGCCCGCAGCCGGCAGATTGATGGCTCCAAAGAAAAATACGAGCATCAGTAAATTCGTAAATAACCCGATTAAAACAACTTTTTTAGCCGTACGCTTTCCATAGACTTCTGAAATGGAGTCAGTAATCAGGAACGTGAGCGGATAAGTCAGGATACCGGCCGTTATGACGATACTGCCGAGAGCAAACAGCTTCACCGAAATGACGTTTGAGACAAACAGGGCTGTGAAAAATATTCCGGTAAGAAGGAGCAGTTTATCTTGCTTATTCAACGCAGGCACCCCGGTTCCAATACGCGCGCGCCGCAAAATGTATTCTAAGGTTCAACCATAAATAGCCTGCAGTTTGGCGGGCTGCAAGACTTAATAATCCTTTCATATCATCATCTCCTAGTTTTCTTTTTTATAGCGGAGGATGGTTGCGAACTCCGCTCAAACCTATACTTTAGCATAGTTTAGTGTATAAAGTAAAAGTATTAATTTAAGAAATTTCCAGTTTAAGATGATATAATTAACACCATAGGTATGGTGGTAATATCGCTAATAGCCGACCGCCTCTTTTACCGAAGAACTGTTAAAGCCATTGGTGCAGAACCTTTAAAGAAGCCGGTTGATAACCAAAGAGACTTCTTATGTAAATTGTGAGTGTAAAATGGTACACCAGCACTCTTCTTTAACAGTGCCTTTTAATAAAATGAATTGTAAGCGTTTTCTTAGATACAGAGAAAGGGTGAGCGTGATGGGTAAGACAAAGCACCAGGGACCGGTGAAACTTCCTAAAATGCCGGATCCGAAACACTGGGTGAGTATGGTTCCATTCGGACTGGGGAAAGTAAAGCCGAAACATATCCGGGATACGGCGAAAGTCGTCTGGGAGAATAAAGATAATTTGCCGTATGCCACGCGTATTTTGACACAGGGAGTGTGTGACGGGTGCGCGCTCGGAGTGGCTGGCCTGAAAGATCAGACGCTTGCCGGTCCGCATATATGTACGACAAGGCTGAATGTCCTCAGATTGAATACGATGCCTGCCATCGATAAAAGCATATTGCATCAGGATATTTCTGAGCTCAGGAAAAGGTCGAGTTCAGAATTGAGGCAGCTGGGCCGGATTCCGTACCCTCTTTCCAGAAAACCCGGGGAATCAAAGTTTTCCCGTATTTCCTGGGATGAGGCACTCGACAGAATTGCAGGAAAATTGAAGACTGTGGACCCTAAACAGCTGGCATTCTTTTTAACTGCTAGAGGTATTACCAATGAATCGTATTATGCCGCAGGAAAAGTCGCACGGTTTCTTGGTACGAACCATATAGATAATGCGTCGCGAATTTGCCATTCGCCGAGTAAGACGGCTTTAAAGCGTTCGCTGGGAATAGGGGCGTCGAGCTGCAACTATCAGGACTGGCTTGGCACGGATGTACTGGTATTCTGGGGATCCGTCGCCTCAAACAATCAGCCTGTTTCTACAAAGTATATGTATGCGGCAAAGCGGAAAGGCACAAAGATCATCGTCATAAACCCATATTGGGAGCCTTCGATGGCTAACTACTGGATCCCGTCTGTTCCTGACAGCGCGCTGTTCGGCACGAAGCTTGCTGACGATGTATATCAGGTAAATATTGGCGGTGATATTGCGTTTATGAACGGCGTCATGAAACACTGGTTTGAAATGGAAAAGGAACATCCGGGGTCAGCGATTAACCGGAATTTTATTAATGAGCACACTCATGGTTTTTCTGAATTGAAAAAGCACGTAGAAGCGCAAGACTGGCTGACACTTGAGACGTCCTCCGGACTGACCAAAAGTAGAATGAGAGAGTTTGCAGAACTGCTTGCCGGATCAGAAAGCGGCGTGTTTGTGTGGTCGATGGGACTGACCCAGCACCGGTTCGGAACCGATAATATATCCCAGGTAGCGAATCTTGCGATGCTTAAAGGCTTCATCGGCCGGGAAAAGTGCGGGGTTATGCCAATACGCGGACACTCCGGCGTCCAGGGGTCAGGTGAAATGGGAGCCGACCCGTTTTCCCTTCCAGGGGGAGATTTTGACTCATCTAAAACGAGGAAAAGGATTGAAAAGACCTGGGGCTTTAAAATTCCAGACTGGCAGGGTGATATTGTCGGTGTCTCACTGGAAAACGCCGTCCTCCCTGAAAATCATCCCAGAAAGCTCCGGGCGTTCTACACATCAGGAGGCAACTTCCTTGAAACGATGCCCGACCCGGATTTCGTTAAAAAGTGCCTTGAAAGTGTTGATTTAAGGGTTCACCAGGATATCATCCTGAATACTTCCACTCTTGTAGACGCTAAAGAAGAAGTAATCGTGCTCCCGGCAATGACCCGCTATGAACAGCCTGGTGGTGGCACATCTACCTCGACTGAACGGATGGTCTATTTTTCACCAGAGATTAAAGGGCCGAGAATGGAAGAGGCGCGCCCGGAATGGGAAATTTACACAGAGGTGGCTAAAAGGGTGAAACCGGAGCAGGCACATCTCATAGATTTTCCTGACGCCCAGACTATAAGAAATGAAATTGCTGAAGCGCATTCAGTTTATGACGGTATTCAGCACTTGAAGGAAAAAGGAGATGTATTCCAGTGGGGCGGCGCCTGGCTTTGCGAAGATGGGGAGTGCCCGACACCTGACGGGAAAGGAAATTTACTTCCCATCGAACTGCCGGAACTTCGTAAACCTGAAGGACATTTTTATGTAACTACGAGGCGAGGAAAGCAGTTTAATTCGATGGTATACTCAGCGACGGATCCGAATAATTCTGCAGACCGCTACGATGTCCTCCTTCATAAAGAGGATGCGAATCAGCTTTCATTAAAAGAAGGAGAAGCTGTGGTGGTTTATAACCAGTTCGGCACCTTTCACGGAAGGGTCCGGTTTGCGAATACACGAAGAGGAAACATACAGGTTTACTGGCCTGAAGGCAACGTCCTGATTCCTAAAGGTGTTTATGAGAAGTACGCCGGTATCCCGGAGTACAACACGGCTGTCGTTGTTGAAAAAGCAGAAACGTACCATGCCCATAAAGATACTAAATATGTCGAGAAGCGCATCGAGGAATTGGAAACGGAGATAGGATAATATGATACGCCGCGAAGAATTGTCCAAATACAACAAAGAAGCACATAATATTATGAAAAAACGGCCGATTATTTCCTACGAGAAAAATCAGTTCTCTGAAAAAGAGGACGTAATCGCCGCAGAATCTCCGCTGACCATACTAGTCAATGGGGAAGAGTTCGCGACCCTTCTCTGTACGCCTTCTTACGTAGAAGAACTGGCTGTCGGTTTTTTAGCCTCGGAAGGTATGATCAGAACGATGGACGATATTAAATCCTTGTCAGTCATTGAGGAAAAGGGGTTTGTGTACGTTCAGCTTTATCATACGAACCAGCTGAATGAGAAAGCTGTATCCAAAAGGTATATTGGCTCCTGCTGCGGCAAAAGCAGGCAGTTCTATTTCCAGAATGATGTGAAGACAGCTAAGACGGTGGTCAGCCGTACAACCGTAACAGCTTCCCAATGTTTTAATCTGATGGAAACTATGCAGGCGGCCTCAACGGATTTCCAGCAGACAGGCGGGCTGCACAACGTCGCCCTCTGTTTACCTGAAGAGCTGGTGCTCACCCGTTCAGATATCGGCCGCCATAACGGACTAGATAAGATATACGGGCATTGTTTAAAGCATCGCCTTTCGCTGAAAAATAAACTAATCGTTTTCAGCGGCAGACTGTCATCCGAAGTCTTACTGAAAGTGTCCAAAATCGGCGTGGGAATCGTCTTATCAAAATCGGCACCTACCACTCTCGCGATTGAATTGGCAGATGACCTGGGTATAACGACGGCCGGGTTTATCCGAAATGGCCGCTTTAATGTGTATACTCACCCTGAGAGGATTACCAGCTGAGCCGCTCCGCGATTCCATTTACGGTAAAAATTCTGTATGATAGACGTGAATGAATGGAGGCTCGAACGATGGAAACGACTGTAAAAATAAAAATGGGATTTTCAAACAAATATCAATCAGGCTATCCGTTACTGATGAAGGAAGCGATCGCCAACCCTCAGGTGCTGACCGAAGAAGGCCAGTGCCTGAATGTGGTGGATGAAAAAGGCACGTATATAGGTAAAGGGTATTACGGCCGCCAAAATAAAGGTGTCGGCTGGATTCTTACAAACAGTCAGAACGACACGATTGGCCAGCAGCTGTTCGACAGGAAAATCATTAAAGCTGCCGGGCAGCGCCGTTCCTTTTTTGAAGACCCGCACACTACGGCCTTCCGGCTGTTTAACGGTGAAGGAGACGGGATTGGCGGTTTGACCATCGATTATTTTGACGGCTATTACCTGATCAACTGGTACAGCGAAGGCATTTACCGCTTTAAATCCGAAGTCGTCGATGCCTTACTGAAACACACCGATTGCAGGGGAATTTATGAGAAAAAACGATTCGCGACTGATGGCAAATATGTAGAAGACGATGATTTTGTCACCGGGGAACGGGGAGAATTTCCACTGGTCGTTCAGGAGAACGGCGTCAATGTAGCGGTTTATCTGAATGAAGGAGCAATGGTCGGTGTGTTCATGGATCAGCGCGACGTCCGGAAAGCGATACAGGACCGATACGCTGAAGGGCGGACGGTGCTTAATACTTTCTCTTATACGGGCGCTTTTTCTGTTTTTGCTTCTCTGGGAGGAGCTCAAAAAACAACGAGTGTGGACCTGGCTAACCGGAGTCTGCCTAAAACAATCGAACAGTTCAGCCTGAACGGCCTTGATTACGAAGCTCATGACATTATAGTGGAAGATGTGTTTAAATATTTTAAAAGGGCTGAAAGGAGAGGGGACCGGTTCGGAATGGTTATTCTGGATCCACCCAGCTTCGCCAGGTCGAAAAAATTCACTTTCAGTGCTGCAAAAGACTATGTCAATCTTCTGCAGGAAGCCATTGCAATCACAGAAGAAAACGGGGTCATTGTGGCGTCTACAAACCACGCAGGAGTCAGCCCTAAGAAGTTCAGGAGCTTCGTCGACAAAGCGTTCAAGGAAATGGGTGAGAAGTATAAAATAACCGGTACGTTTTCGCTTCCGGAAGATTACCGGGTACACCCTGCTTATCCTGAAGGAAATTATTTAAAAGTGCTGTTTATTGAAAGAGTTAAAAAATAATATCTTTAGGTGAACGAAGGCAAGGGCTCCCAGAGGCTTGTCGAAGAGCCATAGATGAAAGTAAACCGGGAGAACAGCTGAGTTAGTTAAGGTTTAAAAGGAATGACCCACACGAGGGCCATTCCTTTATTTTTTATCTCCCAGCCGGCGGACCTTTTACATCTCAAAACGCTGAATGGATTTCTGAAGGTGCTCAGCCATTTTTGACAAGGAGTCAGAAGCACTGGCAATTTCCTGCATTATGGCTGTCTGTTCTTCACTTGTAGCTGAGACGCTCTGAATATTACCGGACACATTGTTGGCTAATCCGGCCAATTCGGCAATGGTCTCAACATTCTCAGAGAGGGCCGCGTCCATTCGCTTAATTGCCTCCTGAATGCCGTGAACTTTCACCGATGATTCTTCAGCCGACTGCTCAATCAGAGCAAATGAGTGGCTGGCTTCATTAACGGCTGATGATCCTTCCTTAACAGCTTGATAACCTTTCGTCATAACTTCCACTGAAGTGACCGCCTGCTCCTGGACTTGTTCAATTTTCTGTTTAATCTGGTTGGCTGCATCGCCCGATTCTTCGGCAAGTTTCCTGACTTCGTCAGCAACAACGGCGAAGCCTTTCCCATTTTCTCCTGCCCGTGCCGCTTCAATGGATGCATTAAGAGCAAGCAGGTTTGTCTGGTCGGCAATACTCGTAATGATAGTAACAATTTCCCCAATTGCCCGTGAATCTTCCTGAAGCTTTGTAACGACATCTGCCGACTCGCTCACATGATCATTTATCTGGGTCATCTGGCTAAGCGCTTTTTCAATGGATGACACGCCTTCTTTCGCTGCCCGGGAAGTTTTTTCGCTAATATCCGCTGTGGAAACCGCTTCTGAAGTGACCGCGTTCATTTCTTCCGATAATGCCTGAGACGTTTCATTTAAAGCTTCCATCCGGCTTTGCTGGTCATTGGATGAAGAAGCAATCATCTGAATAGTTTCGGTCACCTGATTGACAGAGACGCTCGTTTCTTCCGAGCTGGCTGACAGTTCTTCGGAGGTGGAAGCGACCTGGGTGGCCTGATCGTCGACTTGCTGAATCATTTCACGAAGGTCAGCTACCATCTGATTAAAGTGGTGGGCAAGCTGGCCAAGTTCGTCTTTAGATTCTGTTTTAATATCTTCTACACTTAAATCACCTTTAGCCACTTTTTCAGCGTGAACTGTCATAGCTGATACTGGCTTACTGATTTTTCGTGTAATAAATAACGAAATGATCATTGATGCCGCAATCATACCTGCACCAAGCAGCAAAGATATAATCAGAATAATGGTATAAGCCTGGTTTATGAAAGAGGCGTCTTCATCGATCCCATAAATCGCATCTGTTCCGCTGACTGGCATAAAAAAGGATTTAAATGTGCCGAACTCGTCTTCATAAATCTCACTCATGGAAGGTGTACCTTCCATCGCTGCATGCATTTCGGGCGAAAAAGGATAACTTTCCATCGTTTCCTCGTAATCACTTAAAGAGATAATATATTCGTCAGAGCCTTCCTGGCCCAGGATGTAGGCGTTCTCCACCCCTGTATAATCTTTATAGGCGTTTAACTGGGCCTGCAGCTCTGTTAACGCAGCGGTATCTCCGCTGTGTGCGGCCGCAATCAAATCACTGTCAACGTCATCAGTAAACATGTCCATATGGGCTGACAGTGTTTCTTCAAAACTGGGAATGACGTATTCATCAATCAAATAACCGGAAAAAAAGTAAATGATCCCACTGAATAGCAGGGCAAAAGTCAGCATGGGCAGCATAATACCCAAAAGAATTTTTTTAAACAGTGATGGCGTGCGTTTTAACATGGGACGGTCACCTCGAATTTTTTATTAATGGTTGCCTCTGCAGCCTGAGCGATAAAATCAATAATTGCAGGAATATGTTCTGTTTTAGTGTAAGGCGAAATGGTAAACAGTTTGGTCACATAGACAGGTATCAGATCAACGCTGTCTCTGCAAGGAACTAAATCGAATTTTTTAGTGTCCCCGAGGAAGATGTGTGACCGGTGCAGGCCGAAATACTCGAATAGGGCTTCATTCCGCAGGTTAGTCGCCGTAATTTCTTCTTTTGTCATACACCCGGCCAGCTCCTTTTCCCAGTTGTGCTCCGGACTGTACAGGCGAAAAGCGGTGACAGGACCGGGGTTATTGGGATTAGTGACAGATATGGCCGGGAAGGAGTCTGTTAAAGCCTTTCGGAACCTTAAATTAACTTTCACATAGTTAGCGAGAAGCACTTGGTATCCTTCTTTACCGAATAATTCCAGGGCGGCTAAAATGGAGATGGAACTCGCCATCCGTGAGCATTCAAGCGTGTAACTCGTATGGTAGTCCCCGTATCCCCGGTCGCCTACGTAAGGAGATTCTGCCGCATCCAAATCTATCAGGGACAGATCCTGTTTATTTTTGACGAGAAACAGACTGGTTACATAGGGAGTCTGTCCGAGCTTTTGAAAATCGAAGCACAGGCTGTCGGCTAAATGCAGATGCTTCATCCGGGAGGCTATTTGCTGGAGGCCGTCTGCAGTATCATTTTCGACATTCAGCGGGTTTTCTGAGAAATCATAGTCGTTAAAGAAAGCGTAAAAGCCGCCAAGGGCTGAGTCCGCATGAATATGCGGGGAGGGAAGAGAGAAGCGTTGCATCACCTTGTCTGCAGCTGATTTAATTGTTTCGATATTGTCTATGCCAAAATTATCAGTCGTCCCTGTAGTAGCGACGATATAAACGGGAATACCGCCGTTAGCAATGACTTCTTCCATCTTTGTTTCCAGATCCGCTTCGTCCATTGAATGATCATGTTTTGTCTTTATTTTAATGACCCGGTTCCTGCCTATGCCTGTTGCTTCAGCGGACTTTAACAGACTGTAATGAGCCTGCTCTGAAGAAAAAACATAAAGGTTTCCTGGCACGCCTTCTTCGATTGCTTTGGGCGAATGTTTGGCAATGGCGAGTCTAAGCCCTGTAAATACGGCCCCCTGGCCTCCCCATGTCGTATATCCCCAGCTCGAGAGGGGATCATAACCGGCAATACGGGACATCATTGCTATCACTTTTGTTTCAGCTTCCGCCCCTGCAGGTCCGTAAACGTCCCACAAATTGTTTCCGTTGAGAAGAGAAGCGGTGAATTGTCCGATAATGCCGGGAATGCTGGCCATGGGCAGTACATTAGTAAGAAAATAACGGGAATGATAAGGGTGGCCTTCCATCAGTTTCGTTAAACTGCCAATGAGGTCATTGACGCTGCCGGGTTTTTGAGGAACGACAGACGTCCCGGTCAGGTTCCTGTAAAAGTTACCGGGCCTGGAATTGTCTCCTTTTAGGGTCGCCTGATCGGGGGACTTTAAGCTGTCCATATTTTCTACAAGAGCGGCAAGCATCTGAACGAATGCGTGCCGGTCCCCGGCGTTTCCATCTTCACTCGGAAAAAGCTTTTGTACATCTTCTATCGTTTTCATATGAATCTCCCTACTTTCTTAATGTGAGGCTCTGGTATGCCAGTCCTCTGAAAAATAAAAGCATTTCTGCCGGTAAAACTGGAAATGCTGTAAAAACAACTTGGAAAAGCTGAGTGACTTGTTTGCTTTTTCAGCTTGCAATTTTAGCTTTATAAGCATTAGACCTGAAGCTTTGGGTCCCTGCTTTTCAGCCGGTTTGCCAATATGTTACACACTGAACATAATAAAATTTACCATGTAGTTCAAAAGTAATCAATATTTTTTAGTATTAAAATATTACATCTTTAATATAAGTACAAAAGTCACGGTTTTAATGCAGGATTTAGTTGTTTGTTGGGTTTTTGGAATTATTTGAGGAGGGGGGGAGAATGATCAGGTGACTAAATTATCTGGCGAACCCGTTTCTTTAAGTGGAATCCGGCCGGAAATAAATTATCATTTATATTCTTAAAACTGGCGGCATGGATAGATATCCGTACCTATTTATGATATAACGAATATTAGTAGAAATTTGCAGGCAGAAAGGTGACTTATATATGAGTGAAAACCCGAACAATTCGTCTAATTTTATTAAACATATTGTTAAGGAAGATTTAGCGGAAGGGACGTACGACCATATCGTGACCCGGTTCCCGCCGGAGCCTAACGGCTATCTGCATATCGGCCACGCTAAATCAATTGTTTTGAACTTTGAACTGGCTGATGAGTTTAACGGTGAAACTAATCTTCGTTTTGATGACACTAACCCTTTGAAAGAAGACCAGGAGTATGTAGACGCTATTAAAGAAGATATTGAGTGGCTCGGTTATGAATGGGAAGGACTTCGTTATGCATCCAACTACTTTGATGAGATGTATAACCAGGCCGTGATTTTAATTAAAAAAGGACTTGCTTATGTCGAAGACCTTTCTCAGGAAGAAATCCGCGAGTACCGGGGCACACTGACAGAGCCTGGTAAAGAAAGCAAATCAAGAAGCCGAAGTGCAGAAGAAAACCTTGAGCTTTTTGAAAAAATGAGAAACGGTGAATTTGCCAACGGGGAAAAAGTCCTTCGGGCGAAAATTGATATGGCCTCTCCGAATATTAATTTAAGAGACCCTGTCATCTACCGTATTTCCCACACTCCTCATCACAACACAGGAGAGAAATGGTGTATTTACCCTATGTACTCCTTTGCACATCCGCTCGAAGATGCGATTGAAGGGGTGACCCATTCAATTTGCACGCTTGAGTTTGAGGACCAGCGTCCGCTTTATGAATGGGTTGTAGAAAATTGTGAGATCGATGCTGAACCAAAACAAATTGAATTCGCCCGCTTAAATTTAACGAATACAGTCATGAGTAAGCGGAAGCTGAAGCAGCTCGTAGATGAGAATTATGTAGACGGGTGGGATGACCCTAGAATGCCGACGATTTCAGGCCTGCGCCGCCGCGGATTTACTCCGGAATCAATTAAAACATTCTGCCGGGAGATCGGTGTCTCTAAAGCTGACAATTTAGTCGATGTCCGGATGCTTGAACACTTTGTCCGGGAAGATTTAAAGCTGACCTCTCCCCGCACTATGTCCGTACTCCGGCCGCTCAAAGTCGTCATTACCAACTATCCGGAAGGGGAAGTGGAATGGCTCGATGCGGATATCAATCCTGAAAATCCGGAAATGGGCACTCGGAAAATTCCTTTTTCCCGTGAAATCTATATTGAACAGAGCGACTTTATGGAGAACCCCCCTAAAAAATATTTCCGCCTGTTCCCGGGCAACGAAGTACGCCTTAAGCATGCTTATTTTATTAAGTGTAATGAAGTGATAAAGGACGACGAAGGGAACGTAGTGGAGCTTCACTGCACATATGATCCTGAGACGAAGAGCGGCACTGGCTTTACTGGCCGTAAAGTTAAAGGGACCCTTCACTGGGTAGAAGCAACGCATGCGAAAGAAGCTGAATTCCGGCTTTATAACTCTCTGATCGACGATGAAAAAAGCGGAGACGATTTCCTGGATTTCGTGAACCCTGATTCGCTGGAAGTGGCTCACGGGTACGTTGAGCCGAACATGGAAGAAGCAAAAGCGCACGACAAATACCAATTTTTCCGCCACGGCTACTTTAACGTGGACCCTAAAGAAACAACTGCCTATAAACTTGTATTCAACCGCATTGTTGAATTAAAAAGCTCCTTCAAGCTATAAGAGAAATGGCCGAGCCCCGGCGGTACGTCAAGAAGGCGTCCCGCCGGGTTTTTTTAATGCGGGGATATGGAAATAGCTGGGGGGTCTGACCCAGTAGCCTTGCACGAATGGAATATATTGTAATTTTAAGTTTACAAACACAAAAAAAGCTCCTATTGTAGAGGAGAGACCAATACTTGTTCCC
>NZ_FOGT01000011.1 GCF_900111295.1 Salipaludibacillus aurantiacus | reverse complement strand
TCGATGTCTCTGACATCAAAATAAAAATAATTCATTGACGGGATATATTAAATATCCCACTTCGCTTGGCTTTTTGTTTAGTTTTCAAAGGTCAATATCTTTCGTTGCGACTTATATATCATATCAAAGCAATTAGTTTAAGTCAATAGTTTTTTATAAAATAATTAACCATTTGACTGTAAACAAAGTCACTTGTTTTTTCAGCAACGTTTAATAATTTATCATAGTCTATTGTTCAATTGCAACCCCGAATTTATTTTCAGAATAATTTTTATTTGAGATAAAGAAAAACTCATCTATTATCCCCTAATGAATGATGTCTTCCTTATCTTTTAATAAGTGTTTAAAGTTTCATCTCTTATACAGCTCGTACCCTTAACCACTGCACCGCCCTGCGGCCTTGTCTCCGGCTTTGAAACATCCCACTCTTCCGGAGTTATTGGTTTCTCTCATTAACTATTCATGTAAAGCCGATAAGTATAAAAGCTCTCAAGGCAGATATATGAAAGCCTCCCCCATATGAGGGGGAATGACTGCGCTGAATAGCTTGTCTTTTTGAGTCTCGAAAAAACTAACCAGCAGCCTGTCAGCTTCACTCTTATTCCTTCAGCTCCTGTGATTCTACTTGATTCTCCCACGGCAATTCTTCTTCAATGATTAGTTCCGGATGTTTGGCGAGATCGATAATCTTTTTACCATCTACTTTAATAGTAGGAGATGTAGGATAATGTTTATTTTGGAAAAGCACTTCACCAGTGCAGCCATTATTTAATCTCACTTTTCTTCCTATAGATAAATCCAGCATCATATGAATAAACTCATTAAGAAGAACATGATCAAGTTTACCGAACTGATCCTGTTTTAAAAAAGCAATTACTCTATACGGATTTTTCTTAGGCCGGTAATACCTTTCAGAAGCCATCGCGTGAAATACATCAGCGATAGCAATAATTTTAGCATATTGATGAAGTTTCATTCCTTTTACTTTTAATGGGTAGCCGCTTCCGTCCTCGCGTTCGTGATGCTGGACTATTCCCAGCATCGCTTTTTTGGATAGTCCAGGCACTTTTTCGAGCATCCGGTAGCTTGTCACCGGATGTTTTTTTACCTCTTTATATTCTTCAGCAGTTAAAGGGCCTTTCTTTTCAAATACTTTAAAAGGAACTTTAGCCATGCCGCAGTCTGCTAATAAACCTGCGATTCCTAATTGTATGACTTCACCGTTTTTCAGGCCGAGCCTTTTCCCAAGCATAGAACTGAAAATACTGACAGCCACCGAATGATAATAAAGATAATCATGCTTTGTTGTATAATTGTGGAGGTGCAAAAGTTCATCTTTCGATGGGTTTGTATCATAAAGGGGCAAAAATACTTTTCTAATTTCATAGGCATCTACCTTAGCGCCGCCTTGCCAGTTTTTAAACATCTTTTTGTACTGTTGAACCCCTGACAAGTAACGATCTGTAAAAATAGTCTGGTTACTGGTTTCTAAAGGCTGCTGACTCACAAGATTTGACTCTGTCTTAACGTCGTTATCCATTATTCTTTCTTTAGGAGTAAATAGATCCCCATTAATCAGCGTCGACTCTACCTGTACATGTTCTACTAAAAACTTTTGGAGGATTTGTATATAGTCTTCAGTTAAAACGGTTTTCTTTCTCATTAAAGGAGTATTCGAGTGTTTATACACGTCTTCTGCAAGCATACATCCCGGGACTAGATAGATTGGTTTTACTTTCATTTTCCCCCGCTCCTTCACATTCTGTTATCTCTATTGGAAAGAAAACAGGGTCAAAAGTCAATGTTTTTTAAAAAATATTAAAATAATTGGTTATAATCAAATACATAATACCTAAAAAAGAGAATTATCTTTCCTTATTTTTCTGTCATAGATTCAATGATCTGGTCTAAATGGCTTAAAGTTGAGATATCTTCTTCCAAAAGCGGCACATAAATTTTAGACATTCCTTTAAAATGATGATCGATCTCTTCTAAATAATACTTTTGCTGTTCTTTCCTTTTTTGAAAAAAGCTGCCGTCCACACTTTCAGGAAGAATCTTATTAATGATAATCGCCAATACAGGAATTTTGTTCTTTTTCAATGTTTCCACTGCCCGTTTTGTTTCCTGAATAGGCAGCCTTTCAGGGTTCAGTACAAATAAAAAACCTGTTATTTCTTTATCAAGCAGTATCTCCCTGACTTTGGCAAACGTCTGCCGTCTATTTTGGAGAACCTGGAAGATAGGATCGTCAACCGGTTCACCGTCATAGATCATTTGAGTATAATGTTCATTCGTTTTTTTTCTCCGTTCAAGCATCCCGTCCATCCACACACCCATCAGCTCAGGAAGAGACAGAAGTCTTAAAGTATGGCCGGTAGGTGCAGTGTCGAAAACAAGCAGATCATAATTTTGTTCCTCCTCCAGAATTAGCGAAGCCAGACGATGGAACAAGGCTGCTTCGTCAGCGCCGGGACTCGATTTTGCCAAATCCATTTGCCTGTTTACTTCCTCAATCATAGTAGCTTTTACATGCCCCTGAATATTTTCCTTAACTTGTTCAATATAACGGTCTGTTTCCTGATCTGGATCTATCTCAATAATATCCAGTCCTTCTGCTGCAGTTATTGGCTCATTACCCAGTGCAGTGTGGAATATGTCACCGAGGTTATGAGCAGGGTCCGTCGAAATAAGAAGTACTCTTTTTCCCATGTCACTTGCCGCTTTAGCTAGCGATGCAGCAGTCGTGGATTTTCCTACTCCGCCTTTCCCTCCGGCAAAAATAATTCGTTTATTAATTACACGCTCTATAGATTGATTCATATTTTCACTCCTCGCCCAGTCAGTTATAAGGCCCTTCAGCCTGAAGGACAGCTATTTTTAACAGCATCTAAAACCGGAAAGGGGTGATTTCTCCATGCCCATCCGTGTATGCCAATCGTGAAACTTTTCCAGCATATAAGGATAAAGTTCAAGCGTATAAAATGACACAGGGTTTGGGAGACCAAGCATCTCAGAATAAAGCAATAAAAAAAACAGATCATCTTCGTCTCTTAATTCTCTTAGAATTTCTGTGCGGTGTCCCTGGCGTAAAATCTCATCATACAATTTCAAGAAGTCTTTAAAGCCCATATAGATGTCCGCCTTTCTTCTATTTGTAAATAAATCATTAGTATATTGTATATGACAGCCCTTTGAAATAAGAAAAGAGAGCAGTGACCATGGCTGATCACTGCTTGAGTCTTAATTATCTTCCGTGCCTTTTCTGCGCAATCCTGCAATAGCTTCAAGTAGAATCCACAAAGCGAAAGCGAGAATGATTGAACCGAGAAGGAAAAGCAGCAGGTTCAGTTCATGCCCTTCACCTAAGCCTGACCACTGGAAGAAAACTTGCTGAATCATTGCCCAAACGGTCATAAACATAAGGAAAATCATCGGTATAAGAGTTATAAGATAATTACGTCCCTGCCTCTTCAGCCATAAAGTGATCAGAAGGAGCGTAATTCCGGCTAAGAGCTGGTTAGAAGTACCGAATAACGGCCAAAGGACATATCCCCCTGACCCGAACCCTTGCGGTCCTTCAGGCAGTAAGACCAGTGCCGCACTTGAGACTACGGCAATTGAAGTAGCTACATGCATTTTTGTTAATGGCTTTATTTTATATTCCTGTCCTAATTCAGAAATGATATAACGCATGAGTCGGACAGATGTGTCGAGTGTTGTGGCTGCAAAACTTACTACAATGATTGCCACAATGGTTGTAGCGATATCGGCAGGTATAAAGATCCCCGTTGCAAGCTGTCCTGCCCCCTGCACGAAATAGCCTAAACCGCCTTCCCCTGCAGCACCAAAACTGCTGTAAGCGCCCAGAAAAGACGCTTCATCACTGAAAAAGGTAACGACCGCAATGATTGCCGCAAGGGCGAGCAGCCCTTCACCCACTGCACCGAGGTAACCGACAAACCGTGCATCCGTTTCTTTATTCAGCTGTTTACTGGACGTTCCAGATGCAACCAGCCCATGGAAACCGGAAATAGCTCCGCATGCAATCGTAATAAAGAGCAGCGGAAACCACGGAACATCCGGTGAGGCATTAGTAGCGGGGGCAGATATAGACGGATTAGAGAAAAATAATCCAAGATACAAAATGGCAAGCCCGACGACGAGCTGGTGTGAATTAATATAATCCCTCGGCTGAAGCAATTTCCACACCGGCAGTGTTGAAGCAATATAGACATAAACCATTAATATGACAATCCATACAAAGAATGAAAAAGCCACTCCATTTAAACCAAAGGCGACAATGTTTTCTTCTCCCCCGAAATACCTCGGCAGATCAATCTGTAATGCGGGAACTCTTGAGGCCACAATAGCAGAAATGTACATAGCAGCCAATGCAAATAGTGACGGAAGCAGCATGCCGCCGCGCTTTTTATACACTAGATGTCCAATCCAGAGAGCAAGCGGAATCTGGATAAATACAGATAAAACAGCAGAAGGGAAGGTAATAAACAGATTGGAAATGACCCAGGCAAATACCGCGTTTACCATTAAAACGAGTATTAAAATGATAAATAAGAATAAAATCTTAGCCCGCTGTCCGATAATTTTATTGGCGAGTGTTCCGACAGACTGTCCCTTATTCCTTACCGAAAGAACGAGTGCACCAAAATCATGCACACCGGCAGCAAATACCGTGCCGAGAACTACCCACAAAAAAGCAGGCAGCCAGCCCCAATACACCGCTATGGCAGGGCCCACAATAGGTGCCGCACCTGCAACAGATGTAAAATGGTGGCCCCACAGGATCCATTTATTTGTCGGTACAAAATCTACACCGTCTTTATATCTGTGTGCCGGCGTCTGGTAATTCGGGTCAAGCCGGTAAATTCTTTCTGCTACAAATTTTGAATAATATTTGTATCCCATAAAAAAAACAAACATTCCTATGACCGCAACTAATATAGCGTTCATAACATCCCCCTCCTTCTTTTATGGTCTCTGTTAAATGTAAATGTTGATTTTAAAATCAGGGGGTAATTGTAGCGGAAGGTGCGAGACTCCTCAGAAATGAATCCGCATTTCCTTCGTGCGATGCTATTTCTCGGGAGTCGATCAAGTCCTCCGGGAAAAGCAGGCTTCCTGAAGCAAAAATCAACCATAACTTTTAACAGAGCATTTGTAATAGATGTGATCAAAAGTATATACAAGCTTATTATGCCACTTCCTTACTTTGCAGGAAAAAAGCTGAAAGCCTGTTTTTACGAATATATGAAGCGCTTTCAAAAGTATACTGCTGAATACTCGTTCATTCTTACTTTTTTAAAAAATCTGAAAATACACCGCGCTATGTTAAAACTGTTATTAATGGGGTGAACTGAATTCCCGTATGTACGTCAGCGCTCTGTCTGGGCGGAGGAATGCGGCATAGAAAAAAACCCGAGGCTTGCGCCATCGGGTTTAATCTTTTATTCATCTTCAGGTTCGTCTTCCGGTATATTATCTGCCGTTGTATCCTTCAGCGCGTCAGCTTCTGTATTATCCTGACTGACTTCTGGTTCAGTGCTCTCTTCCATATCGCCGTTTTCCTCTTCTATCTCTTCATCATCTACTTCATCGACGTTGACACGGGCCACAGTGGAAACATATTCTTCATCTCCTACACGGATTAGACGGACGCCTTGAGTATTCCTGCTCGTTTGGGAAATCTCTTCCACATGCATGCGGATAATGACACCGTTCGTCGTAATGACCATCAAATCGTGGTCATTCGAGACTACTTTCAGGGATACGAGATCACCGTTTTTGTCAGTAATGTTACACGTTTTAATTCCTTTACCGCCCCGGCTTTGCTGACGGTATTCACCGACAGGGGTTCTTTTTCCGAAACCTTTTTCAGTAACAATTAAAATGTCATGGTGATCTTCAATGATATCCATGCCGACTACTTCGTCATCGTCCTGCAGGCTGATTCCCCTTACACCGGCAGCAGTCCGGCCCATCAACCTTACATCATTTTCATCAAAACGGATTGACTGGCCTTTTCGTGTGCCGACGATTAATTCTCTGCTTCCGTCCGTCAGCCGCACTCCGTGAAGTTCGTCTTCATCCCTGAGTTTAATAGCAAACAGGCCGCCACGGCGGATATTGGCGAAAGCATTGAGCTCTGTCCGTTTTGACACACCGTATTTTGTCATAAAGAACAGGGAGTGCTTTTCATCAAACTCTGAAATTGGAATGACTGCACTTATATATTCATCTTTATCAATCTGTAAAAGGTTAATAATCGGAATGCCTTTTGAAGTCCGTTTTTGTTCAGGTACTTCATAGCCTTTTATCCTGTATACTTTACCTTTATTTGTAAAAAATAAAATGTGGTCATGGGAGTTGGTTATAAATAAATGACGGACAAAATCGTCATCATGAGTCCCCATTCCTTGTACGCCGCGTCCGCCGCGTTTCTGACTGCGGTAGGTGGACACTGGGAGGCGTTTAATATAGCCGTGATGTGACACTGTAATAACGATATTTTGACGTGGAATAAGGTCTTCATCTTCCATGCTGTCTTCACCAAGGGTGATAACAGTACGCCGGTCGTCCGCGTAGCGGTCACGTACGTCAATCAGTTCTTCACGGATAATTTCCAATACTTTCTCTTCATCTGCGAGAATGGCTTTTAATTCAGCAATTTTCTCAACCAGTTCCGCATACTCTTTTTCAATTTTATCTCTTTCGAGTCCGGTTAAACGCTGCAGCCTCATATCCAGAATGGCCTGAGCCTGATCATGAGACAGGTCATATTTTTCAATCAGCCCTGTTCTCGCAATTTCTGTCGTTTGTGAATTCCGGATAAGGGAAATAACTTCATCCAGATGATCAAGAGCCACACGCAGCCCTTCAAGAATGTGGGCTCTGGCCTCTGCTTTTTTCAGTTCATAGGCCGTACGCCGGCGAATAACCACTTTTTGATGCTCAAGATAATGAACAAGCGTTTGCTTTAAAGATAGAACTTTAGGCTGACCGTCCACAAGCGCCAGGGTGTTAATCCCAAAGCTTGTCTGCAGTGCAGTCTGCTTGTACAGGTTGTTTAACAGAACGTTCGCATTGACGTCACGGCGGAGCTCAATAACAATACGCATGCCTGTACGGTCAGATTCATCACGGAGATCAGTAATACCGTCAATTTTTTTATCGCGCACAAGTTCGGCAATTTTCTCAATTAACCTGGCTTTGTTAACCTGATAAGGCAATTCATTTACGATAATCCGCGGTTTGCCGTTATGTTCTTCAATTTCTGCTTTGGCACGGATTAAAATCGACCCTTTGCCTGTTTCGTACGCTCGGCGGATCCCCGAGACCCCTACAATTTCTGCCCCGGTTGGAAAGTCGGGTCCTGGGATATATTCCATCAGTTCCGGTACTGTAATTTCAGGATTTTTACTTAACGCCAGCACCCCGTCAATCACTTCCGATAAGTGGTGAGGCGGTATATTGGTAGCCATCCCTACTGCAATTCCAGATGCACCGTTAACAAGCAGGTTAGGAAACCTTGCAGGCATAACGATCGGTTCGGTTTCGGAACCATCGTAGTTTTCCTGGTAGTCGATCGTATCTTTACCTATATCTCTTACGATTTCCATAGATATTTTTGACATTCGTGCTTCAGTATAACGCATGGCTGCCGCTGCGTCGCCGTCAACTGAACCAAAGTTGCCGTGTCCGTCCACGAGCATGTAGCGATAGCTGAAATCCTGCGCCATTCTTACCATTGTTTCATAGACAGCGGAATCCCCGTGCGGGTGATATTTACCGATAACTTCCCCGACAATACGGGCTGATTTTTTGTAAGCTTTTTCTGCCGTAATGCCAAGTTCATTCATAGCATAAAGAATTCGTCGGTGAACCGGCTTTAATCCATCCCGGACATCAGGGAGTGCTCGGCTGACAATTACACTCATCGCATAGTCCATAAAAGACGTTTTCATTTCCTGGCTGATATTAATTTCTTGAACTCTAGACTGGTCTTGATCAGACATTCCTTGTACCTCCGTTCACCTAAGTCCGTCCGGCACCTCTTTTTTTATGAAACTTCTCTCTCTTTGAGACCGAGGTTCTGTCCGGTTATTTCATTCTTCCGGTGCTGCACAGGAATCGTGCAGCACCCAAAAGCATGGCTGACTGTTATATATCCAAATTTTTCACATAATGGGCATTCTCCTGAATAAAGTCGCGCCTTGGCTCAACACGGTCGCCCATTAATGTTTCAAACACTTCGTCAGCAAGCATTGCATCATTCAAGCTAACCTGCAGAACCGTTCTCATACCAGGGTCCATAGTGGTTTCCCATAACTGAGTAGGATTCATTTCCCCAAGACCCTTGTAGCGCTGAAGGCCGGGTTTGGGAGCAGGGGACATTTCAGATATAATCCGTTCCATTTCTTTTTGTGTATAAGCGTAGTGCAGCACCTTGCCTTGCGTGATTTTATATAACGGCGGCTGGGCAATATAAATATAGCCTTCTTCAATGAGCGGCCGCATGTAACGATATAAAAACGTCAGTAGAAGTGTTCTGATATGAGCACCATCCACGTCTGCATCCGTCATAATAATAATTTTGTGGTACCGCGCTTTTGAAATATCAAAGTCCTCGCCTATTCCCGTGCCTAAGGCTGTAATAATGGCCCGGATTTCATTGTTTGAGAGAATTTTGTCAAGACGCGCTTTTTCCACATTTATAATTTTCCCGCGGAGAGGAAGAATGGCCTGAAAATGGCGGTCACGTCCTTGTTTAGCTGATCCCCCGGCTGAATCACCCTCTACGATATACAGTTCGCTGATCGACGCATCCCGGGAAGAACAGTCGGCAAGTTTACCTGGAAGTGAACTTACTTCCAAAGCCGATTTCCTTCTTGTCAGCTCACGGGCTTTTTTCGCCGCATCTCTGGCACGGGACGCCATGATCCCCTTATCAACGATCTGCCGAGCTACATTTGGATTTTCAGCCATAAATTTCGACATATATTCAGAGAAAAGTGAATCAGTAATTGTTCTGGCTTCACTGTTTCCAAGCTTTGTTTTTGTCTGTCCTTCAAACTGAGGGTCAGGAATTTTAACCGAAATAATCGCCGTCAATCCTTCACGGACATCATCACCGATTAAATTCGGATCATTTTCCTTAAACAGGTTATTTCTTCTGGCATAGTCATTTATAACCCTGGTTAATCCCGTTTTAAAGCCGGATTCATGGGTTCCGCCTTCGTGCGTATTAATATTATTGGCAAAAGAGTACAAATTACTGGCGAATCCGTCATTGTACTGCATGGCAATCTCAATGCTCAGCCCTTCTTTTTCTCCTTCAAGAAAAATCGGCGGTTCATGCAAAGGATTTTTAGTCCTGTTCAAATGCTCAACGAAAGACTGGATCCCGCCTTCATAATAGTACTCTGCGGACTTGCCATCTTCCCTTTTATCACTAATAAAAATACGCAGCCCGCGGTTTAAAAAAGCCAGCTCCCGCAAGCGGTTTGCAAGCACATCATACTCAAACTCGGTTGTTTCCGTAAAAATTTCTTTGTCCGGTTTAAATCGGATAATCGTTCCATTCTTTTCTGTTTCCCCGATCACTTTCAGGTCCGCATCAGGAATTCCGCGTGTAAACTCGATAAAATGGACTTTACCATCCAGATGTACTTCCACTTCCAGATGGCTGGACAGCGCGTTTACTACTGAAGCCCCTACACCGTGCAGTCCTCCGGAAACTTTGTAACCTCCGCCGCCGAATTTACCGCCTGCATGCAGCACGGTCATGATCACTTCAACAGCAGGCCGGCCCATTTTTTCGTGAATCCCTACAGGAATACCGCGACCGTTGTCTTCAACGGTGATAGAGTTGTCTTCTTCAATTGTGACGTGGATGGTATCACAGTAACCGCCCATTGCTTCGTCGATACTGTTATCGACAATTTCCCATACAAGGTGGTGAAGCCCTCGTCCGCTTGTGGAACCAATATACATACCAGGGCGTTTTCTTACAGCTTCCAAACCTTCTAAAACCTGAATCTGGCTTTCATCATAAGAATGTTCAACAGTCAATTTTATTCACCTGCACTTCTCCTGGCACCATATGCCAAGTAATCTGAATCTGTATACTAAGACGGTATAAATAATGACACTAAGTTTTTACAATGAGGTCAGTGGTTTACCTGATATCAGTATTCTTCCTCCGGGACTACTGTAGCTGTTTCAGCCCGCCTTTTTAAGGTGTGGGAAGAGATAGGGGATAAATAAATCTCATCTTCTGTAATCACCATCGATTTCGGTGTATCATCAGTTACTTTAATCGTTGCTTTGCGTTTTTTATGGTCTTTCATCATCGCCTGGTTTTCAGACGACAAATCCTGGCTGTTATGGTCGAGAATGGCTACGATACTCTCAGCTTTTAAAACCATATCACCGCCTAAATGAATAAACATTTTATCACCTCAGCCTTTTTTTTGAATCATGCCTTCTTCCACATAAAATGTATCGGCTTCTTTCAGCATGTCATGATCAATGCCCTCTACACTGGTGGTCGTGACAAACGTCTGCACTTTACCTTTGATCGTATTAAGCAGATGTGTCTGACGATGGTCATCAAGTTCCGACAGCACATCATCAAGCAGCAAGATCGGATATTCGCCTGTTTTTTCTTTGATCAGCTCGATTTCGGCAAGCTTTAAAGATAAGGCAGTTGTCCGCTGCTGGCCCTGAGAACCATAAGTCTGGATGTCCCGCTCATTTACAAAAAACGACAAATCATCCCGGTGAGGGCCGATTAACGTTGTTCCCCTCTGCATTTCCCGCTCCTGAACCTTCTCGTATTCCTCTTTTAAAGCTATTAACATTGTGGACAAATCCATGTCGTCTGATACGTTGCATGACGGGTTATAGGCTACTTTTAAATTTTCCCGGCCGCGGCTGATTTCATAATGAATCGGCTGAGCCCATGTTTGAAGTTTTTCCAAAAATGCATAGCGTTTTGTAATCACATGTGCCGCAGAGTGAAGCAGCTGATCGGTCATTACCTCCAGCATAGCCGGATCTGCTTTTACTTTTTTCTGCTGGATGTCCTTTAACCACTGGTTCCGCTGTTTAAGCACTTTGTGATATTGGGAGAGGTGGTAAAGGTAAATTGAATGAATCTGCCCCATTTCCATATCCAGAAAACGGCGTCTGATCTGGGGACTTCCCTTAACCAGCGTCAAGTCTTCCGGCGCGAACATCACAATATTACAAGAACCGATATAGTCACTCAGGCGTTTTTTCTCTATATGATTCAACTTGACTTTTTTCCCTTTATTAGAAAATACCACTTCCATGTGAAGTGGTCCGTTCCTGTTCGTTAAGTGACCTTCAACTTTAGCAAACTGCTGATCCCAGCGAATTAATTCCTTGTCTCTTGGCGTCCGGTGGGACTTAGCCATAGCAAGCACATAGACGGCTTCCATAAGGTTTGTCTTTCCCTGTGCGTTTTCACCAAGAATGACGTTAACTCTGTTTTCAAAAGCCAACGTCAGCTCAGGGTAGTTCCTGTAATTTTTTAAAGTGAGTTGATCAATGTGCAACCGAATCCCTCTCTATTCCTCATCGCTGGCTATCAAAATAGTGCCCATCTCTTCAACTTCTACCCGATCCCCGGGATAAAGTTTTCTGCCTCGGCGATTTTCTTGTTCATCGTTTACCCATACAGGAATTTCCGCCAGAAACCACTTTGCCTGGCCTCCGGAATCGATTACCGCTGCTTCCTTCAAAGCTTGTCCAAGCGTAATAAATTCATCTGAAATCACAATTGTCTCTTCCACAAGGGGTCACTCACTTTCTGTAAGAAACTTTACAATTATACGCGCACAAAATGTCTCACTCTATATTGTACTAAAAGTTTTGCATAAACGCCAATGTGGATTACTCAAATGTTTTAATCTGCCAGTAGATAAAATTTGTATACGACCGGTAACTGGCAGCTGACCCAGCGAAGAAAACCGAAAAAACAGGCACCCCGGCTTTGACCCTGGAGTACCTGCAGTATTGGTCTGTTTTAGTATGTTCTCACAGGAGAGAACAAGTGGAGCATATGATCCTGGTCCGCCGGTTTCATAACAAACGGGCTCATAGCTCCAGTAAAGTCAATTGTAATATCTGTTGATTCGATAACTTTCAGGGCATCAATAAGATTTTTGCCGTTAAAGGAAATCCGCAGCTCTTCACCTGAATAATTGAGTGTCTCGACACTTTCTGTCACTTTTCCAACTTCAGGAGTGACAGAAGTGATTTCCAATACCTGATTTTCCATCGTTTTAACATTAACGACATTATTTTTCCCCTCACGTGAAAGAAGCAATGCACGCTCAATGGATGCAAGGAGCTGTTTGGCATTCAGCGTCACGCTAGTTTTGGAGGACGAAGGGATCATATTCTTTGTTGCCGGATAATTGCCGTCTAAAAGTCTTGAGAAAAATAACAGATTTGTCGATTTAAACAGAATTTGATTGTCAGTCACAATGATATCAATCCAGTCATCTGTGTCATCTAAAATTTTATTTAACTCAGTGAGGCTCTTTCCCGGAATGACGACATTTGAAAAAGTCAGCTCGCCTGAGTTTGTCTCTACCTGGGCGTGACGCATAGCCAGACGATGGCTGTCCGTAGCTGTACAAGTCAGATTTCCTTCTTCCACAGACCAGTGAATGCCTGTAAGAATCGGGCGTGTTTCAACAGTGGAGACTGCAAAAGCTGTTTGCCTGATAATGCTTTTAAGTAAGTCTTTTGGCATTTTAAAGACGTTTTCTTCCTCGATTTCAGGTAATCTTGGGTATTCTTCAGGATCAAGACCGTTTAAGTTAAATACAGAAGATCCTGAAGTCAGTCTTGTAACGAACTGATCTGAGACTACCACTTCAATCGTGTCTCCAGGTAATTTTTTTACTATATCTGCAAAGAACCGCGCCTGAAGTACAATCGAACCTTCCTGTTCAATATCCACAAGCTGGTTGTCCTCTTCTTCCTTGGGAATAAAGGATTCTATGGAAATATCAGAATCACTTCCTGTTAGTGTAACCCCTTCATCTGACGCTTCAATTTTTACTCCTGTCAAGATCGGAATCGTCGTACGAGAAGAAATAGCTTTTGATACATGCTGAACGCTTTGTACAAATTTGTCGCGCTGAATGGTAAATTTCATAGGTTCCTTCCTCACTTCCGTAAAATAATTAAGTTACTGAAAATAGTTATTTTAATAGTTCTATTTCTCTTTTTTATTAATAATTAATCTAGAAGTACTCGTAGTAATACCTGTGATTATGTGGATAACTCGAAAAAAGTCCAGGAATGGCAAGTTATCCACCTGTGGACAACCTGTGTATAAAACTCAGGGAGTTATTCACAGTACCCACATCGTTATGATTTAAGCTGTTCAGTAATTTCCTGAATCTGCTGCTGTAATTCCTGGTCTGCAGTAAACAGGCGTGAGATTTTCTCATGTGCGTGAATCACTGTCGTGTGATCTCGTCCTCCGAATTCATCCCCGATTTTAGGCAAAGAGCTGTCTGTTAATTCCCTTGATAAGTACATCGCTATCTGCCTTGGATAAGCCACTGTCTTCGTTCTTTTCTTAGCTTTTAAATCCTCTACTTTTACTTGAAAAGCAGCAGCCACTGACTTTTGTACGTCCTGAATCGTGATTTTTTTAGGCTTGGAATTCGGGATAATATCTTTTAGCGCCACAGCTGCGAGATCTGCATTCATATCCTGGTTAATCAATGATGAATAAGCGACAACCCGGATAAGTGCTCCTTCCAGTTCACGGATATTCGTATCGATCTGATTGGCGATATAAAGCATCACTTCATTAGGAATATCAAGGTTTTCCGCCTTCGCTTTTTTGCGTAAAATGGCAATTCTTGTCTCCAGATCCGGAGGCGTAATATCCGTTATTAAACCCCATTCAAACCTTGAACGGAGCCGGTCCTCAAGAGTAGGAATTTCTTTAGGCGGACGGTCACTGGAAATGACAATTTGTTTCCGTTCTTCATGCAGGGAATTAAATGTGTGGAAAAATTCTTCCTGCGTTTGTTCTTTTCCGGCTAAAAATTGAATATCGTCAATTAAAAGCACGTCTACATTCCTGTATTTATTTCTGAAATTCACCGCTTTGTTATCTCTGATTGAATTAATAAATTCATTCGTAAACTTTTCAGATGATAAATAGACAACTTTCGCATCAGGATTATGATCAATGACATAATGGCCGATTGCATGCATAAGGTGGGTTTTACCTAGTCCTACTCCCCCGTAAATAAATAAAGGATTGTATGCTTTCGCCGGGGCTTCTGCTACCGCGAGCGAGGCTGCATGAGCAAACCTGTTCCCACTTCCAATAACAAAAGTATCAAACGTGTATTTCGGGTTGAGCATATGTTTAGGCATCTCTTCATTACCTTGCATAGAAGGTTTTTCAGGCTGTTTAGCCTTTTCAAAGAGCTCTAATTCATCCTTTTTATCTTCTTTAGGTAAAATAAACCGGGCTTCCAGTTCTGCTCCGGTTAACTCGTTCAATGTTTCTGTAATTATCCCGAAATACCGGTTTTCCAGCCAGTCACGGGCAAATTCATTTGGAGCAATCACTGTAATTGTATTTGAGCTCTGATCAATCGAATCAGCTTTCGTAAATTTAAACCATGTGTCATAACTGGGTTTACTTACTTTTTCTTCGATTTTCGTCAGGGCCTGCTCCCATAAATCATTTAAATTTTCCAATCTATGACCCTCCTTTGCATATATTGTTCCATAACAGAACAACGGATCCGCCCCCTGAATCCGATGCTTGTACAACAAATATATAACCCTATTGAATAACCATGTATAAAAATTAACGTGTATAATATGTGGGTAAATACTTATATAGGAAGAAAAACAACCTGTACACGTTATACACAAATATGTGGATAAACTAACCCATAACAGTCTAATAACTATCCACAAAGTTGTTAACAGTTGTGGATAGTTTATATTTTACCACAGGTTTTCCACTAGAAAAAACAACATTATGATATCAGATATATAAAGGATTGACAATGGCGGAAGTGAGTTATCCACACCATTCAAGGGGTTGTGTTTAAAAGTTGTCCACAGCACAAGATCATGTGTAAAAGCTGTGGGGAAGGGTGTGGAAGGTTGTAAATTAATGGCGAAAGTTGTCCACAAACCCTGAAGAAAAAAATGTTTAACTGAAGGTTTGTGTTTTTGAAATACGTGGATTTTGCAAAATAAAGTGATACCTGTTTTAAAATAAAGCAGAGGCATTTTCTCGTGAACGTGGAATTCGGGCGTTCTCAAAGGAAGTGAAAATGCAGAGGAAGAAACAACGATGGAAATTTTAATCTGGTGAACGAGACTGGGAGCCCGGAAGGATCAGCGGTTATTATTTTTCGACAAGGAACCGCAGGAGAACCATGAATCGGAAATTATCAACAAAGTTTTACAGAGCCCACAAAAAAAGGTTCGTAATAATTAAGTTGGCAGGGGCTTGACAACAGAAGTGGTCTTTCTTATAATTTACAAGACTGTCTATACCGGTTACAGTCCGAAATTCAGCTGTTACCGGAATAATATGATTAGTGAATTCGGATAATGAAAGAATTATCATCCCAGGAGGTGGAATAGATGGGTAAACCAACATTTAATCCAAATAACCGAAAGCGCAAAAAGAATCATGGTTTCCGTGCGCGTATGGCTACAAAGAACGGTCGTAAAGTATTAGCAAACCGTCGCCGTAAAGGAAGAAAAGTTCTATCTGCGTAATGAGGCCGCTGAGAGCGGTCTTTTTTCACTTTATAGTCGAAAAATGACGGATAGACCGATGTGAGAAACCAGGTCAAGGCTTAATCTTTCATAAAAAGAGAGAGTACTGATCTGGT
This sequence comes from Salipaludibacillus aurantiacus, assembly GCF_900111295.1. Taxonomy (GTDB): domain Bacteria; phylum Bacillota; class Bacilli; order Bacillales; family Salisediminibacteriaceae; genus Salipaludibacillus; species Salipaludibacillus aurantiacus. Next base: position 114,215 of record NZ_FOGT01000011.1, on the reverse strand, counting down.
TTTCTTTTTGCGAAAGTAAGCATAGAAAGTATTTAAAAGTGACAGATTTGGGCACAAAGTGAATAGTGATTGTCCTAAATCTTCTTTATAATGTAGAATGAGTTTTGGAAGTGACGTAATCTGTCCAAGAAATATGACTGATGGGGTGCCGTGGATGAAGAGCCAATACCGTTTGAAAAAAAATGAAGATTTTCAGTACGTTTTTCAACGGGGGAATTCTGCCGCAAATCGTCAATTTGTCGTATACCAGCTTAAAAAAGAGCAACAGGATACCATCCGCATTGGCTTATCTGTTAGTAAGAAGTTAGGGAACGCTGTGGACCGTAACCGTATTAAGCGGCTGATGAAAGAAATTTTAAGGGAGCTTGCACCTGACCTGCTCCAAAACCGTGATGTGGTAATAATAGCGAGAAAGCCGGCAGCAGACATGGATTACCATCAGATGAAAAAATCTATGTACCATGTGATGAAGGTGGCCAAGCTTTTCAGAGCCCCAACCCGGGTAAACAGGTGAGGCTGACGCTATGAAATGGCTCGCTATTGGTTTAATCCGCTTTTACCAGAAATGGATTTCAAGGTTTACACCGCCGACGTGCAGGTTTTATCCTACCTGTTCGCATTACGGAATTGAAGCAGTAAAACGGTTCGGGTTCGTTAAAGGCAGCTGGCTTACGTTGAAACGTATTGTAAAATGTCAGCCTTTTCATCCGGGAGGTTATGATCCGGTGCCTGAAAAAAAACAGAATAAAGACTGACAGGCAGTTCTTTCGGTCATTTGAGCACGTTTATATCTTTTTATAACAAGATATAATGGAAATAAGTGCTTTTAGTGACGTGTTAATAGATTATTTTGATAGGGAAAGAGATAGGAGGACCTAGAGTGGCAAGAAAATTAGGTTTAGTATCGCTTTTTATTGGTTTAGCTTTATTAATGACAGGGTGTTTTAATATTGATGAACCAATTAAAGCAGAGAATGGTGGAATATGGGATTCCTTTTTTGTTTATCCGCTGTCATGGTTAATGACAAACATTGCAGATGCGTTAGGAAACAGTTATGGTTTAGCGATTATTATTGTAACCATACTGCTTCGTATTTTGATTTTACCTCTGATGATTAAACAGACGAAGAGCACGAAAGCCATGCAGGCGCTTCAGCCGGAAATGACTAAACTTCGTGAGAAATACAGTGCGAAAGATCAGCAGACACAGCAGAAACTGCAGCAGGAAATGATGGCTCTTTTTCAGGAGCATAAAGTTAATCCGTTGGCAGGCTGTTTTCCAATTTTAATTCAAATGCCGATTTTAATTGCTTTTTATCATGCGATCATCCGGACGCCTCAGATCAATCCGGACGTTGATCCGACTTACACCGGGGCACCGCAGAATTTTCTGTGGTTTGAATTAGGAAGTGCTGACCCTTATTATATTTTACCGCTTGTAGCCGGGGCAACAACGTTCATTCAGCAAAAAATGATGATGGTGCAGGATAATCCGCAAATGCGTGCGTTAATGTACATTATGCCAGTCATGATTATCGCGTTTGCAGCGTTCTTCCCATCCGCTTTAGCTTTATACTGGGTAATTGGTAACTTGTTTATGATTATACAAACATACTTTATTACTGGACCTAACGTAGGTAAGGATAAAGAGGCCAAAACAGGAGGAGCGAAGACCAAGTGAAAAAAGTGACTGTATCAGGGAAAACGATAGAGGAAGCAGTTGAGTCAGGCCTTGAAAAGCTGGATGCAACTATGGACATGATAGAATATCACGTCATTGAAGAACCGCAAAAAGCATTGTTCGGGCTTCTTGGAGGAAAACCGGCTGTCGTGGAAGTGAAAGTAAAGCCTGATCCGATAAAAGAAGCACTATTATTTTTGCGGGATACGATTGATAAAATGGGTGTGTCAGCCAGTGTGGAGACAGAAGAGCGGGATGAAGGCATGTTTCTTAATATCACAGGCTCAGAAATTGGGGTGCTGATTGGAAAGCGTGGACAAACTCTCGATTCTCTCCAATATCTTGTTAACCTTGTAGCTAATCGTCAATCTGAAAATTATGTACGTATTTATCTTGATGCAGAAGGATACAGAGCAAGGCGAAAAGAGGCGCTGGTTACTCTCGCCGAGCGCCTGAGTGATAAAGCGCTCCGGACAGGCCGGGAAGTCAGGCTGGAGCCGATGAGTGCCCATGAACGTAAGATTATCCATACGGCATTACAAGACGTCAAAGGAGTTAGCACCTTCTCTGACGGTCAAGAACCTCACCGGCGAATCGTCGTCGTACCTAAATGATTCAGTCATCGAGAACAACTTTTTATAACTAATCAAGCCAGGCAGTTCCGGAATTCGGAGCTGCTTTTTTTGCGCCGTTTTTCTCAAAAACTAATGGGAAGTTTTCCATTCGCTTCCCCCTGAAACTTGAAACTTCCGGTAAGATTGTGGATAATCAACAGAGGCACTTTGTGTTTTGTCCACATGTGAATAAAAACTCTGCAACAAAAGGTTATATTTGTGGATAAATGGATATAACTGGGGAAATTGGGAGGGGAAACTCTTTAATACAGACTAAATTTATGGTATTCTATTTATTTGGAATCAGCAAATGTTGATCCGAATTTTTAAGGAAAATTTTTCCGTTTTTATATATAAATCTGATGAGGTAAACAAGCCTCAAAGAAAGGAGGAGTGGAACGATGGAAATGGACACAATTTCTGCAATCTCAACACCTATGGGAGAAGGAGCAATCGGGATTGTCAGGATAAGCGGAGACGATGCTATTCAATTAGCCGACAATTTATTCAAAGGAAAGCGGCCCTTAGCAGAAGCAGAAACTCATACTATTAATTATGGCCATATTAAAGATCCGGATACAGGAGATATTGTGGAAGAAGTCATGGTTTCTGTGTTAAAAGCTCCACGGACGTATACTAAAGAAAATATGGTGGAGATTAACTGTCACGGCGGTTTGACATCAGTTAACCGGGTTCTTCAGTTAGTGCTGAATGAAGGAGCCCGTCTTGCTGAGCCGGGTGAATTTACTAAACGCGCTTTCCTTAATGGAAGGATTGACCTTTCACAGGCTGAAGGTGTAATAGATCTGATCCGTGCCAAGACTGACCGTGCAATGAATGTCGCTATGAATCAAGTGGAAGGAAAGCTTTCCCAGCGAATTCAAAAATTAAGACAGGCTCTGCTGGAAACCGTAGCTCATGTGGAAGTTAATATCGATTATCCTGAATATGATGCTGAAGAAATGACCCTGGAGATTCTTCAGGAGAAGGGTTCTTTTGTAAAAAAGGAAATTGACCGGCTGCTGCAGACAGCCCAGCAGGGAAAAATTCTTCGCGAAGGATTGTCCACTGTTATTATCGGCAGGCCAAATGTTGGGAAATCCTCATTGTTAAACAGTCTTGTGCAAGAAAATAAAGCGATTGTCACTGACATTCCAGGTACAACCCGTGACGTCATTGAAGAGTACGTGAATGTCAGGGGTGTTCCACTCCGTCTTCTTGATACAGCCGGAATCCGGGAGACTGAAGATGTCGTTGAAAGGCTTGGGGTAGAGCGGTCACGGAAAGTGATAAACAGTGCTGAGCTTGTTCTTCTGGTGCTCAACAATAACGAGCCGTTAACAGAGGCAGATGAAGAACTTTTCAAACTTTCCGAAGGGCATGATGTCATTACGATCGTTAACAAAACAGACCTTGAAGAAAAGATTAATTTGAACAGAGTCCGTAAACTTGCCGGAAATCGTCCGGTTGTAGCTACCTCTCTTTTAAAAGACGAAGGGGTCGACGAACTTGAAGAAGCGATAAGAGAGCTCTTTTTTGAAGGCGACCTGGAAACAGGGGATATGTCCTATGTGTCTAACTCCCGCCATATCGCTCTTTTAAACCAGGCAAAGAAAACGATTGACGATGCATTAGGAGCAATGGAAGCCGGAATGCCGGTGGATATGGTGCAAATAGATATTACTAAAGCTTGGGAACTGCTTGGTGAAGTAATTGGGGACAGTGTCTCTGAGAGCCTTATTGACCAGCTGTTCTCTCAGTTCTGCTTAGGAAAATAGATGGTAACACTTGCTGTGATTAACTATAAATAGTAACGAAAATCGAACAAAGGAGGTTCGTATGATGAGTTATAATGGTGGAAAATTCGATGTCATCGTCATCGGTGCAGGCCATGCGGGCGTAGAAGCCGGTCTTGCTGCAGCACGGATGGGCGCTGATACATTAATGTTAACATTAAACTTGGATGCGGTCGCTTATATGCCATGTAATCCGTCAGTCGGCGGACCGGCAAAAGGGATCGTTGTAAGAGAAATAGATGCACTGGGCGGTGAAATGGCCCGTAACATCGACAAAACGCATATTCAAATGCGTATGCTGAATACTGGAAAAGGACCTGCTGTGCGTGCATTGCGTGCACAGGCCGATAAATTTACGTACCAGCATGAAATGAAGCAGACAATTGAAGATACAGAGAATCTTCTTCTCCGTCAAGGCATGGTAGAGAAATTGATTGTAGAAGATGGGCAGATTCAAGGTGTCATTACACAAACAGGTGCCGAATATTACGCAAAAACTGTGGTAGTGACTACCGGAACTTACTTGCGGGGGAAAGTTATTCTAGGTGACTTATCCTATGAGAGCGGCCCTAATAACATGCAGCCGTCCGTTAACCTCTCATATCACTTGCAGGAGCTTGGCTTCGATATGGTCCGCTTTAAAACAGGTACACCACCGCGTGTAAACGGACAGACGATCGACTATGACCAAACTGAGATTCAGCCTGGTGACGATGTACCGCGGGCCTTTTCTTATGAGACGACCAAGTATATAACAGACCAGCTGCCATGCTGGCTAACTTACACGAATGCAGAAACTCATGAATTGATTAACGGAAATTTAAGCCGTTCGCCAATGTATTCCGGTATGATAGAAGGAACTGGACCGCGTTACTGTCCTTCGATTGAAGATAAAATCGTCCGGTTTAATGATAAACCGCGGCATCAGATCTTTTTAGAACCGGAAGGCCGAAACACAAAAGAGGTTTATGTGCAGGGGCTTTCTACAAGCCTGCCTGAAGACGTGCAGCACAGTATTCTAAAGACTATTCCAGGCCTGCAGAATGTTCGCATGATGCGGCCGGGTTACGCGATTGAGTACGATGCCATTGTTCCGACACAGCTGTGGCCGTCGCTTGAAACGAAAAAGATAGAAGGACTGTTTACTGCAGGGCAAATTAACGGAACAAGCGGCTATGAAGAAGCAGCAGGACAAGGCCTTATGGCAGGTATTAACGCGGCGAGAAAAGTGCAGGGGGAAGAGCCGTTAATTCTTGATCGTTCTGAAGCTTATATTGGTGTACTGATTGATGACCTGATTACAAAAGGCACCAATGAACCTTACCGCCTGCTTACGTCACGAGCTGAATACCGCCTGCTGCTCCGTCACGATAATGCAGACCTCCGTCTCACCGAGAAAGGGTATGAGATCGGTTTAATTTCCGAAGACCGTTACAACAGCTTTACAGATAAAAAAGCGAAAATAGCTGCAGAAATTAAGCGTCTGGAAAAAACGATTATTAAAGTGAGCGATGACGCACAAAAAATTGTTGAAGAGGCCGGCTCTGCACCAATGAAAGAAGCAGTCAGCGCCGCACTCCTGTTAAAAAGGCCGGAAATCACTTACGATCATGTAGCACGTCTGACTGAGCCGGAAGAAGAATTGGAAGCAGATGTTAAAGAACAGGTAGAAATTCAGGTTAAATATGAAGGCTATATTTCCAAGCAGCTGGAACAAGTTGAACGGCTGAAAAAAATGGAAAATAAAAAGCTTCCGGAAGACCTGGATTATATGGCAATCAACGGAATCGCTACTGAAGCAAGACAAAAATTAGCAGAAGTGCGGCCGCTATCGATTGCGCAGGCATCCAGGGTATCAGGGGTGAACCCTTCAGATGTTTCTGTCCTCCTCGTCTATATGGAGCAGGGACAACTCCAAAAAGTAAAGCAAGCTTAATAAGTTGACGTTCAGGCTAATAATGAGGTGAAATTAAAGATGAATGAAGACGAGTTTAGAGAAGCTCTCCAGCAAAAAGGCGTTCCGTTGACAGATGAACAAATGCAGCAATTTGAACACTATTACAGTATTCTGGTTGATTGGAACGAACGAATGAATTTAACGGCTATTACAGAAAAAAAAGAAGTTTATTTAAAACATTTCTACGATTCAGTCACCGCAGCTTTTTATGAAGATTTAAGCACACCGTTGAAAATAGTGGATGTAGGAGCAGGGGCGGGGTTCCCCAGCCTCCCTCTGAAAATCTGTTTTCCTCATCTCGATGTAACTATTGTTGACTCTCTAAACAAGCGTATTACCTTCTTAAATGCCCTTGCTTCTGAGCTTGATTTAAAAGGGGTATCATTTTACCACGACCGCGCCGAGCAGTTTGCAAGGAAAAAAGAACACCGGGAAAAGTATGATGCAGCAATATCCCGTGCAGTGGCCCGGCTGCCTGTATTATCGGAGCTGTGTCTGCCTTTAGTTAAAAAGGGCGGACGGTTTATCGCTATGAAAGGGGCAGGCGCTTCTGAAGAACTGCTTGATTCGGATAAAGCTTTCAAAGTACTCGGAGGCAAGCTTAAGCACAAATATGATTTTCAATTGCCTCTTGAACAGAGTGAGCGGTCGATTATTGTTGTGGATAAAGAAAAACAAACTCCTAAAACCTACCCTCGAAAAGCGGGTACGCCTAACAAACAACCCCTGATTTAATTTTCCCCTTTGCTGTGATATAGAGACTTACTGAGCAGTAAAGGGGGCTCTTACATACAGGCAGAGATCAGGGTAAAATCTAGTTATCTCTTAAAATTATTATAGAAGATTTTTCATTTCTCACGTATACTGAATATGCGAGAAGAAACAGTTTTACGATGGGCGCCGTTTCACGTGAAACATTTCAGCACGGAGACTTTGCTCACTTTAATATTGAAAGCATACAAGCGATAGGGTCGTCTTTTAATAAATATGCCAGGTTTTTACGCCGTACAGGGCTTATATCATTTCCCTTATGTGTATCAGACGGGGGAGGTAGTTTTCTGAAGGTGGTGTCGCCATGAAACAATCATTTTCAAAGCTGTTTGGTTTGAATGATAAAAATGAAGAGACTGAAGAGAAGTTAATCAGCGAAAGGGAAGAAGTCCATAAACTTCCTGTATCAGAGATCGTTCCGAACCGGTACCAGCCGCGAACGGTTTTTCATGATGAAAAAATAGATGAATTAGCTCAAACGATAAATACCCATGGAATTATTCAGCCGATTGTCGTTCGTGAGAGTAACGGCAAGTATGAGATTATCGCAGGGGAACGCCGCTGGCGTGCAGTTACAAAACTCGGATGGGAAAAAATCCCTGCTGTTATTAAAAATCTGGATGATACGAAAACCGCATCTGTCGCTCTTATTGAAAACCTCCAGCGTGAAGGTTTAACGTCTATTGAAGAAGCTACAGCATATGCCAAACTAATAGAACTGCACGGGTTGACTCAGGAAAGCCTGGCTCAGAGGCTTGGAAAAGGGCAGTCCACAGTAGCAAATAAATTAAGATTGTTAAATTTGCCGGAACCGGTTCAGGAAGCTTTGCTGAACCGTCAGATTACAGAAAGGCATGCCAGGGCATTAATAGTCCTTAAGGATGCAGAAAAGCAGGAGAAAGTGCTGGCAAGGATTATTGAGGAAGAGTTAAATGTAAAACAGACTGAAGAAGTAATTGCAAAGCTTTCGGAGGAGCCTGAGAAAAAGAAACCGAAAGCGATCCGTAAAGCTGTCTCGAAAGACACCAGGCTTGCGATGAATACGATTAGAAAATCGGTAGATATGGTCGCTCAGACAGGTATGAGTATTGATACAAATGAAGAAGAGCATGAAGAATATTACCAGTTTACTATCCGCATTCCTAAAAAATAATTATTTAACAGATTATGAGAAGCCGTTCCGCCTGCTGAGGCGCGAACGGTTTTTTGACTGGCTTTTCTGTATATATAGTCCCGGGTCCGGGCAGTGAGGTAAGCTGGATTGAGCCAGGCTCAATGGCTTGAGAGCCGGAATTTCCTCTAATTCTTCCTCCAATAGTCATTTTTAATATTTTTTAGGAAACGAATTAATCCACTTTGCGTTTTTCGTGATAAAATAAAATATATGTTTAAAGTCTGAAAAGAATGACTAATTTTTCAGCAGAAGTTAAAATATTTCCCTTACCGTAACAGGAAAAATAGCGTTTGCAGTTAGGCAGGTGACAAAATGGGAAAAGTGATAGCTATTGCAAATCAAAAAGGTGGAGTAGGTAAAACAACTACAGCAGTCAATTTAAGTGCTTGTCTTGCTCAAGAGGGCAACAAAGTTCTGATGATCGATGTGGATCCACAGGGCAATTCAACCAGCGGTATTGGAGTAAATAAAGGTGACATTGATGAATGTGTTTATAATGTACTTGTAGAAGATCAGAAAGCTGAAAATGTCATCGTACCAACAGTAATGGAAAATTTATTTATCATTCCTTCGACAATCCAGCTTGCAGGAGCTGAAATTGAACTTGTTCCTACAATTTCAAGAGAGGTGCGTTTGAAACGGGCGATAGAGGATATAAAAAGTAACTATGATTACATCGTTATTGATTGCCCTCCTTCACTTGGACTTCTTACCTTAAACTCTTTAACAGCAGCTGACTCTGTGCTGATTCCTGTACAATGTGAATATTATGCGCTGGAAGGGCTGAGCCAGCTTTTAAATACAGTACGCCTTGTTCAAAAACACCTTAATCATGACCTGGAAATTGAAGGAGTATTATTAACGATGCTTGATGCCCGAACCAACCTTGGCATTCAGGTCATTGAAGAGGTGAAAAAATATTTCAGGGAAAAAGTTTTTCAAACAATTATTCCTAGAAATATCCGTCTCGGTGAAGCGCCGAGTCATGGTGAACCGATCATTACATATGATCCTAAATCGAGAGGCGCAGAAGTTTATTTAGATCTAGCGAAGGAAGTGATGACTCATGGCTAGAGGACTAGGAAGAGGTATTGGGGCTTTCTTTCCTGACGCTTCACAAGAGCAGGGAGATCACGTACAAGACATTAAACTTGCAGACCTGCGTCCGAACCCTTATCAGCCCAGAAAAGTTTTCGAGAAAGAGACAATTGAAGAGCTTAAAACCTCTATTGAACGGCACGGCATCCTTCAGCCTCTTATCGTCAGGAAAAGTATTAAAGGATATGAAATTGTCGCAGGGGAGCGGCGTTACCGGGCTGCTAAAGAAGCTAAGCTAAAAGCCGTACCAGCCGTAGTTAAAGAGCTTTCCGAAAATGATATGATGGAAATCGCCCTGATTGAGAATCTTCAGAGAGAAGACTTGAATCCGCTCGAAGAAGCGAAGGCGTACCAGAAACTATTGGAACATCTTCAGGTTACACAGGAACAACTTGCAAAAAGGCTGGGGAAAAGCAGACCTTATATAGCAAATTATATCCGTTTACTGCAACTGCCGCAGCTTGCCCAGCAGTATCTGTCAGAAGGAAAACTTTCAATGGGACATGCCAGGGCGCTGTTAGGATTGAAAGACGAGAACCAGCTCACAGCTCTCATTCAAAAAGTAATTAAAGAAAAAATGAGTGTTCGTCAACTGGAAGAATGGATTCAGCGATCTAACGATAATGTTTCACGTGAAACTTCAAAAAATAAGCTGTCCCCTTTCTTAAAAGAAAGAGAATCAGTATTAAAATCCTATTTTGGAACAAATGTTCAAATTAAAAAAGGAAAAAATAAAGGAAAAATAGAAATTGACTTTTTTACAGATAAAGACTTGGAACGAATTTTGAATTTGCTTCATCAACAAGAGGAAGAATAACTCAAAAAAGTCAGGCGGCCCGGGAAATCTGCGCCTTGGAGAAAACCAGACAAACCTTTTACAAGTCTGTCATCTCTAAGCAGCAGAAGACTCGGGGCGCTTTTTCTAAGAACGGAGGGAGGAGAAGCAATGATTTATTTTGATCAGGCTGCCTCGAGCTTTCCTAAACCGCCGGAAGTGGGGCAAGCAGTATCTGAAGCCATACTGCGTTATGGAGCTAATCCTGGAAGGAGCGGCCATAAATTAGCCCGGCAGGCAAACAGTGTCATCGAGACAACGAGGCGAAAGCTCCATAAAATGTTTCACAGTCACTCACCTGACAGGGTTGTATTTTCAAATAATGCCACTTCAGCACTTAATCAGGCGATCGAAGGTCTGACATGGAAGAGAGGCGACCATGTACTGGCTACCGTGTTTGAACATAATTCTGTAAGGAGACCTCTGGAAAGGCTGAAACAGGAAAAAGGAATAACAGTGGATTATCTGCAGGCAGACGGACAGGCCTCACCGGGGAAGTGGGCAGACATTGTTAAGAGGCATTTGACTGACCGTACAAAACTTGTGATTGTGACACATGGATCCAATGTGACAGGAGAAATTATTCCAGTAAAAGAGATTGGTGACCTGGTCGCAGACCATCCGGCTCTGTATTGTGTGGATGCTTCACAAACAGCAGGTGTACTTGACATTAATATGAAAGGAATGGGCATCGACCTTCTTGCCTTTCCGGGCCATAAAGGCCTGTTAGGCCCCCAAGGCACCGGAGTGCTGATGGTTGCAAATAACATCTTACTTAGACCAGTTCATGTCGGCGGAACAGGCAGTGCGTCTGAATTGCCTGCACAGCCGGATATCTGGCCGGCGGGCTGGGAAAGCGGGACCTTAAACACCCCCGGGATTGCAGGTTTATTAAAAGGTTTAGAAACGATAGAAAAATATGGTCTGGATTATATCCACAGCCACGAAAAAGAGCTGGCCAGTTATTGTATAAAAGAATTGGAAGCTATTGAAGGCGTAAAGATTGTGGGCCCGGGTGCTGAAGAAGAACGTTTGGGGGTAGTGGCATTTTATATAAAGGGCGTAGACTCAAACGAAGCGGCGATGATTCTTGATGAACATTATAATATTGCTGTGAGAGCGGGACTGCACTGTGCCCCTCTTACCCATAACGTTTATAAAACAGCAGATTCAGGACTAATCAGAGCCAGTTTCGGCATATATAACACATTTGGAGAAATAGATACTTTTACCGGTGCCATAAAAGAAATTAAAGAAGGTTTATTGGAATAGGAGAGACAGTATGGTTTTATTTGGAACAATCGTCAACGGGCTTGCTATAGTAGCCGGAGCCTGGATAGGTGTAAAATTAAAACACTTTTCGGCAGGGATGAGAGAGACGGTTATGAAAGCGATCGGCCTTGCTGTAGTAGTTCTCGGTTTTACAATGGCTCTTGAAGGCCAGGAGTTCCTGCTGATTATTTTCAGCCTCGCTTTAGGCGGTGTGCTCGGGGAAAGGTGGAACCTTGAAGGGAAATTAAATGAAATTGGCAACTGGCTTGAAAGACGAATGAAACGGAAGAGCGGAGGTAAAATGGCTGAGGGATTCGTAGCCGCAACGATTTTGTTTGTAGTGGGGGCCATGGCTATTATAGGGGCTTTAGACAGCGGATTCAGGAATGACCATTCTGTTCTGCTGACAAAGTCAATGCTGGATGGATTTTCCTCAATTGTTTTTGCGGCAGCTATGGGTATTGGAGTGATGTTCTCTGCCTTGCCTGTTGTTCTTTACCAAGGATCCATTGCTCTGGCAGCCACCTTTATTGTTCAATGGGTACCTGAAACGTGGCTTGATATGATTATCAGTGAGATTACCGCCGTTGGAGGAATTATGATAATAGGAATCGGCTTGAACCTGCTTGGGATTCCTAAAATAAGGATCGCAAATCTGCTGCCCGCTCTTATAGTAGCAGTCGTGCTGGTTCTTATATACAGTCAATGGTTTTCATAGAAGGAAGACTGGGACAAAACTGAACATGAAGGATTTCAATTTATAGAATGGGAGCAGTTTAAAGGTGATTATGGCTAGCTTTCGACAGACGCTTTCCGCGGGCATGACCTAAACCTCCTCGAAAATACGATGTGTTTTCTACAGGGGCATGCTATTTCCGCAGAAGCCTCGTCTGCCGCTTGCCATAATTTTTTTGTGTTTTATCTTTTTAAATTAATATTATCTTTTACTAAAAGTTTAATGAGAGTATGATAGTGATCCTTTAGCTGCAGAATGATAGTTTAATAAAGCTTTGTAAAAACGTGTCTTAAGGAGAGAGATCCTAATTAAACCGTTCCTTCTTTTTTCGGGTAGAGAATCTGATGGCGGTTAGTTTGCCAGCACCCGGCCTTCCACAAAGCTTCAGCCATCGAATCAGCCATTGACATCACAAGCGACAGGCGGGTATTTTGCAGGACCATCATTTCCATATAACCTCCAACATTCACTATCCCTGTCAGATGAATATCGCCAACTGGAGGAAGTTTCTTTTTAACAGCGGCCCCAGGAATTACAGGTCCCTCACTGACGGTCATAAAACCCACACTTTCAGTTCTTCCGAGACAGGCATCGAGAGCAATGATAAATGGATCCTTATAATTTTTATGAATATACTCCAGTGTGTTTTCGAGATTTTTAGCATGAACAGTAGAGTCAAGTGTACCGTAAACGGAAAAAAGGGGACATCGTTTTTCCATCAATTTGGAGCCGATCAGAGGTCCAAGAGAATCTCCGGTTGATCTGTCACTGCCAATACAGACGACAACGACGGGAACATCAGGTGAAGAAGGCAGACAGGAGAAAATTATTCTGGACAGTTTTTGTACAGCCAAAGGGTCTTCCATATGGAACCGTTCAGATTTATTATTTTTTTCTCTAAAAAGTTGTCCATAAACCATCATACAACCCTCATTTCAAAAATAGTAGTAACAGTATACGGATCACATTTGGGATCTATACGTCTCAGATAAGAAAAAGAGGGATAAACGTGTGGAAATCAGGTTTAAAATGGATGTTTTTAATTATCGGCACAATGATCGGGGCGGGCTATGCATCTGGAAGGGAGCTGTGGCAGTTTTTTGGTTATGAAAGCGGTCTTGCTATCCTGCTTTTTTCAATACTCTTCTTTGTCTGCTGCTATGTGGTTATGTCAATCAGCTACCAGCAGAAATCGGAACACTATATTCCGGTGTTAGAGAAACTGATGGGAAAAAAATTGACAGGCCTCTATGATGGAATGATTATTTTATATTTATTTTCAACGACAGTAATAATGATCGCCGGGGGAGGGGCAACACTGGAAGTTCTTCACGTTCCTTACTGGTACGGTGTTTTTATCATTTCCAGTTTAATCGTGCTGCTGTTTATTTGGGGACTGAATGGGATGACATCGATCAATGCAATGATTATCCCGCTGCTCATATTATTCCTGGTAGGTACATTGCTTGTTTTTCAATGGACCAACGGATTTAACATGGCTTCTGCCTGGAATAAACAGGGGAACTGGCCATCGGCTTTTACCTTTACCGCTTTAAATATTCTCCCCCTGGTAGCCGTTATTGGGGCGATCGGGAAAAAGATTAACCATAAAGGGGAATTGTGGATTGCGAGTCTCGGCAGTGCTGGTCTGCTCGGAACAGTTTCATTTTTGTACAATCAGTCCCTGATTGCCGTGGCCCAGGAAGTCATGCTTTATGAAATTCCTTTGTTTGCCATTTTAAAAAACTACCCTTATTTTATGGTGCTTGTTATGACAGGATTATTGTGGGCTGCTATATATACAACTGCAGCTTCAGGGATCCTTGGTCTCTGCACCCGTTTTCAGCCGGTCTTAAAAATGCCTTTCTGGCTCCTGTCACTGTTTTTTCTGATTTTAATGATTCCATTAACGACATTTGGATTCTCGAAGCTGATCAGTATTTTATATCCGCTATACGGGTTAATGAATTTATACATTCTAGCCTCCATTATGCTGTATCCTATCGTGAACCGGTTTGACCAGAATGCAGCCTGAGTTCATGGGAGGCAATTTTTGAAGGACTGGAGAGAGGGAACCTTCATCGTGTATAATAAGAAAAAACGATGACTAAAGGGGAGCAGGCTATGAGTGACAAATCATTTGAGATGAATGATGTGGTAGAAATGAAGAAGCCCCATCCTTGCGGTGAAAATAAATGGAAGATTATTCGCATGGGAATGGATATCCGTATTAAATGCCTCGGCTGCGGACACAGCGTCATGATTCCAAGAAAAGAATTTACTAAAAAAATGAAACGCGTGCTTGAGAAATCAAATAGCACAGAGGTTTAGAGACTTGCACTTTTAAACGTGTGAGTCTTTGTTTTTTTAATTTTAAAAATTACAGACTGTTAAAGGAGATTACTATTTTAAACTGAGCCAAGCTGAGCGTCAGAAAAAGGATTTTCTGTGATGAAAGCCATAATTGTTCAGCTTAGGACATATTTTTAAAAACTGGATTTTAAAGCCGTAAGTCTAATGAATCCGGTAATGGACTGCGGTTGCCATTTTTAAAAGAAGTATCTATAATTAACAGGGATGTGAATTTAACACGAATTTTTAAGGTTTTTTATTCTTTGGTACTGATCATAGTCATTATGGGTGTAAAAATTACAAGACATCTGAGGTGAACACAGCGAGTTCTTGCCTGGAGTTTACCGGAGGATTATAGAATAAGAAAAACGCAGAGCTTCCGCCAGAGCTTGGCGGTCAGCCAATTTTTTTCTAAATATAAGGGAGAATGATTTATGGCTTTAACAACTGGAATTGTGGGGCTTCCTAATGTCGGGAAGTCTACATTGTTTAATGCAATTACGCAGGCAGGCGCAGAGTCTGCAAACTATCCGTTCTGTACGATCGACCCTAACGTTGGAATTGTGGAAGTTCCTGATGAACGTTTAAACACTCTGACTGAAATGGTTGTTCCGGATAAAACGGTACCGACAGCTTTTGAATTTACGGATATTGCAGGGATTGTTGAAGGGGCAAGCAAAGGTGAGGGCCTCGGTAATAAGTTCCTTTCCCATATACGTCAAGTAGACGCCATTTCACATGTGGTTCGATGTTTCAATGATGATAACGTGACGCATGTGTCAGGCAGCGTTGATCCGATCCGCGATATTCAGGTCATTAACCTTGAACTTATTCTAGCCGACCTGGAAACAGTGGAAAAGCGTATAGGAAAAGTTGAAAAGATGGCAAAACAGAAAGATAAAGACGCCTTATTTGAATTTGAGGTTCTATCTAAGCTTCGTGACGCATTTGAAGATGAAAAGCCTGCCAGAAGCGTTGAATTTACAAAAGAGCAGGAAAAACTGGTTAAAGGACTTCATCTTTTAACGTGGAAGCCTGTCCTGTATGCAGCTAATGTAAGTGAGGAAGAACTGCTGGATGCTGACGCTAATCCTTATGTCCAGCAGGTAAAAGAATTTGCAGCAGAGGAAAACTCTGAAGTAATTGTGGTGTGCGCTAAAATTGAATCTGAGATTGCCGAGCTTGAAGGCGATGAGAAAGAAGAGTTTTTACAAGACCTGGGTATCGAGGAATCAGGTCTTGATCAGCTGATTAAGGCTGCATATAATCTGCTTGGCCTTGAGACCTATTTTACTGCAGGTAAGCAGGAAGTACGCGCATGGACAATCCGCCAGGGGACAAAAGCCCCTCAGGCAGCCGGAGTCATTCATACTGATTTTGAGCGCGGTTTTATCCGTGCCGAAGTCGTTTCCTATGATGATCTTGTAGCGGCTGGTTCTATGGCTGTGGCTAAAGAACAGGGGAAAGTTCGTCTTGAAGGAAAAGACTATGTAGTGAAAGATGGAGATGTGGTTCATTTCCGTTTTAATGTATAAGTGTCACATTCAGGAGCCGGTCCATTTTGGGCCGGTTTTTTTAATAGATGAGAGAGAGATTCTATCACTGCAGACGGACACTAAATGAAAGAGGGAAGTTAGTATTCTTACTTAAATTAAATTTTTTTATTCTCTTCTTGTCCCTGGATGTATCATCTGTTATAATATACACTTGCGAGCAAAAGGAAATGACATTTGCTCCTTGCTCTTTCTGACACGGAAAGGGCCTTAGACCAAAAGGAGGTGACAGAACATGCGCAACTATGAAATTATGTACATCGTACGTCCGAACTTGGAAGAAGCGGCAATTAAAGAAACTGTTGAGCGTTTCAACAAGATTTTAACGGACAATGGCGCAGAAGTGACTGAAACTGAGGAAATGGGCAAGAAACGTCTTGCTTATGAAATCGAGGATTTCACTGAAGGTTTCTATGTACTGCTTAAATTAACAGCAGGCAAAGAAGCGCTTGATGAATTTAACCGTTTAAGCTCTATTAACGACAATATCTTACGTACGTTGACTGTACGTGAAGAGGAATAGAAATAAAATAAGTCAAGATCACAATTCCGGGGAGGAGTTCGGATGATTAACCGTGTTGTCTTAGTTGGACGTTTAACAAAAGATCCTGAATTACGGTATACTGCCAACGGTATCGCCGTTGCATCTTTTACTTTAGCTGTAAATCGCCCATTTTCAAACCAGCAGGGAAATCGGGAAGCCGATTTTATTAACTGTGTGGTTTGGAGGAAGCAAGCCGAAAACGTCGCCAACTTTCTTAAAAAAGGAAGCCAGGCAGGTGTAGACGGACGCATTCAAACACGCAGTTTTGATAATAACGAAGGGCGTCGTGTTTTCATGACAGAAGTAGTAGCTGAAAGTGTGCAGTTCCTGGAGCCCCGAGGTTCCGGAGGATCTGGCGGCGGAGGCCAGTATGCTGGTCAAGGTGCAGGCCAAGGCGGCTATGGACAACAGAATGACAACAGCGGTTATCAGAACAACCCGAATCAGGGGCCTGGACAAGGTGGTTTTGGTCAAGGAAATCAAGGAGGCCAGGGCAGTCAGAATGATGATCCGTTTGCCGGTGACGGGAAACCGATTGACATTAATGATGATGACCTGCCGTTCTAAATGATACCGGAAATGTCCGGTTACAAATAATTTATAAGGAGGGATACGCATGGCACGTCGTGGACGACCAAAGCGTCGTAAAGTTTGTTACTTTACAGTTAACAAAATCAAGCATATAGATTATAAAGACACTGACTTGCTAAGAAAGTTCGTTTCTGAGCGAGGAAAGATTCTTCCTCGCCGGGTAACAGGAACTTCTGCAAAATATCAGCGCCAATTAACTCGCGCAATTAAGCGCGCGCGTACAATGGCTCTATTACCTTTCGTAACTGAATAGATATAGAGCACGCCCCCGAAGTCTTTATCAAGGCAGCGGGGGTTTTTTATATTTGTGTAAGAGTGCATTTTTTTACGTTTTTGATGTCCCGCTGCTGCAAAAGCCTTTCATTTTTGCGCATTTGTTTTGTAGCATTTTTTTCCAAGAAAATGTTTAGTATTTTGACAGTGGTGGAATATATAAACCATCAGCAAAATTGCTGAAAACACATCAAGAATGCGAGAGGTGTTATCTTAATCATGTCTGATGATATGAAGTATACTGAAAACATGGAGAAAAGCCTTCAGCAGGCTCACGGAGTAGGTCACGAAGTTTATAAGAAAAGTCTTGACCAAAAAGTGAAAATTGAACAAGAACGTGAAAAAGAGTATCGAAAAAGCTTGCAGACAGAGCAGGAATTATCTCGTAAAATTAGCCGGTAAATAAAAAGCGTTTAAAAATATTGTACCGGCTTTTAACCTCAATTTACCCCCCCATTAATATATTTTGGGCAATCAGCAGAGGCTGATTGCTTATTTTTTTGTGGTTTTAACCGTGAACATGATAAAATGGAGAATAGTGCATGAGAAAGTTGTGTTTGAAGGGAGAGACAAATGGACAGACAGAAAGCCTTGCAAGAGGGAGCTGTGTACCTGGGCTTGTACCTTGTACTCATGTTTATTACTTTATGGGTGCCTGTACTTGGGCTCGTTACTTTTCTCTTTTTGCCGGTGCCTTTTATTTTTTTTACTTATAAATATGACCTTAAGGCGGGAGCTGTCTTAGCAACCCTGTCGTTTTTCTTTTTGTTTATAATATTTGGACCGTTAGCTTTGCCGCTTACTATGCTTTTTTCAGTGAGCGGAGTGGTAATAGGCGAATTATTCCGGCTTAAAAAACCCGCTTTTGCGGTTTTAGCGGGAGGCTCATTCAGCTTTATAGGATCGATTGTTCTTATTTTTGTAGGAAGCGTCCTTCTCCTTGACGTGAACCCGGTGGAGGAAATCCAGAATGTTATGATTGAATCTGCTGAGATGTCAGAAGACATGATGTTTTTTATGGGGGATGAAGAAGCTGTTTCGACTGAAGCTGTAACAGAAATGATAGATGAAATGGCAGTGATAGCTCCTGCTTTGATGGTGATGGCAGGAGCAGGCCTGGCTCTTGCAGTTCAGCTGATTGCATACTGGATGTTAAAGAGAAAGAAGTATGAACCGGTTCGTTTTCCACCATTTAGGGAATGGGGGTTTCCAAAAGCCTTTATATGGTATTATTTGATTACCTACATTTTTATTCTGATTGGCGTGGACGAAGGAACAGCCATCCACACAGCTGTAGCCAACTTAGCTACCGGTCTTGAGGCAGTGATGGTCATCCAGGGTTTTGCCTTTATGTTTTTCTATTTTCATCGTAAACGCCTGAGCCCTGTCATTCCTGTGCTTCTTGTCGGTGTTTCGTTTCTTTTACCGGTTTTCCTTCATATTATAAGAATCTTAGGTATAATTGACTTAGGATTTGACTTAAGAAAGCGAATGAACGAGCAAAAATAGGAGTTGTGAAGAATGCCTAAATACTTGTTGAAAAAATGGCATGGATATCACGTTATCGCCCTGTTCAGTATCGCAGTGCTGTTCAACGGCATATTAACTTATTACCAGTGGCAACTTGGTGTTTTAGGGTTTGCCTGTTTAGGCGGCGTCTTATTTTTAATGATCCGTGCAAGGATTCAATTTGAGAAAGAGTTGTCTGAATATATATCCACGCTGACTTACCGTGTCAATAAAGCCGGAGAAGAAGCTGTGACTAATTTGCCAATCGGGATTCTTCTTTACAATGAGGAGAGGCATATCCAATGGACGAATCCTTATTTGTCCCAGCTGATGGAACAGGATCTGGTCGGATCTCCTATTTCAGTTTTTTCCAGGGACCTCATTAATGAGGTGAATGATGAAAAAAAACTGTTTCTTGCTGAAATAAATGCACACAATTACCGTATTTTTCACGAGCCTGACGAACGTTTACTTTACTTTATAAACGTAACTGAAGAGCAGGAATTCAAAGAACTGTTTGAGAAAGAAAAAACAATCCTCGCTCATATTTATCTTGATAATTACGATGAAGTTACCCAAGGGATGGAAGACCAGGTTCGCAGTAAACTGCTGACGCATGTCACAGATGCTTTAAACAACTGGTCCAGAGAAAATGATATTTTTGTAAAAAGAACGTCCTCAGACCGGTTTATTGCTGTTTTCAATGAAGAAACACTGCAGGACCTGGAAGAGAACCGGTTTACAATCCTGGATGAAATCCGTGAAAATACGGGAAAAGAAAAGGTATCTCTCACCCTCAGCATTGGGATAGGCAGCGGACAGTCGTCATTAAGGGAATTGGGAAGCTTAGCCCAGTCCAGCCTTGACTTAGCTCTTGGACGGGGCGGCGACCAGGTTGCCATCAAGGAGAAAAACGGCAAGGTACGTTTCTATGGCGGAAAATCAAACGCTATGGAAAAACGTACAAGAGTGAGGGCCAGGGTTATTTCGCATGCGATCCGTGATTTTGTAGTAGAGAGCGATAAAGTATTTGTCATGGGCCACAAAAATCCCGATATGGATTCCATTGGGGCTGCCATCGGCATGCTTAAAATAGCAGAAGCTAACGGGAAAGACGGGTTTGTCGTTTTAAACCCTGATGAAGTGAATCAGAGTGTCCATAAACTTCTGGAAGAAATAGAGAAGCATGACGATTTATGGGCTCAGTTTATTACTCCTGAAGAGGCGAGAGAGGAAGCTACCGATGATTCACTGCTTGTAGTAGTTGATACGCATAAACCGTCTCTTGTCATGGAACCGAAACTTGTGGATAAGATGGACAGGACCATCGTCATCGACCATCATCGTCGTGGAGAGGATTTTATTGACGATGCGGTTCTTGTTTACATGGAGCCTTATGCTTCTTCAACGGCAGAGCTGGTGACAGAACTTCTTGAATATCAGCCGTCACAGCCTGATTTAGACGTACTTGAATCGACTGCTTTACTTGCAGGAATTATTGTAGATACTAAAAGTTTTGCTATACGCACCGGTGCGAGAACGTTTGACGCGGCTTCATATCTTAGAAGCAATGGAGCGGATACGACGCTAGTTCAGAAACTGCTGAAGGAAGATTTAGAGCAGTATGTCAAGCGGTCTAAACTGGTTGAAAATGCGTATATTTATTCCGGCGGCATGGCTATCTCCAAAGGTGATCCGGATGAACCGTATAACCAGGTGCTTATCGCACAGGCTGCTGATACTTTGCTCACGATGAATGACGTGGTCGCCTCATTTGTTATATCCGAATTGTCAGACGGCCGGATCAGCATAAGCGCCCGTTCACTCGGAGAAGTGAATGTCCAGGTCATTATGGAAATGCTGGATGGCGGCGGGCATTTAACAAACGCAGCTACTCAGCTGAAAGACAGCACAATAGAAGAAGCTGAAGAGAAACTAAAAGAAAAAATTGATGAGTATTTCAAAGGGGGACAAGGAACATGAAAGTCATCTTTTTGAAGGATGTAAAAGGAAAAGGGAAAAAAGGTGAAGTGAAAAATGTATCAGAAGGGTATGCCAGAAACTATTTAATTAAAAATAATCTGGCGGTCGAAGCCAACAAAGGAAACATGAAGACACTGGAGAAAAAGCAGGAAAGCGCAGAGAAACAAGCTGAAAAAGAACTTGAAGAAGCAGAGAAGTTTAAAGACAACCTTGAAAATACAACGATTGAACTTAAGGCGAAAGCTGGAGACGGCGGAAGGCTGTTTGGAGCGGTGACTAACAAACAGATCGCAGAGCGTTTAAAGAAAATGGACATGAAAATTGATAAACGCAAAATTGAAATGGATGAGCCGATTAGATCACTTGGCTATACAAATGTTAAAGTGAAAGTTCATCCAAAGGTGACAGCGACTTTAAAAGTACACGTTGCTGAAGAGTAATCCTATTACGGGAAATGAGGGACACACATCATGACCGACTTATTTGCCGAACGAACGCCACCTCAAAATATTGAAGCTGAGCAGGCGGTGCTGGGAGCCATCTTTCTGGAAGACCAGGCTCTTGTCACCGCCTCTGAACGTTTAATTCCGGAAGATTTTTACCGGACGGCCCATCAGCATATTTTTACTGTCATGCTTGACCTTTCGTCCAAAAACGAACCGGTCGATCTGGTAACAGTGACTGATGAACTTGAAACAAAGAAATGGCTTGAAGAAATTGGAGGCGTCTCATATTTAAGCGACCTGGCAAATGCTGTGCCGACTGCAGCCAATATTGAGTACTACAGTCAGATTGTTGAAGAGAAATCATTATTAAGACGGCTGATCCGGGTGGCAACTAACATTGCATCAGAAGGTTATTCAGCTGAAGAAGATGTGGAAGCTATTCTAAATGATGCCGAAAAATCTATTCTTGAGGTGTCCCAAAAGAAAAATGCTGGTGAATTTGTGGACATAAAAGATGTGCTCGTTGAGGCTTTCGATAAAATTGAAATGCTGCAGCACACAGCGGGGGAAGTTACCGGAATTCCTACTGGATTTACGGAATTAGACAGGATTACAGCAGGCTTCCAAAGAAGTGACCTTGTAATTGTGGCAGCGCGTCCTTCCGTAGGTAAAACTGCATTTGCACTTAATATTTCTCAAAACGTAGCGACAAAGACGGATGAAAACGTAGCCATCTTCAGTCTGGAAATGGGAGCAGACCAGCTTGTGATGCGTATGCTTTGTGCGGAAGGGAATATAGATGCTCAGCGGCTTCGTACCGGAAGATTGGAAGATGAAGATTGGCAGCGGCTCACTATGGCTATGGGGAGCCTGTCTAAAGCCGGGATCTATATTGACGACACTCCCGGAATTAAAGTAAAGGATGTCCGGTCAAAGTGCAGGAAATTAAAACAGGAGCGGGGTCTGGGTATGATCATGATTGACTATTTGCAGCTCATTCAGGGGGATGCCCGAAGCGGTGAAGGCCGGCAGCAGGAAGTGTCTGAAATTTCACGGGAGCTGAAAGGCCTCGCACGTGAACTTGAAGTGCCGGTCATTGCCCTTTCCCAGCTGTCGCGAGGGGTAGAGTCAAGACAGGACAAGCGTCCAATGATGTCTGATATCCGTGAGTCCGGAAGTATTGAGCAGGATGCTGATATAGTTGCTTTCTTGTACCGTGATGACTATTATGACCAGGAATCTGAGAAGAAAGATATTATTGAAATTATTATAGCTAAACAGCGTAACGGTCCGGTCGGCACCGTTGAACTTGCCTTTGTGAAAGAATATAACAAATTCGTTAATCTGGAAAGGCGGTTTGACGAAGGTGACATGCCGCCGGGAGCTTAATACGGATGAAAAAAGAGACGCGGATTGCGTCTCTTTTTTCAGTTCCAGATTGGGGTCAGACCCCCCATTTATTCCCAGGTTAGTGTCACATTTTGGACACGGGACCGCTACGAATTGTTCACAGTTAACACGTTCACAGGAGTAGAAATCATTATATAATAAAATCATAAGAAAGAGTTAGTGGTCACTAACTAAACCCTCATGTGAATGAGTGAACGAAACTGCTTCGCTCGCTTAAACTTCCGGACTTATACTTATTATTTGTAAGTGATCATTGGCTCCCAAAAAAATAAATTCCTGAGGAGGAATGAATCATGATTATGGATTTCTTGAGAAACAACAAAATTGCAGCGGGCGTGTTGACAGTATTACGTGTTTATATTGGATGGCAGTGGCTGACAGCAGGCTGGGGGAAAGTGACAGGAGAGCCGTTTGATGCAAGCGGATATTTAACCGGTGTGGTCAATAATGAAGCGGTCATTGAACAGTACCCGACGTATCACGCATTTATAGAAAGTTTTGCTTTACCGAATGCAGGAGTTTTCAGTTTTATGGTTGCCTGGGGTGAATTGCTCGTAGGGCTTGGCTTAATTTTAGGTGTTTTGACAACGGCAGCAGCGTTCTTCGGAATCGTCATGAACTTCGCGTTTATGTTCGCAGGCACTATTTCATCAAACCCATGGTTAGTGCTTCTGACCATCTTTATCTTGGCAGCAGGCTACAATGCCGGTAAATTCGGTGGTGACCGCTGGGTCATTCCTTACATCCGTACCGTTATTTTTAAAGATAAATTTACTAAACCAGCTTCAGTAAAGGCAGCCTGACATCATACATTCATACTAAAAAGGCGTTCCGGTTTAATAACGGGAACGCCTTTTTTTGAAATACTTATAAACGAATAAAAAGAAGCCATTTTGTTCTAATGTTCGTGTTACGGTTGACTGACTACTGGTAAACTGATAAACTAACGATGGTTTATAAGAGAGGGAAAAAATTATTTAATGTTTAAATAATCCAGGAGGTGCGCGTCTGATGCCATCGGTTGTGGTAGTAGGAACACAGTGGGGAGACGAAGGAAAAGGGAAAATTACTGATTATTTATCTGAGCAGGCTGAATTAATTGCCCGCTATCAAGGAGGGAATAATGCCGGCCATACTATTGTATTTAATGATACAAAGTATAAATTGCATTTAATTCCATCAGGAATTTTTTATAACGACAAAACATGCGTGATTGGTAATGGAATGGTTATTGACCCTAAAGCGCTGGTAACAGAGCTGGAATACCTGCATGAGCGTGGTGTGAGCACAGATAATCTGCGAATAAGTAACCGGGCACATGTCATTTTACCTTATCATTTGAAACTGGACGCAGTTGAAGAAGAGAGCAAGGGTGCAAATAAAATTGGTACGACGCGTAAAGGTATTGGACCTGCCTATATGGATAAAGCGGCAAGGATAGGTATCCGTATTGCTGACCTCCTTGACAAAGAAACATTTAAAGAAAAACTTGAAGTTAATCTTCGCGAAAAGAATCGTCTGCTTGAAAAAGTTTATGAAACAGAAGGATTTAAAATTGAAGACATTCTCGATGAATATTATGAATATGGCCAGCAGTTTGCTAAGTACGTAGCTGACACCTCTGTTATTCTGAATGATGGACTGGACTCAGGAAAGCGCGTACTGTTTGAAGGAGCGCAGGGAGTAATGCTGGACCTGGATCAGGGAACTTACCCGTACGTTACTTCTTCAAACCCGATTGCCGGCGGCGTTACAATCGGCTCCGGCGTAGGACCTTCAAAGATTAACCACGTGGTTGGAGTCTCAAAAGCGTATACGACCCGGGTCGGCGATGGGCCATTCCCTACTGAACTGAATAATGAAATTGGCGACCAGATTCGTGAAGTCGGCAATGAATATGGCACGACCACCGGCCGTCCTCGCCGTGTAGGCTGGTTTGACAGTGTCGTTGTCCGTCACGCACGACGTGTGAGCGGTATAACTGATCTGTCTTTAAATTCTATCGATGTTCTCACAGGAATTGAGACGTTGAAAATTTGTGTGGCCTATAAATACAGGGGAGAAATTATGGAGGAATTCCCAGCGAGTCTGAAAGTGCTGGCAGAATGCGAGCCTGTTTATGAAGAGCTTCCAGGCTGGACAGAAGATATTACCGGTGTCCGGTCCCTTCATGATCTGCCTCGAAATGCCCTTTTCTACATTGAACGGGTGTCCCAGCTGACAGGTATTCCTTTAACAGTTTTCTCTGTAGGGCCTGACCGTAAACAGACAAACCTTGTACGCGGTGTATTTGCTTAATTTTGAAGCAGAGAAGAGACAGCCTCTTCTCTGCTTCACTGCTTTAACATGATATGACTAAGAGGACTCAAAAGCATTCTTTTATGAAAAAAACTGATGAAGCTCTTGATTTATATGTGAAAATCAGGTAAAGTAAAAAAGGTTTCAGAGAGTGAAAGAATTTTTTTGAAAAAAGTATTGTGCCTTTATCATTTTAATGTTATTATATATTTTGTCGCTGAAAGATAAACAGAAACAACACTTTCTGAGGAACTGCGAGCCATTAGCTCAGTTGGTAGAGCATCTGACTTTTAATCAGAGGGTCGAAGGTTCGAGTCCTTCATGGCTCACCATGATTTTTATAAGATTATCTAATCATGGCCCGTTGGTCAAGTGGTTAAGACACCGCCCTTTCACGGCGGTAACACGGGTTCGAATCCCGTACGGGTCACCATTATTTTTTCCTTGACTTATCTCGAAAAACCTAGTATAATTTATTCTGTTGCTCCTAATAATAAGGGGTGAAGGGAATTTAATATCGTCGCGGGGTGGAGCAACGAGGGAAGCATCGTCGAATGATCGGCGAGTTGTCTCGACGCATTAAACTTCGAAGCAGTTCTTGCAGAGGAAGAGACAGTCACTTATTGCAGGAACAAATAATTTAATATTTTATCGTCGCGGGGTGGAGCAGTCTGGTAGCTCGTTGGGCTCATAACCCAAAGGTCGGTGGTTCAAATCCGCCCCCCGCAACCAATTATTTTTTTATTTTGTACAGGCATTTAAAGGCATTGCATACATATTTTGAAAGATTTTGGTCCCGTGGTGTAGCGGTTAACATGCCTGCCTGTCACGCAGGAGATCGCGGGTTCGATTCCCGTCGGGACCGCCATTTTTATAAAATAAGGCTCGGTAGCTCAGTCGGTAGAGCAACGGACTGAAAATCCGTGTGTCGGCGGTTCGATTCCGTCCCGAGCCACCATTTTTGAGTGCTGGCCTAGCTCAATTGGTAGAGCAACTGACTTGTAATCAGTAGGTTGGGGGTTCAAGTCCTCTGGCCAGCACCATTTAATTTTGATAACTATCCTATCCTTTACGGATAGGTTTTTTTGTATGATTTTAGCTTCGCAGGATGGTGGTTTTAAATTGCGGGACTGCTTTTCCTCTCCTCTGCCAGCGAAGCACCACTATTTTATATGCACACCGCGTGCAAGATCTCGCTTGAAATCTAGGTGTCCTGGTTGTCGAAACAAGTTCTTACCCTGCTTTGATCACTTACCCCGCGCCCCGTAAAATTACTCCGTTACTTTAATTTTTTCCATGAACCTAAAGGGTCTTTTAAAAAAAGTCGAATAAAAGTATTTCCCCGGCAATAATATCAAAACGAGGCGAAATGTGACGTATATGAGTGAAGTACTCTGTTTATGGGAAGGGGGCAGTATAAGCTTTATAAGCAGCACGCCTCTCTCACGAATTGGATAAACTTCTCTCCCTTTAGCTGGAGAGTATTTTTCTTTATGTGGTAGAATAGAGAGGGTGAATTACGAAGAGGAGCTGGTGAGAAAATGGATAAACAAAAAATTCTAGTAGTCGATGACGAAAAGCCGATTGCTGACATTTTACAGTTTGGATTACAAAAGGAAGGGTTCGACGTTATCTGCGCCTATGACGGAAATGAGGCAGTAGAAATGACTAAAGAACATGTACCGGACCTGATCCTCTTAGATATCATGCTCCCGTACCGTGACGGAATGGAAGTATGCAGGGAAGTCAGAAAGACATATGATATGCCCATTATTATGCTCACAGCAAAAGATTCGGAGATTGATAAAGTTCTAGGACTTGAACTTGGAGCGGACGACTATGTCACTAAACCTTTCAGTACACGTGAACTTGTGGCACGGGTAAAAGCAAACTTGCGCCGCCGGAACCAGAAAACAGAAGAATCTCAAACGGGTAATAAAAACATTGAGATCGGTCCATTACTTATTCAGCCTGACGCCTACCTTGTTACAAAGCGTGGGGACCCTATTGAGCTGACACACAGAGAGTTTGAACTTATTTATTATTTAGCCCGCCATACTGGACAAGTCATGACCCGCGAACATTTGCTTCAGGCGGTATGGGGCTATGATTATTTTGGGGATGTTCGTACGGTCGATGTGACGGTACGCCGATTAAGAGAAAAAGTGGAGGATAATCCAAGTAATCCGGCATGGATTGTTACTCGTCGGGGGGTAGGGTATTACCTTCGTCAATCAGATCAGGAGAGTTAAAATATGAGCAGAATTCGCTTTTATAAATCAATACACCTTAAGATTGTTATCATCTACGTGCTATTGATTCTGATTGCGATGCAGGTTATCGGAGTTTATTTTATCCAGCAGCTAGAAGAACAGCTTGTCAGTAATTTTAACGAACAGTTGGAAGAGCGGGCGGAGCTGATTTCTTATAATGTAGAGCAGGAAATGCTAAGGGATGAAGAAGATGAAGAGGCTTCGCTTAAGTCACGAATTGATTCTCTTTTAACGGAGTTATTAACGATAGATAACGCTGATGTCCAGGTGATCGACCAGAACAGTATAGTCATTACAGCTACCTCCCTGGACCATCGGATTTACGAGGGGCAGCGGACGACAAACTACCGGGTGAAACGCGCTCTCGTAGGGTATGAAGATGAAAGGGAGATTCTCAGGGATGAGGAAACCGGCAACCGTGTCCGGGTTATGGCTGTGCCTGTGAAAACAGAAGACCAGGCTGTCATAGGTGCTATTTATATCGAAGCATCAATGGAAGAAATTTATAATCAGATGCAGCAGATTAATCAAATCCTTTTAACAGGCACTCTTATTGCTTTAGTCTTAACAGCAGCTTTAGGAATTTTTCTTGCAAGGACAATTACCCGGCCGATTACTGCCGTGCGAAAACAGGCTACGGCAATGGGTGAAGGGGATTTCTCAAGAAACGTAAAAGTTTATGGCGATGATGAAATCGGACAACTCGCAGCTACTTTCAATGATTTAACCGGAAAACTGAAAGAAGCTCATGCGACGACTGAAGGAGAAAGAAGAAAGCTCTCTTCAGTGTTGACACATATGACAGACGGGGTTATAGCGACTGATAAAAACGGAAGAATTATATTAATGAACCGCAGGGCAGAAGAAATGCTGGACCAGGATCAGGAAAAAGCTATGAGCACCGAAATAACTAAAATGCTTAATCTGGATCATTTTATGAAACTAAAAGACCTTTACAGAATGACAGATCCGATTCTGCTTGATTTTGACAATGATGAGGAAGAGATTATTCTTGAGGCTCATTTTTCTGTTATTGAGAAAGAAAACGGGGAAAAAAATGGATTAATTGCCGTTCTTCATGACGTCACCGAACAGGAAAAAATTGAAGAAGAACGCCGGGAATTTGTAGCTAATGTCTCACATGAGCTCCGCACACCGCTTACTTCTATGAAAAGTTATTTAGAAGCTTTGGCAGATGGCGCTTTGGAAGATCCGGAAGTGGCTCCTCATTTCCTTAATGTGACATCCAATGAGACAGAACGGATGATCCGTCTTGTTAATGACTTATTACAATTGTCAAAAATGGACAGTAAAGACTACCAGATGAATCTGGCCAGTATGAATGCTACGACGTTTGTCAATCAGGTTATTGACAGGTTTGAAATGGCAACAAAAAAACAGGATATCCAGTTTAAACGTAAAATTCCTGATAAAAGCATACCCGTCCTGGGGGATCGGGATAAACTTACACAGCTACTGGACAATATTTTATCCAATTCGGTTAAATATTCTCCTGAAGGCGGAACGATTACCTGTACATTAAAAATTGAAAAGAGCCGCATTATTATAAGTGTGAAAGATGAAGGCGTCGGGATCCCGAAAGAAAACTTATCACATGTATTTGACCGTTTCTACAGGGTGGATAAAGCCCGCTCCCGAAACCTTGGCGGTACAGGCCTCGGGCTCGCAATTGCAAAGGAGATTGCAATTGCTCATGGCGGCGATATTTGGGTAAGCAGCGAATGGGGCAAGGGGACAACCTTTTCATTCAGTCTGCCTTATGAGGAAGATGGGGTGATGGATGATGCTTGAAAATATTAAATCTGCCGTACTGACCATTCTTGTTTTATCCAGTGTAACACTGACATGGCTGCTGTGGACTTACCAGCCTGAATACGGTGTACGGGAAGAATCAGGAGAAAACTATGTAGAAATTGAAGATTTAGGTGAAACAAGGGATATTCATGAAATTATCCAGCCAAAGGAAATATTAATTCATGAAGGAGAAGAGATAGCCTATCTCCATCCGATGGAAGGCCAGTACAGAACCATTATAAATGAGCTTAAGGAGATTGATATTGACTATCTCTACCGGAGAGGGCCGTCCCATGCCCCTTCTCTTGAGCATTTTTATAACGGATTGGAGCTTGTTTTCGATGATCCTTTAGAAAGCGAATGGCTGAAAGATCTATTCAATTTTGAAGAAGATCATTTACCTTTGGAGCAGGCAGACAGAATAGTTCTTGTGGAGAATCCTCCATCATCCAGCGGGACTGAAGTGATGGTGCAATTTGTAGACAGTGAAGAGGAAGTCATTTATGAATCGGAAACGTCCTTTTCAGTCAGTCAATTGCAGGCACTTTATGAAGGAACAGAGGAGCATCAGACCCCGGTTGAGAAAAGGGTGTTCCAGGAACGCCCTGACAGCGATTTTCAGCCGGTTAAATATACACCGACGGAATCTACGACGTTAAGAAAATATACGTATGAAACAACTGACTTAAGCACCCAGTCTTTTTTTCAGATCCTGTTTCCTGACCCGGAGTTTATTCAGAACTATTCTCAAGGAAATCAGGGACAGACGTATACAGACGGAAACAGAATGATTAACCTGCAGGAAAACGGAGCTATATTGAATTATGTAAGACCAAATGTCCGGGCGACAATACCTGCAGGGATGGACACAATTCTGCAGGACAGCCTTGACTTTATCAATACTCATTCCGGGTGGACGGATGATTTCTATGCAGAAGACTGGAGAGAAATGGAAGTGGATGACCAGGCATCCTTCAGGCTTCATGTAGGAGGATTTCCGGTATATGGGTCAAATATGAACAGGGAACAGTACTATATGATGGATATTCGCCGCACAGGCAATACCATTACGGAATATACCCGTCCAATGTATCAATTAAATGACCATCCTTTTGAAACCACTTCAGACGTGAATCTTCCTTCATTTGAAGAAGTCGAGCGTCATATTGAAGAAAATGAAGTGTTTAGTATGAGGGCTGTGGAAGATATAAGGATCGCCCATTACATGACACGGCAGCGATCTTTCGCTATTTTTGAACCTGCCTGGTTTTTAAAAGTAGAGGGAAGATGGATCCAGCTTGACTTTTCTTCAAATTCGGGCCAGGAGGTGACTTACAATGGATTGGAGTAAAACAAAAACCATTTTTATAGTCACTTTCCTCCTCCTGAATATGTTTTTAGGCTACCAGCTTTATGAAAGAAATAAACAGGGAGACATAAGCGTTTTGACGGATCCGGATTTGCAATCACGACTTGAAGAAGAAGGTATTGAAATCGATATAGAAGACGCTGAAGAGACGGTGACGGGAGCGCCTGTTACCGGTACTTCTGCCACCTTTGACGAAAGTTACCTGGAAGAAAATCTGGAACGGCAAACCATTTCATTATTAAATCCGACCACCGTTTTTTCCGAGTTGGACGGTCCATTCCGTCTTGTAGGGGCTAATTTGTCAGCTACTGTTGATGCGTTTCTCCAGCAGCACGTCTATTTAGGAGAAGAGTACGAAATTGCCCAATACAACGAGTCAGAAAACTTTATTGGCCTTTATCAGACTTATAATGGCAGGAAAATAGATGAGTATGAAAGGGAAAATTTCCATCTCGTTTTACATTTGACGGAAGACCTGGAGATAGAATCATATGTCCAGACCTATATGGAGATTTCAGAGCAGGAGGGACGGGAACAGGATCTTTTATCTCCCCTAAAAGCAGTAGAGCGCTTACTGGATGGAGGGTATCTTAGTGCTAATGCAGTAATTGAGCATTCTGAGCTAGGTTACTTCAGTCTTATCCAGCCTGATGACAACTTTCAGGTTTTCGCTCCGGTATGGAGGATAAGAGTGGATAACGAGGACTTTTTTGTGGATGCCTTGAATGGGGAAATCCAATCGATCAGCTAATTGGAGTGAAAGCAATTATGAGTTTAAAGTTTAGTGTACTGGCCAGTGGAAGCACAGGAAATGCCATATATGTGGAAACAAATAAGCAGCGTCTGTTAATTGATGCGGGGCTGAGCGGTAAAAAAATAGAGCAGTGCTTCAAGCAGATTGGACTCTGCCCTTCCAAACTGGACGGTATATTGGTCAGTCACGAGCATAGTGACCATATAAAGGGAGTAGGCATACTGGCCCGCCGTTATAAATTGCCTGTCTACGCCAATCAAAAAACATGGGAAGCAATGGCCGCAGGGGTTGGAGCTATTCCCCTGGAGCAGAAGTTCCACTTTAAAACAGGAGAAGCGAAAGCATTTGGAGACCTGGACGTAGAGTCGTTCGGGGTTTCACATGATGCAGCTGATCCTATGTTTTTTTCCTTCCACCACGAAGGCAGACAATTAACTATTCTAACTGATACAGGGTATGTAAGCGACCATATGATGGGGATAACAAAGGGTTCGGATGCTTTAATTTTTGAATCGAATCACGATATGGATATGCTTAGGATGGGTAAATACCCGTGGACAGTTAAACGCCGTATTTTAGGAGATGAAGGTCACGTATCAAACGTGGATGCCGGTATTGCACTGGCTGATATCGTGAGGGATAGCAGGGCTGATATTTATCTTGCTCATCTCAGTCTGGACAATAACATGAAAGATCTGGCCCGGATGACTGTTCAGCAGACATTAGAAGAAAATAATATTGAAGTCGGCAGACAGGTTAAGCTGTACGATACAGATCCAGTTATTCCAACTCCACTGAAAGTAGTGTAAGTTTTTTAAGGCTTGCCATGTGAAGCTGTTTAATATTTGACCGGCCAGGAAATCCTATAGTTGTGGAAAAATATCAAATTTCAAATATCTTAATAGACGAACCCATTAATAGTTTATTAAAATAATGGTAAGAAAAAGGGTAGCTGTCTTTTTTCGCATAAGGCCAATAGGGAGGGTTTAATATGGGGTATTATGATGATCATGCGCCTGCTGCCAGAAACCGGAGCGATGCCCGGCGAGGCACAAAGCGGACAGGCATTTACGGATTTGCGGGGGCGATTATAGGGGCACTGCTCGTAGTGTTTTCTGTGCCTCTACTGGCAGATAACGGATTTCTTCCGTATGAGGTTATTCCAAAGAATACCTCTCCTGTGGGCAGTGATGAAGTCACGGAAAATGATGTTGAAGACGATAATATAGCCACTGAGACACTGAACCTGCAAACCACTTCTGAAGTTATTGAAGCGGTTGAGCAGGTATCCGATGCGGTGGTAGGGGTAGTCAATATGAGGCAGTCTACAGGCCTGTTTGGCCCTGAAGGCAGCGGTGAAGGAACCGGGTCAGGCGTTATTTATAAGATAGAAGAAGACAGGGCCTTTATAGTTACTAACTACCATGTGATTGAAGGAGCAGGGCAGGGTTCAAGTGAGATCGACGTGACGCTGGCTGACGGTGCACGGGTTCCGGCGGAACTTGTTGGGGAAGACGTTTTGACAGACTTAGCTGTATTAACCATTGAAGCGGACGGAATAGATACAATTGCAGAGTTTGGCGATTCCGAAAATTTACAAGCGGGAGAGCCTGCAATTGCAATTGGTAACCCTTTATCTTTTGAAGGGACGGTTACTTTAGGAATTATCAGTGCTGTGGAACGCAGTCTTCCGGTAGATTTAACAGGAAACGGCCAACCCGACTGGAATTCAGAAGTGCTGCAGACTGACGCAGCCATTAACCCGGGAAACAGCGGCGGCGCTCTCTTAAATATTCAGGGAGAAGTGATTGGCATTAACTCTATGAAAATTGCCCAGCAGGCAGTTGAGGGAATAGGGTTTGCCATTCCTTCAGCTATTGCTTTGCCGGTTATAGAAGATTTGGAACAATATGGGGAAGTGCAGAGACCTCAAATGGGAATTGCTCTTCGTTCACTTCAGGAAATTCCAAGCTTCCACTGGCACGATACGTTAGGCCTGCCTGAAGATGTTAAAGGCGGAGTGTACGTCGAAAGTGCGGAAAACGGCACACCAGCAGACGAAGCAGGGTTAAGAGAAGGCGACGTTATTGTAGCCCTTGATGATCAAGAGATTAAAGATGCTCATGATTTAAGAAGTTTCCTTTATAAAGATGTGAGTGTCGGCGACACGATCACTGTCACTTTTTACCGTGACGGGGAAGAACAATCGGTAGAACTGACTTTAGATAAACAAGTGTTTTAGTTAGACGGTGTTGAAGAGGGGATAACTATCCTCTCTTTTTTTTTGTTATACTTTAAAAAGTATAACGTTGTTATAGCATAAGAAAAAATTATGCTTCCGCAGGACTTGTCAGTCATACGGAAATTTCTCATACTCAGAAAAATAAGGCTAATTGTGGAAACTTGTGGATAGTGGACAAATGTTATTGTTTAGTTGTCAGAATAGTTATTCACATACCATTGTGGATAATTGTTTTGTCAATCCTGAAACTGACGTTCGTATGTTCAGGTTAAAGATAATTTTTATATAGGATTGAGGTGGAATATATGGTTTACAGCTGCGCAACACATGCAGAGGAAGCAATTGAAGAAGCCTTGACAGACGAGGGCTTGCCGCCTGATTTAGAAAGGCTGCCGGAAGACAAAACTGTCTTGGAAAAATGTTTTATTTGTAATAAACAGGCTGTCTATCAAGTCATAAGCCAGGAGTTATAACACCGCAAAACTGTGGGTAATTAATGTGGATAACTTGTGCATAACCGGATCAATTAATAAAACTATCCACAATTCAGTTACTTGGTTAAAGTTCTAATTACCCGCTTTTATGGAATAATTACTGTGCATATGTGGATAACTTTTGTGGATAAAGTGAGGGGCGGTGGATAAAATGAATATTTCAATTATAGCTGTTGGTAAATTGAAAGAAAAGTATTTGAAGCAGGGAATTCAGGAATATATGAAACGTCTTGGTTCTTATGCAAACGTCCAGATGGTAGAAGTAGCAGATGAAAAAGCGCCTGATAATCTGAGTGAGAATGAGATCATTCAGGTGAAAGAAAAAGAGGGTGAAAGAATATTAAGCAAGATCAGCCAGGATACGTTTGTCATTGCACTTGCGATTGAGGGACAAGCCTGGACTTCAGAAAGACTCGCAAAGGAATTGGATCAGCTGGCAACATACGGGAAGAGTAAAATAGCTTTTGTAATAGGCGGATCAGTCGGTCTGGGGAAAGCAGTGTTAAACCGTTCCGACCTTCAGTTATCTTTTTCAAAAATGACCTTTCCGCATCAATTGATGCGGCTGATTCTTTCGGAACAAATATACAGAGCTTTCCGAATTATTCATGGCCATGCGTACCATAAGTGACATTTTGTAGGTTGTTTGTAATGCCGGGGGTCAGCACAAATGAAACGGAGGAGTAATAGTGAAAAAAGAGGTTATCGTTTATACGACTAAAGACTGTATTGAGTGTACTTTTGTAAAACAGATGCTGACTGAAAACAGAATTCATTATAAAGTTCGCGATATATCAGCAGATGCCGCGTATCAAAAAGAAATTGAAAAGCTCGGGTTTCTCGGAGTGCCTGTAACAGTTTATGGGGATAAAGCTGTGAAAGGAATGACACCTGAGCTTCAGGAACTGGTGAATAAAATAATGGAGCAGAAGCCGTAACCTATTCTTGTTACGGCTTCTGTTTGAGAGGGATGCGGTATTATTTTGCCTCAAATTTTTGCTTAGGTATAACATATAATCCATCGCCTGTCAGCCAGTCGGCATACATGATTTCTTTAACGTCATAATATCCTAATGAAGTGAGCTGATTCGTCAGCCAGGGCCTTGTAAAACCTAAATCTCTCAGGTTATCTTCTAGTATTTCCCCATCAAGAATCAGGCTCGCAGGTAAATAAACAGGCTTTTCCGGAAGCTGCAAATCATTAATGGAAACTTTTTTATACTTCGACTTCTTCATAATACTCAGCCCACCGTTTGATTCTAAAATAGCGTAGGCGACTTCCCTTACAGAGAAGATCTCGCTTTGCCTGAGCAAACTGAGCAGCTGGTTTACGTTCATACGGTTCTTCTTAAGCTCACGCCTGTCGATTATTCCGTCACGTATAACGATAGACGGATTTCCCTCCATTGCTCCGCGGATTTTCTTAAATTTAAGCAGTCCCTTTTCCATTACTACCAGTAATAAACCCCATAAAAGAATAGCATAAGCGATAAAAGACAGCGGAATATTTGATTCATAGACTCCGTTTCCGAGAAGTTCAGAAAGAACAATAGCTGAAACGAAATCAAAAGGCGTCAGCTGTTTAATTGTTGTTTTACCGAGAATTCTTGTAATAAGAAAAAGCATGAAGAAACCGGTTATTAATTTTAAAGTTAAATCTAAGAAATTCGGTTCCATGATACTCTCTCCTAATAACTATCTTTCCTTAAGTTTTGCCAGGTTTAAAGAATTTCATCCCTGTTTAAATGGAGATTAACAGAAGGGGAGAATGTCATTTATAGCGCTGCCAAGCAGCATAGAGCAGAGAGGTGAGAGCAGGAAGGTGGACCGGAACTGGCCGGTAGTAGTTACTATCTAGCCAGCTCCAGGGTCCCGTAGATTTAGCAATTAAAAAGGGGGAGCCTGTTTTGTTTTTCAGACTGCTTGAAGGCTTTAGCATAACGGTCTGCAGCGAGTAGCGCCTGTACCACATCGTCAGCGGTAACTGTAAAAGGCATGTTATGAATGGTTTCTCCTTCTTTAACAGCTGCTTCACCTATTCGGCGAAGGTCATCGGAAGACGCGTCAGCCAGTTTGATATCTTCTAACGTAATTGGTAAATTTAGAGAGTGATATAACTTTATATAACGGAAAATTTCTTCCTTAGGTCTGTTTTCCAATACAAGCTGTGTTAGGGTGCCGTATGCTACTTTTTCACCGTGTGTCAGGTGGTGGATGTCCCCTTCCATCACTGTAAAGCCATTATGGATAGCATGAGCGGCAGCCAGGCCTCCGCTTTCAAATCCAATACCGCTTAAAAGGGTATTTGCCTCAATGACTGCTTCTACGGCAGGTGAGACAATTGATTCTTTGACGGACTCATAAGCAAGAAGACTATAATCGAATAAAACCTTTTCACATTTTTCTGCGATAGCACCGGCTGCTAAAGTTGGACGTCCGCCGGCCATCGCTTTACTGTCAGAAGCCTTGGCAGCACTGGCCTCTACCCATGTGGCGCGATCCCTGAGGCAAAATAACGGGCAGGAGCTTGTGCGATAATTTGAGTATCTAATTTAAATTCAATTTTGATTGGAGAAATACCGCCTTTTTCAAGGCTTTCTGCTACGCTTTGGGCTGCAATATCCCAAACGGCGCTGTCAGCAATAATAAGAGCTTTTGATCCAAAGTTTTTTTCAAAAAATTTACAAAAATAAGGCGCAATATTTACTTACTTTAAGGCTTAATTTTTAGAGTGAGAGCTGAAAGGTGGAAGTGGACACTAAGAGAGTGTTAATAGAAATGTTACACGTGAAACATTAGACCCACGGGAGAAAGGCTTAAGTTTATTACCTGGCAAGTCTATAAAACAGGACTTCTTAGAAATTGTGAGGGAAACCATTTTAATAAGGGAATCTAAAAGATCTAATTTAAGGAGGTTATAATGAGTATTAACAGCGAAGAAGAGCTCATCCAGTATGTAAAAGATGATGATTTTATGATGGATGTGTTGAAAGCGGCAAAAGAATTGAAGCTGGCCGACTGGTGGGTGTGCGCGGGATTTATCCGTATAAAAATCTGGGATACGCTGCACGGGTTTAGTCAAAAGACAGCGCCGCCGGATATAGATGTTATTTATTTTGATAAGACGAATACGGATGAAGCAGAAGAAAAGAAACTGGAAGCAAAGTTAAGAGAGCTGAAACCCGGCTTGCCATGGTCGGTAAAAAATCAGGCGCGCATGCATACAGTTAATAACATTCCGCCGTACCTCTCATCAGTTGATGCCATATCTAAATTTCCTGAAACAGTAACTGCATTGGGTTTATCGCTTGATGCAAATAATCAAATTCGTTTAGCAGCTCCCTGGGGGATTGAAGATGCTTTACATATGAGGGTTAAACCTACGCCTTTCTTTACAGAAATACAGGAAAGGGCAGCAATATATGAGAAGCGGATAAAGGAAAAGAACTGGAAGGCCAAGTGGCCGCGAATATGT
The DNA here is from genome assembly GCF_900111295.1 of Salipaludibacillus aurantiacus. Lineage (GTDB taxonomy): Bacteria > Bacillota > Bacilli > Bacillales > Salisediminibacteriaceae > Salipaludibacillus > Salipaludibacillus aurantiacus. The sequence continues at coordinate 76,900 of NZ_FOGT01000011.1, read as the reverse complement.
GTTGAGCATGTTCCAGGTGAGGAGAACACGCTATTTTAATCAAAAGTTGCTGTCTCATATGATGAAAGGAGGAGGGGAAGCTTATGCCCCTGGATGTGTTTGCAATGGTCTATCAGCTTGTGGTAATAGGACTTGTTATCTTATTTATAGTTTCATTAACAACGTTTATTAAAAATAACAGACACCGGCACCACGATAAAAATGAGCAGCTAAGAGAAATGAACAGGAAATTAGACAGAATCATTGAATTGCTGGAAGACAGCAGAAGAAAATAGAACTGGAAATAAAAGGGGGGTCTGTCCCCTCGCGCTTTAACGCGTCACTTGGTGAGGGGACAGACCCCTTTTTTTGACCCCTTTTTTTAATCCTGCTGAGTCAGAGATATAGGAGGCAGCAAATACCTATTGCTTATTGGCAGCTGAAAGACGTGTTATTCTTTTCCGGCTTCATGCACCCATGCAGACACATCTTCAGCATCGCTTCCAGTTACGAGGCCGGCCGGCATTATACCTGAGCCGTTTACCACAGCATCCAGTACTTCTTCATATGTTAAGTTTGTTACGCCTCCAGCGCCTGCTCCCCTTAAATCACCGCCATGGCAGCTTGCACAGGCCTTTACGTAAACTTCTTCGCCATTCATTAAATCATAGGAACCGTTAGAAGCTGTTTCACTTGCCAGTGCCTCATTTGTGTCATTGTTACCGTCACCACATGCGGCAATTAAAAGAGAGGTGCCTAAAAGTACTGTAATTAATTTTTTCACGATACATCCCTCCTCGTAAAATGAGTATATATATGAAATCAATTTTTGTATGTGATGGACCTCACATAAATTTGATAAAAAGCGAGGGGGCTATTCTCTTAGCCTTTTTCATATAAGTGAAACGGCAGCAGAGGAACCGTTTATAGGAGTCTTAAGCAGAAAAAAGCTGTCGCCTTACTTGAGAGTGAGTGTTCTTTCTCTATGTTAGAATGAAATGAGATATTTACCAAGGAGGCAGCGATATGGTATCAGTCAATGATTGGCAGGAGCTGTTAACTGTCGGCACGGAAAATGAGCATATTAAAATTTCAGGAAAGGAGAAAAAGAATGGGGAGTGGGTATTTAAACGGACTGTAAATGGGGCTTCTTTAGAGCACGGTTACCCACGGGAAGGAAATGAGGTGACAGGCTGGGATAATGCCCTTAGATTGCTGGATGGCTCTCCCTTAAGCAGCCTTCAGCTCTTAAAGGCGGATCCGCTTATATATCCTTATCTGGGCGCATATATGCTTACAAGCAAAAACATAGGAGAAGAACTGTTACTGGCTTGGAGTGACAAGGTATTAACGGGGAAAAATAAAGATATGGTTATGGCTGCAAGATGGCTCTTAGGATCTGAAAGGACCGTCATTTTATCAGGAGCAGGTATGTCTACGGAATCGAATATTCCTGATTTCAGGTCCTCTTCAGGCTGGTGGAAGCAGATCGACCCTCGTACTGTTGCCACGGTAGAAGCTCTTGATAGCCATTATGATCTGTTTCAGGAATTTTACGCGACACGAATGAAAGCTCTGAATCAAATAGAACCTCATGAGGGGCACCGTATTCTAGCGAAATGGGAAGAAAACGATCTGGTTCAGCTGATTGGCACTCAAAACGTTGACGGTCTTCACTTCGCTGCGGGAAGCTTAAATGTACAGGAATTACATGGTTCTATTAGAAGTATTAGATGCCATGACTGCGGCAAAGAGGGATCTACTGAAGCATTTACATCTCATGAAACGTGCAGCCTGTGCGGGGGGAGGTGGCGTCCTGATGTTGTTCTTTTTGGCGAGATGCTCCCGCAAGAAGCCTGGGAGACAACCTTGGAAGCGATCGAACATGCAAACCTCGTAATTGTCATTGGGACGAGTATGGAAGTATACCCGGCAAACCAGCTGCCGGCAATGACTTCAGGAAAAACGGTTTATATTAACGCGGAAACTGCAGAAACCGGAGCGGGATTTGATCTTGTAATTGAGGGAAAAGCAAAAAAGACTCTCCAGAACATAAATGAATTGATTGAAATTGGAAGACGCAGGTAATCTCATAATTTACAATAAATGGGGGGTCTGACCCCCAGTGGTTTAAAGCTTTAAAGCACGAGGGGTCAGACCCCTTTTTATTTTCAAAAAAGGAGCCTTCTTTTAAGAAGGCTCCCCGCTGATTTATCTATGGTTTTAAAACAACTTTAATATTGTTATCTTCTTTTTTATCAAATATGTCATAGGCTTTAGGAGCTTCGGACAAGGACATACGGTGAGTGATGATATCTTTCGGGTCAAACTCTTCGTTTTCTATCTTTTCATATAATTTAGGCATCATATGAACGACTGGCGCCTGTCCCATTTTCAGGGAAACATTCCGGGCAAAGAAATCACCGAGTGGGAAGTTGTTTGCTTCCGTTCCGTAAACACCTGTAAGCTGAACGATTCCAAACTTTTTGACAGCCTGAGAAGCAGTGACAATTGGACTGATCGTACCAAACTGGTTGTCTCCTTCAGAACCGAACGTTTCATTTGGAGGAACAGTGCCATCCATACCAACGCAGTCGATAACTACTTCTGCTCCGCCTTTCGTGTTTTCATTCAGTAGTTCACCTACGCCTTCCGTTTCACTGAAATTATACGTTTCTACATTGTTTGTCCGTTTGGCATGTTCGAGACGGTGAGGCACCTGATCAACCGCGATGACTCTTGAAGCCCCTTTTAACCATGCTAGTTTCTGCGTCATCAGGCCGATCGGCCCGCACCCTAATACAACGACTGTATCGCCTTTTTTGACAGGCTCAACGCTCCACCAGGAGGTAGGGATGACGTCGGAAAGGAATAACACACTTTCATCATCTAATTCGCTGCTTTCAGGGACTTTAAACGACGTTTGATCAGCGTAAGGCACTCTTAAGTACTCTGCCTGTCCGCCAGGATAATTGCCGAACATTTTTGAAAAGCCAAATAATCCGCCTGAGTCACTGTGAGGGTTGGATTCATCACACTGGCTCTCCATCTGATTTTTACAGAAATGACACGTTCCGCAGCTTACGTTAAACGGAATTACCACACGGTCACCTTTTTTAAGGTTTTTTACATCCGGCCCGGTTTCCTCGACAATTCCCATTGGTTCATGGCCAATAATATAATCTTCTTCCAGAGGAATGCCTGTTTTATATAAATGAAGGTCCGAACCGCAGATGCCGGAGGCTGTGATGCGGATAATCATATCATCCCCGTTTTGAATCTTCGGGTCTTCCATCTCTTTCACTTCTATTTTGTCTTTGTCCTGAAAAGTCACTGCTTGCACACTATCAACTCACTTTCAAATAGATTTGATAACGTCTGGTGACAACCTTTAACCTTTATTTGGTAAATCGAAACGTTATGAAGAGAATCGCTGTAAATTGAGAATAAAGAACCTCCACATAAAGCCTCATTTAATAAAAGAGGGAAATTCACAAAGGGGTCAGACCCCCAGCGGTTTAAAGCTTTAAAGCACGAGGGGACAGACCCCAAAAAAACAGACCCCAAAAAAACAGCGGCTTACATCAGCCGCTGTTTCATTGCAATTAACCCACTATTTGACATACGATATTGCCGCGCACGTGGCCTTCATTAATTTTTGAAAGAGTCTCAGGCACAGCATCCAGCGTGACGACCTCTTCTAACAGCGGATCAAGCTTTTTACTTGCTGCTAATTCTCCGACTTCCCTGGCTATATGCCCTAGGTCGGCAATTTGCCGTTCATCGTCTGTCCGGTAAACAAATCCTAAGGCTACTTCATGAATTGAGAGGGCGAGTGATTTAGGTTCATACTGGCTCATATCCGGAAGCTCTACCACACTTACCAGATGGCCGTTAAATGCAAGCATATCCATAGCCTCTGATACTGCCTGGCCGCCAACCATGTCCATGACGATATCGACCCCGCGGCCTTCTGTGTATTTATGCACTTCCTCTACAACGTTCTCAGTGTTATAGTCGATTACTTTGCTGGCGCCTAGTTTCTTAACATGATCCGTATTTTCAGGAGAACATGTGGTAATGATATCAAGCCCTTTCAGGTGGGCGAGCTGGATTGCAAATCCTCCAACTCCTCCGGCACCGGCCTGAACTAAAATTGTTTGTCCTTTCCTAAGAGGAACTTTCCTGTTCAGAGACTGGTAAGCTGTAAAAGCAGGAGTTGGTAAAGCTGCTGCTTCATTAAAGCTCAGTCCTTCCGGAAGAGGAGCAAGCACATCCTGACGGGTCATCGAATATTCAGCAAATCCGCCTTGATGGGCAAGGCTGCCATGGTAATAAACTTTATCTCCGGGCTGCCAGCCAGTCACATTTTCACCTGTTTTTTCCACAACACCTGCTACATCAAGTCCTGGAATATGGGGAAACTGCCACTCCGGCAACGGACTATTTGCCAGTTTATAATCGACCGGATTCAGTCCGACCGAATGAACTTTTACTAGAACTTGGTCGGCTTCAGGTTCGGGAACGGGTACATCCATCACTTTCAAGTTACCGCCTGCTTCTTCAAGAGCTAATGCTTTCATTACTTATCCCTCCTAAACTTTCGTACTCTTTAACCGTATTCCTGTATAAAAGACCACTCAAACAACCTTAAATAAATCCCTGTGTAAAAAATCTATGACCACGTAAGACTTTGTTAGTATTTTCACAGGAAAAGGTTTGGGAAAAAGACAGAAGGGCTATCAGTAGATTGTTATTATATGGATTTAAAGGGGGAGAACTTAGATGAAGGTTGATAAGCGGAAACAAATTTTCGAGGCATCTCTTGAGTTATTTTCAGAGCGCGGGTATGACGCCACGACGCTTCCTATGATTGCTGAGGCTGCGGATGTAGGTGCAGGAACAGTTTACCGGTATTTTAAAAATAAAGAAGCACTTCTTAACGAACTGTTTCAGGAATACATAGGGAAACTAAAGGACACCATTTTACGGAATTACCTTGAAAATGAAGAGGATTTGACCATTAAATTTGATCATTTATTTGCAGGCATGGTTCAGTTTGCTGATAAGAACATTAAGGCACTCTACTTTATTGATTCCCACAGCCACTCCCATGCTCTAAACGAAAAAAGCAACGCCATGTATCATTCTCTATTGGATATTTACCATGAATTTATAGCGGAAGGCCAGAAGAAAAAGCTGATAAAGCCTCTTCCCTCCTACGCTTTAATTGTTATGGTCTTCGGTGCTTTTATAGGCTGCTGTAAATATATACAGCGTGGACATATCAAGGAGACAGAGACATTAATGGATCATTTCAAAGAGTGCTGCTGGGACGCCATTAACTTATAGTCAGCGGAATGAATATTCATTCCGGAAGAAGAAAAGGAGTGTTGAAAATGTCAGAAAAAAAAACAAGAGAGGATTTTCCTCAGCCAAAAACATACGGTCCTTTAATGAACCTTCCCCAGATAGATTCAGAGGCACCCGTTCAGTCATTTGTAGAACTTGCTGAAAGATACGGCCCTATTTTTAGAATGGAACTTCCAGGCAGAGACACGTTATATGTGTCTGGCCATAAGTTTGTTGAAGAAGTATGTGATGAGTCCAGATTTGACAAAAACGTCTGGCAGCCACTCCAAAATGTAAGAGAATTTGCCGGAGACGGGCTATTTACAAGCTGGACGGAAGAAAAGAACTGGAAAAAAGCGCACAATATTCTGCTTCCGAGTTTCAGCCAGAGAGCGATGCAAGATTATCACGATAAAATGACTGATATCGCAGTACAGCTTATTCAAAAATGGTCGAGGCTTAATGATGACGAGGAGATATATGTACCTGAAGATATGACACGGCTGACTTTGGATACGATCGGGTTATGCGGATTTAATTACCGCTTTAACAGTTTTTACAGTGAAAAAAATCATCCGTTTATAAATAATATGGTAAGTGCTCTGGACGAGGCCATGAGTCAGCTGCAGCGTCTGGATATTCAAAACAAACTGAGCCTACGCAAAAAGAGTCAATTCAATGAAAATGTAGAAAAAATGTATGAACTCGTTGATAAGCTTATCGAAGACCGAAAAAAAGCAGAGGACCAGGATAAAGGGGATCTGCTGTCGAGGATGCTTGAGGGGAAGGATCCCCAAACTGGCGAAGGGCTGGACGATGAAAATATCCGTTACCAGATGATCACTTTTCTGATCGCCGGCCACGAGACCACGAGCGGGCTGCTTTCATTTGCTATTTATTATCTGCTTAAAAATCCAGATAAGCTTAAGAAAGCCAGACAGGAAACGGATACTGTGCTGGCAGATGAGTACCCGAACTATCAGCAGGTCCGCCAGCTGAAGTACGTGCGTATGGTGCTTGATGAAACATTGCGGCTTTGGCCGACTGCACCGGCATTTTCGTTATTTGCTAAGGAGGATACAACACTGCAGGGAGAATATGAGATTAAGAAAGGGGATACCATTAATGTCCTTCTTCCTAAACTGCATCGCGATAAAGAAGCGTGGGGGGAAGATGTGGAAGATTTTGTACCTGAACGCTTCGAAGATCCGACAAAGATTCCAGAGCACGCCTATAAACCATTTGGCAACGGCCAGAGGGCTTGTATTGGACAGCAGTTCGCCCTGCATGAAGCGACTCTTGTCCTTGGGATGATCTTAAGGGAATTTGAATTTGAAGATCATAATGATTACGACCTGGAAATAAAAGAAACGCTGACTCTTAAACCTCACGATTTCAAAATGAAAGTAAAAGTCCGTGATAAAAAAGATATTATGCTGCCAGGTTTTAAAAATCGGATCAAGGAAGAAAATAGCAAGCAGCTTAAAGAAAAGGTGCAAAGAAACTACCATGGGACACCTTTGCTTGTCCTTTACGGATCGGCAATGGGGACAGCAGAGGGAGTTGCCCGTGAACTTGCTGATAAAGGGCGTCTGCAGGGTTTTGAAAGTAACGTGGCTACATTGGATGAATTTAAAGGAAGCTTGCCGGAAGAAGGCATTGTGCTGATTGCATCGGCCTCTTATAATGGCAAGCCGCCTGAAAATGCAGAAAAGTTTACGGACTGGCTGCACGAAACGGAAGATTCTCTCGAGGGGGTAGTTTATTCCGTTTTTGGATGCGGTGACACAAACTGGGCAAGTACTTACCAGAAAGTTCCTGCCTTTATAGATAAAGAACTTGATAAAAGAGGTGCCGAACGTATTCTGGTACGGGGAGAAGGTGACGCAAGCGGGGATTTTGAAATGGCTTTTGAAGAGTGGCAGGAGGATTTGTGGCCGGCATTAATGGAAAAGTTTGATATCGACGTTCCGGAAGACCTTCTTAATCAGAAAAACCAAATTAAGTTAACGTATGTAAGCGGGATTGCTGAGCATTCCATAGCCCAAAATTACTTAGCTAAAGAAACAAAAGTACTGGAAAACAGGGAACTGCAGCATGAAGACAGCGGCCGCTACACCCGGCATCTTGAAATAGCGGTCCCTAAAGGACTGACTTACAGCGAGGGGGACCATCTGGGGGTTATTCCTAAAAATAGCGATCAGCTTTTAGAGAGAGTTTTAAAAAGGTTTCACTTAAAGGGGAATGAAAAAGTAATGATTGAAGCGGAGGGCCGGAGCGCTGCCCACCTGCCTGCAGGACAGGCGATAAGCATTTATGATTTACTGAGCTACAGTGTGGAACTTCAGGAACCTGCTTCAAGAGAGCAGGTGGAGGAGCTCTGTGCATCAACAACATGTCCTCCTCACAAAAAAGAGCTGGAGGAACTTCTCGATGAAGGGAGCTATAAAGACAACGTGGTCAATAAAAGGGTGTCTATGCTTGATTTTCTCGAGCGGTATGAGGCGTGTGAAATGGATTTCGACCGTTTTATCGCTTTGCTTCCACCTTTAAAACCCAGGTATTATTCGATATCAAGTTCACCGAAAGTGCAGAAAGATGAGGTTAGTATTACGGTGAGTGTCGTGAGGGGAAAAGCTTTCAGCGGCAGCGGAGAATACCGCGGTATTACATCCAACTTTCTGATGGAACTTAAGCCTGGAGATGATATTGTTGTTTTTTTCCGGACTCAGCGCTCGTTTAAGCTTCCGGAAGACCCAGATGCACCGGTCATCATGGTCGGGCCAGGTACGGGGATAGCACCGTTCAGAGGCTTTATTCAAGCCCGCAAAGCGATGAAGATGGAAGGCCAGGAGTTAGGAGAGGCACATTTATATTTTGGAAGCCGAAACGAACACCATGATTTCTTATATAACGATGAGCTGAAAGAATATGAAGCAGAAGGCCTCGTTACTGTGCATACGGCGTTTTCCCGCATGGAAAATAAACCTAAAACTTACGTGCAGGATGTCATGAAAGAACGGGAAGAAGAGCTTGTGGAACTGATTGAAGAGAAGGGCGGACATCTCTATATATGCGGTGAAGGGAGCAAGATGGCACCGCAAGTAGAGGAAACAATGAAAAAGTGTTTTATGAATATAAGACAAAAAACTGAAGAAGAAGCTCAGGAATGGCTGGACGGTCTTCAGGAAGAAGGACGTTTTGTAAAGGATGTTTGGTAATAAGACCGCCGCACGGCCGCAAACGGAAAGCCGCCGCACATTGCAGTGCGGCGGGATTTTTGTTGAGGGGAAAGAGGGCTGTAAAATCTTGGGGGGTCTGCCCCCCAGTGCTTTACAGCGTTAATGTGCGAGGGGACAGACCCCTTGATTTATTACCAGAGAGGGCCGCGGTAGTTTTCCTCAAGAGACCACCCTTCATAAAGCCCGATATCATCAAAAGCACCGAGGAAGGCATCGTATTCTTCGCTGTCTTCACCATAAAGGTCAATTGCAGACTGAAGAATCGCTTCACGGAATTCTGCAAAGGTGGCGTCATAATGCAGATAGTCGTAAGAACGGTACCACGTGTCAGCCACTACTTCACGCCCCATACCGTATTCCTCCGCAACAAGATAAGCGGAATGCTGCAGGATCGTACAGTTAATATGGACACCGCCATTATCCATATTTGCCGGAAGGAAGTAATACTCATCCATATGGGAAGGATAACGGCCTTCACCGTCCACACTGTAAGCCCAGAATCTTTCATTTACCGGGAATTTTCCAGGGTCTTCATTGCTTCGAAGGGCGGTGCGGCCTTCTGCAAGCCATGCTTCACCCATAATATCCTCGCCAATATCCCAGCTGCGGTCATCGATAATAGTACCGAAAGTATCCGAGAACGCCTCGTTAATCGCTCCTGTTTCAAAACGGTATCGCAGACCACCGTTATAGTGTGTAATACCGTGCATCATTTCGTGGGCTGTCACATCAAGTGACGCAAGAGGGATAAACTGCTGCCCGTCTCCATCCCCATAGGTCATCATTGCCAATCCGTTGCTCCAGAAAGCATTATTATATTCTGTCCAGTAGTGGACGCGTGAGCGGATCGCCATCCCGTTATCGTCCAGTGAGTTACGACCGTGATTTTCCAGGAAATAATCATACACAATCCGGGAATTCTTATGGGCATCGACGCCAGGCCCCTGGCCGACTGCTTCCCACGAGCTGCTGTCACCGTTATACTTTACATCTTTCCAGGAGGCCTTAGTATTCTCATAAAGGGAAATTTGGTTTGCGGTATTTTTCATATTATACGTAAAGATTCCATCCATAATATCAGATGTCTGGTCGGCTAAGTAAAAGGTTCGCCCGCCGTTTTTATTAGGTCCATGAGAAAGGTTTAACAGTTTCTCCACACCTGTCGTACCAAGACCTTTTCCACGCGAAGGCAAAAGGCTGGCCGGTTCCACTGATAAAGGCAGAGCACTCATCATATTAACTGAAGGGACAGATACTTCAGCTTCTTCTGAAGGCTCGGTATCAATATATTCAGAGAAGAATTCCCCTAAGCCTGTCATGGCGTCATAACTGTCAATAACCTCTCCTGTATGAGCGTCCACGTAAACATACCAGTTCCCCGGTGAGCCTGTATGGAATTCAAGGTTCACCCTGTAAGCAAGGTGGTAGTCATCCTCAAACGGATAAACAATCAGGTCACTTTCCTCAAATTCCACAAAATCAGGCGCGTCCACCTCATCTTTAGCCGCTTGAATGGCCGTATTTTCTTCTACAAAAGGTGTTGTATTAATGTCTGTATTTTCAATTTCATTATCAAAATTTCCGTTTACAGTGGTAATTTGGTTATCTTCATTGAAGTGGACATTCAACTCATTTCGATCAACAGGAATACCATTTTTAGTCTGCTGAAGACGTACATGGGTCATCCCAAGGTCATCGTCACTGGAACGGACTTCCTCAAGATTCTCTTCAGGGTTGTCCATCTCGAAGAAATCCTTATGCTCATCCAGGAAATGCTTGGCATTCTGCCCATTCGCTTCAGCAAAACGCTCAGACAGCATACCTGCGACAAACGAGGGCGGACCGTGTTTGTCATTGTTGTCTACCATCCGTATTTTACCCTTGTTTAAAGTTTCAAACTCCTCAAGCGAGTCTTTCGAAGCAAAGGCACTGCTTCCCAGGAAGCTCGAGCCCATCATCAAACCCGCTAAAAAAACCGACGCCAATCTCTTCACACCTATCCCTACCTTCTTTATAATTTGCCCGAATGACTGGAAATCGAAAGTTCCGATATCCGAACTATTTTAAGCGTAGTGGATAAAAATGGAATCGACAACAGAATATTCTGTCAGTTATCTGTGTGAATAGAGACGTGTAAAATCATAGGGTGTTTAAATGACAAATTTTTACCATACTTTAGACATAATTAACGTCCATTATATCTAAGTCGTACAGACTAATTACAATTAAATTGTTCTTTAAAATAGACCTAGAAGCTTTATATTACCGCGCCATTGCCCATTTGCTCTATTTGTCTGAAATTGACGGTGCATTCTGTCAATTTTGAAAAAGTTGTCCTGCAATTAGGGCTATTTTATTTACATGATGAGGAGATACCCAGCAGTTAATGCAGTAGAGACACTGTATCAGGGGTAAAAAACGTAGTCTCAGCAGAACGTTTAAACGATGTCTTTTTAGTCGAATCAAGCCGAACTGTTAAGGATGAGACCTATAGGATTAGGCTATTAGAACTGCCACTACAAATAGAAAGAGTTTAGGAGAGTATTTTAAAGTCATATCCTTTACTGCTTTAATGTGAAAGGGGACTGACCCCTTTTCACATACTTTTTTTAATATTTTCCACTGCGTTCGTGTTAAAAACGTAGTATGATAGGTTAGAAAAATTACTATGATTGGTAAGGTAAGGTGATTATATAGTGGATGTAGAATTGACGTCTCTGGGAACAATTATTGCCCTGGCTGCAACAATTGGTCTCATTTTAATACGGGTAGCCCCAGCCTACGCTATGATGGCGGGTGCTGTTATAGGGGGCCTTACTGGAGGGGCCACCTTCACCGGTACGGTAGAAATTATGATAGAGGGTGCTGAAGGGATGACAGGTGTCGTCCTTCGTGTACTCGCTGCAGGAGTCCTTGCAGGGGTACTTATAGAATCCGGTGCCGCAAAAAAGATCGCCGAATCAATTTTAAACGGTTTAGGTGAAGCAAAAGCACTCCTGGCAATAGCTGGAGCGACAATGGTATTGACAGGTGTCGGCGTCTTCATCGGAGTAGCGGTGTTAACGATGGCACCTATTGCCCTCGCTATTGCAAAGAGAACTGACACATCGAAAATGGCCATTCTTTTAGCCATTTCAGGCGGAGGAAAAGCAGGTAATATTATTTCACCTAATCCTAACACAATTGCGGCAGCTGAAGCCTTCCAAATTCCATTGACGACTCTAATGATAGCAGGATTCATTCCTGCTTTCGCCGGAATCGGGATAACTTATATTTTAGCAAGGAAGTTAAAATATTCAGGGGCTAAAGTGGAAGATAACGAATTGTCAACAGAAGGTAAAGGGGATACACCTACGTTAACAGCAGCCTTAACGGCTCCTGCTTTTGCTATTTTCTTATTGCTTTTACAGCCATTGGCAGGCGTGTCTATAGATCCTTTGTTCGCTCTTCCTGCGGGCGGAATCGCGGGAGCTCTAGTCATGAGAAAGGGAGCATATTTAAACGAGTATATCACCTCTGGAATTCATAAAATGTCAGGGGTAGCCGTTCTCTTGATCGGCACAGGGACTCTCGCTGGGGTCATTGCAAATTCGGCTTTAATCGGCCAAATTCTTTATGTGATCGACGCTTTTAACATTCCAGCTTATGTACTTGCTCCTTTGGCGGGTATTACAATGTCCGGGGCTACGGGCTCGACAGCAGCCGGAACGGCGGTAGCTGGAAGCGTCTTTGCGCCAACCATTTTAGAACTGGGGGTCCATGCTTTAGCAGGGGCAGCAATGGTTCATGCCGGAGCTACAGTGTTGGATCATATGCCTCATGGGACTTACTTTCACATTACACGTGCAAGTGTTCATATGAATATGAAAGAACGATTTAAGCTCCTGCCATACGAAACGCTCATAGGGGCTGGTATAGCCGTGGTATCCACACTTATTTTTGGAGTTTTCGGGTTTGTATTTTTAAATTGAATTAAAAAGGGGTCTGTCCCCCGGTCTTGTAAAGCGTTAATGTGCCGGGGGACAGACCCCTTATTCTTATTTTGTTTTACTTTTCTTTTTCTTTGAAGCTCTCTTATTTCTGCGAAGCTCTCCCCCGGCCATTGTGTAACTTGTTTTTTCAGGCCAGAGTTCCCGGTTTAAGAGAGTGTCTACGAGCTCCGCCGCATCGTTTTCCCTTAGGTTTCTGTACCATGTGCCGGCAGGATAATCGACTGCAGCGCACTTATCTTTGCATCGTTCAAGACAGCGGGTGCGGGTTGTTTGTATGGTCTGTTTGCAATTCCGGTTTGAAATTTCACGCTGTACCGCTTTATGAAAAGCCTTGGCGCCTGCTTTTTTGCAGTTCTTCCCATTGCATAACAGTAAATGGTGTTCGGTTTTATGAAGACTTCTGGCACTCACGGTATTCCCTCCTTAAGGCCTCGGCATCAATGAGCAATAGTTTAAGAGTTTATTAGTTAGTATGCTAACAGGAAATAAATGAAAAGGACAATGAATGGAATATTAAGATTTAAAAACAATACATTTATTCCATTAATGTCTAATTAAAAATGTGTTAGTCTTATAGATAAATTGTATTTCTATTAAACTTAAAAAAGGTCAGGTGAAGAAAATGATTAGCGAAAGGTTAGTAAAGAGCTTAAATGAACAAATGAACTATGAATTCTATTCTGCGCAGGCTTATCTTGCTGCAGCTGCCTACTGTTCTCATGGGGGAGTAGACGGTTTTGCAAACTTCTTTTTGGCTCAAGCAGAGGAAGAGCGCTACCATGCCATGAAGTTTTACCGTTTTATTAATGATTTAGGCGAACGCGCTGAAATTAAAGAAATTCCAGCTCCTCACAATACATTTTCTTCAGTGCTTGATACATTTAAAAAATCACTCGAACACGAAAAAGAAGTGACAAAGCGTATTTATAATCTTGCAGATATTGCACTTGACGAACGGGAACATGCAACCATGACATTCCTAAACTGGTTTATTGAAGAACAAGTAGAAGAAGAAGCTACTTTTGATACTATTATTCAAAAGCTTGAGCGTATAGAAAATGACAGTAATGCGTTTTATATGCTGGAAAGTGAGCTCGGAAAACGGACTTTCACCCCGGGCAACTAATTTGCCCCCAGGCAGGTGCCTGACCCCCAGTACATTAATGTGTTACTAAGTTAAAGAGGATAGAAAGATCAAACCCCCGTTCATTAAAGAACGGGGGTTTGATTTTACACAAAATCGATCCTCAACAGATCTCTTACGTGCTCAATTTGGTTGAGTACTGTTACTTCAGGGCTTCCAGCAAAGAGCAGCCCGACAGCCCGGTTTTCATAATCGGTCACTAACGACCCGCTGTCACCGCCTTGCGAGAAGGGGGTTGTAAGAATTTGTTCATCAAATCGCGCCACACGGTTGTTACCGAAGTTAACATCAATTGTGGCGTCTACAGTGAGGACTTCCGCAGTGGTATAGCCTGTTGTCCGGCCGGTTTTCTTTAACAGCATTCCAACCTCGACCTCTTCCTTCTTTACCCAGCCTTTAATATATCCGGTCCAATAGACTTCACGGTCCAGTTCCTGCAGGGAGCCTTCCGCGATTGCTGCATCTACCAGGTTCTCGTGTTCTTCTGCGGGTTTATCAGGAGTAAAATCTATAGGAATAAATCTGCTTAACGAAGCTACCTGATCATCAGGAGCACTGCCGCCGTCTATAGGCCCAGGCTGTAAAATCGGGTCTCCAATTTTAGCATCGTTACTGTTGGCAAGAACGTGATTATTAGATAAGATATAGTATTTTGCAGGATTAGTCTCGTCTTTATTAAAAACGACAGCCCCGGCTGTTCCAGCTGTAATATTAGGGTGTCCCACGCTCCATCCGCCTTTAACAGGCCGTATTTTCACTTTCAATTCGTTTGAAGGGAGAGTGCGCAAGGTGTCCGTATTGCCTTCTTCTAAACCTATTTGCACCGTCGGCATACCTATCTCAACAACATCTGTCTCTACTCCGTCAACCTCTTCAGGCACCACATCCTCTTTGTCTAAAGATTCAAGCGGCTTTTTAGAAGTTACAAAGGTCACGAGCGCTGGTTTACCTGTTGGTTTTCCATCTTTAAGCTTTACGCCAACCCCCACACCTACCACATTCTTCTTTCGTAAAAAATCAGCTTCATTTTTCTTTGTTTTGACTTTTTTAACCTTTTCAATTTCATGTTTAGAAAGATGTGGCATAATTCGGATTCCTCCTTGTTTTGTTTTTTGGAGAAAAAACAAGTCTGTTCTTGAAATATTCTATAAAAACCTTATTTTTCCTTTACGAGTCGGAAATATAGGACAGAATAATCAGAAAATAATGACAAAAGACCCGGTTAATGTTTTAAATGAGAAATGTCGGGAAAGAGGGCCCACTCCAGTCGAGGTCCGCCATTCTCAGGAAAAATTTACAGAATAAACATCAGGCGGAAATGTTTTTAACTTTGTGTTAAGAGTCATCTATCCCCCGGATCCGTACCGTTTTACTGAATACTTTAACACATCACCGTGCTGGGACAGACCCCTTTTTGACTTTCAGCCGAGGTAAATCGATCTTTTTAAAGAGGATAATAGCTACAGATTTCTATGTATACATTTTTGTAAACATGTAAACAAAATGTAATCTTGCTGTTTACTAATGTGTATACATGTTTACAAACACGTACGCATCCTTGTATGGAGGGGGTAATGCAACAGTTGTAATTGTATACATATACGTATACATGTTTTCTTTTTTGAACACAACTTTGGGATGATTGTATAATCTTCCTTCCTGCTATATCATTTAATCTGTGGAAATTATTAGATATAAAGGAAGGGATGTATAATATGAGCAAAAGCAGAATTGCAGCGATTGATGTAGGCAATGATTCAATTAAAGGGTTATTTGGAAAAGCAGACTATGAACTGACTATGCCGAATGTCATTGCAAGAGATACAGAAGACAGACCAGTTATAGGTATAGAAGAACTGGACGATAAAAATCCTTTAGAAGGAGTACATATACGTGTCCATTCGCCTGCCTTGAAAGAAAACAATGCAATTTACCGTGTTGGGGACTTAGCGACAAAGAGCGGGAATGCTACAGAATTAGATATGGGCAGCAGTAAATCTGAAGAAGACCAGACACTTGTTATGCTTTTTGCTTCTTTAGCGTTGGACGCTGCTAGAGAAGAAAACGCAGAGTTGTTTAATAGAAAAGATAATGTTATAGATGCTAATTATACGCTGGGTACAGGCCTGCCTCTTCGTGAAGTGAAAGAAGGGAAGGATGTAGGCTATCGCTCAAGTTTGCTAGGGTCTGTTCATCAAGTTGAATTTTTAGTTACCCCTAAATATCAAGGGTTAAAGGTGAATATAAAGTTTGACCACGTCAAAGTATATCCTGAAGGCTTTGCTGCTTATATCAACCTGGTTATGGATAACGATTTAAACATCACGAACAGAGATTTAGTGGATAAGAGAATATTAATCCAGGACATTGGCGGACTAACTACTGATATTGCTGTCATTGTGAACCGTAAGATAGATGATGATAAAGCTCAAGGGTTTAATATTGGAGTTTCTGAGTCATTGGAGCAGATCAGGGAAGAAATCAGATCAAAACACGGCGTTGAGCTCGATAGCCGAAGAGATGTCGTTGACATTATCACTAAGAAAAATGACAGGAACCACATTATGGTCAAAGGCAGCCGGACAAGCGTTCATGATATTACCGACAGAATCTTGTTAGACATAGCTAAAAAACAGTACCGGCATTTACGCAATGTCTGGCAAAAAAATTCCCAGACAGAAATCTGTTATTTTGTTGGCGGAGGATCGATGGTTTTAAAAGAATATCTTAAAACGATCAATAATAATTTAGACGGATATAATATCGGCTTCTTTGAAGACGAAAAGGAAAGTATCTGGATGATGGCTAATGCCTATTACAAGTTAATTTCCGCTTTTAACAGAGAAAATAATAAAGAGCAAGCTAAGAGTGACAAAGGGACAGAGAAACAGCCTGTAAAAAACAAATAGGGTGGTTTTATGACAAAAAGGATTGAGAGAGGGCAGGCGATTACGTTCCGTCTCCCCTCTGATACACCTGATCATATTTTAAAGCAGCTTCAAAAATTAAAAGAGACTGAAAGAAGAAATTTTTCCAGTGAAATTGCTAAGTTTGCTTTAGAAGGAGTTAATAATTCTCTATCCAAAGAAAGAGAAACGGTCACCATCCCCTTGCCACGACAATTGACAAAGGAGCAACGCAATTGGCTTAAACATTCACACTCTGAAGCTCTTTTAGGGAGTGTTGTCTATCAATTGCTGGTAGATCCGATGCGGGCAACTTCTTTTCTGGCTTCGTTAAACAGCAGTTCTATTGATATTGATGAGGCTTTATATTTACAGGAAAATGAGGGTTCCATGCCCGGTGAAAGGGTTGAAACTGATGGGGCCACTCAGGAGGGTGAAAAAGCATTAGAAGAACCTGTCCAGGCTTCTCCTCAAAAAGATAACCTGGAAGATGATCTGGCTAATTTTGATTTAAATAAAGCAAGAGAAGAGTTCGCTTCTTCTGCAGACAGGAATGAGGAAGAAAAAGAGGAAGAAGAGGACGGAGAAGATTTACTTGGTGATTTTCTGGCACAAATGAATAAATAAATCGTCCTGGTTCCGTGAAATGGACTGAGAAGCCGCTGTCAGCCGCTTCTCTGCCAAGTCAGTCTAATAATAGACAGGAATACAAAAGGCATGCTGTCAATCGTATGACAGCATGCCTTTTAAGTATAATGTTATTTTTTTATTCTACCGAAATAGTGACTTAATTCTACAATCATCGCACCCATTCTTTCCAGTTCAGGCTGGACACATTGTTCTATTCCTTCCCCGTGCAGTGCTTCAGCAGTAACTTTTCCAACGGCAGCGGCCACGGTATGCGAGTTAAACGCTTTAATAAGCTGATGCATATACCCATTCTCTGAGGCATACTTAAACAAGAAATGTACTTGAACAGCAGCAGTAAAACAAACGGCATCCACCTCTCCTGCAATTACTTCCCGGCAGAAACGTTCCATCGTTTGAAGGTTAGGGGAAACATGCTTATAAGGAAGAACAGGCAGAACATCAGCCCCGGCTTCCTCTAAGAAGGTAAGCAGAGACGGGGCATTTTCTCCGTGAAGCTGTACCATCACCTGTTTACCTTTAAAGTCGAATGGTTTTAAAGAAGAAATCAGTCCATTAATTGTCCCGTCGTCATCTTTCGCCTGTGGGCTGACACCTAGTTTTTTCAAAGCTGAAAACGTCTTATATCCTCTTGTAGCAACGTTCGCTTCACGTACCATTTCTAAAAACAAAGTTTTTAAGTCGATCTCTTCAGCTGTATCTATAAGCGCATTTACGCCAATACCTGTAGTGAAGATCAGCCAGTCACAGGTTGTCTGGGTCACCTGTTCCAGGTCCTTTTTTATTTCTTCGCTATTTAAAAAAACGGTGCCTTGAAGAGATCGGACAAGCGGGGTCCCGTGCTGCTTTTTAATAAGGGTACTCATTTCATCAGTTTTCCTTAAACCGGCAATAACAACGCGCTTATTTGACAGGCTCATGATGGCACATTCCTTTCTGGCATTTAATGCTGAAGCTTTATTGTAACAGGTTATCTGGTTTTACATAAAATTAGTACCTGCTTCCTTAGTGTGGAGGCAGGTACGGTGAAGATTAAATTTGTTTCCCTTCCTGGGAAAGAGCGTACATTATCGCATGTTTTAAAGTGGAATAACAGCCGATATGTGTTTCTCTTGTAGTAAAATTGGCATTGGTCATTTCTATACTTAATTTAGGGGAGATGCCAACAAGAATACACTGGGAGCCTAGGAGAGCAGCAGACTGAGTCATTTTCTGGATAAGCGAAATCATATATTCATCGACACTGTCGTTAATACCTGTCAAATCCAGTATGACGTAATTTGCTTTAATTTCTGGCAGCTTGTCCAGCGTCTTATGCAGCAGTTCATTAGCACGCATATCATCGTATGTCCCCATTAATGGAATAACCACGATATCATCGAAAACGGGTATGAGAGGGGAGGAGATTTCTTTCACTAATTCTCTCAAATCTTTCGTCCGCTCTTCCACCATCTCTTCAAGCTTGGAAATTTCCCTTTGTTCCTGTGCCCGGGTCAGTTCATGAATATTCTGGGTAGGAGTAATCTGTGATGGCGAAAAATAAAACTCATAGCAGTCATCACCATTGAGCTGGCTTTTCTCAATCGTGTACCAGATATTATCTTCATATAAATTTGATAAAAGACCTGCAAAATGACCCGGGAGGAAAGCTGGGTCCCTGCCTTCGCTTTGTATTTTATTGATCCGGTATTCCCACGAATCTTTCACTTGTATAATGGCTGTTTTGTTCTCTACACTATAATCACTTACTGTCGTAAGTCCCCAGCCGGCAGCACGGTAGACTGAAGGGAGGGTTTGAAAAATATCATGTATTTCACCCGTTTTAAAGAATTCACTTACAATGGCTCCCATCCGGTAGCCGGCTGTTTCCAGAACGACATTCGCTACCTGGGAGCCAGAAATTTCACTAATAGTTTCCAGGAAACTTTTCATAGCGGTTTCCACCCACATCACCATGGCGGTTTCTCCCGCATACCTCATACTGCCGTCCGCCTCATCCCATTCAATTTTTATTCCAAAAACATCCTTTTTGGGGTTTGCTGGCAAATCATTTTTCGGAAAATCCATACTAAACCTCCGCTCTTTCTATGACAGTTTTAGAGTCTTTTATTCGTACTGGTTAAAGGCTGGCTCACAAACTATGGCTATTAATAGGATAAACTTATAACCTAATTATACTAGCCATAGACAAAAATTCCATCATAAACCAGTAAATATATTAAACGGGTTAAAATAATAGGATTACATTAAAGAGGCAAAAAGGGGTCAGACCCCCAGTGCGTTAAAGCTTTAACGCGGCGGGGGTCTGACCCCTTTTTCAAAATTAATTTTAAAATGGATTGGTTCCCCATTGGGCTGCTGTCTTAATGAACGTTCTCTGATTCAGCTTTAGCTGGCTGACCATGTATTCAGCCATATCTTCTGCCTGTGTGTATTTGTCTGGATTTCGTTCTCCTGACTCCCCCCGTGTTAAGTCTGTTTCAACAAGGCTCGGGGTCAGAACGCTTACCCGTATATTATGGCGCCGTACCTCCTGCATGAGTGATTCACTCATTCCAATAACGGCGAATTTTGAAGCACTGTAAGCGCTTGAACCTTCTGTGCCCTTCAATCCTGACATGGAAGAAATGTTAATAATATCTCCGCGGTTTTTTGAGATCATGCCCGGCAGGACTGCTTGAGTGACATGTACAATTCCCATGACGTTGATATCAAGTACTTTTTTCCACTGGTCGGTGGTAAGGTCTATAAAGGAACCGCGCGCTGCTACGCCTGCATTATTAATTAATATATCAATTGATCCCAGCTCATCTTCTATTTTTTTTACTGCCTCCTGCACTTCAGTTTTGTTGGAAACATCAGCTGCAGCAGTTAAAAATGTTGCTCCTATGTCATTTAAGTCTTTACTGATAGCGGTAAAACTCTCTTCTGATCTTGCAATAAGACCGAGTTCCACACCTTCCTTAGCCAAAGCCAAAGCTGCAGCACCGCCAATCCCTCTGCTTCCTCCAGTTATGAGCGCTTTCTTTCCCTGTAATGATTGCATATTTCTTCATCCTTTCCGTAGTCTCTATCTATACTGTATTCACGAAAATAAAGATAAAGAAACATGGCGTTTTATGTAAGAGAGCCCCACCTCCCATAAACGCTTTAAAGCGCTGGGGGTCTGTCCCCTTTCCAATTAACGCATTAACGGGCTGGGGGACAGACCCCATTGTGGACAGACCCTATTTACTCAAGCCACTTGGAGAAGGATTTTTTCAGCCAGGCCATGGCTGTGCCGAAAATACCGCCGACAGTGTCGAGAATAACATCCTCCACGAGTCCTGATCTTGAAGGAATAAAGGTTTGCCGGTATTCGTCAAGCGCTGCGTATACAATCACAATAATTAGAGAAGCAGCAAATGATAGAAAAGGTCTGCCGCTTAGCCTGTAAACGGAAAGGAACAGGAAAAAGCCGAGTAATGCAAACAGAAAGAAATGTGCCGTTTTTCTCAGTAGAAATTCCAGCAAGCCGTCGACACCGTGGCTTTCCAGACTGACTGCTGTCCCTGCGTAGGTAAAATCAATCCACTGCAGTATCCGCCTTAAGTGATCCAGTGAGACATAACTTCTAAGCAGTTCAATAACGGCATCGCTTTTCACGGCTGCTGTTACAGCAGCTAAAAATATAAAAATAAGTCCTGTATAGACAAGCGACTTAATACTTTTTTTTGCAAAAGAATCAGTCGATTGAAACAAACGGAAAAAGACGGCAACCATCAAGGCCGCAGCCCCTGCCATGCCGGCCAGGACAAATTGAGGATGAGAAGCTGCGAAAGAAATGGCACGGTCTGCAACAAAATCGACTCTCTCTTTCAAAGATACAGCTGTCTCTCTCAGTACATTTTCATCGGTTACCCGGTCAAGCAAGGGGCTGATGTCCTGCTGGTCTGCTGTTTGAGAAGATGCTGTGTAAATAACAGCCATAATAATTATGACAGGTAAAAGGTTTAATATAGTAAACTTCCAAAATGTCATTTTTAAACTCCTTCTTAGGACCGCAGATTATTTATCTATCATAAATGAAATAGTGGAACAGTCAAGCCTTCCAAAAAATGGAACGAAAACTTTATTGCCAGCAACCACCCAAAAAAGCCCCTCTTTCCTGCGAGTGACCGAATTAAATGAAATTCAAACAACTCTCCCGAGCAGCCCATTTTAAAATAATATCCTGTTTTTTCAAAATTCTGTATTGACCCTTTTTAATTAAGCGTATATAATACCTAGTAATCATATCGGGTTTATAAAATTTGTTGGGTATTAAACTTGCTGTCAGGAGGTGGTAAAGATGGTGTTAGCTTATGCGACGATAGCTATTGCCTTATTTTTCGCCATGAATATAGGAGCGAGCGGGGCAGCAGCCACGATGGGCCCTGTTTACGGGAGCGGGGCTTTAAAAAAGAAGTCCATTGCGCTGCTTATTGCCGGAGCGGGGGCCCTCGCCGGGGCTGCCATCGGAGGAGGAGAAGTTGTCAAAACAGTTGGAGAAGGGATCATTCCTTCGAATGTATTTTCGTTAGAGGTGGCCTTAGTTATTTTGATTTCGGCGACTCTTACACTTTTTCTTGCTAATGTTATCGGCATTCCTTTATCAACGAGTGAAGTGACCATTGGTTCAGTAGTAGGCGTCGGCATTGCTTTTCAGGCACTTAATGTCAACAACGTGCTGTTTATTGTCTCTTTCTGGCTGATCGTCCCTGTGACAGCGTTTGTGATCTGCTTTATTTCTGGAAAAGTGATTCTGAAGCTGGAAAAGAAGTGGCCTCAATTAACAGGGCAAGGCAAATGGAAAAAATATCTTGCATTACTGCTGATTATTACGGGATTTATTGAGGCTTTCTCCGCAGGAATGAATAATGTGGCCAATGCGGTCGGCCCAGTAGTCGGGGCAGGGTTAATGGATCAGTCTGCAGGAGTTATTATCGGCGGAATTTTTGTGGCAGCAGGTGCCGTCCTGTTTGGAGGTAAAGTGCTTGAAACTAACGGGAAAAAAATAATTTCTTTTTCATTACTCCAGGGGACTGCAGTATCGGGCACAGGAGGCGGCCTTGTTATTATTGCCTCTATTTTCGGTATTCCTGTCCCGCTAACACAGGCCACCACTTCGGGCATCGTCGGCATTGGATGCGCCCAGAACGGTTTTCAGCTCTGGCAAAAGGGTCTTATAAGGAAAATTATTAAAGTGTGGGTAGTATCTCCGGTCATTTCACTGGTTATGTCCTACAGCTTAATTCACGTATTTTTGCATCCTAATCCATACATGGTGGTCCTGATCCTGGCGATCATCATTGCTACCGCAGGCACGTTAAGTCTTTATAAATCCGGAAAACCTGAACAGGAATCAGTTCAGCATTAATAAGGGATGGGGGGAAAGGCATGAGTGAGAGGAAAAAAACACCATCATACGACACTTTTACGAGAAATGATTATCAATTTTTTAACAACCGCTTAAAACATAAGAAAGCAGAAAATGTCATTGACTGGGCTTATGGCTTATTTAACGGCAAGCTTGTATACGCGTGCAGTTTTGGTGCTGAAGGAATAGTGTTGACAGACATGATTGCGGGAGTAAAAAAAGATGCACGGATCGTGTTTCTAGATACGCACCTCCATTTTAAAGAGACATACGAACTGATTGATAAGGTAAAACAACGCTATCCGGAACTTCAAATAGATATGATAGAGCCAGAATTATCTTTGGAAGAGCAGGCATCGGTTCACGGAGAGCAGTTATGGAAATCGAAACCCGATTTGTGCTGCGACATCCGTAAAAACAAGCCATTAAAACGGGCGTTGGAAGGAAGTACGGCGTGGCTCTCAGGATTAAGGAGGGATCAGTCACCTTCACGAGCGACTACAGAATTTGTCAATAAAGATGACAAATTCGGGATGATTAAAATATGCCCGCTCATTCATTGGAGCTGGCAAGACGTCTGGAACTATATCCATGAAAGAGACCTGCCCTATAATTCTCTCCATGACAGGCAGTTTCCGAGCATCGGCTGTGAGCCGTGCACCTTCGCAGTAAAGGAAGGGGAAGACCACCGCGCGGGGCGCTGGGCCGGTTTGGAAAAAACAGAGTGCGGGCTACATTTAAAACCACTATCAAAGAAGGAGTGAATTATAATGACAAAAAGTATTCCTCACGGAGGAAGTTTAGTAAACAAAGTGAACGAAAAAGCCGACTATACCAGCATTCGAGAGGCTGTGGCACTCGATAAGACCGGTTTATCTGATCTGGAACTCATTGCCAACGGAGCTTACAGTCCATTGACAGGGTTTATGGGAGAAAAAGATTACAACGAAGTCGTTCATCATATGCGTTTAGCTGAAGGGCATGTCTGGAGCCTGCCTATTACCCTTCCAGTGAGAGCGGAAGAGGCAGCGACACTGAAACCCGGGCAGACGATACGGCTTACTTATAACGGGACAACATACGGAGTAATGGAACTGCAAGACATTTACTCCCCAGATCAGGAGACTGAAGCCGTTAAGGTTTATAAAACAAAAGATGAAGCTCACCCGGGTGTAAAAAAGCTGTATGACAGAGGAGGCGTTTATTTAGGAGGACCGGTCACGCTTGTCCGTATTCCTTTAAAAGACCAGTTCTCCACGTTTTATCTTCCCCCGGCTGAAACAAGGAAAACGTTTGAAAAGAAAGGCTGGGAGAAGGTTGTAGGGTTTCAGACGAGGAATCCTGTCCACCGGGCTCATGAATATATACAAAAAGCGGCATTGGAAATTGTAGACGGGCTCTTTTTAAATCCTCTTGTCGGTGAAACGAAAGCTGATGATATACCCGCTGATGTCCGGATGGAAAGTTATCAGGTGCTTCTTGAAAATTATTATCCGGAGAATCGTGTGTTTCTTGCTGTGTTTCCGGCTGCTATGAGATACGCAGGCCCGAGGGAAGCAGTTTTCCATGCGATCGTCCGGAAAAATTACGGATGCACTCATTTTATTGTCGGCAGGGACCATGCGGGAGTAGGAGATTACTACGGGACCTACGAAGCCCAGGAGATTTTTCGCCAGTTCACCGATAATGAACTTGGTATCACACCGCTCTTTTTTGAGCACAGTTTCTTTTGCAAAAAGTGCGAAAATATGGCCTCTACGAAAACATGCCCGCATGGCATTGAAGACCGCGTTATTTTATCCGGGACAAAAGTCCGTGAACTTCTGAGAGAGGGGAAAACGCCGCCTCCTGAATTCAGCAGGCCGGAAGTGGTAAATGTGCTCATTAAAGGAATGAGGGTGACAGTATGACTAAACACACTGCTTCTGCCAATATTCACTGGCATAACTCTGTTGTTACGAAACAGGAGCGCCAGAACCTTAACGGACATAAAAGCTGTATCTTATGGTTTACCGGTTTATCCGGGTCAGGAAAATCGACCCTTGCGAACGCCCTTGATAAGAGGCTTTATGAGGAGAGAATTAACAGCTTTGTTCTGGATGGCGACAATATCCGCCACGGTTTAAACAAAGACCTCGGTTTTAAGCCTGAAGACCGTCAGGAGAACATTCGGAGAATCGGGGAAGTTTCAAAGTTGTTTGTGGAAAACGGAAGTATCGTCCTTACAGCATTTGTTTCTCCTTACAGGGACGATCGCCAGCTTGCCCGGCAAATGGTGGATAAAGAAGAGTTTATTGAAATATATGTGCAATGTCCGGTGGAAGAATGCGAGAAAAGAGACCCTAAAGGACTCTATAAAAAAGCACGTAAAGGAGAGATTCCGGAATTTACCGGTATCAGTGCACCTTATGAAGAGCCGGTTGATCCGGAAATAACCATTTCTTCCGACCGGGTCTCTATAGAACAGTCAGTTGAACAGATTATCGGCTATTTAAAAGACAAAGGAATTATCCGCTAAGCTAAAAGGATGAGGAAGGGAGTTTATAAATGGGGCATACAAAAGTTTGGGCAGACAATGAAAAACTGAGTAAAGAAGAAAAGATGAAGCTGGAAAAAGACGGGCTGGATATATTAGAGGATATCCCGCGTTATGCGGAGCAAGGATTTGCGTCGATCCCTAAAGAAGAATGGTCATTATTTAAATGGGCAGGTCTTTATTTACAAAAACCTAAAGAAGACGGCTATTTTATGATGAGGGTGAATGTGCCGTCAGGAATTTTAACATATGAGCAGGCATTGGAACTGGCAGCTATTGCTAAAGACTACGGCAGGGATGTGATTGACATTACTACCCGTCAGGCTATCCAGTTTCACTGGCTTCAAATTGAAAATATACCGGATATTTTTGACCGCCTGAAGAAAGTCGGCTTATCATCTGTCGGAGCATGCGGGGATATTATGCGGACCATCGTAGGGAACCCGCTTGCAGGAATTGACCCTAAGGAACTTATTGACACAAAGGACATAGTGGACGATGTCTATGCATATTTCCAGCATAATCGGGATTTTTCGAACCTTCCTAGAAAATTTAAAATTTCTATCTCCTCTAATATTAATAATGCACAGAATGCAGAAATTAATTGCCTGTCGTTTACACCTGCCACGAAGGAAATAGGCGGAGAATCAGTGGCTGGCTTTCATGTCTATGTGGGCGGGGGGCTCTCATCAAAACCTTATCTGGCACAGGAACTTGATATGTTCGTGACGCCTGATCAGGTCAAAACAGTGACTGAAGTGGTGGCCACTATTTTCAGGGACTATGGCTACCGGGAAAAGCGCCATCGGGCCCGGCTGAAGTTTTTAATGGCAGACTGGGGGCCGGAAGCATTTAAAGAGAAAATGAATGAATATATTAAGCTTCCATCGAAAGGAAAGAACCAGTTTGAAACCTGGAACGCCGGTTACTTTTACGGCGTGCATCCGCAAAAGCAGCCAGGCTTTAATTATGTCGGTTTAAATATTCCGGTAGGCCGTCTATATTCGGCTGAACTCCTGGAATTAGCCCGTATTTCCAAGCATTACGGAAACGGCGAGATCAGAACATGTAATTCGCAGAATGTGGTCATTCCTCATATTGCCGATGAAGAAGTGGAGGCATTTCTTAAAGAAGACATCCTCGACCGCATGAATATTGAACCTAAACCTTTTATCGGGTCTTCTGTTTCCTGCACAGGCATTGAGTACTGTAACCTTGCTCTTGTAGAAACAAAAGCCCGGATGAGAGGAATAGCAGACTACCTGGACGACCATTTAAAAGTCGATGTGCCAGTTCGGATTCATATGGTAGGGTGCCCGAATGCCTGCGGCCAAAGGCAGATTGCGGATATTGGCCTTCAAGGCATTAAGATGAAAAATAAAGATAAGCAGCTTGTCGAAGCATTTGAAATCTATGTAGGCGGAACATTAACACAACAGGCCCAGTTTAATGAAAAGCTTAAAGGAAAAATTGAGGCCTCCCAATTGAAAGGGGTACTTTATGAATTTATAAAATATTTTACGGAAGAGAAGCAGCCGGGAGAAAACTTCTATACGTTTTACCAGCGTTTAGGTAAAGAACCTCTCCAGGAGAAGCTGAGTACGATTATGGAACAACAAGTCTCGTAGGCCCTTATTTTAAAGCAGCCATATAAAGGGAGGTAGGCATGTGATCCTTTACCGGTTTGAAGCGCGAATTAACCAGGAGGAAGACGTTTCAATTGTCGTTGCGGCAGACAATGAAACAGATGCGTTTGATGCGGCTGAAATTGAATTGGAAAAATTTTATTTGAAAACACCGCTGATAGAAGAGCTGTCATTATTAGAAACGAGAAAAATCAGCAGGAAAACGGGCTTTGTTATCGGCCGTTAAAAGACGCAGAGGAGTGTGAGCAATGAAAAGGAATAAAGGTACAGTATACTTTGTAGGGGCAGGGCCAGGAGATCCAAAGCTTTTAACTCTTCGCGGAGCAGAACTTTTACAGGAAGCGGACGTCATAGTCTACGACAGATTAGTAAATACGGATCTGCTTAATCATGCAAAACAGGGAGCAGAGCTGATATACTGCGGAAAACAGCCTCAGACAAGCTGCATTTCACAGGAAGAGATCAATGACATACTTATTGTTCACGGGAAAAAAGGCCAAAAAGTCGTCCGTCTAAAAGGAGGGGACTCATCGGTGTTCGGCCGTGTAGGTGAAGAAGCAGCGGCATGCCGGCAAAACGGCCTCCCGTATGAAATAGTACCGGGGATTACCTCAGGTATAGCAGCTCCGGCTTATGCAGGAATCCCGCTTACACACCGGGAACTGAGTTCCTCATTTGCTGTCGTAGCCGGCCATCGCCGTAAAGAAGGGAAAAAAGAGGAAATTAACTGGAGGAGTCTGGCAACGGGCATCGATACACTCGTTTTTTATATGGGCGTCAAGCAGATTGGAATGATACAGGAAAATCTGCTGCTGCATGGACGGCCGGCAAGCACACCTGTTGCTGTTATTCAGTGGGGCACCTGTGACGTCCAGAGAACGGTAACAGGAACCTTGGAGACCATTGCAGAAGATATAAAAAAAGAGAGGATTCAGTCTCCTGCTATTATTGTTGTAGGAGAAGTGGTCAGGCTGAGGGAAGAGCTTGCATGGTTTGAAGAGAAGCTTGAAAGTTCCCCTGTTTTTCAAGAAGCCATAAGCATGTAGAGGGGGATTAAAATTGAGCGGAAGCAATAATAAAGCCGGTGTTCTGCTGATCGCCCACGGTTCAAGTAATCCTCAGTGGGAAAAAGACATTGAATATGCGGTCAGTAAGGTAAACACAGGTCTTCCCGTCGTTCTAAGCTGTCTTGAATTTACGGAAGAGAAAACAATTGAAAAAGGCATCCGGGAATTGGAGCAGCGGGGCATCGAAACAATCATTTCGATCCCTCTCTTCATTTCTTCAGGAAGTACGCATATTGATGAAATCAAGTATGCGCTTGGTGTAAAAGCCGAGACCCCCGTGTCAACAGATTTAAAACCTGTCCAGACACATTGCCGCATTATCTGGCGTGAACCAATGGATGACCACCCTCTTATTCTTGATATGATTTCGGAGAGAATAGGCGCACTGACATCGGAACCCGGGACAGAAACACTGCTGATCGTCGGACACGGCAGCGATGAACCAGGTTTTAAACAGAAGTGGGATAGTTTTCTTGAGGAAATTAAGATGACGATGGATAAGCGGTTTTCCTTCCATAAAACAGTTTACGGTACGCTGCATCCGGATAATTTAAGGCAGGTCGCTGAAAGTCTTGCGGACGATAAAAAGATGCTCGTCCTTCCCTTGTTTTTATGTGAAGGCTATTTTACGAAGAAAGTAATCCCACGTAAATTGGAGGGGCTGGCATACACGTGTGCAGACACATATCTTCCCCATCCAAACGTTTCACGTTGGATTGAGGACCAGGCAGCCGAAGCTTTGGCGGCACTTAATACCGAGTAAACCCCCGAACCGACTCTATTTATTGAAAGGAATTGATTAAATGAGCACTCCTCTTGTTGTTCAATTAAAAAACCGTCCATGTGCCGTGATAGGAGGAGGAAAGGTTGCTCAGAGGAAAATCCGCCATCTTTTAGCTCAACAGGCTGCTGTGACAGTCATCAGCCCTGATCTGACCGACGGACTGAAGAAAGATGCCGGTAATTTTAGTTACTATCCTGACTCTGTGTTGGAATCCGACGTGCTGCAGAAGACGTGTGAACGCCTGAACCTGGATTGGAGCCGTTTTTTCCTGCTGGTGGCTGCCACTGATTCTCCAGCCTTAAATGAAACAACTGCAAGGCATTTAAGCCAGTATATTCCACTCATTAATGTGGTGGATAGCCAGGAGCTGAGCAGCTTCTTTTTCCCGTCTGTTTTAGACAGAGGGCGTTTGAAGATTGCAGTCACGACTTCCGGAGCGAGCCCCATATTAGCTTCAAAAATCCGTGCCCATCTATCCGGTACTTTCGGCCCTGAATATGGCCCGTATGTTGATTATTTAGCGGCACTGAGAACCGGTTTGCAAAAAAGAGAACGTGATCCAGTGCAGCGTAAAAACATCCTTGAACAAGAGACAACGTTTCCTCCTCCCTCACGATTTGAAAATCATTGAAGTGGCAGCACGTCTTCCTGTATGATTCATTTAATACCTCCTCTTTGAGAAATGAAATAAGGGAGATAAAAATGATTTGGAGAAGGGCTTTAAAATGCATAATTGCGGACTTGTTTTAGAAGGGGGAGGCATGAAAGGACTCTATACGGCTGGAGTTCTCGAGTACTTCCTTGAAAAAGGGATTTTTTTTAATTATGTGATCGGGGTGTCAGCCGGCGCCTGCATGGGAGCGTCTTATCTTTCCCGTCAAAAAGGGAGGAATAAGAAGGTAAATATAGGGCTTGTGAAGGACCCGCGGTATTTGTCGTGGCGAAATTTTATTTTAAAAAGAGAGTTATTCGGCATGGACTTTCTGTTTGACAAAGTCCCAAATCACATTGTGCCGTTTGACTTTTCGGCTCTCGACAACAGCCAGGAGGATTTTCTGGTCGGTACGATGGATTGTCAAACGGGCGAAGCCCTTTATTATAACAAGAAGAGTCACGGTAAGGACATTTTGAAAATTATCAGGGCTTCCAGTTCACTCCCGCTGATTGCCCAGCCGGTGGAATATAACGGGAAAGTGCTTCTTGACGGAGGACTTGCTGATCCGCTTCCTGTAAAAAAAGCGTATGAAGACGGCAGCCGGAAAAACGTCGTAATTATGACAAAAGCGGTGAATGATTGTTCGAGGCCACGGAGGACGTCAGCATTTATGAGACTGCTGTACAGAAAATATCCTGCGGTAGCAGATTCCCTCGAAAAAAGGGTCATTACGTATAACGAAGCTCTGGCATTTATTGAAGCTGAACAGGAAAAGGACAATGTCTACGTCATTCGTCCAAGCGTTGACCTGCCGGTTAGCAGTTTTGAACGAAACCAGAAAAGACTGCTGCGTTTGTATGAACTTGGCTATCAGGACGCACACACTCACTCCAGAAGGCTTTCACTTTGGCTTGAGAAAGGAATGGCATGACAGGCGGTTCTATAAACTTTTTTTATCGTATAAAATGAGAGTATAGAACCGAAAGGGGAGAAGCAATTGCCAGAGATTAATAATTTACCTCCAAAGACGTGTGAAATCGACCGGATGGTTACGAAGCCTGACGATGTGGAGAAAGTGCTTACGGGTAAAAAAACGGCCACGAGAAGAAATGGCCGGTACGCTGATCCGGGTGAAATTATGGTTCTTCAAGGCAAGCGGTTTAAAGTTGAGCGAGTGTACAGGGAAACTCTCGGAGATTTAACTGACGAAAGCGCTGTCCAGGAAGGTTTTAATAACCTTGAAGAATATAAAAACGCCATACTGGCTATTCATCCAGGGATGCCCTGGAAAGCGGAAATGAAAGTCTGGGTGCATGAGTTTAAAGAAGTGTGAGAATCATTAATAAGTCAGGCTAATAAAAAATCCCTCCGGGACTGGAGGGATTTTTTTCATCAGGATTTAAAATTTTGATAGGGGGAGTGCAGCGGACAAAAATAAAATATTCCCTTTTCCGTGGACACCGCCTAAGCGTCAGCCCGCTTGCTCAGAACAAACTGCTCATTTTTGGTGCCTTCTGAGCCTGCTGTATCCACAGGAGTCTGCGTGTTGGGACGGCACTTAAATCATAATAAGACTTTTTTCCTTATTTTGACTGGCTACATAATTTCTTCAAATTTACAGGGTACGTTACAAGTAACTTTTAAAAAGGAGCTGATACACGTGAAAATTTTATCTTCTGCCCTGCTGGCAGCAACCTTGGTTTTTGGAGCGGGAAACCTGGGAGCCGCAGATGGACACGATATGGACAAGGATAACGGAAAAGGCCAAATGAATATTGGGCAGATGAAAGACATGCATCCTGAACTGACCATCCATGAATTAAAAGAAATGTATAAAGAACACCACGGCACATTAGGTGCAGCCCCAAGCAGGAACTTTGAACATCACCACAATCATGGCCATAACGGACACGCTATGAATTAAAAAGAAGCCCGGCTATTGTCAAGGAGTGACAATAGCCGGGCTTTTATGCTTTAACGCGCTGGGGGACAGACCCCCCATTATTTTCAAGTCATTTGTTCTTTGAGGCGGAGGTCGATGCGGCGGATTTTTCCTGAAGTGGTTTTCGGGAGCTCTTCAAGGAAAGTAATTTGGCGCGGGTACTTATACGGCGCTGTAATCTGCTTTGTATGGTCCTGAAGCTCTTTTACAAGGGCCTCATCAGGCACCCTGTCCGGGTCCTTAAGGACGATAAAGGCTTTTACGATGCTGCCTCTCGTTTCATCCGGTGAAGCGACCACCGCGCATTCCCGGACGGCAGGATGCTTTACGAGAGCATCTTCCACTTCAAATGGGCCGATCGTGTAGCCGGAACTGATGATGATATCGTCACTTCTGCCTTTAAACCAGAAGTAGCCGTCTTCATCTTTCATGGCATGGTCGCCGGTTAAGTACCAGTCTCCTCTGAACGATGCATGGGTGCGTTCCGGGTCATCAAGATATTCTTTAAACAGAGCGGCGCAGTTTTTATGAACAGCGATGTCTCCCACTTCACCGGCCTGACAAGGGTCACCGTCTTCATTAATAATATCTACAGGATTTCCGGGAGTCGGTTTGCCCATAGATCCCGGCTTTGTCGGCATCCCTTTAACATTGCAGACAAGGAGGGTGTTTTCAGTCTGGCCGTACCCGTCGCGCACGTCCACGTTGAATGCCGAACGAAACGCTTCAATGACCGGACGGTTTAGAGGCTCGCCTGCAGAAACGGCGCTTTTCAGCTCAGGCAGCTTGTAGGTGTCAAGGTCATCCACTTTAGCCATAAGCCGGTATTCTGTCGGGGTACAGCAGAGGACATTAATTTTTTCTTTTTCCAAAAAGGTTAAATAAGTCTCCGGATCAAAACTGCCGTGATAGACAAAGGCAGTAGCACCGAGAGTAATTGTTGACAGGAACGGGCTCCATATCCATTTCTGCCATCCGGGTGCAGCCGTCGCCCAGACGAGGTCGCCTTCTTCTACACCGAGCCACTCTTTAGCAGCCGTACGGACGTGCGCATAACCCCAGCCGTGCGTATGAACAACGCCTTTAGGATTTCCGGTTGTACCTGACGTGTAAGATAAAAAGGACATATCATCCCGGCTTGTCGGCTCACCTTCATAGTCTGTTGATTCCTCTGCGGCAAGAGCTTCGAGAGACATCCAGCCCGTTTCTTCACCGCCCACTATAAATTTTTTAGACAGGGCAGGGTGGGATTCGTCAATCGCGTTAATCTCACCCGTGGTTTTATGAAAGGATACAATTCCTTTCACATTTGCATGCTCGATCCGGTAAAGGAGATCTTTTTTTCTGAGCATTTCCGAGCTGGGAATGGCTACAATGCCTGCTCTTAAACAAGCGAGGTAAGTCATGTAAGCTTCCGGCACACGGGGCAGGATAATCAGAAGTTTATCCCCTTTCTGAATTCCCTGCCGCTTAAAAGCGAGAGCGAACTGATTCATTTTATCTGAAAGTTCTTTATAGGAAATATTCCGCCGGTTGCCTTCCTGGTCGACCCAGCGCACAGCCGTACGTTCAGTGTCGCTTGAATAGGCTGAGAGTTCCTGTGTAATGTTATATTGTTCCGGTGCTATTAAGTGTGTTTTGTTCACGAGACATTCCTCCTTTAATTAATTGCGCCTTGGGGCATTATTATATAAAAAATGCTGGCGAAGAAGATAAACACGGCAAAAACAGAGCCATAAGCTTTCCACGGGGCAAAGCCCTGAGTGACTTCATGAATTTTGACGCAAATAAAATACATCCAGATAACGCCTATAATAAGGGCGATCGTTATAAGCAGGCCTGCGCTCATGCCTGTTAAGGCGGGGAGCGCCATGATTCCAGGTATAAGGGCGACTCCCGCGGTGCGGTTCAGCTCCGAGATTTTTCCCGGCCCGCCAAAGCCCTTTGCTCCTGCCCAGAGAAGCACGGCGAGGCCGAGTCTTGTGAGCCACACAGAGAATAAGCCGAACAGGATGAAGATGAGCGGAACGAGGGCGTTCCGCAGCATGGCCGATTCAAAGCTTGCGATAAAGGCGGCGTTGGCTGCAATCCCCGAGAGGCCATAGACTATCCCGAGCATGATGACGATCAGGCGTGTGTAGACGGCTGATTTGGGTGCTCGGATAAAGGCCTGAAAAGCCGGGGAATGCAGGGTGATCATTTTTCCTATCATATTGACGGCCTCCTTCATCGCTTACATATTCCAGGGCATAACAGCCCAGACAGCTATGACTGTAAAAAATACGACAGTAATAGCGGCACCAATGGTACTGTTATAACGGCCTGGATGGACATCTTTCCAGCCGTGAATTCTTTCGATTAGCGCGTGATCTTCTTTAGCGGTAAGCATGGCCGATAGTTTAGGCATGCGGTTTGTCAAATAAGAGACGACGATCAGCAGGATAAAGCTGACCGGGATCGCAAGCATGGCGCCTGACAAGCCCATACCGTCCGTGACGCTGTGTCCAGTAAGAACAATTGATGGAAAAACGAATGGCGAGACGACAATATATAAAGCGCCGCCGATAACCGAAGCGGCAATGGCTCCAAACTTGTTCGCTTCTTTCCACCAGACGCCGACTATAATGAGCGGGGCATTGGTAACTCCGGCGAGGCCGAATGCCCAAAGGATACTGACGACAAGGAAAGCTGGCGGATTAATGGCGAGAAGGATACTAATAATCCCGCCGGTAAAAATAGCGGCATAACCGAGTTTTACTCTTGTTCTAACCTTTAAATCCGGCTTAAGGACACTGACGATATCCTGTGAAAGCAGGGCGCCGATAGCGAGAAGGTTCCCGCTGAGAGTAGAGAGTCCTGCTGATATAGCACCGGCAATAACGAGGGCGGTCACCCATTCAGGGTTATAGACGAGGTTTAATATAAGAGTCAGTTTGTCGGCATCAGCCGCTGAAATGGCTACCCCCTGCGTTTCTGTCGCATAAACACCGACGAATCCCATGGCATAAGTAGCAGAGAAAACAAGACCGATAATAAAGGCAAACCAGACCATAGCCGTCCGGGCACTTTTTAGGCTGGAAGCGGTATAAATACGCATCGCCAGGTGTGGCAGCCCTAATGAACCGATCGTAAGACCTATAAGGGAAACGTACCATTTCGGCGAGAACTGGTAGTCGAAGAAATTCGGCATAGCTTCCAACATGGCTGGTACCATATCAGAATATAAAAGTGGAGGGAAGAACCAGCCGCTTCCGCCCATCGCTTTCATAATCGCTCCTAAAGGAACAATAAACATTAAGGCGATAATAACCATTTGAATAGCCGCGTTATTAGAGGCTCCGGCCATGCCTCCCAAAGTGACATAGCCTACAATCACGAGACCGCCGACGATAAGGCCGGTCATATATGGAATGCCAAGGACGGTTTCAAAGGCTAGTGCGATTCCGATCATTTGTCCAAGGGCATACATAAGCGAGACAAGAATCATAAACAGCGCGGCGATAATTGAAGCGCTGAGCCCGTACCGTTCACGTATGAAGTGAGTCGGTGAGAAGGCTCCCATCCTGCGCAGGCTTGTGCCGTAAATAATGGTGATAAGAGGGATGGATAAAATCAGTTGAATCCAAAGCATGATAAACGGCACCTGTAACTGCAGAATAAGGGCGGTAATACCCAGGAATGTGGCCAGGCTCATATAAGTGGAGGCCATAGCCAGTCCATTTGTAAGCGGTCCGATGCTCGAGCCGGCTACGTAAAGATCAGTGACGGAACTGCTTTTCCGGTTAGAGATGTAACCGACCACATAAAACAAAATAAACGTTGCAACAATTGCCCCAATACCTAACATAGGGTTGGATAACTGCCATGCTTCTTCTCCCATAATGGTTTACGCCCCCTCTTTGTTATGACTCTTTTTTTGTTTACCTGTTTCTGTTTCGGCGGAGGTGGACGTAAGCAGTCCGTTTTCCCTCTCAATTTCCTCATCGATTTTGTTGCCGGCTTTGTTGGCCACAATAGTTAAGAACAAAATTCCGAACCAGCCTGACAAAATCGGTACGATGTACATAATAGGGAACCCGAACAGGTTTCCTTGTACAGGAAAAATAGAAAAGACCAAGGCGACATTTCCGGCAAGCAAAAACAGAGCAGTTAACAAAATAGTAAAACGGACTTCCATCTTGTAAGCTTTCAAATTCCTTCCCCCTCTTTTTAATTATTCCCCTGACTGAGTGTTCAGTCACTTGTCCATATAAATTCCTGGTACAGTTACGGTTTGGTAACCGAAACTTTTACAAGGAAAAAACAGGCATCTTATGCAACTAGATTGTAAACGTTTTCAAACAGGTAAGTCAACACTGTTTTTAAAATATTTAGAAAATTAAGTAATTGGACAGGGTTTTGAAAATGTTCATTTATAATTTATTAATGAAAACAGGCGTAATCTGAAGAAGATGAAAGCTTAAGCCAGATGCATAGTGGTGTTATATTACAAGTGGTTCAAGTGTAGATCTGTTTCATTCTATACGCTGAAACCATTTAATATGTCTTTCATTAAGTTAAATTAAATGAAAAAGTGGCAGGGCTTTCTTCCCAATTTCAGTTATGGAAATTGCTGGGGGGTCTGACCCCAAACAAAGGATCCTGCCTCCCAGGGGGAAAGGAGGCAGGATCGGTTTTAAATTACAGTTATATCAATCTATTAATTTTCGATTGCATCGAGTGACTGGACAAGCCCGTGGCCGTATTGGTGTGAAGGACCCAAACCTTTAGCTGTTTCATTCAGCAACGCTCTCAGTTCCGCATTAGAAAGCTCAGGTTTTGCCTGCCATACCTGGGCTGCAACGCCCGCGACGTGAGGCGAAGCCATCGACGTTCCATTATAAGAAGCGTAATCATCTCCCGGTAGCGTGCTTAATACATTCACACCAGGTGCCGCAATTTCAACAGCAGGACCGGTGCTGGAGAAAGTTGCCCGGTTATTGTTTTCGTCTACGGCGGCTACTGCAATGACAGAGTCGTATTTCGCAGGGTAACCTACTGTATCATTATTACCGCCTCTGTTGCCGCTGTTGCCTGCAGCTGCTACTACAAGGAGTCCTTCATCAAAAGCGAGATCGCTGAATTCTTCTAAAATTGAAGAACCTTGTGAACCGCCTAAGCTCATATTAATAATATCCATATCATTTTCTATAGACCATTCAATTCCTTCGGCAATACCGGCCAGCGTTCCGCTGCCATCGTTATTGAGAACCTTGACAGCGTATAAATCAGCCTCATAAGCGACTCCAATGACGCCTAAATCATTGTTTACGGCACCAACAGTACCTGCGACATGCGTGCCGTGGCCATTTGCATCGTAATAAGGATCACTGTTAGCTGCATCATCAAACACGGAATGTCCGCCTTTCACGTTATTGGCTAGGTCTTCATGTGTATTATCCACGCCGGTGTCCAGAATGGCTACTTTGACATTATCCCCGGTATGGCCCTGCTCCTGTGCGGCTGTCCCTTGAACGTGCGGCACTCCCCATGGAACCGTTTGGCCAAGGGCTTGTACTTCCGCATTTTCTTCAACCATGTCAACGTGAGGGTGTCTTTCCAATCCTTGTGCCTGCTGGTCTGTTAAATTAAGGTGCTTAACGGACAGCAGCTCATACTCATGCAGGATGTCCTCCTCTTCAACACCGAACGCCTGAACTAAACCCTTTTCTGCAGCTCCATTAAATTTTACTAGATAGTCACCGCTTTCAGTAGGGGTACCAGTGGCAAACCCAGCCTGAGCCGGCAAAAACATCAGACAAACGACTAACCATGATAAAATTAATTTTTTGATAAAGATCATCTCCTCATTTTTAATATAAAAACCTGCTAAACTATCGGGAACTCGTCCTGTGCTCAAAAATTAATACGCAGCGTGAGAGGCATTAACGAGACCTTGGCCGAAATAGTATGAGCTGCCAAGCGGGGTTGCCGTATCGGTCAGCCTTTGTCTGATCTGTGAATTGGAAGCCCACGGATACTCACTTTTCACTAGAGCAGCCACTCCGGCCACGTGCGGGCTTGCCATAGATGTCCCATTCAGACGGACGTAACGGTTTGATGTATAAGTACTTAAAACAGAAACACCAGGTGCCATAATCTCCAGTCCGTTTCCATAAGTGGAAAAAGAGGCACGGTTATTATTGGAATCTACAGCTCCAACCGCCATGACCGAACTGTATCTGGCTGGGTATGAGATGCCTGCAGTCCCGGTATTTCCTGCAGCTGCAATTAAAAGGACACCCTGGCTGTTTGCATAATCAGCTGCCTGGCGCAGAGTTGTTGACCCCGTAGGAGCCCCTAAGCTCATATTGGCAATATCCATATTATTAGTCACTGTCCACTCAATACCTTTTGCAATACTGCTGTGCGACCCGCTTCCATTGCGGTCCAGTACTTTAACTGCGTAAAGGTCAATTGAAGGTGCCACACCAATCACGCCGTAGCTGTTGTCCAGTGCAGCTACTGTTCCGGCAACGTGGGTGCCGTGGCCATTGTAGTCCTGATAAGAGGACTCCGAAGTGATATAACTGACTCCTCCCGCAATGCTTAAGTCTTCATGAGTGGCGATCCCTGTATCAAGCACTGCTACTTTAACACCGCTTCCTGTATTTCCCCAGGAATGGACAGTAGGTGCATTAATATGGCTAATCCCCCAGGGCACGGATTGTGTCGCAGTCACTTCCTCATCTTTTTCTACATAGTCAATGTTCGGATTGTTTTCGAGTGCTTTTGCCGCTCTCTCAGGAATTTTCACATGCAGCACAGGCATATATTTATATTCATGGAGAACTTCACCGCCTGCTTGCTTCACGACGTTTTCATTAACCTCATTATTAAAGCCGATTAAGTAATCATGCCTCTCGACCCCCTGGCCGTTTGCACTGACAGTAAAGCTGGAAAAAACGAATGTAAACGCCAAAAGAAAACCTAGAATAAAACCTGTTAATCTCCAGTTTTGCATTCTTGTATCCTCCTTTAATCTATTAGTTTTTGATAGATTTACATAATAGTCCAAATTTTCCGTTATATCTAACCTTATATAAGAGCGAACTGCCGGTTTATAACTGATTTGGAAGGAGCCAGCGGCCATTTACAGGCTGTTTTCTTAACTGAGTATTAACATATTAATAATAGTCATTTTTCACATTTTACAGGCTCTGGTAAAATCAACAGCCTGAGATCCGGGAGCTTAAATTAAAAAGCCAAAGTGCCCGTGTGGCAGCTTTGGCTATCCTCTGTGGTTATTTTTAACCGCTGTTTTCAATAAACTGTATTTCGTCATTTAAATCTTTTATAAATTCAGGGACGGGATTCAACTCATATATCCACAAGGCTTCCTTCAAAAGACGGAGGCTTTTCTCTTTCTGAGAGGGGTCATGTTTAAAAAGAGAGCAACCTTTTTGGAAAAGAAGATGGCCTAACAAATAAAGGTGGCCTTCTTCAATACAAATTTTAATAGCTTTATCTGCATAGAACAGAGACTCCATATAATTATTACGGTCATAAGCGTTTCGGCTTGCATTGAACAGAATCCGAATGATCAGGCGGTTTTTTTTAAGCAAGGGGAGCGCCTCCAGCTGCGACAATAATGTACGGTAAATGTCAGCAGCGTAATCAAGTTCGTTTATTTTGCTGTGGACGATGGCTTTGGAAGCGAGAATATCAATCTCAGTTTCTGTCATCGGATGTTTATTGCTGTCGAGGCGCAGGTGAAAGGCCCGATCCAGAAGTTCAAGAGCTTTTTGACTGTCGTTTTCCATATGAAAAATACAAATTCCCTCCCGCCAGAGGAGATACTGCTGGAGGTGCCTTTTTTTAAAGAGGGGATTCTTTTTTTCAAATTGAATTGTTTTCATCACTTCTCCGTAATTATGATCTCGTATGTGTTTATCCATATGGCTGATAGCTTCTTTGACGTAATGAATGCCGTTTCGGGATATATCATCAAAAAAATAATTTAAATCGACTCCCAACCGGATAGCGATCTGGTGCAGCAACGGGGCAGTGGGGGTAGCTGTGTCCCCTTCAATCCTGCTGATAAGACCTTGAGTACAAATACCGTCACACAGTTCTTTCTGGGAAATCTTTAAATGCTCCCGCAAGTCTTTAATTCTTTTGCCTAATGTATAGTCCAAGCTGCTGACACCTCCAAAAATATTAATATGTTAATAAACCTTCGCGAAAAAAAGAGCGTGTATAATATAATAAACCAAAATTTTCTAAAAATTAACTATGAAGAGCTATACAGCGATAAAAGTAATGTGTCATAATAGTCTAAAATCTTTAAGGAGTTGTTATTATGAAGAAACTCATTCTCATTGCTGCATTTACCTTGTTGTTTGCTTTCCCTGTTCAGGCACAGGCTGCCGACGTCATACCTCAGGCTCCTCCTGAATACACGCACGGTTAAAAATAACCGGAGTTGAAAGATAAACCTCATTAAGCTCACAAAAAAGGCTGGCCTATCTTGGGCCAGCCTTTTTTTGATCTTAAGAAAGTGACTTCATGAAAGTGACGTAAAGCCAATTGATATAACCTATTAGTTAGTTAAAGGTTTGTTAGTATCAAGTACTTTTCTTGCAATGTAGAAATGAAGGAAGTACTCTCCCAGGGCAATCAGTCCTGCTGAAATAGCTGCAGCAGCAGCCATAGCGCCTGCACCTGCTCCTGTCAGAGCAAGAGCAAGAAGCCACACGACTAAAAAGGTCACCCCTGCATCGGCTATAGTAGCGTTCCTATTGTTACTTTTTGGAAGAATAAAGAGATCACCCATCAAGTACGATACTGCTCCTAAAACGAGCGTGATGATCAGTACATTGCCAAATGAAACGCCGAAACCTGCTGTTAAAACAATCAACAGGGCGACCAGGGTCATCGCTCCCTTCATCAAAAGCGCATTTAAGTGTTCCATTCGTCATCTCCTCCTTTTAAAAAGTCATATTTCTTATTTTTCCTGATTTTTTTCTTAAAGAAGCTTGCCTTCTCCGTTTTAACAACTGTTTAGAAAAAGTAAGCCTCCGCATATTGGGCTCTTTTCCTCGAATAACCATAATTAAACATCACATAAATATTTCTTTTCAGGATGCAATAATGAAACGCATAAATAAACCGGGGTAGCTGGAGAAACGATTTAGGACATAATAAGGAGTTGGATTAACAAATTAATTACAAAGATATTTCATAATAAATTCATCTGAATAATTTTCCCTGAGTACAAATTTCTAATTATTGGATATAGGGATTGATGGCTACATTTGCGGGTAAATGATTATTACCTGTTTTTTGAAACAGAAAAAATAAATCGACGCAAGGAGGAACATCCGTGAATATTTTATTAACATCAAGC
Organism: Salipaludibacillus aurantiacus; assembly: GCF_900111295.1. Taxonomy (GTDB): domain Bacteria; phylum Bacillota; class Bacilli; order Bacillales; family Salisediminibacteriaceae; genus Salipaludibacillus; species Salipaludibacillus aurantiacus. The sequence continues at coordinate 36,221 of NZ_FOGT01000011.1, read as the reverse complement.
GCAAGAAGAATAGATTTTGTAGGATTTTTTCAGGAAGCATTAAAAAGAATGGGAGTCGGAGGTAATGTAATCACTGCGGACCCTGATTATAACGCTCCGTCACTCCAGCAGGGGGATATAAGCTACGTCATTCCCCATCAGGCGGATTCTGATTATATTGAAGCAATTAAAAAAATCTGTCAAAAGCATGAGGTAGACTGCATTATTCCGCTTAACGACTGGGAAGTGCCTAAACTTGCTGATAATAAAAAGGAATTTAAGGATTTAGGCGTGTCTATGTTTGTACCTGACCCTGAGGTGGTCGATAAAGTCCGTGACAAAGGAAAATACCGTGAGCTTCTGGGAGCCTTTGAGGTTAAAGCGCCCCGTTCGTATATTGATTATGAAGATGCTGAGAAAGCGTTGGAAAGCGGAGAAGTTAATTTTCCATTAATTATTAAACCTCGTAACGGCTCAGCTTCAATCGGAGTAGATATTGCAGAAGACCATGAAGAAATGAAGCTCGCTTATAATAATGCTGTAAAGCAGATTAAAGGTACGCCGCTAAACGATGTGACGTATAAAAATCCTGAAGATAATGTGATCATTCAGGAGGTTGTGGAAGGAGATAAATTCAGCCTGGATTTGTTTAATGATTTAGACGGCAGGTTTATGGCTTCTTTTGTCAGAAAACAGCTTGAAATGAGAGCTGGTGACGTAGACAGATGTATTACAGTCCATGATCAGGAATTAAATGACATTGCCCGGAAAATGGGAGAAAACCTGGGCCATGCAGGATATATTAATACAGACGTTTACTTTGATGGAAAAGATTACTACGTGATAGATATCAACCCGCGTTTTGGCGGTGGCTACGCCTTCTCTCATCAGGCAGGTGCTGATATTCCTGCAGCCATTATCGCCCTTATTGCCGGACGTGAAGTGAAGGGTGACTGGCTTGAAGAGAAGCCGGATTGTGAACTTGCCCGCCATGATGTCGTCGTGCACATCGATGAAGAGAAGAAAAGACACGACTATTCTGATATTTAGAAAGTGTCTGAGATTGTCCGGCGGTAAACCGGACAACTTTTTTTGTTAAAGTAAATTCCCGGGATTGCCCTGACTGGTCAGTGACCTTAAACTTTCTAACTTTGAATGTTTATGTTATTAGCTTCCCGGTAAAAGTATTTGAGACAGTTAGAATTAAACTATCATATCAGCTAGGAGGGTAAAAATGGGTGACCCGATCCCTTTATTAGAAGACTTAATTAAAATTGACAGTTCGACTAAAGAAGGCGCAAATGAAGCGGTAAATTATTGTGAAAAATGGCTGGCAGACCGGGGTCTGGAAGTTAAAAGCCTTAGAAATAACGGTTATCATATGTTAGTTTCCGAGATTGGGAAAGGCGAGAACACCATTGTGTTTAATGCTCATGTCGATGTTGTAGAAGGAGAAGAAGATCAGTTCAGACCATTTGAACTGGACGGAAAACTTTATGGACGTGGCGCAGTAGATATGAAAGCAGGCGCTGCCGCTATGATGGAAACCATGATTGAGCTTAAAGACACTGACCTTCCGTGCCGTGTGATGCTTCAGGTCGTTCCTGATGAGGAAACTGGAGGAGCCAACGGCACAAAATATCTGACAGAACAAGGATATTTAGGAGATTTTATTATATGTGGTGAACCGACCAACCTCGGTATTGCTATCCAGTCAAAAGGTGTTGTTCAGCTGGATTTTGAAATATACGGGAAGCCTGCTCACGGGAGCCGGCCTTGGGAAGGTAAAAACGCGATTATTAAAGCAATGGATCTTTATGAAAGAATCCTCGAACTGCCTTTTGCCCAGGAAACGGCTCAGCCTATGTTCAATAAACCGTCTATTAATCTGGCAAAATTAAATGGAGGCACGGTTTACAATAAGGTACCGGAAAAGTGTCGCATGTCACTGGATATCCGTTATTTGCCTGAGCAATCACCAGATGAAATTATCAAACAGATTGAAGATATAACTACTGACGGGAAAGTCAGCGTGCATATTACTAACAGGCCGGTAACGACGAAAGAAGATAATCCTTATGTGGAGGGGCTGGTTAAGTCCTTGCAGAACAAAACACAGCTGGAGACTATAAATATATATGGCCAGCATGGATCGAATGACGGCCAGTTCTTTACAAAGTATGGAGGAGCTGCAGTGGAGTTCGGACCGGTTGGCGGTGACTGGCACGGTGAGAAAGAAATGGTTTATATAGAATCTGTAAGACAGTACCAGCACGTTATATCAGATTTCGTGCAGTCGTGCAGTAAAGAGAGGATGGAAAACAACTAAAATACGCAGTGGAAACAGGCTGTCCTTGAAATCACTCAATGGTGAAGGGCAGCTTTTTTATTACTTGGTCAGTCCTTAGGAGGGTTGGGGAGATTAATGTCTAATGCGTATGCTGTCGGAAAGATAGCTGGAGTTTCAATTAAATCCCAGTTCTCCTGTCAATCGTTTCATTCATAAAAAAAGAGGCCATCAAAAGCTGATCGATGGCCTCTTCTTTATATAATGGGCTTTGAAAAGCCTCTTGATTTTTACACGCTGCCTTTATCCATGTCATCGTGACCAGGATACATATGGGAATTTACGGTATTGTGGTCTCTGAATGTGGAATACACATTTGTCTGCTGGTCTTCATTTGCCTCCACAAGAACAACAATATGACCGTCATTAATATATTTTTCGTACTCCTTAGCTTCTTCCTCAGGGATTCCGGCACCAGTTAGCGCACCAACAATTCCGCCGCCGCCGGCACCAATGACGCCCCCTTCAACTGCAGCTGCTATTGGACCTGCAGCCATTATAGGACCTGCACCAGGGATAGCTAATAAGCCAAGACCTGCAGCACCGCCAAGCACGGCACCTGTTCCTGCTCCGATCCCGACACCTTTCCCTGCATTTTTGCCCCGGTTATTGTCATCGTTGTCAGCAACATCGATGTCTGTATGATCGTCAACCTCGTCAGCGTCATCGCCTTTAGCAAAAACGGAAATGTCTTTACGGTCAAAACCATTTTTCTCCAGTTGTTCGATCACATCTACAGCTTCCTGCTGTTCTTTAAATACGCCGCCAATAATCTTTTTTTCCATGTCTATACCTCCTATAAAAATAATAAATCATCTATATAGAGGAGGTTCCCATGAAAGGGAGATGCTAAATCTTTTTTTGAAAAAAACCACATTTTCATAGATTTGTAAAAATATGGTGATTAATGAGCCATGGTGTTTTTCAGGCTGCGGATCACACTGTTTACTTCATAAGCAGACTGAGTAGGCACCTGATGGGCAACGCCTTTTATTTTAATGCTTAGAGGATGAGCGAGCCGTTTTTCAAATAACCTTTGATAAGGTAGGATGAGGAAATCCAAATTCCCGTAAATGAGAGCTACCGGGCACTGAATACTGGAAAGGCGCTCAGTGGATCTGTAATGTCTTCCATTCCGGTAAAGCTTTTTGGTAAGGAGGGAATTGGACGAGTTGACGGATTTAAATATTTTCTTCTTATGCTTTTTTGACCCTAAACCAGTATGGGACACAGACAATCCGGCAGCTAATAATTCTAAAAGGTCAGAATGCCCGACCATTTCACCGGCTTTAATTTTTGAGGATAAAGAAAAAGTGCTGACCTCTGAAAAACTGCTGATTAAAATGAGGCCTGCCGTCCGTTCAGGGTAAGAAATGGCAAATTCCTGTGCCGGAAGGCCGCCCATAGAATAACCGCACGTAATCACTTTCTCAAGTTTTAAATGATCTGCCAGAGCTAAAACATCTTCCGTCCAGTCGTAAATAGTATAATCACCGGTTTTACCGTCACTGCTCTTCCCGTTTCCTCTCGGGTCAAAGGTTATGACCTGAAAATGGTTCTTAAGCTGTTTCTGCTGCTCAAAAAAAGTGGCACCGCCCATGGCAGGCGGGCAAATAAAAATAATTGGAGGCCCCTCGCCTGTCGATTCATAATACAGTGAGACACCGTCAGACTGGAAATAAGGCATCAGACTCTCTCCTCAATAATTAGATTAATCCCTTACTTAATAGCGGTTCAGGGTTCATTATGGAATTTACCTGTCCCTGCAGCTTCTAAACGCATAAACATAATTCGACAGGGGTCTGACCCCCTTTGTCGAATGTTATTCTTTAAACTCAGTGAGGCGGGAAAAGAATTTTTGGAGAAAGTTATAAAATAATTCTTCGGTGGGCAGCAGGACACGTTCATTAGGTGTAATAACCCCGACAGTCCGTGTGACGTTAGGTTCTATTAGCGGAATTTTTACAGTGGACCGGGAAAGGCTGTCAACGAGCGTTACTTCGGGCATCAGCGTCACTCCCAGTCCGGCTGCGACGAGCCCCTTTAATGCGTCTATATCATCTCCTTCAAAGGCGACATGAGGCGTAAAGCCAAGTTCTTTACAGGCATTCATAACAATGTCTCTAAAAACAAATCCTTCGGGGAGCAGGACGAAAGGATCGTCTTTTAAGTCACGAAGCCTCAGGGAAGAGCGGTCTGCCAAAGGATGATGAATGGGTAAAAGGGCGACCACATTTTCAGTAAATAATATTTTGCGCTTTACCTTTTTCTCTTCCATAGGCACCGGGCCGATTAGGGCCATATTGAAATCCCCGTTAATCACCCCGTCGATTAAATCGTTATACAGCGCTTGTTTCAGCTGGAATTTAGCGTCCGGATAATACATTCTGAAAGAGGAAATAGCTGTCGGCAGTGTATGAGCTGCCAGGCTGATAGGGAAAGCTACACGTACAGTTCCTTTTTCAGGATCCAGGTACTCTTTAACTTCCCGGGTCGCATCATCAATCACATTCATGGCATGAGAGATTCTTTCAAGAAATATTTTGCCTATAGGGGTTAATTTCACCCGGCGTCCTTCCCGGATAAACAGATCAACCCCTAATTCATTTTCCAGATTAACGATTTGTCTGCTTACAGCTGACTGGGCGACATGAAGGTTATGGGCAGCTTCTGTCATATGTTCTCTTGTGGCGACTTCCATAAAATATTTCATTTGTCTGAGTTCCATTTGGAGCCTCCTTTTTTATATCATCTCAAAAAGGCATTGAAATTATCTATTCTTGATATTGATTAGATCATTTGTTTAATTATAAAATACTGAATAGTAGAAAATCTAACATTATCCGGAAAATAGGGTGTTTTTTAATAAATTTTACCTCTTTGGGGAGTGAGGAACATGAAAGCATTAGACAGGACGACACAAGAACAGACTCAGGAAGCCTTGGAATATGTAAATGAAGTCTATGAAACAGTAAAAAAACGGAACCCGCATGAGAGCGAGTTTCATCAGGCTGTAAAAGAAGTATTTGATTCATTAGTACCTGCGCTGGCAAAAAATCCGGCCTACAGGAAACAGGCTATTCTCGAAAGAATTGTTGAACCGGAAAGAATTATTTCTTTCCGCGTGCCGTGGGTGGACGACCATGGCAAGGTTCAGGTTAACCGGGGGTTTCGTGTGCAGTACAACAGCGCGATCGGTCCTTATAAAGGCGGGCTGAGATTTCATCCGTCTGTAAATGCTAGCATTATTAAATTCCTCGGTTTTGAACAGATTTTTAAGAATTCCCTGACAGGCCAGCCGATCGGCGGGGGGAAAGGCGGTTCTGATTTTGATCCTAAAGGGAAATCAGATCTTGAAATCATGCGGTTCACACAGAGCTTTATGTCTGAACTGAGTACACATATAGGTCCGGATATCGACGTGCCTGCTGGTGATATTGGTGTGGGCGCAAGGGAAATCGGCTATATGTTCGGACAGTATAAGAAAATGCGGGGCGGCTACGAAGCAGGTGTGCTGACAGGAAAAAGCATTGATTCTGGAGGAAGCCTTGCCCGAAAAGAAGCAACAGGATACGGAACGGTTTATTTTGTTGAAGAAATGTTAAAAGATAAAGGGTTTAGCTTTAAAGGCAGTACAGTGACAGTTTCAGGCTCAGGCAACGTGTCGATCTACGCGATGGAGAAAGCTATGGAATTAGGCGCCACAGTGGTAGCTTGCAGTGATTCAGGCGGGTATATCTACGATAAGAACGGAATTGACCTTTCAACAGTTAAACGTTTGAAGGAAGTAGAAAACAAACGAATCAGCGAGTATGTGAAGGAACACCCGGACGCGCATTATTTCGAAGACTGTGCAGGTATCTGGTCTCAGCCTTGTGATATTGCATTACCGTGCGCGACACAGAATGAACTGGATAAGATGGCTGCAAAAATATTAGTTGCCAATGGCGTGAAAGCGGTAGGAGAAGGAGCCAATATGCCTTCCACTCATGAAGCGGTTGAAATCTTTCAAAGTGAAGGGGTACTGTTTGCCCCAGGTAAAGCAGCTAACGCCGGGGGCGTGTCTGTTTCAGCATTGGAAATGGCACAAAACAGTGCGAGGCTTTCCTGGTCTTTTGAAGAAGTGGATGCCAAGCTTCAGGAAATTATGAAAAATATTTACCTTGAAAGCATGAAAGCGGCGGAAGAATATGATGCACCGGGAAATCTGGTAGTAGGCGCGAATATCGCAGGCTTTATCAAAGTAGCCGATACGATGATCATGCAAGGAGTAATTTAATATAACCTTAAAAAGACTGCCTTCACGGGCAGTCTTTTTTGGCGGCGGAAGAAGGGCTGCACGGGGAGATAAGTGAAAATTCACATAGGGGTCAGACCCCTATGTGAATTTTCACAACAGACGGTGTGCAGGCAAGGGTTACAGGACACTTTGAACAGAATTAAACCTCATATGAATAAATTGGGTAATATTTACTCTTTTGACCATTTAAGTTTTAGTTTTGGAAAATAAGTGGTACTGAGAGATATACGATAAATTAAAAGGAGGTGCCCACGTGGCAAATAACGATTATGCGACTCACGAAGTACTGGAAGTTCACGAAATCATGACTATTAAGTCTGCTTGTGCAGCTAAGTCATCCATGATGCAAGGTCTTGCAGTCGATAAAGAACTGAAAGATTTGTTAATAGAAGACGTAAAGCTTTCACAGAAAGCGGTCGAAGAGTTAAAAGGTATTCTTGAAGAATCTAAATAAGGAGGCGAATAAATTGTCCAGCATTCTCGATAAGATAAATAATAAAGAGTTAATCAACGATGAAGTGATTGCTACAGATCTTCTTGTGTCTGCGAAAGCAGCGGTCAGAAGCTATGCGGTGGCCATCACTGAAACAGCAAGCCCGGAAATTCATAAAACACTTAAGAAGCAGATGGAGGAGGCGATAGACGCCCACCACAAAATTGCTACTTACATGATTGAAAAAGAAATGTACCATGCTTATGACATTAAAGAGCAAATTGACCATGATCTTAAAAAGGCTGATCTCGCACTGGAGATGCCTGAAGACAATAAATAAGAATGAACCGGCCCCCCCCTGCAGCTATGCGGGGGTTTTTTACCGAATTTTCGACAGGGGTCTGACCCCTGTGTGAAATTATCACTAAATGAGCAGCATAGCGACAAGGATTCCGATTGTGCCGAACAGAAGGGTGAACGGCAGGTTTCTCAGCGTAATTCGGTAAGGGTTCTGTCCGGTATTCATGGAAGTCATGGTCACGGTTACGCCGTAAGTCCCCGAACTGGCAGTAGCGAGAGCCCCTACTATGAGTACAAGCCCAATACCGGCCGGGTTAAAGACATCAAATAATGGAGTGAGCACCTCCAGCAGGATGGCTATCGTACCGATTGGGTGGACTCCAATCATTGCCATTAGCAAATAAGTGAGAAAAATAAGGATTAAAATAACTGCCGGCTGATCATTAAATAACATAAACGGACGCTGAACATATCCGAGGGCAGCTGTTTCGTTCAAACTATTCGTAAAAAAAGCGAGTGAAATAAAAAGAATAATGAAGTTCTGCATATGGTTAGTCCGTGCCTTCCACACTTCGAAGCCGTAAACTTTAAACATATGCCATCTTTTAATAAAAATAGCCCAAAGGGAAGAAAAAGGCAGAATGACAAGCGTAACAGCAAGTATGAAATTGAGCCCGAACAGGTGGCTGACTGTAAGCACAGATATTAAAAACAGGATGAGTGCTATGAATAATTTAAATATCTGCACCAGAATTTTTCCGGCAGAAACTGGGGGACCGTTACTGGTATCTGCCGGTTCAATAGGAATGTTCTTAAAGCGCTGCCTGCCGATCAGTGCGTCGATTGTCAAAGTTATTAAGGAAATAGCCAGAAGCCAGGGTAAATAAACTAAGTAACTGATTCCCGTAGCATCGACAGTAATGGCCACCATAATTTCCATAGGGCTCCAGATCAGGGCTAAAGAAAACGCTCTGACGGTAGTTTTGCTGATAAAATTGTCGCGCAGCGCCTTGTTGACGTTCTTCATGCTTTTCATTAATACATCCTGCGATAAATTAACGGCCGATAAATTAAGAAAAGTCATTAGAATATAAGTCGTTCCGAGGCTCCGGTAATAAAGGCTGCCGAGGTTATCGGCATTTTCCTTCATCATTCCTTTAATTTGCTGATCATATTTTCCTACATGAACAACACTGTTAATCCAGGGCAGCAAGGTTAGAAACGCCAGAAGGGGCATATTGGAAGTTAAAAACAATGGTATCCGGGAAACATCCAGGCCAGCTGAAAAAAACATAGCCAGACCTGACACAATAAAAGCACTACCAAGGATTTTAAACAGGTTTGATGCTTTTGGAAACGAGACCGCAATCATGGCAACAGCTGAAAGGCCAATGATATAAGCTAACCAGTCAAACCCGAGAAACAGATTTAATATATAAACAAAAAGAACGCCGGAATAAAAAACATACAGGCGGTCGTAAAACTTGTTTTTCATTAAAACCCTCTTTTCCTCTTAATCTTAATTCCATCCTTTACCTTATCATATAATAAAAGAAATAGAAGGCGGGAAGATTGTCTCTCTAATTGAACAGAGTAATGATATAATAATGGGGTAAATAGACACAGGAAGGGGCGGAGAGAGCGATGGATTTCTGGTTTTTTATAGTTTTAATAGTAGCTATGTACTACCTTTACTCAGCATACGAAAATAAGAAAAAATACAGGCTTAAAGAGCGTGAACTGCGGGTGGAAGAAAAGCGTCTTGAACTGGAAAAAATGAGGCTTGAAAAAGGGCGGCAGGATGATGAGCCTGTGGATTCTGCTGACCGTGATAATAACGGGAGGCCTGTCGTCTGAATGCCTACAGTGTAAACCTCCTGGCACCTTAAAGCCGTGTCTTTGCAGAACCAAAATGGTAAAGACGCGGCGCGCAGCCGGTAATGAGTATGAAAAGTACTATAAAGGAAGTTGAGCAGTTCCAAGAGGGGTCTGTCCCCTCGCGCTTTAACGCGCTGCTCTGGGTGCTTGTAAACTGCAAATAAACCAAAGGACCCCCTTTAAATATCTAAATATTTAGAATATAATAAATGTGAATGTCCTATGTGAACGAGTGCTCAGTCAGAAGAGGAGAATGGCTGAAGAACATTCCATTACCTTTAGAAGGGGGAAATTGTGTTGGCGGAACTTAAGCATGTGACAGTAGGGAAATTACTGGAAGATGTGGCAAAAGAACAGCCTGATCATGAGGCAGTGGTTTATCCGGACAGAGGGCTGCGTCTGACGTACAGTCAGTTTGACAATTTATGCAGAGATGCAGCGAAGGGGCTTATGGCCCTTGGTTTGGAAGCCGGAGATCATACAGCAATATGGGCGACGAACCGTCCTGAATGGATTACCAGCCAGTTTGCCACCGGGAAAATGGGAGCAGTCCTGGTCACCGTAAATACGAGTTACCGGACAGCTGAACTTGAATACTTACTAAGACAGTCAGACACCTCTACTTTTATACTTATGGAGCAGTACCGCGACGCCTCATACATTGACATGCTCTATGAAATCGTCCCGGAACTGAAAACGTCCGAACCTGGAAAACTGCAGTCAAAACGGCTCCCAAAACTTAAAAATGTGATTGTACTGGGGGAAAACCGTTATCCGGGCACTTACAGCTGGGGTGATATTTTAGGGATGAAAGGCCAGGTAACCGACAGCCAGCTGAATGAGCGAATGAACAGCCTGGATCCTGACGACACGATCAATATGCAGTATACGTCTGGTACGACCGGATTTCCTAAAGGGGTCATGCTCACTCATAATAATATCGTAAATAACGGCTTAAATATTGCAGAAAGCATGAAACTGACCAGCCAGGACAGAATGTGTATTCCTGTGCCGTTCTTCCATTGTTTTGGCTGCGTTCTCGGCATACTTGCATGTGTTAACGTTGGAGCGACCATCGTCCCTGTTCAGGAGTTTAATGTGAAAGACGTGCTGACTGCTGTGGAAAAAGAAAAGTGTACCGCTCTCCACGGAGTCCCTACAATGTTTATTGCAGAATTAAACGACCCTGATTTTGAAAAGTATGACTTGTCCTCTTTAAGAACAGGCATTATGGCGGGATCGAATTGTCCGATTGAAGTGATGAAGGCAGTCGTCAATAAGATGGGCGCTTCAGAAATTACCATTGCCTACGGTCAGACAGAATCGTCTCCGGTGATTACCCAGACAAAAACGGATGATCCAATAGAAGTGCGCGTTTCCACTGTGGGGAAAGTCCTCCCAAATGTCGAAGCGAAAGTAGTTAAACCAGGGACGAACGAAGAAGTGCCGCCAGGAGAGCAGGGTGAGTTAATCACACGGGGATACCACGTAATGAAAGGCTATTATAATAACGAAGAAGAAACGGAACGGGCCATAGACGAGGAGGGCTGGCTTTATACCGGTGATCTTGCGGTCATGGATGAAAGCGGTTACTTTAAGATTACCGGGCGGCTTAAGGACATGATAATCCGCGGCGGAGAAAATATTTATCCGAGGGAGATAGAAGAGTTTTTCTATTCCCACCCGAAGATACTGGATGTCCAGATCGTTGGAGTGCCGGATGAAAAATATGGCGAAGAAGTTGTTGCCTGGATTCGCCTTAGAGAAGGGGAGGATGTGACAGAGGAGGAAATCAGGGAATATTGCAAAGGGAAAATTGCGAGCTACAAAATTCCTAAATATATCGCTTTCTGTGAAGAGTACCCGATGACGGCTTCGGGGAAAATACAGAAGTTCAAATTAAGAGAACAATCTATTGCGTATAAAGAAAAGGTTCGTCAGTAACATCCCCTGTACAGAAGCACTGCCAGCCGCTAGTTTCGGTATTATGGCAGTGCTTCTTTGTGTGCAGCTGCGCCTGTCCTGCAATTCAAACAAATCAGATGGCACAACACGAATTTCATGTTAAAATGTATAAGGATATTATGAAAATGGAGGCGTAGGAATGGGGAAACGATTTTTATTTTTCTTATTAACAAATATTTTAGTAATGACCACGATCATTATTGTATGGTCAGCTATTACGCATTTTACAGATCTCGGAGGCACGTTTGATACAGGCGGCCCAGGGTTAGGTATTGATTATGCGTCGCTTATGTTATTCAGTTTACTAGTCGGCTTTTTAGGTTCTTTCATTTCACTTGCGATGTCCAGGTGGATGGCCAAGAAAATGATGAAAGTAAAAGTTCTGGACCCGGATGGTCCGCTCTCAGCCCAGGAACGTTCCGTGGTTGAAAAAGTACACCGCCTGTCCAGGGCTGCAGGCCTCGCTCACATGCCTGAAGTTGGGATATACCAGTCTGGTGAGGTTAATGCCTTTGCAACTGGCCCGACTAAAAAACGCTCCCTTGTTGCTGTGTCACAAGGACTGTTGAACAATATGGACGATGACGCTGTTGAAGGTGTCATTGCTCACGAAGTGGCCCACGTTTCAAATGGTGATATGGTTACAATGACGCTTTTGCAAGGTGTCGTTAATACTTTTGTCGTATTTTTCTCCCGGATTGCAGCGATCCTTGTCTCGCGCTTAGTGCGCTCTGAATTAGAGGTAGTTGTCCGGTTTGCGGCCATTATTATTTTTCAGATCCTCTTCTCAATTCTCGGGAGCCTGGTTGTTATGGCCTTCTCACGATACCGTGAATTTCACGCGGACCGCGGCGGCGCGGACTTAGCCGGCCGTGATAAAATGGCTCACGCGCTACGTTCTTTGAAAGCCCATGTAGAGCGTGCTACAGTGAACGACCGTACGGATGATTCAGCCGTACAGACAATGAAAATTAACGGAAAAAGCGGGATGGCGAAACTTTTCTCTTCTCACCCTGATTTGGAAGAACGAATTGCCCGATTGGAACAGAGATAAATAGAAAAACCGCGCCTGGCGCGGTTTTTTTATTAAAAGAATAGTAAATGATTTGGCGGTCTCGCCGTTTAGCGGACAAGTTGCTGCCTTTTCCTTTATTTCCTTTCCAGTATTTCCGCATAACCCCAAAATTCTCCATTTAAGTCACCTATAAACTTGTCCCCACATTGTATAATTTAAGGAGCTTTGGAAAGAATGTAAAAACGAATAATACTCTCAGGGGGACAAGCGTATGTCAAAATCAGATTCATGCAAACTGGCTAAAGAGATGCTGGAAAATCAAAAGAAGGAAAATGAAAAGGCTAAGGAGAAAGCAAAGAAGGCTTTATCAGGAAGCAGTTACAACGCTTAAATGCTCAGCTTATAAACCCTCCCCGGCCCGTATTATAACCGGAGGCAGAAAAGGCCGGGTAAGGGAAGATTTAAAGATCTCCTTTCTGACGGTTACGGTGTACTGCAGAGAACTTGTTTAATAGTTCACAGCAAATCCATAATAACTCTTGAATCAAACTTATATTCAACTGGCCGGTTTCGTGGCCGACTTTTAGTTTTGAACGGTTTGAATCATCCAGATGCAAGGAAATTACCCATTGCTCCTCATCCTGCAGGACTCTTTTCCAAGCAATAAAATCATCAAGCACTAAAGGTTTTTGAGGAGAAGCGTTTATTGCCTGGATAAATTTATTGTCTACCTGTTTAAACGGGATAAATTCTTCGAATTCAGCTTTGTTTATTCCGTATCCATCAATAAAAGCCAATCCGGAATTTTCAATTCTGTACAAGGAGTAGTTTACTCCAAAATTAATATTATCAAGGTTAAACTGGTCTCTCACAAGAAGAGTCAGTTTATTTTTCAGTCCGAAGAGAAAATTTAAAGCCAGTTCGCTTCTCTCATTAAAAAGGTTGGCCAGCTCTTCACTGGCTGTCAATTTTTCCAGCAGTTCCTTTATAGCTTCTTCGTTTTCTTTAATAACTTTCTGCTGCTGAGCTACTCTTTTCCGAAGCTTCTCATCTTTCTCCTGTATAAGCTCCCTCTCCAACTCTTTTTTTAAAGTGAAGACAAAATCTTTCTCTTTGGCAAGTGATATTAACGCCGAGTATTCCTTCCCCCTCTTCTTTTCAAAAATCTCTATATGGAAAAACTCACTGCCGATTCTGCTCATTTCATCAAGGACCAGATGTCTTAACAAAGCGGAGAACAGGGCAAACAGCATGCCTGATAATATAAAAATAACAGTTAAAGGGAGATGGGCCAGCTCTTCAAGACTATCCCTCATGAGAGCGATCATACTGACCGGAATCAAAGCTGCAAAAAAACCTTTCCAGGAGAAAATTTTAATGATAAACCGGAACAAATAAATAACTGCATTTTTGAACACGAGCGATTCAGAAGCTCGTTCGTGTTTTTTAGAGGCCTCATGCAAGTAATTGAGAAGCTCGTTAAGTTCGTGGGAAAATACTCTTAACTTATGCTTCGGTTCTTTAGCCATCAGGACTCCTTTCCGAATCTTTCCCTTTTTAAGAAACGTCCATGTTAGAGGGCTTTTGTAAACATGCACTCCGGATAACACTTCTCACAATTATCGACATACCGGATATAGTTATATATATTTATGAAATTCACTATTTAGAAGATTAATTTTTATTAATTGAAGGAATATTCCATATTTTTTTGGCACTTTTACGGACTTTTTTAAAAAATAACGACATGTTTTACAAAAAACGTAAACGTTTACTCTATTATTTGGTAAAATAAAATGGATGAAAACGTTTCCTGTAAAAACGAGAGGAGAGATAAACAATGAATATAACGGTATGGAATGAAAACCGGCATGAAAAGAAAAACCCGGCTGTAAGGGATATTTATCCTGAAGGGATTCACGGGGCGATTGCTCAATTTCTGCAGGAAGAAGCAAACCAAGTAAGAACAGCCACACTTGATGAACCTGAACACGGGCTTACTGACGCTGTATTGAGCGATACGAACGTGCTCTTATGGTGGGGACATACGGCCCATGATGAAGTAGACGATGGGATCGTTGAAAAAGTGAGGCAGCGTGTTTTGGAAGGGATGGGGCTTATCGTACTGCATTCCGGTCATTTTTCAAAAATATTTAAAACGCTTATGGGCACGAGCTGCGACTTAAAATGGCGTGAAGCAGATGAAAAAGAACGCCTCTGGGTGGTGGAACCGGGTCATCCGATTATGGACGGCATCGGCGAATATATTGAACTTGAGAAAGAAGAAATGTACGGGGAGCATTTTGATATTCCTGCGCCGGATGAAATTCTGATGATGAGCTGGTTTGAAGGCGGAGAAATATTCAGAAGTGCGTGTACATACCGGCGGGGGCAAGGGAAGATTTTCTACTTCAGACCTGGCCATGAAACTTATCCAACCTATTATAACAAAGAGATCCAGCGTGTTATTAAGAACGCGGTGAAATGGGCAGCACCGACGCGAAGAAGCAGGCCAGTGTACGGGAATGCTCAGCCGCTGGAAACAATAAAAGGAAAATAAAATATAAAGGAGGAGCAGCAAATGAACATTATTCAAATTGAAATGGTCGGCTGCGGCAATAAAAGGAGCAGCATATGACACTGAAAATGGGCATTATCGGAGCCGGGGGAATTGCTAAAGGACGTCACCTTCCGGCATACAAAAATTTAGGCGACCGTGTAACAGTCACCGCAATATGTGATATAAACCCCGAAAACGCCCGGGAAGCGGCAAGGCTGTTCGATATTCCAAAGGTTTATGATAATTATAAGGATATGTTCCCTGAGGTCGACGCGGTGACCATTTGCACACCCAATAAATATCATGCAGGTATTACCATTGATGCGTTAAACGCCGGTGTGCATGTTCTTTGCGAAAAACCGATGGCTATGAACACGAGAGAATGCGAAGCCATGATTCAAGCTGCCGAAAAATCTGATAAGCTTCTGTCCATCGGCTATCATTACCGGTTTATGAAAAATGCCCAGGCAGCTAAAAAAGTACTTTTTGAAGATGAAATAGGGGCGCCGCTCGTAGCGCGTTCCCAGTCGTTAAGGCGCCGGAAAGTGCCGGGGTGGGGCGTGTTTACGAACAAAGAACTGCAAGGAGGCGGAAGTCTGATTGACTACGGCTGCCATTTTCTTGATTTAACGCTATGGCTGCTTGATCATCCGAAACCGGTGGAGGTGACAGGCAGAGCTTATAATCAGCTGAGCAGAATGCCTGACCAGATTAATGAGTGGGGAACTTTCGATAACCGCGGATTTGAGGTGGATGACCATGTGACGGCCTATATAACTTTTGAAGGCGGGCTTTCTCTTCTTTTTGAAACATCCTGGTCGGCAAATATAAATGAAGATATTGAAAACCTTAGTATTTCAGGCGAAACAGGAGGACTGGACGTATTTCCCTTCCGGTTAAATCAGGCGAAACATGGCATGCTATTTAACAGCGAAGCCCAATGGATTCCAGGTCATGGGGACCCTGGTTTTGATCTCGTTAAAAATTTCGCGGATGCCTGCCTCGGTAATGAAGAATTAATAGTAAAGCCTGAAGAGACTCTGCAAGTCACCAAAATTATAGATGCCATTTATTTAAGTCACGAAACTGGCGGAAGCGTGACTTTCACTTAATAATGGAGTGCACCTGCAGGCCGTATTTATTAAAGAGAAACCGTCATGCATGGGGGGCATAAACCTAAAGAGGCTGGGACAAAAGAATAGTAATCATAAAGAAAACCGAACAAATCTTATAATTTTTGTTCGGTTTTTCGCTTTTGTACTTAATAAAAAATTTACTCTGATAAATAGTAATGGCAGTAATTTCAGTCCGCCAGGCGGACGCTTGCCCAGGGGCTTGTCTTTAGTTTTGTCTCAGTCTCTTCTGCTGTATATTAAGCAGCTTCTTTATTTTTCTCTGTCTTATTAATAACCGATGTCCCGACAAGGTCGCCGGTAACATTAAGAGCTGTGGCTCCCATTCCGATCAGGACGTCAACCGCAGCAAGCAGAGCGACAGCTTCCATAGGTAAACCGAGCTGAGCGAAGACAGTAGCTATCATCACGATACCAGCCCCAGGTACACCGGCGGTTCCTACAGAAACGAGTGTTCCAATCAGGACTACCTGCAGAATCGCGATTAGTGAGAGAGGTTCACCGATGACATTGGCTGCAAATACCGTCGATACAGCAATACGGATCGCAGCTCCATCCATATTCATCGTGGCGCCTAGCGGCAGACTGAAACCATACAGACTTTTTTTCAAACCTAGGTTTTTGGCGGCATTTAAGGTCAGCGGCAGCACCCCTGTGCTGCTCTGAGTAACGAAAGCCGTAATCACAGGTGTTCGTGCTTCTCTGAAAAAGACTGAAGGCTTTATTTTAGTTACATACATTAACAGCATATACAAAGCCAGGTGGACCAAAATCGCAATGTAGAGGACTCCAATAAAGTTTCCAAGTGATAAGAGCGTATCAGCGCCCTGGCTCCCGATAATGTCAGCAAGAATAGCAAACACACCGACCGGGACATATTGCAGAATAGCCTTCATTACGATAAGTGTCAGTTCGTTCAGCGCTTCAAAAACGTTGTACAGCCTGTCTCCCATCTTGCTCAAGTCTTTAGAAGCCCTCATAACTGACAGGGCGATCCCAAAAACAAGCGACGTAAAAATAATGCCCAGCAGATTCATTTCAGCAAAACCGGCAATGATATTATCAGGGACAATGCTGAGAAGAACCTCGACTACTCCAGGATTTTCAGGAACTTCTACGTTTTCCGTACCGGTAAGAGTCGTCCCCTGGCCGGGATTAAACAAACTGGCAACTGAAATACCGACAACAATAGCGACAGCAGAAGTGAACAAATAATAGATAAAAACTTTTCCGCCCATCCGGCCGAGGTTTTCAGCTGTCGTCTGGTTTACACCCACTAGTAATGTGAAAAATATGAGCGGTACAATAATAAACTGAAGAAGGTTCATAAGCAAGTCGCCTAACGGAGATAAGACAGAGGTATTTTCTCCAAATATAAATCCGGCAGCTGCTCCCAGGATGAGGGCAATAGAGACTTTTTTAATCAGCGGTGTTTCTATATAAGCTTTCCAAATTCCTTTCAGCATTTTCTCCCCCTTTAAACATAAAAGTATTAATCCGATAAAATTAGTCAGAAATTAAACCTTTAAAAAATAGAATATAGGATAAATAACCATCTGTCAAAGACTAACATATTCGACAATTTTCGATGGGGGTCTGACCCCTATGTGAAATTTTCACGTAAAAAAGACCCGTTCTTTTAAGGTGACGGGTCTTTCGTCGGTCAGTTCTTCTCGATTAAACTGCTTACGGGCACTTCGAATTCGTTTTCAGGGTTATCTGTGGTAAAAATACGTGCAGTTTGGCCATCTTTATGCACATGCTGAATATATACAGGTCTGCCGTTATAGAGTACATGTTTCATGTCCGGGGAGGCGGCGATCTCTTCCGCCCGATGCCTGTCTAACATAATTAATTCCCTCCTTTTTTATGGCCCTTCTTCTACAAGTCCCTCTATATCCACTTCCTGCTGATGATCCATTTCATCCAGCGGCAAGACAACGGCAGTCTGGCTGCCGGAATCCACTTCTTCAATATAAACAGGAATTCCGCGGTATGTCACATTGATCATGACAGGGGAATTAATAATTTCTTTTACGCGCTGACTGTCCATAGTAACCTCCTTGAAATGTTTCTATCGTATTTTTAGCATTATAAAGAAAGATATGAGAGGAGAAATCTGGTATGGTAAAATATAGAAAAATATTTGGAGAGGGTGAGTTTCATTTGACGAACGAAGTTAAGTATATTCCTCAAATCGCGACAGAACATTATACATTAAGAGGCTTAGAAGAAACTGACGCTGAGGCGCTTTTTCCTATACTTTCAAATAAAAAGACGATGGCATTCATCACTCCCTATCCGGTTAACACGTTAACAGAGTTGAAGGAAAGTGTGGCTGAAAGTCTGCAGAAGTTTCAGCGGTCCGAGGAGCTGCCCTGGGTTATTATCGCTAATTCAACAAAAGAAGTTATTGGCCTGTTCAGATTCCATAAGCTTAACCTATGGCATAAAAAAGCAGAGATGGGGGCGGTAATCAGGCCAGACAGACAGGGTACAGGGGTTATGACGGAAGTGCTTCCAGCTGTGTTAGTCTGCGGGTTCAAGAACTTTAATCTCAACCGAATCGTGGGAGACATTTTTGCGGACAACAAAGGGTCGCAGAAGCTTCTCGAAAAATACGGTTTCCATAAAGAAGGCACTTTGCGGCAAACTGATTTTGACGGTCACAAATATCACGATACAGTTGTCTATTCGCTGCTGAAGTCAGAGTTTGAAAAATTGAACATTCATTAATGCCTGATAACCGGTACTTCCAAGGATCTCTCATTATATTTACTAATATGGAGTTCACCTGCCGCATTAACGGAGGCAAAAAAGATATCCTCAATCGTTTTAATATCATGAGTCTCTAGTTGTTTATGAAGCCATATCTCGTTAAGGCCCCTAGCGGCCAGTACCTTGGTGTCTATTTGTCCTTCAATAATGACAGGTAATGCAAGTGAAGAAGATACCTCTCTGTTTAAACGTATATCCTCTTTTAAAATAGCTTGTTTTTCAGGAATTTTTAATACACTTAAAGAACCGTTTGCTTCGACGACTGCTGTTTCAACCTCGGCTATATCAAACACATCTTTTTCACGCAGCATTTGCATGAGATTGTCGATGGAGTAGCGAATTTTTTTCAAGTTCTGGTTAATCATTTTTCCATTTTGGATAACAACAGTCGGTTCAAACGTGATCAGACGGCCTGTCAGCCGGTGAGCCACTTTTAGCCTTGCCACAAGGCGCTGTAAAATGGCAATGAACACTACAGCTAAAGCTGTAGGAAAATGATGAATGTCTGGATCCGCAATGTCAGCACCGACCACGGCTCCAAGTATAATAACAATTAAGAAATCAAAAATGGGTATCTCGCCTATAGCGCGTTTTCCCATGAAAATCGTCATGAATAACAAGAGAGGAATGATCGTTAAAATACGTCCCAGTATTAAAAATATTTCCTGTATACTTTCCACCATTTATCTCCTCCTTTTGCCTGCCTGTTTATGTCATTTTTTCCAAAAGAGGGAGGAGTCATTCACTGTGATAAAATGAACATGAGTAACCTAATAGACAAAGGTGGAATGGAATATGATCAATCAGCAACCTACAGCAGATTCTTCTTATATTCAGCAGCATTTGGCCAACGAAAGGACATTCCTTGCCTGGGTACGTACCGCTCTGGCCATGAAAGGTATCGGGTTTTTAATATTTGGTATTGAACTTACGGCAGGCGCCGGCTCTTCTTTTACCCGCACATTAGCAACGGTTCTGAGTATTATTTCCTTTTGTGCAGGGATAACTGTTCTTTCACTTGGGACATGGCTATTTTTCAAAAATAAGCGGACAATCAATAACCAACAGTTTCAGTCCGCCTCGTGGATTGTTATCGCAACGAGCTCACTTGTGGCTGTCGTTATGTTTTCCCTGCTTATATATGTCATCGTATTTGCTTAAGGTTTGAAAGAGGGAAACCTGTAACAGAAGTTTAGAAACACCATCTCACATAAAAAGCCTTTAAAAAAGACAAAGGTTTATTAAAAAGTCCCTCTATTCTTAATTCAATACTTAAGCAGTAAGAAAGGCTTATCTTTATAAATGCTGATAAGACAGTTTTTATATTGTTAATTATTTGTTTCGATGCATACCTGCATAGAATAATCGAAACTATTTGCCTATACTTAAAGACCTCATGCCCAGACAATTAATACTTTAATAGTGCTTGTGTGGTATAGACAACTATGCATAATATTGAGTAGTCTTAAAGTAAGACAATACATATATGCAGCAATAGTTTCTCCTTCATTTAAAATCCGATTATAAAGAGAACCTTTCTCTTTATGTATATTTAACAGACTGGAGGGTCGACGAAGTCAATTTAAAAAATAAGGAGGTAATTTAATGAAATCGGTTAAGAAAACAGTGGTGATAACTATTCTTGCAGTTATTCTTGCAGTATCCCACCTGCTGACAGGAATCACCGGCAACTTAGTTCAGGCGGCTGAAGGCGAAGGTGTAAAGGATCTTATTATATTTGAAAATGTACCGGAAGCTGATGCAGAAGTCAGCGGGGAACAATTTAAATTGAAAGCGCTTAATGTTTATGAAGAAGGCCATTTCACTTTAAAAACTGAAGGTGTAACTTGGGAATCATCCAACAAAAATGTTGCAAGTGTGGAAGATGATGGGACAGTAACTTTATCCGGGCAGCCGGGGCGTTCGTTTATCAAGGTATCCGATGGTGAGCATACTGACAGAATTGCGGTGCACAGTAAAGTAGACCGCAGTTCAAACGACAGAGGAAAACCGGACACCAAGCCTTCTTTAATTAAGCAGGAAGGTGTTAAGTATGATGTGATCAGCCATGCAATTAACAATATGACACTTGAAGAAAAAGTAGGGCAGATGCTTATGCCTGATTTCCGTAACTGGAACAGCGAAAATGTAACGGAAATGCTGCCTGAAATTGAACAGCTCGTAAAAGACTACCATCTTGGCGGTGTAATTTTATTCCGCGAAAACGTGGTGACGACTGAACAGACGGCTGAACTTGTAGCGGCTTATCAGGAAGCTGCAGAGAAGTTCGGGTTGCTTATGACAATTGACCAGGAAGGCGGTATTGTGACGCGTTTACAGTCAGGGACAGATTTCCCGGGAAATATGGCGTTAGGCGCTACACGCTCAGAAGGCCTGTCTTATGATGTCGGCCACGCTATTGGTGAAGAGTTAAACTCTCTCGGAATTAATATGAACCTGGCTCCAGTACTGGATGTAAACAACAATCCGGATAATCCGGTAATCGGAGTTCGTTCGTTTGGAGAAGACCCTGATTTAGTAGGTGAATTAGGCGTTGCTTATACGAAAGGTCTTCAGGATACAGGAGTAGCGGCGACTGCCAAGCATTTCCCGGGCCACGGGGATACGGATGTGGATTCCCATCTTGGCTTGCCCGAGGTGCCCCATGATATTGACCGTTTGTTTGAGGTGGAACTGAGCCCGTTCCAGCAGGCTATGGATGCTGATATTGACGCAATTATGACTGCTCATGTAACTTTCCCAAAAATTGACGATACGAAAGTCATTTCCGAGAAAACAGGTCAAGAAATAGCTCTTCCTGCTACGTTATCTCATACTGTCCTTACAGATTTAATGAGAGGCGAGATGAATTATGAAGGTGTCATCATTACAGATGCCATGAATATGCAGGCGATCAGCGACCACTTCGGTCCGGTTGACGCCGCCATCCGAACAGTCAAAGCAGGCTCTGACATTGTACTGATGCCTGTAGGTTTGGAAGACGTTGCGGAAGGGCTGCTTGTTGCAGTCGAGGCCGGTGAGATATCTGAAGAGCGTGTGGAAGCATCAGTTGAACGCATTCTTACTTTAAAAGTTAACCGCGGCATTATTAAAGAAGAATCACCTCAAGCGCTGACTGATAAAATCACTAATGCTCAGGCAGTGGTTGGTTCTGAGGATCATAAAAGGACAGAAAGAAAAGTAGCTGAACAATCGGTGACATTGGTGAAGAACGATGGCGTGCTGCCTGTAGCAGCAGAAGAAGAAAATATTGTAGTAATAGGCGGAAGTTATATTTCAAGCCTGGGACAGGCCGTTCAGAAATACCGCCCCGATGCCGAAGTGATTAGAGCATCGTCCAGTGCGGCTATTACAGACGCCCAGTGGAATCAAATCCGTGGAGCAGATAAAGTAATCGTCGGAACGACGACCGCTACAGTGGGGCAGCGTGCGGCATCAAGCGCTCAAATGGCAATGGTCCGAACTATTGCAGATGAGACTGATGCCCCGTTAATCGCTATTGGGATCCGCAATCCATACGATATAATGGCATACCATACCGAAGTCGATGCCTATGTTGCCCAGTACGGGTTCAGAGGAGCAAGCTTTGAGGCCTCCGCTGCCACGCTGTTTGGCGAAAATGCTCCGTCCGGTCAGCTGCCGGTCACCATTCCTGATTACGACGGCAACGTGCTTTACGAATTCGGCCACGGACTAAGGTTAGATTAATTAACTTATTTAAAGATGTGAGGCTCAAAATGACTGTTGAAAAAAAGCTTGCTGCGGCGGCACCGTACCTCATAGCTGAATACTGAAATTATGAAAAGACCTTCTCATCCGGCTGAAGAGAAGGTCTTTTCACGGTTTAGGAACAACTATAATTTTATACTAACCAAGTCATAGGGCCGCTAAATAAGTCTTTTAAACGTCTATGGAAACAAGGGCAGGCTTTCTTTTTTCCTGAAAAACAATGGTTACCTTTTCGCCGATTAAATCCTCATATTTTTCAGCCGTCCCAAACGGTACTTCCAGCACAATATGGGTGCCGTGGTAAGCGAATTCAACAGACGAACGATCGACCGCCCCTGTAAGTTCCGCTTCAGATTTCACTAAGTTGCTGCTTTTAATGACGAGTTCTTGTCCAATCAGAATGAAATCATTTTCTAACCCATTCAATCCTTTAATTTCTTCTACAGATAAATTAAACCTTCGGGCGAGGCCCCACAGTGTATCGCCTGGTGCAGCCGTATATATCGCCCTGTCTGTCTTCTGTTCCTGAACGGCATCTTCCTGAGTTGGAAGAGTCAATACTTGTCCTTCATTAAGGCGGTCAGATTTTAATAAGTCTATATTCAGCTCAATAATGTCATTGACTGAAATTGCATAGTTTTCAGCTATGCTTGGTAATGTATCTCCCTTTAATACCTTATAAGGTTTCCCTTTAGTATTACTGCGGCTGGTCTCTTCAGGTTGTCCCTGCTGGCTGGTATGCTGGGCTGACGGTATGAGAAGCTTTTCCCCTATAAAAATCCTGTCGCTTGTTAACCCGTTTAGTCTTTTTAAGTGGCTGACCGTAGTATGGAATTTTTGCGAGATCCCAAAAAGCGTATCCCCTTCAACTACGTCGTAAACGCTATCCTGACTGCTATCATTTTGCCTGTTTTCCGGTAAGTTATTGACTGCTCCGTGCAGCGGCGCTCTTAATTTCTGTCCTTCATAAATAAGAGAAGAAGTTAATCCGTTAGTTCTTTTAAGGTCTGTAACAGTCAGGCCATTTGCGTTTGCAAGGCTCTGTAAAGAGTCACCTTTTTTCACAGTAACGTACTTGTACGTGCCTGCGAGCTCTCCCGGCACGGTTAGCTCAGAGCCGGCAATAATCAGGTCAGTGCTCAGGCTGTTCACATTCATTAACTGGTCTACAGATACATTGTACTTCACTGCCAGTTTTGAAAGTGTATCTCCCTGCTGCACGGGGTACAGCTTTTCAGATGCATTGACATGTGCCGTTTTTCCTCCGGTGAATAAAGCCCCTGCTGCAAATGTCCCTGCGAGGGCGCAGCACGCGATCTTGGTTTTCCGTCGCTTGGCCGATTGAGAGCGTTCTTCAAAGAGGCGTTGTTTTCTGCTTCTGGTAATAGGCTTCGTTTCCTGGTTCATTGTTTATCCTCCTGTATTCTCTTTTTAATTCCTGTTTTGACCAACATTCATTATCATAGCGATTAAATTTCAGAATAAAAAGGCGATTAGGGGAAAACAGGAATGAAGAAGGGTCAAAATTCGACAAACAGGGAAGTTTAACCTAGGCACTAAAGTGCCAAATACAATAGTAATGGATATAAGGACTTAGTTATTTTCTTGTTATGTCAACTATCTATTTTAAATCACGTTTTGATTTTTTGATAAAAATGGGGAACTTTTTTTTAGAGATAGGAGGACTGGACGTGGAAGGCCCTGTTTAAGATGAAACCTACAGCTCTTTCAGGATTTTGTCTTACTTTTGTACTGGTAAATTATTTAAAGTTTGGACTAAGTTAATATTCTTTGTTAATTTTAAAAATTACGAGACACGTTAAAGAATGGCACAAAAAAGCGGACAGTTTACCTGCCCGCCAGTTAGTTAAAATACTATTGTTTAAGTTGTTTTTCTGCCAGATCGCCTGTAATTGGAAACTTAAAGCGTTCGCCTTTATAAGCTTTGTACATGGCTATCACCCAGAGAATAAACATAAGCGGAGAGATCAGGAGACTGAGAATCCATCCTACCAGTGGAACCATGCCGATAACAAAACTTAAAACGAACAGACCTCCAAACAAAAAGATTGACTGGAGAGCGTGAAATCGAATAAATTGGTTTTCTTTTTCAATAATGATAAAAATAATTCCCGTTACGAAACCAAGCAAATAGGCAAGGAGTCCTCCCAGGTTCTCGTCCAGCCCTGTAGATGACTTTCCCGGAGTCGCAGCAAGCTTTCCTTTTTCTTCGTCCACATTTACAGCTCCTTTCTTAAATTTGTATGTTATCTCGAATATATTATATCATATAACGAACAAAATATAACTGTTTATTTTGAATTTTTAGAATATTTTTGGGGGCTTATGTTTAATGATATCGAAGCTTGTCCAATTATAGCTTTAAAAGATGACATTTATAACTAATACTTTATATACATATTGGCAGGTATGTACACGTCTGCGGTAGGCTGATATACCTTGCCTGAGAGTTATTTTCCCGTCTTCGTACCTGTTTTGATTAAGGCACTTTAATAAGACGCGATGAAGGAGTAAAATAGTAAAAAAAGACTAATTAGACCGGATGTATTATGATCCACGGTAAATGATGCGTTTAACATTAAAGAGTCAATGACAGAGAATTATCCAATCATATTAAAAAAGTGTTTGGAGGCTGAATGCAAACAGGTGGCCAAGGGATCTGGAGGGGAACGATGCGGAAGAAATATAAGTTATATCGTGTGGCAATTTTTTTAATTATTTTAATAATGGCCGGTTGCTCGGAGAAAACCGAAGAAACAAGTGAAGACGTCTTTTTGGAAATTGACGAAGATCTTCTGGAAAGACAGGAACAGCACGAAGAAGGAACTATTTGGCTAATGGATTATGCCTATGAAACAGGGTTTACGCTGATGTCACCCGAACAGGATCACATGGAGACGGACACTTACCTTGAAGTTAAGGGGGTCATTGAGGAAGAGGAGAAAATCAACGATTCCCACCTTTTAATAGAGGTGTTAAGTGAAAAGGTCATCCATGAGGAAATGAATACTGCATTTTATCATTATGTGCCGCTTAAAGATAACGGAGAATTTAATAAAGAGTTGGCTTTGCATCACGGCGAGGGAGAGTATGAAATTCGTATCCGCCTGCCTGGTAAGGATCCTGAGGACTTAAATAACTATTATCCTGTTGCCTATTTTCATGTATATAACACTAATGCAGAAATAAAAAGGGAAGTGGAGTATTCTAAATTTGCTATTAATACTGGTATTACACTTTCAAGGCCTGCTAGCGGGATGGTTAAAGCGGAAGAAACAATTTCAGTTAAAGGCGAAGTACCTGATAAAGACAGCGGAGATGCGGTTATTGTGCAAGTAGAGCACAACGATGAAAGCAGGCAGGTCATGCTCCCTGTAAGGGATGGTAAATTTTCCGGAGATGTTCCTCTTTATTTTGGGGAGGCGCTGCATTTTATCAGAATACAGGCAATGAATGTAGAAAAAGGGGTCTTTTATGATGCCGCTTCATTCTATGCAGATAACACGTCAGCGGAAGACTTTGTAGAGACGGAGTACTTCCCCTCATATGCACGGCACGGCGTTACCTTGGAAGAGCCTTCTATGACAAGCGAAAGACTGCACGAGAGCACAAGATATCGCATTGCAGGAGAGATTGATCCATCTGTTGCAGGGACAGAGAAAATCAGCTCTATTTTAGTCACGACAACAAAAGGAGATAATGAGGAACTGGAAGCCGGCTATTTAGTAAATGTAGAAGATTATAAGTTTGATGATGAAATATTTTTCCGTTTTGGCTCTGGGAATTATGACATCTTGATTAATGTTCCGGACATTGAGAAGGAAGAGCTGTCTATAGCTGACTTTAAAGCAATAAAAAAAATCAGCCTTCAAGTAAACGGGATAGAGGATGAAAGAAGCCTTCTGCCGTCCAGGGGGATTGAATCGGATCACCCGCTAATTATGAATAAGGCATATGAGATTACCGAAGGGATTGAAAATGAAAGGGAAGCAGCAAAAGCTGTATATGAATTTACGGCTTCCAATCTCTCATACAATGTGCAAAAAAGGAGAGAGGATGTCTTTGAGCTTGAAGACAGCGCCCTAAAAACATTGGAAACAGGCAGCGGGGGGGGTCTGGAATATGCTTTCCTGGCGACAGCTTTACTAAGAGCGGCAGGAATGGAGGCAAACTATATTGAAGGAGAAGTGAACCACCGCAGGCATGCATGGGTAGAAGTTAAGGTGGACGGCAAGTGGCTCACTATGGACCCTGCTTTAGGGGCAGGAACAATAAATGAAGAAGGGGAGTTCCTTCCAGCTTACACTGAGGAATATTTTGATCCCGATCCGGAGGTGTTTAAAGAAACTCATTCTCGCGGCGGGGTGCTCTATTAAGCTGTATTAACATAAAGCCCGGGAGCAGGGCTTTCAGAAAGTCAGCCGGTCGGGAAACGCAACTGTAAAACACATGCGGCGGCAGGTGATTTCATTGTCCAACCGGCTGAATTAAATCCGGACTGTTATTTTTGGCATTGTTCACGGCAGCGGACACAGGATAAATGTCCATGTGATCAGATGGAAAAGGCAGTAATAGCTCTTCCGGTTTCCGGGAATTTTCAGGGTCGAGCCATGCCGATTCATCTTCTTGAGCGATAATAACGGGCATTCGGTGATGAATATCCTGCATCACTTCATTCGCTTTCGTCGTTATGATTGTACAGGAAAAAACAGCATCGCCTGATGGTGACTGCCATTTCTCCCATAGGCCTGCAAATGAAAAAATTCCCTTGTCTTTCAATGTGAGACGGTAAGGCTGTTTTTTGTCGTCTGTTTTTTTCCACTCATAAAATCCATCGGTCACAATGAGACAGCGCTGAGTCTGCAAAGGTTTTTTAAAGCTCGGTTTTTCTGCCAGTGTTTCAGCACGGGCATTAATCATTTTATACCCTATTTTCTCTTCTTTTGCCCACCGGGGAATGAAGCCCCATCGGAGGTGGCCCATACGCCGCTCTGAACCCGTATGAATAACAGAAAGAACAGGCTGGCCCGGTGCCACATTATAGGAGATGTTAAGCTGTTCAGGGAGGAAATCTTCTATTATATTAAACCGTTCCGCTAAACCTTCTGCGCTGGTTAATGTAAAGCGTCCGCACATACTTTAGGCCTCCTCCAAGATCATTTGTTCTATTATATAACATAAGTAATCGCTGCAAAAATAAAAGGCTGATTTCGACTCAATGCCAAAGTCAGCCTTTCATTGCTCTTACAGTTCCACCCACGTATATTTTACTCCCCAGCTAGTGCGGGCCAGTTCTTCAATCTTTTCTACATAATTTTTATCGACAGCAAAGGCGTCTCCCTGTTCGTAAGGGTTGTAGTGAAACGCATATAACCTGGAAGTAAATTCATGAAACGGAAGTGACGATTCTCCAAATATTTCCCCATTGCCGGCTACAGCAGGTTCAATTCCCTGCCCCCAGACTTGAGAACTGTCATTATTTGGGTTGTAAAAATAGATGCGGTAATTTCCTTTCGGATCTTTTGCCACTCTTTGAATTGAAACGGCGTGCAGTCCAAGCAGTTCTCCGAAAGAGTTGGTAATGAAAATACCTACCGGGTTCGGATAAATCAGTTCGTGTCCGTCGTTGTACTCAGGGTGATGAGTGGAGTAAAACAGCCTTACGAAACCTGAGTAATCAGCAATTGAACCGGTCATAGGGTCAATTGCTGAGCTGAACCCTTTATTGACCCAGTTACCGTAAAAGGCAGGGTTCACCCATTTATGCACATCTTCTCCGCGAAATTCCGCGCGGCGCACCAGTTCACCATAAATACGGTCAAGATGGGGGACGAGAACAAGTGAAACAGGGTCCAGTTCCTCATGAAGATCGTCGACTAAGCCTTCCCTTAAGTTTTTGGAGTGGATGGCTTGTCCTTCAAACATAATATCAATATCTCCGTCCCGTGCGGCGCGGGGAATGAGTTCCAGTAAATAACCCGGCGCATGCAGTGACCAGAGACTGATCCCCCGTGCCGTCTGGCATGTAGGGTTCATTCCTTGTCCTATGCCTAAAGGCTGTCCAAGTACGCTGATCGTTCCCGCGACGAGGATATCATTTGCTGTGACGCCTTCACTTTTATTGACGGAGTTCAAGAGTACCTTTCTCACTTCAGGCAGGAGGTCCAGTTCAATAAGGCGCCGCAGTCCCGGAATAACAGGGTTAGCAGAGAGGATGCCACGCTCAAGCATCAGTGTCAGGCCGTAAAGAGCCTGCCTGGTCGGCGGGTGAATCGCAACCTTTATAAGGTCGCTGACTATTGAGTAATGCTCCTCCAGGTGAGCTG
This sequence comes from Salipaludibacillus aurantiacus, assembly GCF_900111295.1. Taxonomy (GTDB): domain Bacteria; phylum Bacillota; class Bacilli; order Bacillales; family Salisediminibacteriaceae; genus Salipaludibacillus; species Salipaludibacillus aurantiacus. The sequence goes on along the minus strand of NZ_FOGT01000011.1, from coordinate 7,436 downwards.
TGCCTTTTTTGCTTAAAGCTAAACACATAGGAAGCAATTCTTTTTTCTCCCGGTTTAAATAGCGGACAAGGATGACATGCTTATCACTCACAAGTCCTGTAGACCGCATGGATTTAGCAAATGCTTTAGCCTCTTCATGAAGCTCCTTTTCGGTAGCTTCCTTCAGGCGCTTACGGTAATCGCAGGGCTCTTTGATTTCCTTGCACAGTTTAGTAGGCCCTGTGACGGCCTGAATGTACTTCTTAATCGCTTTTTTGTCATGTGCTCCTATAGGTCTTTTCAAAAGCTGTTCAGCATCAAAAATCATGGTAATAATTCTGTTCACCATAATCGGCCGCTGGGCGACAAGCCCGTCAATCTCGTCAATTAGCGTACTGGTAATAGAAGTAAGGGTCAGTTCATCTGCAAGAAACTGAAACAGTCTTTCAGCCCGGTCTTTCTCTTTTCCTCTGCCTTCAATTCTTGCCGCTTCTGTTTCTTCAGGAAACAGGATATCGACGTTTAAGGCCAGCACATTGTCTAAAAATTCCTTCGCATCTTCCTGGGTGAACGATTCGTGCTGGTGTTTACCTTTAGCAAGCGATACCATACGCAGCTCACTGAGAATTTCTACGATCGCTGTCATACTGTTATCCATGAGAGAGGCTGTTACCAGACGGGGCTCAAGTTTGGAAGGTTCCGCCCATGGCCCCCCTTCAAAAATGCCAGCAGAATCAAAGCGGTCTGCATACTCGTAGAGAAACCTCATGCCGTCCGGTTCTTCCATTACTCTGGCGGCTGCCTGCAGGACGTCGGGCTGGTACATTTTTCTTGCGTATGGAAAAGCTTCTTCCATTGTTGCAAATGCCTGTATAAATGTTTCCGTTTTCTTCGTGTCTGCCTCTAACGGCATAAAAAACACTCCTTCCTGAGAATAGGACCTGTAATTATTTATCGGCAGCAGGCTGGAAACAGCCTCCTGCCAACGCATGGGTACGGCTTTTTCTTTTACATAAAAAAGTCGTGATCTACGTAATCGGTCAGCGGCTGTTTTACATGATCACTTAGTTCGTTATAAAAGAAGACAGTTCCAAGGTGGTTTCCGTAGCCTTCCTGTTCCTGTATTTTACTGACTCCAGGGTGGAACAACGTGTGTTTATCAAAGCTTGGGTGGTCTTCTAAATCTTTAGGAATATTAACCCCTGAAATATAATCCGACTTAGGGTAAACCAGAAAGCTGCCAGCATGGCCGTTAAAGCTTTTTTCGTCCGGAAACACGCCATCCAGTTCCTCTTCTGTTGTATTAGGGTCACAGCAGAGGATGTGAGCTTCGTAAGGATTAAATCCGTAGGTTTTTTTCATTAAGTCAAAGATATGGCCCCCAGGAATCCTGTAGGCGACTTCCCCGAAATAAATCGTACCGTCATTGGAAAGGAAAAATTCCGGATGGATGATGCCGTGATCGATATCAAACACATCTACAATTTTTTGAACTTCTTCGCGGATAGCAGGGCGGAGTTCTTCAATTTCAGGCGAAGGAGGCACCATCATGGAATAGCCGAATACGACATATTCAGTAATGTTCAGAAACTGGACTTTTCCTCCGCGGATGAACGCTTCACACGATATTTCCACTCCTTCGAGATGGCTTTCCATCAGACAAGGGAAGTTATTATCAGTAAGTTTCCGGTCAATATCCGCTTCGGAGCGTATAATTCGGTGGCCGGCCGCACCCGCTTTATTAAAAGCTTTGACATGTACTGGGTCAGGATCCTGTTCAGGGTGCCGCAGAAGCGACTGGTTGACGCGCCTGAAAAAACGCCTGACATCTTCTTTTGTCTCTCCTTCTTCAAAAACCCCTACACGCAAACCGCCTATATGCGCACGCCGTTTCATAAGCGCTTTGTCCCTGAATAGCACCGCGTGGTCAAAAAGCCTCGGATCATCGCGGAAATGGGCGTTCAGAGCGCCAGCCCACTCCACAGTTTCTTCAAATATAGGAATGGCGTGATCTACTTCAAGTTCCTTCAGCTTTCGATATAAAGCTTCAGCATGTTTAAAGATATCTTCGTAAGGAAGGTCCCTGCTGAATTCCCACGGAAGGAAGGGGATATTATGAGTAGTCGCATATTCCTCAAAATCAGGAAGGCTTACAACAAGATAAGGCCGCTTCATTTTGTCCAACGCTTCAATTGAAGCGACACTCCAGCCGATAAGGGCAATTTTCTTTTCTGGATGTCTTTTTTTATGTTCCAGTTTTTTTGGACCGGTTTTCCGGGTTTGGAGGTGTTTACGGTCAATCTGGTCATTTCTTTTAAACGAAAGATCTTGTAACGGTTCATTCGATGGCATATCTGCTCTCTCCTTCTGTCATGAATCAATAGTGTTTATACGCCTCGATCATGAAAACTCGCGCGTGTTACTACACCTTTCATCATTTTCAAAAAGGATGGAAATTATTCTTAAAATAAGATCGAAAAAAAATAAATTTATGAGTATGTGAGCGGGTGTGTAAAACAGGGGAGGAGAGGAGCGGATAGGTTAATAAGAAAAAAGCTCGTTTAAAAGAGGGGAAGAGATTTATAAAAAACGGATTTAAAAACTAAAAGAAACAGGAGCTTTCATCCGACAGGCGGCCAGCTCAGCTGATCCTCCGGAAAAAAGCCCCTGCCTATAAACGCTTTTTTATAAATGATTACTTTACAGATTCTTATACCATATATTCATATTTTCGAGCCGGCCGCAAATGTTGCTGTTTCTGAGCATCCGGCCGCCGAAATGAAACCCGTGCTTAGCATTGACGAGGTTCATTCCTGAAGAGACAGAACGGGAATAAGAGAAAATGGTACGGACCCCTAAATCTTTCACCCGAGGAAGAAGGTGCGCCACCTGGTATGACAGAAGCTGTTTTTTCCGGTGTTTACGGTAGGTGGCACAATCAGAGAGTTCAGCGGCCTTAAATTCGGGAAGCAGCTCGGCTGAGCAGGCGCTGACTATTCTTCTGTCATGTTCTACAACCAGGAAGTAAACGCCGTCATCCATCATTTTCCGAATAAAAGCCGGATCATTCATAGGAGTGGGGTATGATTTGAAAACTGTCTTATATAATGTGACCATCTGATTAATATCTTCCGGGACAGCCCACCTCATGAAAAACCCTGACGGAAGTTTAAAGCAGTGGGAGGGACCTTTTCCCTGCTTGTGTTTTACAAGACGGAAGACATTTTTTTCTTCCTGGGTTAACCTTGTATTATATTGTCCTGAATGAAGAAACAAAGCATAAATGTGAGCATCTTCACCGTTGAAAAAACCGGCAATTTTTCCTTCATACCTTGTGGCGTAAGGGTTAATAAGGGGCTGTTCATGCCGCCGCACATAGAAAATCAGTTTGTCACAGCCTTTTTCAAATGCAAGTTTTTTTAATTTTTTTATAAACAAGTCCAGTAAGTTCCGATCCGGCAGGTCATACACTTTTAAACGCTGGCTTACAGGCTCAAACAGGATCGCTTTTCCGAAAAGGGTCAGTGTAAAGGCGTGATCCTTTATAAGATTCATTAATCAGGCTCCCCTTCATATTTATAGACGTTATACAAAAAATCATATTGGTCTTAGAGCAAAAATATGCCACAAATAGGGTGACAAAAAATGGGGGGACAGACCCCCCATTTTATGGATAATGTAAACTAAACTGGACACTTTGCCTCTGGACAAACTGGCATGGAACTTGCATTATAAAGTTAGTGTTAAACAGTGATTACTTTACAGGGAGGAATCAATTATGAGAGAAGTAGTAATTGTGAGTGCAGCACGCACACCGATAGGTAATTTCGGCGGGGGACTGGCATCCAAGTCAGCAGTAGATTTAGGTGCATTGGCAGCAAAAGAAGCGATCAGCCGGGCGAATATAGAGCCGGATATGATCAACGACGTCCTTGTGGGGAATATATTATCTACCGGATTAGGACAGAATGTCGCGCGTCAGGTGGCTATCAAAGCTGGAGTTCCTAATACCATTCCAGCTACAACTATTAACAAGCTTTGCGGATCCGGACTTAGGACAGTCAGCATGGCAGCTCAGTTTATTGCGCTTGGCGATGCCGACATTATTCTTGCCGGAGGAACAGAAAGCATGAGCAACGCCCCGTATGTGCTTCCGAATGCCCGCTGGGGAGAGCGCATGGGTGACGGAAAAATGGTAGACACACTTTTAAAAGACGGATTAATGGATGCTTTTACCGACATTCATATGGGGATCACCGCTGAAAACATTTCCGAACAGTGGAGTATCAGCAGGGAAGAACAGGACAAGTTTGCCCTTGAAAGCCAGAAACTTGCTGAAGCCGCTCAGAAAGAAGGCCGTTTCGAAGAAGAAATTGTCCCTGTTGAAATTCCTCAGCGGAAAGGCGATCCAATAGTAGTTAAAGATGATGAATTTCCGAAGCACGGGATGACAATTGATAAGCTTGGTAAATTGCGACCAGCGTTTAAAAAAGAGGGGACTGTAACAGCAGGAAATGCGTCCGGCATTAACGACGGGTCTGCAATGTTAGTTGTCATGGCTAAAGAGAAGGCTGAAGAGCTCGGCTTAACTCCGTTAGCAACTATCGCTTCTTACGGCAATGCAGCTCTCGATCCTGAAATCATGGGGTACGGCCCGGTGCCGGCTTCAAAACAGGCTCTGGAGCGGGCGGGCCTTACAATTAATGACATGGATCTTATTGAAGCAAATGAAGCCTTCGCTGCCCAGGCGCTTGCAGTGGCAAAAGACCTTGAAATGGACCGCAGCAAAGTAAATGTTAACGGAGGAGCCATTGCACTCGGCCATCCGATTGGGGCCTCCGGAGCGCGTATCCTTGTCACCCTGCTTCACGAAATGAAACGCCGTGAATCTAAACACGGGCTGGCTACTTTGTGTATCGGCGGCGGACAGGGCACATCATTAATCGTCAGCAGATAGCCAGACGACTTAAGAGGAAGCTTTTTCACCGGCTTCCTCTTTGCTATACTTGCCCTGACATCATTCGTTTGCCTGCTGTCGTTAAAATGAAAAAGATGACGTTTAATGTTTCATGTGAAACATTTTTTGTAAGCAAATGTAAATAACAGGGGAAATTAGTTATGAGGAAGATAAATTTTAAAGCAAAACAGCTGCCGCTTAAATGTAACAACTATACAAGCTACCGACATCCCCATCTGCATTTTTGCACAAAGCACATAAGCAACGCTGACCAGATAAAGCTGATAACAATCCATTAAAGAATGTGAAGGAGGGGGCTGGACATTGAACCGACGAATTCCTGCAAAGGCAGCAATGAAAGAAGCACCCGTGGTGTTATATACACATGAAAGCATTCAGGAAGCCGCTGCCAAAATGTATCACGTACAAAATGATACGGCACCTGTACTGAATGAAGAACAGCGTGTCGTGGGAAGCCTGTCTGCTGATTCACTGATGACGGCAATGATGAAAGGCCTTTCTCCGCAGAAAAAAGTAACGGATATTATGGACCGGCAAGTGACTACTGTCCACGAACTTGAGATGCCGCTGCAGAAGTTAAAGTGGCATCCGCCCTCACTGCCTGTCGTCAATGACGACAGGCAGTTAAGCGGCGTTCTCTATCCTGATGACTGGCTGTTTGCTTTGGAAAAAGAGAGCAGAAACGCCGACAGCCTTTATCAGGCCCTAATCGATCACGAGCACCAAGCTATGCTTCTCGTTGACCATAAAGAAACAGTTGTCCTGGCTAATAAGCGTGCTAAGGAACTGTTTAACCTATCGGCTGAAGATTTAACGAAAAAACGTTTCAGTGAACTTGTCGTCAATGACCAGTTTCGGTCACTGCTTAGTGACGAAGCAAATCAAATGACTGACAAAGTAACCATTAATAATAAAAAATACAGGGTAATGAAACAGTCGATAGCCGCGGCGAAAAGTTCTGCAGTCTATTTGGCTTTCCGGTTTACAGTAGCTGATCCTGTATCATTTCCAGACGAAAATGAAGACTGGAAAGAAAAAGCGGAACAGATGGAGACCATTATTGAGTTTGCCCATGACGGAATAGTGATGGTTGATAAAGAAGGTTTTATAACAATGATCAACCAGGAGTATGCAGACTTTCTTGAAGTGGATGCGGAAGAAGTGACAGGAAAACACGTCACGGACATCATTGAAAATACGCGTATGCACCTCGTTGCTGAAACGGGAAAACCTGAAATAGCGGATATCCAGCCTATAAAAGGAGATTATATGGTAGCCACCAGGCTCCCCATTTTTAAAGAAGGAAAATTAGAAGGGGCTGTAGGAAAAGTTCTTTTTAAGAATTTAGGCGGATTTAAAGCGCTTAAGAAGCGGATGGCGAAGCTGGAGAAGGAACTGGATAATTATAAGGGAGAATGGCAGGAAACGAACCGGGCTAAGTACCAGTTTAATCAGCTTATAGGAAAAAGCGAATCATGGCTGAAAGCTAAAAATCTGGCGCAAAAAGCAGCCGGAACTGACTCTAATGTGCTTTTGCTCGGAGAAAGCGGAACCGGTAAAGAATTATTCGCCCACGCGATTCATAACGCAAGTCCAAGGTCTCCAGGGCCTTTTGTCAAAGTAAACTGCGCAGCCATCCCGAGTGATCTTATTGAATCTGAGCTATTCGGTTACGTAGAAGGGTCATTTACAGGAGCGAAACGGGGAGGAAAAAAAGGCAAGTTTGAAGCTGCAGACGGCGGCACAATATTTCTTGATGAGATCGGTGAATTGCCTATTCATATGCAGGTAAAACTTCTCCGCGTCCTTCAGGAGCGCGAAGTGGAAAAGGTGGGAGCCAATGCGGCGAAACCCATTGATATACGTGTTGTAGCAGCTACAAACAGAAGCCTCGAAAAAATGATTCAAAGCGGCGACTTCCGCCTTGACCTTTTTTACCGTTTAAATGTTTTTTCAATCCAGATTCCTTCGTTAAGGACAAGAAAAGAAGATATCGAAGCTCTCGTTCCTTACTTTCTGAAAAAACTGTCTGCCCGCCTGGGTAAAGAGGTGTCAGTCATTGACAACCGGGCCATGGCCGCACTCCTGCATTATGAGTGGCCTGGGAACACAAGGGAACTGGAAAATGTCATTGAACGGACAGTTAATGTAGTGGATTCCTATGAAACCATTACGGATAAACACCTTCCTGAGAAAATTACCGGAATGAAAGCGGCCGAGGAACCGAAAACACTGGCAGAACAATTAAGAGAAGCTGAGAAGAAAGCTATCTTTGAAACTCTGCAGTATACGAATGGCAATAAATCAAAAGCAGCTAAACTTCTAGGCATCAGCCGCACCGCTCTCTATGAAAAAATATCTAAATATGAGTGATTACCAAAAGCTGGGGGGTCTGACCCATAACGATTGCACGTAAGTATAATAAATACATTAATGTTAATATATGTAATGTGTTTTTTAGGCTAATTTTAAAAAAAGG
>NZ_FOGT01000014.1 GCF_900111295.1 Salipaludibacillus aurantiacus | reverse complement strand
CGGACACCCTTGCCATTCGCTAACGGTTCCCATTGCCAAGCCCGTAGTGGACTTCCACCACCTAGCTGTCAGACATGCCGGGCACACTATAAAAACAGCTGTCCTCAGACACTGGGACAGCTGTTCTCTTAATGATGATATTGATCTATTTCCTCTTAAACTTACTTCCCTTTTTCTTTTTTCGAATCCGCTCCATCTGCGAGTCAATTTTCTGCTGCAACCCGATTGTTTTCGTGCGGTTAATCTCTATACTTTTAACTTCTTCATCTTCTATGGTTACGGTCAGCCACATACCTTCCCTGGCACCGTCTGGAAGGTTATTCTTAGGGACCATATACTCTTTACCAATATCCTCAACAAGGATAACGCCGAATTTCCCGTCTTCTATTCGATCCAGAAAACCGTCAACTGCCATTTTTTATCACCTCGCGCAAGCTTTGCCTTCATCCTTAATATCTGCCAGTCTGCCCTCGGCAATACCACTGACCCTCGTAAGATCGTCTAATGACCCAAACGGACGCAGGTCAATCAATTCTTCGGCCCGGGCAGGTCCGATATGGATGATTTCCTCAAGTTCTGACTGGCTGGCGCTGTTAATATCAATACAGGAGCCGTCAGTTGGTACAGAGCTTTCTTCTTCCGTTTCAGCTGTCTCGTTTTCAGCATTGATGTCTGAGTCGTTAGCTGAATCAGAAGGAGCCGTTTGACCGGTAGACGGCGGCGTCACCGTGCCATCTTCTTTTGTCAGGACGTTAAGAGACTCGCCATCTGATTCAACAATAATGGTTCCGTGAACATAGGTCCCGTGCAAGTCTACGTCTGCTGCCAATATCCGCTCGACCACTTCGTCATGGGGATGTCCGTACTGATTATCTTCCCCGGCTGAAATGATCGCAATATCAGGAGCGACTGCATCAAGAAACGGCTGAATGGTGGACGTTGAAGACCCGTGGTGGCCTACTTGCAGCACATCCGCATCCAAATCCAATCCCCGATTGACCATAGCCTGTTCGGTTTGTTCCTCCGCGTCACCTGTTAAAATAAAGGACGTGTCTCCATACTTGAATACTGCTGAAATCGATCCTTCATGAACGTCCCCTGTCAGACTGTCAGGATTTATTATAGTGATTTCCATCGGCCCTACGTCAAAAATATCACCTGTCCGTGGTTCATAATAGTCAACATCACTATCTTCAATCGCATCCATGACACGCTGGAATGTTTGTGAAGTTGTCGTATCCCCTGACATCCATACTTCAGAGACATCAAACTCATTAATCAGTGTATCCATCTGTCCTATGTGATCCGCATGGGGGTGCGAGCCGATCATAATATCAATACTGGAAATCCCCTGGTCGTTAAGATAGTTTGCGACATCATTTCTATTCCAGTTTCCTGTATCAAAAAGAACTTTATATCGTTCCCCTTCGTAGGAATACTTAAATAAAGTCGCGTCAGCTTGCCCTACATCTATAAAATGAACGGCTAACTGCTCAAGTTCTGAGAATTCTTCCGACTCTTCGGTATTGTTGTTTTCATTTTCAGAGGCGTTGTTATTTCCGCCTTCACTGTCATTCTCTGTTAAATTCGTCTCGTTCGTCTCTTCGTTAGTTTCTGCGTTCTCTTCAGCTGCCTCGTTAGTTTCAGAGGCGGCTTCTTCCGTCTCCTCTTCATTCTCATTCTCTTCCTCTTCATTTACCGCATTATTTTCAGCTTCGTTGTTATTTGCAGCCTCATTTCCGGTGTCGTTTTCTTCGTTAAGAGCCTCCTCCGCCTCATTATTGTTTTCAGACCCAAAGTTACTCTCATTCTGTTCGTCTGGCATGTCCTGGTTTGCCTGTTCCTCATTCTCCGCGCAGGCTGTGAACGTTACGAGTGAGATCACACTCAGCACCATCATCATTAGTCTGTTTCTCATTTTTAATTACCCCTTTTTATCTCTCATCATATTAGTAAACTGCCGCTACATCATGACCTCACAGCCTATTCTATTGTTAGAAAAAATTATACCAAATGGTGTTATATAGGTATACTTCGAGGTTCTGATTAAAGAGTCCTTTTAAAGGTTTTATAATAAGGTTTGGTTTTTAATATTATAGGAGGGAGTGGATTGGGTTGGGGTGTTTCGAGGCGGAAGGGTGAGATTTTTGTCGAAAATTGTTATACGGTAGAGCTTCTTTTTTATACGGTAGAGTTAAGCAGTTATACGGTAGAGTCACACGATTATACGGTAGAGCTTCTTTTTCACCTACCAAAAAAAGCTTGCTGTGCAGCAAGCTTTCAGTTTCTCATCTTCAGTATGAACATAAAAAGGGCTGTAAGGTTTATCACTCCAAAGATGATGACCAGCAACGCGAAAGAATTGACTATTAGGTTAGCTGCTCCCCCTACGGCTAAAGCGATTCCGCTGTAGAGAAGGATCGTGGCTAATTTAGGTTCTTTCTTTTGAATTGTTTTATTAAGACCTGCAGTTATCCATACGACTGCAACGACGATATAGAGTACATTCATCCAACCCACTGACTTTGGCCTCCCTGTAACTTTAAAAAGTATTTATAAGATATCAGTACTCTATATTACACTAAATCGGCATACTTGAAAAATTTTCACTTTCTTAACGAGGCCCCTCCCCTAAATAAACACATCCATTAAATGAATTCATTAGAAACCGTTATCAAACTAAAAAAACAAGGGACGGTTCATCCCTTGTTTTCCTTAACTCTATTTATTTTAAAAATTCATGATCGTCAATTGTTCGTACAACTGTCATGCTTTCCAGCCAGCGGGAAGTCGCGATATCCGGATTCCAGAAGAACAACGCATCGTCTACGAGATTTGTTCCTTCCACAGCATCCTGCACGGCTTCCTTCGTTTTTGAACTAGGATTGTTGTTAATGGCTCCATTAGATACTGGTGAAAACTGACGATTTTGCATAATGACACCACGGACAGTGTCCGGGAAGTCGTCGCTGTCGACACGGTTAAAAACTACTTCCGCTACGGCTATCTTGCCTTCATAATCCTGCCCCCGTGCCTCAGCGTGAACAAGACGTTCCAGCAAGTCACGGTCACTCGCGCTTAATTCTATTCTGTCCGCACTCCCGTCATCGGAGTTTCCGACAAGTTTAATAGATTCCCCAGTCACAATTAAATCCCCTTTGATATCCGGGTTAAAGCTGTAAAGGTCGTCTAATTCCACACCGTAACGTTTAGCAATATAACTTAATGTATCTCCTTCGCTCACTTTGTAAGTGTCAAACGGAGGTGAATCAAAGTACTCATAATTTGCCTGAACGGCGTTTCCTGCTGTGAAAACAAAGATTCCTGCTAGTAATACACTTGCTAACTTTTTCAACTTCATTCATACCTTTCTTTTTTAAAAAATATTAATCTGTGAATAACTGTGTCCACGTATTTTCATAATGACCAACGCCAATTTTTGAAAAGTTGGCATTTAGAATGTTCTGCCGGTGACCCTGTGAGTTCATCCACGCATTTACAACTGCTTCCGGCGACCGCTGTCCTCGGGCAATATTCTCCCCTGCAGTCCGGTACTGCACACCGTATGTATCCAGCATGTCAAACGGGGAACCGTATGTTGGGCTCGTATGGCTGAAGTAGTTGTTGTCCACCATATCTTTTGACTTGGCCTGTGCGACGTTCCGAACTGCAGGACTGTGCTCTAAAGGATCCAATCCGCGGCTCGTACGCTCCTTATTTACAAGCCTGACCACTTCTGCCTCATAACTGTCTTCAGCCGGATCAGTCTGATTGCTATCTTCTTCTATCAGCCGGATGATTGACCCAACTTGCATGTTATAAGGGTTTACCTCCGGGTTAATACGCTGAAGTTCCCGGTAGTCCAGACCGTAACGCTGTGCAATATAGAAAAAGCTGTCACCCTGGCTGACCTTGTATGCTTCAAACGGCGGCTCATCAAAATACTCGTAGGCCCCTGCCGGCCCTGCAAAAATACCAAGCGCTACCGTAACGGATAAAAGCGCTCCAAGAAATTTTTTCATAAAAAGAGACCTTCCTTTCTTGTATAGAATAAAATCTTTTTACAGTTACATACGGTAACTTAGGCATAAACGGAAATAAACCTGTAATTTATTCCAATGAAGCGGGCGGGACTGGGAAAAACACGATTAGTATGCTCTCTGTCTCAGTTCCTTTTCAAATATGTAATAATCTATTAATTACTCCTCTTAACCAAAAAATGTTATTCGGCTCCACTACTCCCTTTAGTCTTTCCATAACTTACCTGTGTCGAATGCTGGAGGTCGTGTTTCCCTGATTAAAGCCTGTGGCTATTGGCTTTCCTGCCGACTTTAATTTTTATAATAATCTTAATATTCTAAAAAAATGTTGAATTGGGATACAATGTGTCATAAAATGAGACCTACATTCAACCAACTGGGATACAATGTGTCTCTGTTGCTAAAAGACAAATCCTTGAAAGGAGGACCCAAATGAAGAAAGTTGAAACTTTGTCCATTCGCGAAACTGTGTTTAAACAACTGCGAGCAATGATTCTAAATAATGAACTAAACCCAGGTGATAAACTTAGCGAAGCTGATTTAGCCGAGCAGCTTGGGGTGAGCCGTACTCCTGTGCGGGAAGCATTGCACAAATTAGAGTTGGAAGACCTGATTGTCATTAAACCGAGGAAATATTGCCTGGTTAAAGGTATAACGTCCGAATCAATTAATGAGATTAATTTAATCCGGTCGCAATTAGAACCCGTGGCAGCGAGGTACTCTGTGGATTATTTAACCGATGAAGATCTTCAATATATTGGAGAGCTGCTTGACGAGTCGATTAAACACTTCGAGTCCAATAATGTCGACAGTTTAAGTAAAGTCCATGATGAGTTTCACTCGTTAATTATTAAAGCTTCCAACCTTAAACGAACAATAAAAATATTAGAAAATCTGCACGATTATATTTATTCTTTCAGATATTCTTTTATGGCTCGTCCTGATTTAGTCAAACGGTCTATTTACGAGCATCGCGATATTTATGAAGCACTTAAAGAACGCGATAAGGACAAAGTGGAAAGGTTATTCAAAAATCACCTTGAAGGCGTCTTAGAATATGAAAATGTTGTGCTGGAAGATATGAAGGCTACTCGTTTCAGTTCCAAGAATAGAAAGGAGTTATCATAATCATGACATTCCACAAAAAATTAGTAATGTCTATTTTTCTCCCGTCAATTGCCGTGTTAGCTATTGGGTGTAATTCTGAGCAGGAAGGTTCCGCAAATAATCCAGACGAGAACAATTCAGGCAATCAACCTGATCCGGTGTCATTAAGTTTTGCTTATGAACTGCCCACTGACCACCCGTGGGGCATCGGAGCGGAAGAATTTAAAGAGATCGTCGAGGAGCAAACAAACGGTGAGGTTGAAATTCAGATTCATGGGGGAGGTGCCTTAGGCGGATCTGGCGGTGAAATACAGGAAGGTGTGGAAGTAGGAACGATTGATATTGGGATTTCTTCTACCCCGTTAGCTCAAATTAATCCTTATGTAGAAATTTTTTCACTACCTTATATTTTTACTGACAGAGAAAATGCCTGGGAAGTTTTAGACGGAGAAATAGGCGACAATGTTGGAGAGCATTTACTCGATAATAACCTCATGCATCTCGCATATTGGGAAGACGGATTCAGACAGGTCACTAATAATAGTCATCAGATTACCTCACCTGAAGATTTTGACGGGTTAAGTATCCGAGTACCTGAAAGTACAGTTAGAATCCAGACATTTGAGGCATTAGGTGCAAACCCTTTACCTATGTCGTTCTCAGAAGTATTTACCGCATTACAGCAAGGAGCGATCGACGGCCAGGAAAACCCTCTGTCAGTTGTAGAAAGTTCTTCATTCTATGATGTACAGGATTACCTGACGATCACTAATCACGTTTACTCCCCTGCCTCTTTATTTATTAATAATGACAAATGGGAGGATTTAACAGAGGAACAACAAACCATTATCCTGGAAGCCGCAGAAGCAGGTCGGGATATTAACAGGGAACTCAATGCGGACCAAGATGATGCTCTTGTAGCAGAGTTTGAAGAAAAAGGCATGGATGTGTATGAAATTGAAGATATTAGGCCATTCCAGGAAGCTACAAAATCTGTATGGGATACCGTTACAGAAGAGTTAGGTGAAGATGGCCAGCAAATTATTGATGATATTCTTACTACCCAGTAACTCAGCCACTTTATAAGGGTGATTTGAATGAAAATGATTCACCGGTCACTATTTCTAATTATTAAATATGCCAATAATGCCGTTCTGTTCAGTATGTTCGCCATTCTTTTAATACAGGTCATTTTCAGGAGGGTTCTCAGCAACCCTCTTCCATGGCCTGAGGAAATGGCCATATTAACTATGATTTGGATTACTTTTCTGGGAGCTTATCAATGCACCGCCGAAAACAGCCACTTAAAAATGTCTTTCTTAGAAGATAAAATTCCTTCTATGTGGAAACCTTTGTTGCTAATATTCTCTAAAAGTATTGTGATATGGTTCCTTTTCATGACCAATATATGGGCATATCCTTTCATTCAAGCCGCCGGCAGAACGACGATGCCAATTACCGGCTTGCCCATGTGGGTCCCGTACGGCATGATATGGCTTGCCTTTATTCTCATGTTTGTTGAAGTAATTCTGCAGCTTATCACAGAGATTAACAAAGCATTTCAGAATTTTAAAGAAAGAAAAGCAGGACATAAGTTCGGGAAGGAGGGAGAATAATGACTGCAGCGTTGATGCTGGCTGTTATTTTACTGATGCTTGCCCTGGGTGTTCCTATTGCGTTCGCACTGGGGGTCACAGCATTAGCCTTCTTATTGCTTCTGACTGATTTACCGATGAGCCTGCTTGTTCAACAGCTATATCAGGGTACCAACAGCTTTCCTTTGTTGGCCATACCTCTTTTTATATTAGCTGGCTCTTTAATGAACTGTAGCGGTATGTCCCATCGTTTAATTAATTTTGCTTTATCTATTGTTGGGATGTTTAAAGGGGGATTAGCCTTTGTGAACGTTCTTGCTTCTGTCTTTTTTGGAGCAATAACGGGTACCGCAGCTGCTGCCAGTGCGGCAGTTGGCCAAATTATGATACCAGCTATGAATAAAAAAGGTTATGCGCCAGGATTTTCAGCAGCTACGACGTCCGCAGGGTCTTCTCTAGGTATTTTAATTCCCCCAAGTGTTCCTATGATCCTGTATGGTTCAATTTCAGGCATTTCAGTAGCCAGTCTTTTTTTAACAGGTATTCCTATAGGGTTAATGATTGCGTTTGGGTATCTGATTGTCGCCTATCTCGTTTCATTAAAAAATGATTATGGATTTGAGGAGAAGGCGTTCAGCTGGCGTTATCTTTACAAGACTTTTATTGATGCCATACCCGCTCTTCTCGTTCCCGGAGTGATCCTGGGAGGAATTATGACAGGGGTAGTGACGCCTACAGAATCAGCTGCTTTAGCGGTATTATGCGGTTTATTTGCCGGAGCCATTTACAAAGAACTGTCATGGAAAAACTTAATTAAGGCTCTTGAAGACAGTGTACGTAATACGGCGCTCGTCATGTTTATTGTAGCTACCGCAACCATCTTAGGATTTTCTTTTTCTTCCTTAGGAATTGGACGGCAAATGATGGAGCCGTTCATGGCTTATTCGGACAACCCTATTATGATCATGCTTATGGCCAGTCTGATTTTGTTTATTGGTGGATTAATTTTTGATGGTACAGTCATGGTTGTTGTTTTAGTACCATTATTTCTTCCTTTAGTGCAAATGACCAATATAGATCCATTACAGTTCGCTATGGTCGTTATTATAGTCTGGGGAATTGGCCAGCAGACTCCTCCGGTAGCGAGTGGCTTATACATTACTACAGCTATTGCGAAAGTAAGCATGTTTGAAGCAAGCAAATACAACATCTGGTATATCACTGTATTAATTATTGCACTTTTTGGGATGATTTTTTATCCGGATATTATGCTTTACTTCCCTCGACTCTTAATCCAATAACTGTGTTTAAAAACAAAAGGAGAGATTTTTATGATTTTTAATCAAATGATCCAGACAATTGAAACGCACACTTACGGTGAACCTACCCGAATTATTAATGGCGGGTTGTTAAAACTCAAGGGTGAGACAGTCGCTGAACAACGGGACTATATGGCTGAGAATTACGATTGGCTGCGCAGATCTTTAATACAGGAACCAAGAGGTCACCGGGACATGTTTGGTGCGCTGTTACTCCCTCCCACACAAGAAGGAATCGATTTTGGTGTCATATTTATGGATAATACTAACTTTCTAAATATGTGCGGGCATGCCACCATCGGAGTCGCAACAGCCATTGTAGAAATGGGGTTTGTAGAGGCAGTCGAACCGGAAACAAAGCTGGTTCTTGAGACACCTGCCGGCCTTGTTTATCCCGTTTGTAAAATTGAAAATAACCGTGTCAGTTCTGTCAGTTTTGAAAATGTGCCAGGTTTTCTGGAGCAAAGAGATGTAAAGCTTAATGTGGAGGGAATCGGAGAAATCACAACAGATATCAGCTTTGGAGGAAACTACTTTGCCTGGGTGGATGTGGAACAATTAGATGTGGAAATTGACGTGGCAAATGGCACGAAACTCAAAAAATATGCCGCACTCATTAAAGAGGAAGTTAATAAGCAGCTGACCGTTCAGCACCCAACAAAACCATATATTAATAAAGTGGATATTGTCACTTTCTTCGGAAAACCCACTCTCCCGGAAGCAACTTATAAAAACGTCCATGTTTTCAGTGACAGACAGGCAGACCGTTCCCCTGGAGGCACCGGTACGACAGCTATGGTCTCCAGAATGGTCGGAAGAGGAGAATTAGATATAGGGGAAGAAGTCGTTTGCGAAGGCTTCGTAGGAGGTACATTCACAGGAAAAGCCCTAAACAGAGTGAAACTAGGAGACGTTGATGCTGTGGCAACCGAGGTGACGGGAACAGCATTCGTTACCGGTTTCCAAAATATTTTAATTGATCCAAATGATCCATTCAAGCATGGATTTAAGGTTGATTAATTAAAGTTCTAAAGTACTTTTAGGGACAAGGTAAGTTTTACAGAAACATCCTTCAACTATAGGGATGTTTCTGTTTTTGTTCGACTAAGAAAAGGATACCATAAAAGAAGCGGAGACCTGACTTCTCCACTTCCTTCGATTACTGTGTACCGCTTTTTACTTACCTATCCGCACTGATTCCCGCTTGATCAGTTCCGTATCAAAGGTGTAATGCTCATTGACCTGGTCTCCTTCAAGCACTTGGAAAATAATATGTGCGGCGAGCTTTCCTATTTCGTATTTCGGCTGCCGCATTGTTGTGAGAGGCGGCGCCAAATACGGTGTGAGCTGGATATCGTCAAATCCTATAATAGATATATCCTCAGGCACACGGATATTGTGTTCTTTTAAAGCTTCAAGGCCGCCGATCGCCATTTCATCATTCGCATAGAACACGGCTTCTGGCATGTCGCCCTGGTGAATCAGCATTTTTGTCGCCTGGTAACCGCCCTCCTGGGTAAACTTCCCGTTAATAATCCATTTCGATAGAGGGGTTATTCCATGGGCCTCAAGGGCTTCCTTATAGCCTGCCACCCGATCCTGGCTGTCCGCAGAATTTGATGGTCCGCTAATCAGTCCTACCGACTTTTTGCCGCTCTGGATCAGATAATCAGTGGCATGATAACCGCCTTTACGGTTATTTACGTTAATACTGATAATATTCGGATCACCGGACAAATGCCGGTCAAGTACGATGATCGGGAAACCTTCGCGAGCTGATTCACGTATAAACTCGCTTTTAATATTGTGCGCAAGTAAAATAACACCGTCTGTCCGTGTTTCCCTTAAGAATTTAGCAGCAGTGGAACTTTCATCGCCGTGAGAACCGCATACGATCAGGTCATACTCTTTCTCAAGCGCCAGCTCCTGCACACCCCGGATTAACTCTGAATAGAAAGGACCTGACAGGTCGCTTAAAATCAAGGCGATCGTTTTTGTTTTACTCTTTTTTAAATCCATCGCCAGTCCGTTTTTCCGGTAATTCAGCTCTTTAGCTGCTAGTAATACTTTTTCCCTAGTTGCGCCTTTAATTTTACTGCTTCCGCTTAAAGCGTAAGAGGCGGTGGATACCGCTACCCCGGCTCTTTTTGCAACATCTTTAATAGTAGGCATGGATTCACCCCCTCTGTTTCAAGCTGTTTATTTTATTATTCCCCAAATATTGGGATTTGAAAAAAAGTAAATTAAAATCTCCAGACTGGTGAGGATTTAAATTCTGACCCGCCAACTGATAACTTCCGCATTCTGCGCTTAATCCTAATTTACTACATATAAAGATCGATTTCATTCATTTCAGTTGAATCAATCCATCTTTTATTAATCTTCAATCCAGCTGGCCGGTAGCGATTAAATGTGTGTTCGGAAGGAACGTCTGTTCCATTCACTTTCACACGCGGCCCTGGTTCACCTGAAAAGTGATAAATGACTGTTGCAGGATGTCCGTCGACCGAAAAGTTGAAATTCAGTCCATCCAAGTATTCAGGCAGCGATGGATCAAGAATCAGTTTATCCCCTTCTTCACGGATACCAAGTACATGGGAGATAAGCTGGTTTATATAAATTCCCGGGCCACTTGAATAAATGCGCCAGCCGCCTTTCACCTTAACTTTGCCTTTTTTCAGCAAATGAAAATTCTCTGCTGCATCATACCGCGTATTGAACTTCCCGTCTGAACTACTGAAATAGGCATTGCTCTGGCGTAAGTCAGCGTTCGGCACCGATTCGTGGATCCCTATCGGATTGATAGCTTTCAAACCGGCCCAGGCATCGTCGGCTTTCCCGATTTTAGCCATGGCTTCGATAAAGCGGATATGTGCGTGGACGTACTGAAGGCCTATCTCCCGGCCGAAATTAGCTGCTTGCTCCGCCCGTTTGAAGTGTTTGCTGACCCCACCTTCATATTGGGCAGGCTGATTCATAAGGCGAACACCATCTGGGAAAAACAAATGTTCTTTGATTAGCTCATAATGGTCTTTTACTTCCTCTTCATTAAACAACTCACTGATCATGCTTCGAATCATAGGAAGAAGACGATAATTGATTCCCGTTTTATTGTCCGTCGGATGAAGCATCTTCTCAGGCTTGTCTTTATCTTCGAGATATAAAAATCCAGGGATTACCTGATGATCGCGTATATATGCCTGATAATCTTTTTCTATCCCACGGGCAAGTCCAGCCAATTCGTCCGCCTTCTCAGGTGCGGATTCCTTAATATTCCCAGCAAGCTTGGTCAATACCTGGAACGTTAACGCAACCGTCCAGCTGCTCACCATGTATTGCTTCAGTTCCTGATTAGCCGGCTGCAGCGTATCATCCCAATCTCCGTCTCCGTAAGAAGACAAAAATGTATCATGCAGAAAATGCCCTTTAATATAGTCAATCTGTTTGTACATATGGTGGAGAAGTGTTTCCTGCCCATCCGTAAACCCCTTGCTTCCTCTGTCTGTGTAGGGCAATTCTTCCTTTAAAAATGCTGTATCTCCCGTTTTTTCCAAGTAATCAGCCAGCAGTTTCAGAGGCCAGACAATAATATCCCCGTGGCTTTCTTCCTGCTGGATGCGGGAATACTCGTCGAACATAAACCATTGGGGCCAGTTGCCTGTATCTTTATACTGATGAGAGTAAACGACCCTTAAGATATCTTTCACCTGGTCATATTTCTGCATGGCGAGGAAATATTCAGCAGGTCCCTGGCACACATCCCGTGTTCCCCAGGCTGCTGCGCCGTACTGCTCGAGTCCGTGCGGAACGGAATAATGGACGAGCATGTTATGCGTATACCACCAGGCAAGTGTGTTCAGACTTTCAAGTTCTTGAGACGGAGAGCCGTTTATTTCAAGCTTAAATCCATTCATCAGCTCTTTGAAGAACTGCCGGTAGGTCTCTTTTTCATGAGAGAAATCCTTAACTGTATCAGGTGGAAATTCACCGCTCAAACTGCCGCTTATCATCATTTTCCATGACGCTGTTTTGTCCGTTTCATGCACAATTAATGAAGCTGTTTCATGATCCGGATTTTCAGTCAATGCCGTTTCATCTTTCAACTGAGTGTCCGTGCCGTCAAATGTGAGTTTGAAAGCAAGTTCCGGGAAGACGCTGTTACTCACAGCATTTTCATCTGCTGAGAAAATGTATGAGCCTTCTTTTTCTTCTACGAAGAAAGGTTGATCGTATTCATGGTTTTCCATTGACACCTGATTTGTTACAAGGAAACGGTAAGTCTGCCCATTCTCTGATTCCACTTCCAACTGGATAACTGGGTCGTCTGGCACCGTATAATTTGTCACGATGATCAGGGCATCTTCTGTTTTGTAGTACCAGCGGGCATAATTAAAGCCCATTTCAAATACCGATGGAACAGCAAGAAGCTGATACGTGCCCTCTTTTTCAATATAAATCCGCTGACCGGATGTTTTCGGGATATTTAACGGATTCCGGGCGTTTGTTGTCATCTTGTTAAAGGAAGTATTGTCCAGGGCTACCTGGGAATTAAAGATACCATACATATAAGAAGTGGTAGTCATGACCTGCTGCTCCAGCCGGTCATTGTTGCCTGTCATTAAAATATGACCGTGCGGACGTTCCATTCTCAGCTCTTTTTCCGGCAGCACGACGTGTTCGTAAGTGTCTGTAAAAAATGAGGCCAGTTCCCCGTCAGTTTTTTCCTCAAATATTCTTTGCGGAAAAAGGCTGTGCAATTCTTCATCAGTGAGAGGAACCGTTTTTATCAGCCCTCCTGTAAATGATTTAAAAGGTCCTTTCTCTTTAGTGATAGTGGAAAGAGTCTGATTTTTCAAACGGTTCCAAGCCTTTGCTACCTCATCCTCGAATTCCAGCTCCTTCACAGGATCAGGGTGGTTTTCTTTAAAAAGCCCGTAAAAGATGATTTCTTTGCTCCCGTTAAGTTGGAAAAAATCAGATTGGAGCGCTGTATAGGCAAATTCATACTGATAATTCATATTCGGGAAGGACGGCCGGTTTAACAGCTCCGGCTCATTGGTCTCCTTATATGAGAGCCCGAAGAATTGGAAACCGTCCGTACTATAACCCTTGGCACCTCCAAGGCATCCCTGCTGTATATAAGGATTGCTGCCTGACTGTGGAAGGTTCTGTCTGCTTGTTACTACAAAGCCTTTTTCCTCACTTAGAAAAGGTTTGTGATCGATGTATTGGGAAGCATAGGCTTCATTATTCCGGACCATTCCAGGCTCGCCAAGCCCAAGATCCTGGCCGTACACAATATCCACTTCAGTTCTTTCACCCTCTAATTCCACTTTCCAGAACCAGATGCCGGAAGGATCGGGGGAAAATGTCACGCGATAGGCGACATTTTCAAACGTCCCTTTCCACTGCACAGAATCAGCAGCAAAATGGACAGTGCCGGGGGATTTCACTCCCACTAAAGGGCACCACTTAATTGTGCTTTTATTGTGAATACGCAAGAAAATATTATTTAAGGAACCGTCAATAACATTGCCATTCAATTGATTGATCATGGATCTCTGCGAACGGATCTCAAAAATATCGCCGGTATTTAAAAAGGTAAATGTCAAATCACCGGAAAGAATTTCATGTTTATAAATAGGATGTGTCTTTTTTTTCACCTGTATCTCTCCTCGCCGTTTGTTTCAGACAGATCTGATAATTCCATCTATTCGTAAGTAAACCGGAGTTGTTCCGTATTGCGGCTGTCCGGACCGACACTTACTGTAAAATCGCCGGGATCGGCCCGGTAAGACAAGTCGCTGTGATGGTACTTTAAATCATCCTCATTAATCTCAAAGACCACTTTCCTGGTTTCTCCAGGCTCAAGGTAAATTTTCCTGAAACCTTTCAATTCTTTCACGGGACGAATCACTTCGCCCACAAGATCCCGGAGGTACAGCTGAACTGTTTCTTCACCGGCTGTTGCTCCGCTGTTAGTCACTTCTACTGATACGTCAATAGACTCCCCGCCCGGTAATCTGTCTGATGACTGATGAAGCTCTGAATAGTCAAATGACGTGTAGCTCAGTCCAAACCCGAAGGGGAACATGGCCTCGTTTGGAGCATCCAGATATTTTGACGCGTAACGGTCGGATGGGTCGAGCTCATCTTTCGGCCTGCCTGTGTTAAATGAATTATAGTAAACAGGCACCTGTCCTACATTATGAGGAAAGGACATGGTTAGTTTTCCTGACGGGTTTCTATCACCGTACAGCAGGTCAGCAACCGCATTGCCTCCTTCAGAGCCCGGATACCACACTTCCAGCAAAGCATCGGATTCCTCGATGACACCGTGCAGGTCAAGCGGCCGTCCGTTAAATAAGAGGGTCACTACCGGTTTACCTGTCTTCCGTAATTCCTTCACCAGTTTCAACTGCGCGTGAGGCAATTGAATATTCGTCCGGCTGCCTGCTTCCCCGCTCATATCTGAATGCTCCCCAACCGCCAATACGATCACATCGGATTGTTCAGCTGCCTTAACAGCTTTCTCAATTTGCTCCGGTGTCACCGATTTAATGTGGCTGCCTGTTTCAACGGTAAGCCTCACACCCTTTTTCGATGCGATGCCTGTTTTCACTGACACGACGTCATCTTCAGACCCGAAAATTGACCACGGTCCCATCAGGTCTCTGCTTTCGGCAAAAGGACCGATTAAAGCCACCTTCTGTTCGGTACTGAGAGGAAGAACATCTTCATTTTTCAGCAGGACGCATGACTTTGCCGCAGTGGCGCGGGCGGCCTGCCGATGCTCCTCTGACAAGATCACTTTTTGTTCGAGCTCTTTATCTGCCCCTCGGTAAGGATTTTCAAAGAGTCCTAATTTATTTTTCAACTTAAGGATTCGCAAAACAGCTTCATCCAACAATTTCTCAGACACTTTATTTTCTTCAACCAGGTTTTTCAGATGCTGAATATAACAAGGCGTCATCATCTCAATGTCGACACCTGCTTTCAGAGATTTTAAAGCTGCTTCCCGGTTATCAGCCGCCACCCCATGGGGGATCGCTTCCATAACAGCCCCCCAGTCAGAAATAAGTACACCATCAAATCCCAGCTCACCTCTTAGCAGGTCTCTCATAAGCCGCTTATTGCTTGTGGCCGGAATCCCGTCTACCGTATTAAACGCCGTCATCACCATTTCGGCCCCTTCATCTAAAGCTGCTTTATATGCCGGCAAATAATATTCTCTAAGCTGACGTTCCGACATATCAACGGTGTTATAATCCCTGCCTCCTTCAGGTGCGCCATAGGCCGCAAAATGCTTCACACATGCTGCGATTTTTGAGGTGTTGCCCGCCAGGTCCTCTCCCTGGTAGCCACGGACAAATGCCCGGGCAAACTTCCCGTTTAAATATGGATCTTCGCCTGTCGATTCAACCACTCTTCCCCAGCGAGGATCGCGGACAAGATCCACCATCGGTGAAAAAGTGACATGAAGCCCCGCTGCTGCAGCTTCTTTTGCCGCTATGTGAGCACTTTCCTCGGCAGCCTCAAGATCCCATGAGCAGCCCAACGCAAGAGGGACCGGGAAGACCGTTTTATAGCCGTGAATCACATCGGCCATAAATAAAAGCGGGATGCCCAGGCGGTTCCGTTCCAGGTAAGCTTTCTGAATTGACCGGAGATCGACCGCTCCTGCTGCCCCAAGAACGGACCCGCTGCCGCTCATATTTTCAGCAGCCACTTCAAAGCTGGCAAATGGTCCGGTGATTTTATCCTGTCCGCTGTCTTTATGAATAAAAGAAGAAACGACCTGAGACATCTGGTCAGCTTTCTCTTCGATTGTCATTTTCTGGACTAATTCTTTTAACTCTGTATCGTTCATACAATTTGCCTCCTGATATGCGAACTCACATTTCCTTACTTAATTCCGGTCGTATTAAACCCTTCAACGATATAACGTTGCACGAAGATGAAGAGGATCAGTACAGGAATAACCATTACTGTGGCCCCGGCCATCTGAAGGGCGAAGCTGCTTGAATGCTGCCCCTGTAAGAGAGCAAGACCAACGGATAATGTATACAAGGCCTGGTCGTTGGCCACGATTAACGGCCAAAGGAAACTGTTCCAGGCACCCACGAAGGTAAGAATCGCTTGTACCGCCAGGACAGGTTTGGACAGTGGAATGATAATCTGGAAAAAAATACGAAACTCCTTCGCCCCGTCAATACGGGCGGATTCAATTAAATCGTTAGGAATAGTGGTCATAAACTGACGGATCAGAAAAATATTAAAAGCGGCAATTAAGCCCGGTAAAATAATACCAGCCATCGTGTTCGTCAGCCCCATCTGATTCAGAAGCAGGTAAACAGGAATCATGGAAACCTGTGCCGGAATCATCATGGTCGCGAGCACGGCGATGAACACCGCTTCTTTTCCTTTAAACTGGAACTTGGCGAATCCGTACCCCGCCATCGTATTAAAGAGCAGACCGAGCATCGCGAACAGGACAATAATGAGTGTATTTGTAAAATAGGTGCCGAAGTTCAAATTCTGAAAGAGATTGATATAGTGCTCAAAGGTGAACTCCTGCGGCCAAAACGTCGGAGGCATGGTTCGTGCTTCCCTCTCCGATTTAAAAGAACTTAAGATCATCCAGATAAACGGAATGGAGACTATAAATCCGCCTATCAGTAAAACTGACATTACTAACAGTTTTTCAAATCTGTTTTTCACAAGTGTTCACCTCAATTCTCTTTCGATTTGTTAAATGTAAACTGGATTAATGTAGCTACGATAATAAATATAAATAATATGAGCGAAGCTGCGGCTGCATAGCCAAACTCGTTGTATTGGAAACCTCTTTCATAGATAAAGAGGGCCATGGACATCGTCCCGTCGAGTGGTCCCCCGCCTGTCATAACAAACGGCTCCTCGAAGAATTGCAGCCACCCGATCAATGTGGTCACAGTGACGAAAAAAGTGGCGTAACTTAAAGACGGAATGGTGATATACCTCAGTTTCTGGAACTTATTGGCTCCGTCTATATCAGCCGCTTCATAGAAAGACCGCGGAATAGACTGCAGGGCAGCAAGGTAGATCAGCATATTAATCCCGATCCCTTTCCAGACTGCAAGAATAATCAGCGAGATTTTTGCCATGAACGGGTGTTCAAGCCACGGGACATTTTGTAAACCGAGTGAATTTATAATGAAATTAAACAGGCCTACATCCATGTTGTACAAAAATCCCCATACGACAGCAATTGCAACAATGTTTGTAATAGAAGGAACGTAAAACAAAACTCTGAAAAATGAGAAAAGTTTGTTTGACATATAATTAAGCATGAGCGCAACGCTCAGCGAGCAGATAATGACTAAAGGAACGCCTATAGAAACGTAAACGAGTGTATTAAAGATTGACCGGTGAAACAGCGGGTCCTGGAAAAGAGCGATAAAATTCTCAAAAGCGACGAATTCGACCATATCCCAATTGCCAAGACCTATGAGGTCAATATCGGTAAAACTGATCAAAAGGCTTACCAAAATAGGAAGCAATGAAAACATGATCAGCAGCAAGACTGCTGGACCGATAAACAGCCACGGTGTAAGGGCGTTTTTATGATTCAAATACCTTTCCTCCTTACATAAAAGTTCTGAGATTAGAGAGAGAGAAAGGCTGGTTACGAACCTTTCTCTCTAAATTTAAGGTTATTTATTAGTCGAGACGGTTGGCAGCCTGCTGCTGGAAGTTATCCAGTTCTTCATCAAGGTCCGCTCCACCGCGGTTAATACGTTCAAGTGAAGACAGCAGATCCTGAGCGATATTTTCCCACTGGCTCAATACTGGAGGTGCTACCGCTTCTTCAAGCTGGTCACCGAATACTGCCAGTTTCTCATCCTGCTGCAGTTCTTCATCATCCCAAGCGGACTGTCGGGCCGGCAGCGTATTTGTCTCCTTGAACCATTCAATTTGTGTCTCCGGCTCTGACATATATGAAATAAATTCCAGCGCTTCTTCTGGATTTTCTGTTTTAGCAAATACGCTGAGGTGAGACCCGCCAATGGCTGACGCATTTCTTTCATTGCCAGGGAACATAGCTACATCCCAGTCGCCGTCAATGTCAGGAGCTTCGTTGCGGATAATGTTGATCATCCAAGGACCGCTCGTGAACATCGGCTTCGAGCCTTCTTCAAATCCCTGTTCAATCGGCACCCCTTCTGTTTCCTGGACCAATCCTTCAGCAAAATATGTGTGGTAATAATCCATCGCTTCCCTGAATGCCGGATCAGCGAAGTTTTCTTCAGCTTCCTCTTCATTAAACTCCCAGCCATTCTGCCATGCAAAAATAGGAGGCACAAGCTGGTCATTCTGGTCAATATCGAAACCGAACATCCCATCACCGCGGTCAGCTAACTCCCTGGAAACTTCAAGCATCTCTTCCCAGTTTTGCGGGGGCTCTTCATAACCGTGTTCTTCAAGAATATCGGTGCGGTAAAATAAGACACGCGTATCAACATACCAAGGCACACCGTATATCGCATCGTTATAGTAGGTAGTATCTAAAGCCCCTTCAAAGAAATCGTCATTATTAATCATGTCATAATCATCTTCATAGTCGGATAAATCAAGAAATGCTCCTGCTCCTGCAAATTCAGCAACCCACGTCGTTCCGAGCTGGAGAACATCCGGTCCGTCTCCTGATGCGACCGCTGTAAGCAAACTGTCATGCGCATTATCCCACGGGATCGCCTGGACATTTACTTCAATATTCTCATGTTCATTCTCAAAGCTTTCTACAAATGAACCGAGCGCATTGCCTTCTTCACCCATCGCCCACACACTTAATGTGGTGGTCTCTCCGTTATTTCCGCCGTTGTTTTCTTCCCCATTGCCCCCATCAGCAGCATTGTTGTCATTTCCGCAGCCTGCAGCAACAATAAGCGATACACCAGCAGCCATCGACAAACCTTTTTTAAATTTCATCGTTACCCTCCTCATAAGTGAAACGTTTCAATTTAATGTTAAAAATTTTTAATTAATGTTATAAATTCATTGAGTGAAACGTTTCTATTTCTGTCTACTATGATAATTGAATCCGCTTTCAAAAGTCAATGGTATATTAATAGTTTTTAAATAATTCACATTTCTATATAGGGATATTCTTCGAACTGCACTCTACTATTTTAAAATGATTAATTATTGCCATTTACTGCTCTTTTCCCTTATGTCCTGTCGTACCGGTTATCATAATCCATCAGGAGATAAATATAAGAGTTTTGGAATGACAGCCAAGGAACGATAAAAAAACACCTGCGAAATTCTGCTGAAACAGTTGCAGGTGTTAATTGTGTAAGACGTCATCTAAATTATTTTAAGAAAACCAGCTCTCTTAATCACATGGTGGCTCGCCATTCAGAAGGTTATTTTTTCTCCATGACAGCAAAATAATTGTCTTCATTATCAGAAAAGTTAAAAACTCTGCCTGAAGGCATGTTTACCATCTCTCCGACTTTAATATTTTTATTCAAAAAGTCGCTGCGTAACTCGTCGAGGTTTTCAGAAAAAAACATTAAAGAAGGGGTATCAAGATTTAAGTCAGGTGACATTTTTGCAACTAACTCCTTCTTATGCAAAATAATACGTGTTTCGGCGTCCTTTGTTGGAGCAATTTCAATCCATCTCATGCCTTGGCCGTTATTGTCTTCAGCAATCACACTAAATCCTGCTTTGTCTGTCCAAAAATCCAATGCCTCATCCTGGTTATTCACATACAGCATAATTTGACCAACTTTACTAATCATAGGTTTAGCCACTCCCTTAATTAAGTAACTATCAAATCCAATGCTCCTGCCTTCCCATCGTCACTAGTATCCAAATGCTACCTTAACCAATTGACAGCAGGTCTGTAATTCGCTCCTTAATTATAGCATGGTAGGGTGAATGTATTTTATTAAAAATTTCGAATTTTACAAAATAAATTTAACTACCGCGCTTTAAGCTGAGGTTAAAGATAACTTATCAAGACTTCTTCTTTCACCTTTCTTTAACAGGCTGCGAAGCAACCGTAAGCAGTTTTTATATTTATAACTCTGCTACTGTTTAATCACTATTGATTGTGAGTCCAAGACACAAAAAAAGACAAAGCTTTTATACTTTGTCCTTCCTCTTCCCAACCGGGGCTGCCAAGCCGCCTGGCGGCTCTCCCGGTCATCAATTTAAAATATTTCTTCATTAACTACTCACTTCACACGCTCTTGTAACAAAATTTGTTTAATTTCCTGAACGTCTTTTCTTAGCTCTTCGTTTTCCTTGTACAGCCGTTCCATCTGTTCCTGGTGGGCAATTTCATCGTCATGACCCAGGTAATCCAAAATGACGGCAACGACGAGGTTAAGGATAACCAGCGCTCCGATGACGATAAAGGATACAAAATATACCCATGCCCAAGGTATTTCTGCAATGACCGGCCTGGCCACCTGGCTCGCCCAGGACTCAAACGTAACGACCTGCATAAGTGTAAAAAGCGAGGTGTGGAAGCTGCCGAAGAATTCATAAGGCAAGACATCTCTGAAGAAAGTGGTCCCTATAATCGCATAAATTGAAAAGATTAAGGTCGATAATCCTAAAATTCCTGTCAAAGCCGGTAAAGATCTCATAAGTGAATCGATAATTTTCCGCAAAGCAGGAATCGCCGGAATCATACGTATGAGACGCAGCACCCTGATCAGCCTCAGCACGCTCACTAACGGCGCATTGTAAAAGATTAAACTGAGAGCAACAATCGTGAAATCAAAAATGTTCCATTTTTCCGAGAAGTACCCTCTGGCCCCCAGACCAATGATTTTCAACCCCAGTTCAACGACAAAAATCCAGACGATAATCGTATCCAAAACTAGTAATATATCATTTCCCGGTAAATATGACTCCGCTACGACCACGACACCATTTAAGAGAATAATCGCAATGATGAGCGGCTGAAAAAGCTTATGCTCGACGAGTTGTCTTATTTTCTCCCTAAAAGGGCTATTAGTGTTTTTTCTTTGTTCCATATGTCCCGCATATCCCTTCCATTGTTGGTCTTCAACTTTTCTATTATATCATTTTCACTGCAGAGTTAAATAAATTTAAACGTAAAATAGTTTAATAAATTCTAGGAAGGACATTTTTTGAGAGAGGATTTAACCCTGTAAGCACCTGAAAATAAATACGACAGACGCATTACGGTCACGGCTTTGCGCCGGGTTTAAACTAGAAGCCTGAAAGGGGCTCAGTTTTTTCCACTTTCGCGTTTCCGTCTCCTTCAATGAGACTCACATACAAAAAAACGCCCCCTAATTATCCAGGAGGCGATTTGCTTTTTATTAAAGTTATCAATTTATCTCAAGGGTTATTATGCCTGCCGGAAAAATCTTCAGTCAACCTTCATCTTCACCTCTCCAGCCAGTTCAGCGCTTCTTCCCTTTCCCCATGTTCAAACTGTTTAATATCAAGACTCGGCACAAATCTGCTGAGTCTTCTTATCTGTGCGACCCATTTTTCGTTCGTAAACAAGGCAATCTTGTCTACATCCTTCGTATACTTGGCCATAGCTCTAAGGTCCATCGCCAGCCCTCTCATGCTGTAGCCTTTAATGTCTTTTATATCTACCAGCAGGTTCACTTTATCGTTTTTATCTTTAAGATGTAAAAATTTGCTTTCAACTTCCTTCACTTTATCTTTAGTCACTTTTTCATCTACTACTATTTCTAACACATGATCTATATGAGCTGTTTCTTTTATAAGCATTTGCGGAACACTCCTTAACTAGTAATTATTGGTTTTTTATACCCGTTTAAGACAGAGTTCACACATGGGCTTACTTAGAAGAAAGTCATTTAATATAATAGAGCGTCCGCCGGTAGTTATATGAGAGCAGCTCAGACAGATCAAAGAATCGGTCTCCCCGTTCAGCACTTTCTAAAAATAAAAGGTTTGTCTTTTGCTATAATCCCTGAGGACTTTCTAAGGTCGTGACTCCCCTTCATATTCCTTTTCTATTTGCTTCGTGCTTCTCACGGTATCAATCGGCCTGACCGATTGTTCGATCTGCTCCCGTTTTGATTCAAGGAAAGGCGGCAGAGATAACTTCTCACCGAGCGTTTCATAAGGCTCGTCGCCCATGAAACCAGGACCGTCAGTGGCAAATTCGAATAAAATCTGCGGAGCGACCCGGGCATACAGCGATTTAAAGAAGAACCGGTCTACATAGCCGGAAGTCTGGAAGCCGAATTGTCGCAAATGGTCGTCCCACTCGTGCAGCGTTTTCTTATCGTCAATCCGGAATGCCGCATGATGAACAGTCCCGAACCCTTGGCGTGCCGGAGGAAGTTCTGTGTTATGTTCAACGATGACCTGGGCACCGTTGCCTCCTTCACCGACTTCAAATAAATGAGTGGAGCCATCGTGGGAGATTTCCTTAAACTTTAATACTTTTTCCATCATCTCTTTAAAATACTTCATATCAGACACGCGAACAAATAACGGGCCCAACCCTGTAATGGCGAATTCCACAGGTACCGGTCCCTTCTGCCACGGAACCCCGCTGGACACACCGTCGTTTATTTCATCAGATATTAGCTGGTACTGCTGATCGTCAAAGTCCACAAATGATAACGTCTTTTTCCCAAACTGCTCTTTAATGCCTGTATGCTTAACATCAAGTCGGTCAAACCGTTTCACCCAGTAGTCCAGCGCAGCGTCATTCGGAACGCGGAAAGATGTTTTAAATATTTCGTTTGTTCCGTGACGCCCTTTTGGAATTCCCGGAAAGTCGAAGAACGTCATATCTGTCCCCGGACTGCCTTCATCATCTGCAAAAAATAAATGGTATGTCTGAATATCATCCTGGTTCACTGTTTTTTTCACTAAACGCATGCCTAACACATACGTGAAAAATTCATAATTCTTCTCAGCACTGCTTGTAATAGCGGTCACATGGTGAAGCCCTTTTAATTCATTCATAAGAAAACCTCCAATTTGGCTTACTGCTGGACGCAGCGAGCTATAGTGTCTTATAAATATAAAGTTACTTTATTTTTTATAGTATTTCAACACATACGCTTCATGTTTATTGGAAATGGGCGCTTCACTTTTTTATTTTACCAATGGAGAAGTAATTTTATGTTACTGGTGTAGGGGGTTGGGGGGGGAATTTGCATGCTAAATTGATCATTTTTATGGTTAAAAAATAGCGCAATTTTTAATATAAAATAATAGCTTTACATAGGATAGTAAAAAAGTTATGGTGATGAAAAATAGAAAGAAAAGGATAAATAAGTTTCGTTTATGGGGATTTTTATTTGTTAACAGTTAATGAGACTTGTTACATTCAAAACCCGCACAAGCACTGCCTGAGCGGGTCTTTTCATAGGTTATATTTATAGGTTTTATGAATGAAATAATTTTTTGAAATTAGCTGTAAGTATCATGATTAGTCCGGATAAAAGTATTACTAAGCCCAGACTGTGAAAGGCATTAATATACTTACTTACAGCCAGCTCATATATTGAAGTATCTATAGGGTTGTAGGAATTTAATATAACCGCATCCGCCACCCATATTCCGTAATAAACACTGGAGAACATTAAAATGACACCGATTAGTGAGACGATCATTCCGGTAATATTATAAAATTTGTTATTATTGTTCATTTTCCCCCGCCTTTTTTCACAAAATATAATAGCTGGCCTACTAATATATATACGGTCTTCTTACCACCTACAACCACGTAATTTAACACTTTTTATATTAACATATTTTACCAAAAAGGACTATTAAAAAATGGTCTTGTTTAGTGCTTTAAATATTTGCTTATATTCTTTTATCTCCTAAATTGAATCAGTATAGTCTGACTAGGTCATATCCGCGTTTTATGAGCCGCTCACCTGCCATGCTGCCTTCTGAGCGGACCTTATTTTCAATATATCATCCTCTCGCATGCTTCTCCCCGATCTGAGTGGCTCATATCCACGTTTTATGAGCCGCTCACTTGCCTTGCCGCCTTCTGAGCGAACCTTTTCTTCAATATATCACCCGCTCGCTTGCTTCTTCACAGCCTCAGTGACTCATATCCACGTTTTATGAGCCGCTCACTCGGCGGCTTGCTTTCTGAGAGGACCTTTTTTTCAATATATCATCCGCTCGCTTGCTTCTTCACAGTCCGAGTGGCTCATATCCACGTTTTATGAGCCGCTCACTTACCGGGCTGCCTTCTGAGCGGATCTTTTTTTCAATATATCATCCGCTCGCATGCTTCTTCACAGTCTGAGTGGCTCATATCCACGTTTTATCAGCCTCTCACTTGCGGACTACCTTCTGAACGGACCTTTTTTTCAATATATCATCCTCTCGCATCCTTCTTCACAGTCTCAGTGGCTCATATCCACGTTTTATGAGCCACTCACCTGCCATGCTGCCTTCTGAGCGGACCTTTTTTTCAATATATCATCCTCTCGCATCCTTCTTCACAGTCTCAGTGGCTCATATCCACGTTTTATGAGCCACTCACCTGCCATGCTGCCTTCTGAGCGAACCTTTCCTTAATTTAAAACCATTAAATTACCTTTTTCAGGCTTAATAGAACTACGCCTCAGGTCTTAGTTTAAAAGTAGCCCGCGGTCTGTAGTGCTGCCAGGCGGCTGGCCATATACTTAAATTAGCTTAAATGAGTTGGTTATCTAATAAGGTTGAAAGAGGGATGCGGGATGATGATAGTGAGGAAGTTGTTGGAACGAAAGATTTTCATAGGATTGAAGGTCGTACTTATTCTTGTTACAGGTGGGCTGGCCATTAACAAACTGGATAAAGAGCTGATGCCTTCAGTCGACTTTAACATGGCTATGGTTACGATTCAGGCGGGTGATTTGCCGGTAACAGACGTAGAGTCACAGATTACTGTGCCTGTGGAACAGGCGCTCTCTAATACGGATGGTGTTGAATCTTATCAGTCATCCTCCACAACTGGAAGCAGCTCGTTATTTTTAGAAATCGAAGAAGGGAAAATGGATCAAGTGATAAGAGATCTGGAGACAGATCTCAGCCGAATCGAAAACGAGTTGTCTGCAGTAGAATATACCGACGTCTTCCCAATGAGTACTGATCAGAATTATGAATTCTATATGGAAATTTCAGGTGGTAATCTCGACAAACTTACCGCATTTGGACGGGATGTCGAAGAAAGACTCGAAAAGCTCGATGAAGTGCGTGACGTCCGGTTAAACGGGTTACAGCAGTCTGAATACGTGGTTGAGTTTGACAGGGAAAAGCTGATCGAGCACGGCCTTGATATAAACCAGGCTGCCGGTATGCTGCAGCAGGCTGACATGAATGTCTCTATTGGTGAGCTGAAGGAAGAAGAAAACGAGCCGTCATTGAGATGGAATTCAGCTGTGGCATCTAAGGAAGACATCGAAGCGGTTCCTCTCCAGACTGTTAACGGCCCTGTGACTGTTGACGAGATTGCAGAGGTTAAACTCGAGCAGGCCCAGCAATCATCGATGGCGTGGAAAGATGGGAGCCGTGATTTTATTTTCGTTGAGATTGGAAGAACAAACGGCTTTACTCAGATCGAACTGGCTGAAGCGGTAAGAGCTGAAGTGACGGCCATTAAAGACTCCGGGGCTGATGCCGGCCTGTCATTTACAGAGGTTGTCGCTCAGGCAGATTACGTCTCTTCCTCTATTGACGGTGTGACTCTTAATATTCTTATCGGCGGGCTTCTTGCATTAATCATACTCCTGTTATTTTTAAAAAACTTCCGGGCGACGCTAATCGTAGGAATTACCATTCCTGTCTCTATTCTGCTCACATTTACAGTTATGTGGACGGCAGGCTACAGTATCAATATGCTGACGCTAATTGGCCTCGGCCTTGGAATTGGGATGATGGTCGACGCCTCCATCGTTATTCTTGAGTCCATTTACAGGAAAAAGGAACAAGGTTATGAAGGCACAGAGGCGGTGATGCAAGGACTTAAGGAAGTAACTTCCGCGGTCATAGCATCCATGCTTACGACACTGGTGGTTTTTCTTCCGGTAGGA
Source organism: Salipaludibacillus aurantiacus (assembly GCF_900111295.1). GTDB lineage: Bacteria > Bacillota > Bacilli > Bacillales > Salisediminibacteriaceae > Salipaludibacillus > Salipaludibacillus aurantiacus. The sequence goes on along the minus strand of NZ_FOGT01000014.1, from coordinate 93,828 downwards.
TTATTCGGTGGAGACTTTGCTGTTTTTATTCTCGTTTTAAGTGTCGTCGTGGTTATCACGCTTGTCAGTTCAGTTGTGATTGCTTTCACCCTGATTCCAGCTCTCGCGGAGAACTTTTTAAAACTGCGGGAAAAGGACAGACATAAACTGAACCAGCGCAAACCTGTCACTGAGGGATACGGCAGGATGATTCACTGGCTCAGCGGTAGAAAACGCAGACGGTACAGTTTAATTATGTTGTTTTTTATCGTGTTCGTCTCATCCATGGCACTGACGACGAAAGTGCCGTTTACACTGATGCCGGATGTGTTAAACCGTTATGCCGAAGTCGGTCTGGAGCTTGAAAGCGGCTTGACACAATCTGAAAGAGAAGAAGTTGTTCAAGCAGCTCAGTTTAAATTAACCGGGGTGCCTGACGTCGAATCTGTTATTTTTATGGACTCTGTTGATTACTTATTTGCGTTAATCAATATGACTAAAGGAGATAAAATTACGGCGGATCAACATGAAGTCAATGAAGCAATTAATGACGCTTTAAGGGAACTCGAGCCCGATTACCCGGTTAAAAGTGTGGGAATGCTTATGGGTCCCGGTAACGGCGAACCGGTTCAATTATATGTTAAAGGAGAGGACTTGACGGAGACGGCTTTAATAAGCGAAAACCTTAAGGAAGAACTGGCTCAGGTAGACGGGCTGGTAAATTTGAAAACTTCCGCTGATGCTCAAGTTGAAGAAAGGCAGTTTAAGTTTAAGGAAGAGCCCTTAGAAGAGGACAGTCTTACAAAAACCGACCTGTACCAGCAGCTTCAAGGCGTTTTTTCAAAAATTCCTGTAGGTGAAGTGCTGGAAGACGGCATGTCTGTCCCCATCCTTGCAGCTTCAAACTCAGTAATTGAAAGTGAAGAAGCGTTAGAAGCATTTGAGATCACCAGCACGACTGGCGTCAAACCGCTCAGTGATTATATGGAGCTAGAAACAGTGTTATCGCCTTTGCAAATACAAAGGGACAATGGAGACAGGTATGTCACTGTCGCAGCAGAAATTGAAGGCCGTGATTTAGGAGCTGTCACTCGGGATGTCCAGTCCATCGTTGATGAGTTTCAGACCCCGTCAGGCTATTCGGTAGCCGTAGCCGGAGATATGGAAGCTCAGCAGGAAATGATCATGGATTTACTTATCGTCCTAAGTCTCTCCCTTCTACTCGTTTACATGGTAATGGCGGTTCAGTTTAACAGCCTCGTCCATCCATTGATTATTATGTCAGTTATTCCAATGACAGCTGCAGGGTCTGTGTTAGCTTTGCTCATCACCCAGCGGGAACTCAGCGTGCTGTCTGCTCTCGGGATATTGCTGCTGATTGGGATTGTGTTAAATAACGCTATTCTGTTAATCGACCGGATTAAGCAATTGCGGTTAACCGGCTTGACTGTGAATGAGGCGGTCGTCGAAGCGGGTAAAAACAGGATTCGCCCGATCTTTATGACCACGTTAACGACAGTTGGCGGCATGCTGCCTCTCGCTTTGGCTGGAGGAACAGCGAGCGGCTATCAGGCTCCTCTGGCAACGGTGATTATCGGGGGATTGTTATTCGCAACCTTAATTACGTTAGGATTAATCCCATCCGTCTATTTAATGGTGGAGGATCTTAAAAGAGGGATACGAAAACTGTTTTCAAAAAAGAAAAAGACGACGCCTGAGTTAAACGAAAAGGCTTCTTAAACAGCGAGAATGCTTCTGCACCGCAAAGATTTACGCGTAAAAGGGAACTATTGCATGTTTAAATATATAAGTTTAGTTGTGAGGGGCAAACCACAAATATCAGATCAACTCACAAGCTTAATCACACAGCTTTTATTTTTAAAATCACAGTGAAAAAGGGACGAAGACATGTGCTTCGTCCCTTTATGATATTCTCTTTTTCCACTAACGCTCTTCTATTGCTTAACTGCAATTCAAAATTCTTTTTCTCATAAAGCCCAATAAAATAGTCAACCCGCAGTGCCAATAACATAAATAATTGACCGTATACCTAAAAAAATGAATGCCCTGCCTCTCTTTCCATCACATCTTGACGGCTACTTATTAGTGCCAGTGTGAATCAGGATTGAAAGATCAAGTAACTATTTCATTGAGCTATTTCTGCAGAAAAAAAATCAAATAACAAATGGATGAGATTGCAGTTAAATAACAGAAGAGGTTAATATATCTTAACCTTAATTGAAACTTTCTATTTGATGGTCAGTTATTCCTTGAATTAATTCCAGTTCACTAGTCAGAAAGTTATGTGCGTTATCCAACATTTTTTTTTCGCTTGTATTAAGTATTTTTTCTTTCTTCATACGCATTAAATCACGTACAACTTCAGCACAATCTTGCATGTTACCCGTTTTTATTTTGTCCGTGTTCACTTTATACCTTTGTTTCCATGCTTGTAATCTATCTGATTCTCCATGCTGAAAAATGTGTATAATGTGTTTTAATGCAACTATGTCAGTAACAGGGCGTATACATGAACTCAGCATTTTTCCTGTAGGAATCATGACTTGCATATTACCAATTAACATTTTTATAACATAATACTGTTGTGTGTCCCCTGAGATTTCCTTTTCTTCTATAGCTTTAATGACGCCTGCTCCGTGCATTGGATAAACAATGTTATCGCCAATTTGAAACAAATAATCCACCTCCATATATTCTAACCTTCTTAACCTTAACACACATACTATTTTTAATCAAAATTTTAATAATATCATAAATTTATTTTTGGTGTCAACTACTTTTTTCATTCAATAGAAGACGCGAAAAACAGTAGGATTAGTGCCGGATTCTCCTTAAAGTGAAGGTTAATTTTCCCGTCCTTTAACTAACACCATTTTTCAGTTAATCGGCAATACAAAAAGCTGCATATGCAGCTTCCAGATTTCTATTCTCGCCCTCGACTAAACATCCACATGAATTACTTTAATTAATTATAACTGTTCCGTTTGCTCATGATGAAAGAAAAGGTGTGGACTGTAAGTGTGATTAAGAAAGACACTACTATTGAAAAAGTTATGGCAGCAGCTAAATTTAAGAAACTAAGATAGGAAAACAGCAAAAGAAAAATAAGGGGAATACCAAACCACCTTGATTTTACTGCTCCCTTCCAACCAATAAATTCAGGCTTTTTCTTTTTAATCTTAGAAAATATAAAAGGAGAAAAAATAATCACTAATAGCACCATAGAAAAAAATAATTCAAACCAATCAAACTGAATCATATAATAACTCCTTTAAGTAAGCCGTGTATTACCTGTAATTATATTTTGAAGGATGGTCCATTTTAGTACAAGTGTATGTCTTCACTACTTAAGAAGTTATGGAAAAGAATCAGCAAACTAGTCCCCAAAAATCCTGCTGACAGCAGCTTGCCCTACTCGAATTGCTCCTTCCATATAATAAGGGAATTGCTCAGAAAGTTCGCTGCTTGCAAATACGAATCGGCCGCTTGGTGTGCGCAGGACTTCCGCTGCGTCGGGAAGTTCGCCATACCCGCCGCCACAGTGCTCATCATTTACCCAGACGCTTTGCTGGGCGTGTTTAAATGTTAGAGCTTCCTTTCCAAATACATCTTCAAGCCAGTTCAGAGCCGTCTCCATTTGTTTATCCCTGCTTTTATTAGCCAGTTCTTCAGCAGTGTTAGCGCCAATGAACATAGTCAGTCGATGTTCCCCTCCCTCTTTAGAGGAGTCTGAGACCGTCACGCCTTAAGGATCCGTATATACGACATCCATTATTCCTCTCTTCCGCACTCTACTTCATACTCGTGCCAGAATGGGTGGTCATAAACCCATGTCTTTTCACTCCTGCATCTAATATAATTCTAATGATTTTTACAATGTTTAGTAGTTAAAATTTTCAGGCTTAGTTATAAAAAATAAATACACGCACGAACTCACTAGACTTATATACCTCATTAAACAGGAGTATTAATCGCTATGAACCCCTGGGATTCTGCGAAAAAGGTGACGATTTAATGACTTCTGTTTTGACCTGCTGTCTTCTTAAAAAGATAGCGACATCCAGAAGAGCAAGTTTACCTTAGAAGCCGCTTTGTTACTTTTTTATAAAAAAGGCTTTTAGAAGTGTTTTTATCATTGAATCTGTTTCGGCATGTTTGCTCGTTTTTTCTAAAAAGGGAAAGTCAGCTGGCTTTACTGACAGTTTCGCAATCGGCCGCACAGTTTCTTTACACACCCACTCATCCCTGATGCCACCATGGATAAAGCTGTTTTTAAAGAAAAAATAAATAGTTCCCTTTGTCCAAATGTCTAACATGTCCTCATTATTAATAGAAAAATAATAATAGCGTCTGATTCCTTTTTTTGCCGGGACCGTATAACACAGGTTTCTTAGAGACTTATTAGAGTCACTGTAAAGCCGCCGATTCTTAACAGCAAAAAATAAAGACCATACCCCATCACTGGATGCAAAAACAGCTTTAACAGGTCTGCCGTTAAAAAGAGTGCTTTCTTTTGGCTCGAAACGCTCGATTAAGGAGTTATTAGAACCATGGACCAGGAGGTCTTTATTCTCGATCATATAATTTAAAAACTGATATACCGGATAGCTGCTGCGATAATCAATAAACTGCCCCTCTGCCTGTAATACACCATTGTAATAAATATCATCAAACACATTTTTGGCTTGACTGGATAAATCTAATTCTTCTATTTTCAGTAACTGAGATCTATCTAAAATAAAACGCGTTATAAAGTTTTGTATTTTTTTGGTTCTCATACTTCCTCCGTCTTTTTATGGGCTCTTTCTCGCTAATCATTTTTGGCCTTATTTACTCCATTTAATACTACCACCACTTTTGGAGAAAACGAGCAATAAAAATGCCTAAGATTTCATTCCTTGCTTTGTACTCACAGTTATCTGATATTATGGATAAAGATGTTTGTCTGAAAGCTGTTTTATCTTGCCTGCTTACTGCTTTCTTTATAAAAGATATGATGCATTAACGGAGCCCCATATCAATCGGCCTCCCTTTTGGTAAACACACACATATAGAAAGGATCTTTTTATGAAAATACTTAAAATCAGTGCACTTATTATTGGAATACTTATCGTTCTTCTTTTTGGCGGGTTTTGGATCTGGTCGGAAATGACTTATGAAGCATCCGAAGAATTGTCCAGCCTCGTCAGCGAGGAAGACATTATTCGGGAAGATGGGGTTCGTTTTTTGCCGGAGAGTCCTAACGGAACCGGCGTCATTATTTATCCGGGTGCGAGGGTAGAGCCTGAGGCGTACAGCTATATCGGAGCCTCTCTCGCAGACGAAGGCTATACCGTGCTTATTCCTGAGGTGCGTTTTAACCTTGCTTTTTTCAATATTGGTAAAGCTGATTCACTTGTCGGGGAATTTGATGAGATGGATACTTGGGTGATCGGAGGACACTCGCTGGGCGGAGTTGCAGCGGCTTCCTATGCCTATGATTCGGAAGTTGACGGTGTGTTTTTCTTAGCCTCTTATCCGCAAGGAAGCAATGACTTTTCGGGTAGCAGTCTCCCCATGTTATCCATTTATGGCGACCGGGACGGACTGACAACGTTAGAGGATATAGACGACACTTCCACTCTTTTATCAGCGGAAGCGGTCTTTCATAAAATTGAGGGAGGAAACCACGCCCAGTTTGGCGTTTACGGGGAGCAGAGCGGGGATATGGACGCAACAATCAGCTTATTGGAACAGCAAAACGACATCGTTGCAGCGATGCTTAAGTGGCTGGATGAAAAAGTGAAATAGACATGTGTAAAACCTGCTATGTAAGGTTTCACACATGTCTAACTTGTTTTAGAAAGAACACTGTTTGAAACGAGGCTGCTCCGGGAAGAAGATTATTAACAAAAAATACCAACCTGGTTTTTTCTAAAATAAAGAAGCAATAATCCAGGATACGGCGCCGATCATGACGAGAATCCCGGCGGAAATGCCGGCATTTTTTCGTGCTTTTGCTGTTTCGCCCCTTCCTTGGCCGAACGCTTTAAAGGAATCCAGTATTTTTAATTGGGCAATAAGGACACCCATCATAATGAGCGCTGCTGCCACAAGGGCAGGGACAATAACTGACATGGGCACCACCTCCATCGGCTCAGTTTTTACATAACTTTTTTCACGCCCATGATCACACCTGTCACTGCAAGGGCAATACCGATATAAAAGAGACTTTGCAGCGGAGACATCTCCCCGCCGGTAAAAAGATGGCCGACGACAGCGATGCAAGTAATAAGCATGGCAACAGCCACTATCCGAAAAATAATTTTATTCATTGTAAGCCCCCTTTGACTTTTATCCTTTTCCATGGGAATAGGGAGTTTAAAAGTTTTACAGGACAATCAATCAGCCAGTTGCTAATTTAGACTTAAAGAGGAGTGACAAGATGAAAAACATTCTCACAGGACTCGCAGGAGGATTAGCGGTGGCAGGCGCCGTCGCGCTTGTGTCCTACTTTACAATAAGCATGAATACGTTTCTTTTAATCCTGGTGGCCCTTGGCGTCCTTGCGTTTCTGCCTCTTATCATAAAAGCATTCACAAGCGGGAAAGTACCGACGCCGACAATATATGGCACATCAGCCCCGAAAAAATGGACAACAGTAGGCACGCAAGAGTCAGGACAATCCAAAAAATCTGAATCAGAGGGACCCAAATTTAAACATGCAGCCATCGCAGCAGGGGCAGGCGCCGGACTGCTAGCCGTGTTCTTTGTCATTGCTCTAGTCGTCCTTGGCTAATTCTGGCAGGAAAAAGGCGAGTGTCCACGGGAAAACTGACGGTTTAACATGAAAACACCAGCTGTCTCTTATCGGATAGCCGGTGTTCTTTTTTTACTCTTTTCTTTCAAAAATACTTATACCATTTCCTGTTGGGTCAGTTAAATAGGCGAGATAAAAATCATCAAATTCCATTTTTTCTCTTACGACCATAGCTCCGTTCTCCGTTGCTTTTTTAATAGTTTGATCTATAGAAGCCACTTCGATTTGTATGCGGGTGCCATGAGGAAAATCAGCAGGACCTTTACTTATCCCTCCATTTATTCCACTACTGTCATTATCGCCTGTGGTCACTGCCCAAAAATTCCATTTCGGATCAGCCACCTTCCAGTCAAAAACGTTCGAATAAAAGGCAGTTGCTTTTTCAGGATCTTGACTGCTTAATTCAAATCCAACGACTCTTCCCATACCATTACCCTCTTTTCAAATAGATTAAGTGATCTACTATCTCATTCGCCATATTATGGAAATTCCCTTTAATTAGTTAACCAATCCATCTAAGTTACACGTTCCTGAGTACTGATAAATATAGTATCACTTAATCTGCCTATATCATATATTGAATACTGAGTATAAAGTAAAGGAGTTCGAAAAAAATTGATATATAATTATATGCCTTCTCCTCAGTTCCTTCCTGGAAAAAGTGTAATATCACTTGTAAGTCATCCACCTGAAATACACCCAGGTACTTATGTCACACTAATAAAACCTTGGTTTGGAAATATATGCGCAGTGCAATTGCCGGATGGCATGATTCATCGTTGGTTTGCCTGGTTTGAATTAAAGCCAGATAATTGTTGTTTAACTCCTGGCAGCTTTGCTACTGTTATAAATTCAACCGGACACGGGGTCCCTCCCCACGTTGAGGTTAGTACTAGAGTAAGAATTGTAAAATGCATTCCAACATTCTTCTACGATTTAATGCTGCATAACGGTGAGTACCACAGATGGCTTGCAGAGTTTGAGTTAGCAAATCCAATATAAAGACCAATCGATTATCCCTCGAGTAATTAAAAACCTTGTTGTTTGTGTTCCTTCTTAACCACCATAAAAATTGATGTTATCAAGCTGTCAACTCAACCCTATTACCTGAGGGCAGATGATATGATACCGCAAATAATCATGAAGGCCATTATTTACTTTTTCTCTCGCAAAACTTTCTTCAATACAAAAAGCCAGCCTGAAATATTTCCAGGCTGACTTATGACCGTACTATTATTTTTCTAGCCGTTTTCTCTCTCAATAACCGCTACCAGCTCCACATGATACGTATGCGGGAATAAATCGACCGGCTGGACCTCTTTCAATGTATAGCCAAATGGCTCCAGCTCCTTAAGATCCGTCGCAAAGGAATCCGGATTACAGGAGACATAAACGATGCGCTCCGGCTTGGCACGTCCGATCCGTCGCATCACTTTCCCGCCGGCACCTGAGCGCGGCGGGTCAAGAAGAAGCAGTTCAGGAATGCCAAACTCTTCAAGCATCTGATCAATCCCTTTCCGGGCATCTTTAGCCAGGAACCGTGTATTGAAAAGCCCATTATCTTCAGCGTTCCGCTTCGCTGATTCAATTGAACTTTCTACAATTTCAATGCCGGCAAGCTCTTTCACTCTGCTGGCAAATGGCAGCGAGAATGTGCCTACACCGCAGAATAAATCAATCATCTTTTCGGTCTCTTTCGGCTGGCCCTTTTCCAGTGCAAGCTCAACCAGTTTTTCGGCTTGTGCCGGGTTCGTCTGGAAGAAAGTATCAAACCAGAGACGGAATCGGTAGCCGGCCATTTCGTCGTAAATGAAGTCGCGTCCGGCTAACAGGTGATCTTTTTCCGATTGAGCACGGTCTGCCCAGTCTGTATTTTCAAGCCATAGCAGGCTTTTAACATCCGGACACTTCACACTGATCCGTGACACAAGGTCTTCTGCTGCCGCTTTAAGCTGGCCTTCCGGTTCTTCCGTCGCAAAAAGAGCGAGCATGATTTCACCTGTAGCAAACGACTGTCTGACCATCAGGTGCCTCAATAAGCCTTCATGTTTATCTTTATCGTAGCCGGAAAGCTGGTGGTCTTTCACCCAATCCGCCACTTCCATCGCTGCCTCAACCATCTCTTTTCCAGCAATTAAACATGTTTCGAGCGGAATAATTTTACGGAAATTCCCCTGCTCATGAAGTCCCATGTCCCCTTCAGGCGAAAAAGTGAATTCCATCTTATTGCGATAGTGCCAAGGCTCTTCCATCCCGACTGTCTCGTGCACAAGTTCAGGATTAAAACCTTCCCATTCAATCGCCTTTTTCACGTGTTCTGTCTTGTGCCTGAGCTGTCCTGAGTATGTCCAGTGCTGCCAGACACAGCCGCCGCATTTTTCAAAATGGGGGCATGGCGGTTCGGTTCGTTCCGGGCTCGCTTCCATGATTTCTTCCGCTGCGGCCCTTCTTCGTTTCCGGTCCGGCCGGTCCACCGTCACTTGAACTTTCTCTCCCGGAATAGTCTGGGGTATCGTCAATCGTAGCTTTTTCTCATTCCCGTGCTCATTCTCACGCCAGGCCACCGCACGGCCCGACCCTTTCCTATCCAAATGCTTTATATCAACTACCATTGTTTCTGGGGCAATTTCTTTTTTCACGTCTGTTCCTCCTTGCATACATTCCTTTATAAAAACTGCTCTTTTAAATTATCCTATCCTAGTATAAAGGACGGCGGGCAATTAAGAAACCTTTCTTAAAGGACAAGCAGTATAAAAATTAAATAAGCTCATCCCTTGTAAAAAGGACGAGCTATTTAACACCAGCTGTCAATGTCTATTTCACTCATTATGGGTCATTTTGCATTTTTAAAACCTGCACTTATATTTTCCTCTGCGTAACTCATCCCGGCAGATTATTTTGAGAATTTCCTGGCAATCAGAAACGTTAAAGGGAATAAAATAACAAGCTGGAGAACAGGTACAAGACCTATATTTGTATTTGGAAATAAAGGCATTAGATCTGAATAAATCCATCGGTCCTGAACGAGGGCGGAGACTTCAAAATAAAAGCTGAAAAACAAAGCATAGAATAAGATAATGATTAAGTCACTTCTCCTGAACTTTTGAAACCACATTACCTGCTTATTAACAAACACTAAAATTCCATATAACCCCAGAGTCATAACTACATCACCCATAATCGCACTCCACATTAATAAGGAAGTTAAAGAGACACTTTCCATCGCGTAAAAAGGCACACAAACAATAAATTCCCATATTCCATGTAACACCAGGGAAATAACCGCAATAATCACTATATTTTTAACCAGCTGCAAAACTATTCCTCCTTTTAACTTACTAACAAGCAGTCAACTTTTTTGACTCTATGTTTACTTCTATTTAATGGATAAGTATCACTTGCTCTAAAAAATGGAATTTTTACAATTCAGCCCCTTTGTCCATTCTATTTTACTCTCCCCCTTTATAATATAACTGGCGAGTTATTAAGGAATAACTATACATTTGCTTCTTGAAGATAGTATGAAGCCGTTAGATAGTATAAATATAAGATCTCTTTCCCTTATTAAACTATGAAAGAGAATTATTCATTTGCAGATACCTAGCTTATTAAAAGTGCACATCCAAATTAAATTCTACTTGAGACGAAGTGACTATTATTTTCTAGGCAGATGGTATTTAGTAAGATCTGGATCTAAAAAGTAAGTATCCGCCCGTAAAACGGGCGGTTTTAATTTCGCCCTATAAGGGCACTTTACCAACTTAGCCTCTAAAGAGGCCTCTTAACTGACCTCCAACCGTTTACCTCCCTCTATTTTTTGAATGGACTACATATTCTCTCTTACTCATGTTGTCTCGCAAACGGTCTTCTGCTTCTTGCTCTCGAATGTACTTTGCCACCGTTTTTTGATTTAGACCCACCGTACTCACATAATAGCCTTTTGCCCAAAACGTTCTGTTTCCATGATTGTATTTCAGGTTGGCATGCCTATCATGAATCATTAACGAACTTTTCCCTTTTGAGTATCCCATAAAATACGATACAGACATTTTGGGTGGAATTCTGACTAACATGTGAATGTGATCCGGCATAGCGTGAGCTTCTATTATTTCAACGTCCTTCATCTCACATAACCGTCTTAAAAATAGCGCCAACATCTCTTCTTAATTTCCCGTATATTATTTTCCTTCTAAATTTTGGGATAAACACGATATGGTACTTACAATTCCATCTTATAACGAGAAGAGTTTTTTCTGTTACCACCCTGAAAGGTTAATTTTCACACAGGCAGAGCCTGTGGTTTAAAAAGACGTAATAAAAAGACCTTTAACCCAGCAAGGATTAAAGGTCTTTGAATTTTACTCTCACAGCATGTATCAGCTTCATATCAAACAAAAGAGGGAATTACCTGTCTTCAGTTTGTATGAGTACTTTCTAACAGGTAACCAACCTAATTATTAAACACTTACATAAAAACAATGTTATATTTCAGGTTTCCCTCATCCTTACCCAGATGTAATACTACAAACCATTCGCCTGTTGAAGGCACAGAGATTTTAAAGGGCGAAGATTTGGCTAACCCGCCGTATTTTTGATAGTGTCTTCCCTTTTTAAATCTCTCGTAATTAGTAGCATCTAAAAGTAAGACATACGCCTGCCGGTTTAGTTCCACCGAAACCATATCTCCGTAATCAAGGTATTTCTGCAGAACTTTATATTTCATCTTTAGCCTCCTAAAATTCTTTATAAAACTAATCAAAGGATTAAAGAATTTAACAGCCTGGGAAACTGGTAACGTAACCTGGATCTTCTGACAACTCATGTGATCGCTTAAGTCTCAGCTTTTTATATTTAACCAGTTCCCTCTAACTACTCCTTTTCCCTTTTCTCAATTTCTTAATACAACTTTTTATTTCGGTATGATTTATCAGGCTTTTCTTTCCTGATTGCTGTCCTCATCTATTTTTAATTTCAAAACTCTCTGATTTTTAACACGTTTGAAATAGAAGGGATCTCATAAGTAAGGTTGCTGTCACTGGGCAGAGTTTTACACCCTGGATTAAATACTCATCTTTTATAATGTTAAAAACAGGAAGTTTAATATTTCTTACATTCGTAAATGTAAAGAGAAGTAGTTTCGAAGTGTTACATTTAAAACCACCCACGCATTCATCTGTATAAACTTATAGGATGTCTGTAATAAATTCAACCAGAAAGGAACGTCATTATGCATGAACAACAAACTTCCCATCCGAGATACAAGTCTGAAGGCCAGGCTGCCCGGCCCTCCTATCCTCCGGCGCAGAAACTGATGGTATGGGTAATCCTTGGAATTGCCGGTGCGCTGCTGGCAGCTTCATACGTTTACTCTGGCTGGCAGTTTGTCATCCTGTTTCTTCTTGGTTTTCTTATTGGGTTTACTTTATTTCATACAAACTATGGATTTGCTACCGTCTATAAGCAGCTTTTTGAGGACGGTAATACTCAGATGCTGCGTGGACACATGCAGAAACTTCTGATTGCCACCACCTTGTTTGCCCTTATTTTAGGGACACAGACAGCTTTCTTTGGAGAGCGTCCAGAAGGAGCCATTGCCCCAATTAGTACCGGCCTTGTGCTCGGTTCCTTTTTGTTCGGATTTGGAATGAATATTGGAAGCAATCTGGCACCTCAGGCAATGCGAACAATGAAAGGAGGCCGCACAGCGCTTCTTTTCACTGCTTCTGGCTTTCTAATCGGTTCGACATTTGGAGCAGCCCATTTCGCTTTTTGGAACCATTCCATGCCGAATGCAGAGGCTGTGTCAATCGCAGAGGATACGCCGCTTGGCTTTACAGGCTCATGGATCCTGCAGACCAGTATCTTTGCCGCTGTTATTATAGGCACCTATCTGCATCAGAAGCGAAAGCTTCCGCCTCCTCTGCCGCCCATGCCCCGCGGCACCAATCGGACAGAGCTGCTGTTTCGTTCCTGGCCAATCTGGGTCGGTGCCACAGCCTTTGCCCTGTTGAACGCTGCAGTGCTTATGGTGCAGGGCAGCCCTTGGAAAGTAACAGCTGCGTTCAGTCTGTGGGGTTCTAAGCTTGCTGATCAAATAGGCTTGGGTCCAGCAGCTTGGCGTTACTGGGGAGAAGAGGCTCCTGTTCACGAACTAACCAATTCAATTTTTACTAGCAGTGTCAGTGTCTTGAATTTTGGAATTGTGACGGGGGCGCTCCTGACGATGGCCCTGGCCGGTCTATTTCATTTCCGGAAGATACCTTTTCATCTGGCGGGTATTACATTAATTGGAGGTACACTGATGGGTTACGGAGCTGCTATTTCGTCTGGGGCCAATGTAGGAGCATATTTCAGTGGACTCGCTTCCATGAGTTTACATGCCTGGATTTGGACAGTGATGGCAGTAAGCGGGGTTTATACGGCCTATTTTATCAGCCGGAAACTTCCGTTTCTAGCTTCCAAATAAGCCGTTCCTGTATTCTCTATTTAAAAATTAAAGAATAAATTTAAAGACCGCCTCTCTTATTTTTACTAGAGAAGCGGTCTGTTTCTTCCTATTATAATACTTTCGAGAGAAAATCCTGTGTTCTTTTTTCCTGAGGATTATCAAAAAGGTCTTGAGGATTCCCTTCTTCGACGATATAGCCACCGTCCATGAATATAACCCTGTCAGCGACTTCCCTTGCAAAGCCCATTTCATGCGTCACAATGATCATCGTCATGCCTTCTTTAGCCAGACTCTTCATTACTTCAAGAACGTCTCCGACCATTTCCGGATCCAGGGCGGACGTGGGTTCGTCAAAAAGCATAATCGACGGTTCCATTGCTAATGCCCGTGCGATAGCGGCACGCTGTTTCTGGCCTCCTGATAAATTATCAGGATACACATCAGCCTTATCAGCGAGACCCACTTTTTCAAGAAGCTGTTTGCCCAGCTTGTCAGCCTCAGCCTGAGACTTGCCATTCAGCCGCTTCGGTGCAGTTGTAATATTTTGAAGCACCGTCATATGCGGAAAAAGATTAAACTGCTGGAAAACCATCCCCAGATTTTTTCTCATTTCGTTAATATTGTTACCAGGATCGGTGATGTCATTTCCTTCAATATATATTGATCCTCCAGTAGGCTCTTCCAGCCTGTTGATACACCGGAGAAAGGTACTTTTTCCGGAACCTGATGGGCCTATAACACAAACCACTTCCTGCGGTTTAACTTCTACATTCATATCTTTCAATACTTCAAGTTCACCGAATGATTTTTTCAAATTTTTTATTTTAATCATGCGACGTCAAGTCTCCTTTCAAGCCAACGGGCAAACAATGTCAGACTGTAGACAATGACGAAATAAAGGACTCCGACCATGAACAGAATCTCAAAAGCTCTGAAATTGTTAGCGTAAATGGATTGTCCTGACATGGTAAGCTCGGCTATTCCGATTACTGATAAGATCGACGTATCTTTAATACTGACAATAAACTGGTTTACTATGGCAGGAATCATGCGTTTGACAGCCTGAGGCAGAATAATTAACCTCATTGTTTCACCGTAAGAAAAACCAAGTGTCCGTCCGGCTTCCATCTGTCCCTTATCAATTGAATTAATACCGGCCCGGAAGATTTCCACGAGATAGGCCCCGGCATTAATACTGATAGCAATAATACCAGCTGTAAAAGCGTTTAGAGATAAGTCTGTCGCAGCGGGAAGTCCGAAATAAATAAACAGGATTTGCACGAGAATCGGTGTGCCACGGATGGCGTCGACATAAAAGGTCGATATTCCCCGTAAAATTTTATTTTGTGTAATACTGAAAATTCCGAGTACCAGTCCTATTACGAGAGCAATGGCAAGCGAGATCACGGTTATTAAAACGGTGAGCCACATCCCTTGTAAAAGGACGGGTAACGCATCAATCATAATTTGAAGCGATTCGATGACAGTCTCCTCCTTTATAGTTTTAGTTACGGTATGTGTAATCATAAAGACGGCCGTAATCCCGGTTTTGAATTACGGCCAGTCCCGTTTTATTCAGTTATAGTTAAGATGCATTTATTACTCAGCAAAGTAAGAGTCATAGATCTCGTCATATTTGCCACTTTCAAACAAGTATTCAAGGCCTTCGTTCATTTGCTCAAGGACGCCTTCTGCATCTTTAGAAACAGCGATTCCGTAATCTTCACCAGTCAGACGGTCTCCAACAATGCGAAGCTGTGCATCATCCCCATCCTGGGCAATCTTATAAGCCGCACTTGGATAATCATTGATAACGGCGTCTGCATTCCCGGACTCCACTTCCATATACATCACGGCATCTTCCTGAAGAATGGTGACCTCTCCGTTATACTCATCTGCAAATTCACGGGCGAGTTCAAGACCTGAGGTTCCCTGCTTCCCGACGATCGTTGCTCCTTCAAGATCCTCAACCTCGTTAATATCACTTTCTGCAGGCACGACGAGAGAAAGCCCTGATTCAAAGTATGGATCACTGAAATCCACTACTTCAAGACGGTCTTCCCGAATACCGATTGCTGACACAGCTGCGTCAACCTGATTTCCCTGAAGGGCTGGGATAATGCCATCAAAGCGCATGATCTGCCAGTCTACTTCAAATCCCTGGTGGTCAGCGATCGCTTCAATAATATCCACATCGAATCCAGTTAACTCCTCCTCTTCTATGTATTCGAATGGCGGGTAATCCTGGACAACGGCGACAGAAACTTCTGATTGAGCGTCTGTCGAACCACATGCTGTAAGTGCGGTGACGGCACCTGCTGATAATAAAACGGCAGTTAATTTTTTCACGATAAAATCCCCCTGTAGTTTGTTTTGTTAAATTTTTCTGTTTTTTTAATCATGTGTAATAGCATATCGCTAATAGATTTCATACTCAAACTGCATAATTACAGGTTTATTACAGGATAATTGTGAAAAAATCTCTAAGAGTATATAAGACTCTCAATAGTAAGTATTACTTTAAAATAGTAATAAATCCTTTGTTAAGCTCGAAAATGAGCTAATTTACTGAATTTTGGTATATATTTTAATTATTATTGTTTTCTGAAAATAATTTAAAGACTGAGTGACTTTTTACTTGCTGAATGTCATAAAAAAGCCAGCTCCGAATGGTTCGTTCAGGCAGCCGGCTGGATTATTAATATATTTTGTTTTCCTGGGACTTATAAAAAATACGAGTGCAGTGATGCAAAAATAAAAAAGCCAGGTGCGTGGCCCTGCCTTTTTTATCCGTTATATCTTAGTTATAGGAACAACCTCTGCTCGCTTTTTTCTGAAGAAGGAACGTTTATTGATTGTTTTCTGCTCGACGTGCTGAATCAGCTTCAGACAAATTGTTTCCGTAATCTGTCATTTCTGAAGTGCCGCCTTCTCTAATACTGTTCCCCTTTTCAGGTACTAACACGACAATTTTTCCGTCTTGTACATGGGAATCATAGTCATGCGCTTCCTTTTCAGAAAATCCTAAAGCTTTAAACTTGTCAAAATAGCCGTTTTCGTGGTTATACGTTTTATCTTCACCGCGAAAAGCAGACTTTACTTTTTCCCAAAAAGAGTCATCTCCATCTTGACCGCCGTCAGCTTTTCCGACGCTTGTTTCTTCACTGACATCGGTTTCCTTTCTTATCCAGGAGGTTTCTTCACTATCGTTTGCAACCATTGTAATTTCTTCAGGTTCATAGCCTTTCGATTTAAGAGTTTCTACTCCAGCAACGACCTCTCGCTCTGATTCATATACACCAAAAACAGTTTTGTCCATTTTTATAGCCTCCTATTTTTTGCTTATTGAATCGTGATGTTACATGGGTTATATTCCCATCACACGTTCCAATAAAACGGGTCTAATAGAATTATGAAGCAAGATTCCGCTTACTTTTCAGCTTTTCCATTGACCTTTAAGTTAGAGAACCAAAAAAAAGATAGCATCCTCTTACCGAATGCAATCCAGAGTTACGTCTGCTGGTCATTGAAGTTTTTTTGCCTTCCAGCGGTTTATCAAGCTATTTTCAATACGAGACGGTATATGACTGATCTCGTACGACAACTGTTTCTGGTATAAAACGGATAAGCATGTTGGAATCGTCCAGAAATTGAAAACGCGGGTCCCATTTTTCTTTATCCACTCCCATATATTTTGACAGCAGCCGGCAGGCGAGACCATTGTCAAACGGTTCAACGGTCGCCCGCCCTCTGAAACCCGCATGTAACACAAGACCTGTTTTCTTATCATATTCCACAATTCCTATCGCACACTTCGGATTTTTTCTGATCCGGATTGGGAACGTGTCCGACGGCGTCCCAATGATCCATAGTTTTTCGTCTTCCCAGTGAAACCAGACAGGCGAATCCCTTGGGAAATCCTCGTCAACCGTGGCCAAATGGGCAAATAATGGCTTGGAAAGAAAGCTATCTAAATTAAAGTTCTTTTTATATCTGTAAATTTTCACAAATAACCCGCCTCCTCGTCAAAACAGATGAGTCTCACTATGGATAAAAGACTTACCAATCTTCTATCAAATATTTCCCCCCATTTGAATTATAACTTAATTTATTAATAAAAATATGACAACTCCTCTGGTATTTCCTCAGGAAAAAAGTTTCATTTACCTCCCCTTATACAAAGAAACACTCATAAATACCTGTAAGTGGAAAACACTTATTAATTATACAGTTCCGCATGTTATTAACAGTGTATAAATATAAATCCCTTCCCGATTTCAATTGCTGGTAAACGCGATGAGAACGGCCTTTAAAACTATTAAAGTTTCTTATAAATATGAATCTTTGTACTTCCATTTTAACTTCTGCTTTCTTATAATTAGAATTGTGAGAATAATTATTTCCGCCAGTTTATAAGTTTCATAGGAGGCGTAATTATTGCTACTAAATTTACACAGAAGGGGAGAGAATTCTATGGATGCTAAAGAATCTGTCAACACAGGAAAGTGCCCGGTCATGCACGGGGCGGTCACAAGTCACGGTTCAAGTGGTACAACTAACCGAACCTGGTGGCCAAACCAGCTTAACCTGAACATTCTTCATCAGCATGACAAAAAGACGAACCCGCTGGGAGAAGATTTTGATTATGCAGAAGAGTTTCAAAAGCTGGACTACCAGGCTCTTAAGCAGGATCTTTACAATCTGATGACAGACAGCCAGGACTGGTGGCCTGCTGATTACGGCCATTATGGACCATTCTTTATCCGTATGTCCTGGCACGCAGCCGGTACTTATCGCACAGGGGACGGCCGTGGTGGGGCCGGAACTGGTGCACAGCGTTTTGCTCCGGTAAACAGCTGGCCTGACAATGGCAACCTTGATAAGGCACGGCGCTTATTATGGCCGATTAAGCAAAAGTACGGCAATAAGATCTCCTGGGCCGACCTGCTGGTTCTTGCCGGTAATGTGGCAATTGAATCAATGGGTGGAAAAACGTTTGGTTTTGGTGCTGGACGCGCAGATATTTGGCATCCAGAAGAAGATATCTATTGGGGAGCTGAGACAGAGTGGCTCGGTGATAACCGTTACTCCGGTGAACGCGAGCTTGAAGATCCGCTTGCTGCCGTTCAGATGGGTCTTATCTATGTAAATCCGGAAGGTCCAAATGGCAAACCAGATCCCGTTGCAAGCGGCCGCGATATCCGCGAAACCTTTGCACGTATGGGAATGAACGACGAAGAGACAGTAGCTCTGACAGCCGGCGGCCATACATTTGGTAAGGCACACGGCGCGGGAGATGCTGAGCATGTCGGTCCCGAACCGGAAGCGGCCCCTCTTGAAGCTCAAGGCTTCGGCTGGCTCAGCACCCATGGCTCCGGCAAAGGCCATGACACAATTACGAGTGGCATAGAAGGGGCATGGACGCCTACGCCAACTAAATGGGATAATACTTACTTCGACCTTCTGTTCGGCTATGAGTGGGAATTGACGAAGAGTCCGGCCGGCGCCTATCAATGGGTTCCAAAAGACGTGGATGAGAAAGACTTAGCACCGGATGCCGAAGATCCTTCTGTTCGCGTGCCGACTATGATGACCACAGCGGATATGGCCATGCGTTTGGATCCGGAGTACGAAAAGATCTCCCGACATTTCCATAAAAATCCTGATGAATTTGCAGATGCTTTTGCCCGCGCGTGGTTCAAGCTACTTCACCGTGACATGGGCCCTAAAGAAAGATATCTTGGCCCGGAAGTGCCGGCAGAAGATCTGATCTGGCAAGACCCTGTTCCATCAGTGGATTATGAGTTAACAGACGCTGAAATCGCAGATCTTAAGGCAAAAATCCTCGAGTCAGACCTTTCCATCAGTGAGCTTGTGACAACAGCCTGGGCTTCAGCCAGCACGTTCCGCGGCTCCGATATGCGCGGCGGCGCAAATGGCGCCCGCATCCGGCTTGCGCCTCAGAAAGACTGGGAAGTTAATGAGCCTGAGCATCTTGCAAAAGTGCTCGCCGTCTATGAAGACATCCAAAGCGAGCTTGATAAAAAAGTCAGTCTGGCTGATCTGATTGTATTAGGCGGTAGTGCCGCAGTCGAAAAAGCGGCCAAAGATGCGGGCTTTGATGTCACTGTGCCTTTTGCTCCGGGACGCGGGGATGCCACTGAAGAGCAGACGGATGCTGACAGCTTTGATGTGCTCGAGCCAATTGCTGACGGCTTCCGTAACTATCAGAAGAAGCAGTACAGTGTCAGCCCTGAAGAGCTCCTCGTGGATAAAGCCCAGCTCCTGAACCTTTCCGCACCGGAAATGACGGCTTTAATCGGCGGCATGCGTGTCCTTGGGACAAACTACGGGGCAACAAAGCACGGTGTATTCACTGATCGCACAGGCACACTGACAAATGACTTCTTTGTTAATTTGCTTGATATGGGAGTGGAATGGAAGCTTGCAGGCTCCAACCTTTATGAAGGCCGTGACCGCCAAACAGGTGACCTCGTGCGGACAGCCACAAGAGTGGACCTCGTGTTCGGTTCCAACTCCATTTTGCGTGCCCTTGCAGAAGTGTACGCTCAGGAGGACAATAAAGAGAAATTTGTTAATGACTTTATAGCTGCCTGGGTCAAGGTCATGAATGCCGACCGTTTTGACCTCAAACAGCATGACGCTAAGAAAGATGAGTTAATAGGAAGTTAAGTAACTTAAACGCACAATTTAAATTACATTATATAAGGGCATGGAGGTGAATCTCCATGCCCTGTTTTGCTTTTGAAGGAACGCTTACCCATTAGTTAGCCCCGCACTTCTTACCCTGTGGAAACCTCCTTATTAAAAAATGAAATTATCTTTAATAAGGATAGTATATTGTACACTTTGTCTTAGAGCATTCTGTCTGCCAGTCCAAACATCGGTACCCTTTTCCCAGTAATCAAAATTCATCATGTCGATAATGCCGTAACCACCCCCGTAACAGTATTCAACCATAACAGGCTGATTATTTTGGGTAGGCGAAACCATGATGATGTTATATCTGCCCGGTTCTGGATTCGTCCCAAGGTTTTGACCTCCTGAAGAGGTGAATTCCGGTGAGAGCCCTATATAGCCAGTCCCAGTATTGATCCAGTTTGAAAAGTCAAAATCAGTTAAAGTGACACCGCCATAACGGGTTCCATTAATATACTCATGGTTAGCGTCTACGATGTTAGGGTCATTGAAGTTCCGGCCCTTAATAAACTCAAATCCGCCAGGCCCCTGAATAATTTGTTTAGCCGGATCATTATTGGTATGAGCTGCATGGGAGACAAAAATCCCTCCTGCTTTTACAAACTCATCAATAACCCCGCCCGGCTGCATCATCCTTATTACTTCAGTGTCGGTAATCTCTCCTTTAACCCCAATCCATATACACCAATAATCTGAAATAAGATCTTCTACAGTCGGATACTGACTTAGAATGGCAGATGAATTCTTTTTATCTGTCTGGTAAGCCGTTTCGTTCCAATAGTCAATGGTGTAGTCGTAAATATCTTCGTCATTTATGTTACTTACGAGCAGCACCCGGTCTCCAAATTTAACTACACTTACAGAGGCTGTGCCTGTTACTGTTCCCAGTCGCGCACTGATCGTGACAGGACCGCCAGGACTGGTGCCTGTGACCACCCCTTTTGTCCCTGTCTCATTAGAAACCTGAGCAATTGCTGGGTCGTTGGATTCCCAGTAAACATCATTAGTAATATTCCGCGTCGTACCATCGGCGTAAACTCCTGTCGCTGTCAGCTGCTGCGGTCTGTTACGGATAAGGGTAACCTCGGAAGGTTCAATGTTAATAGAGAAGAGCTCTGGTTGAGGCTGAACCGGTAAAACAATCGTCCCCACCTTCGTATTTTCCCTGCCCACATACACATCTAGTGAATATACCAATACATTTTCCAGAAAAAATTGCAACGTTATGGTAGAAAACGGTTCCAGCCAGCTGAGTTGAAAGCCTCCACTGCTTGTTGTGACTGCCTGCTTGTCCGTGCCTTCTACTTTGACCAGAACACCTTCAATTGGATTCCCATTTTGATTAACAACTTCTCCACGTATACTCCAAACCCTTAATCCCATTCGTTTCCTCCTTTCTATCCATTATTACAACACTTTATGTTTTGGAACAAAAAAGAGAGACGGCTATGTAACTACCTCTTATAAGAAATGTTGATATATAAAGGGCAACCCCTGCTTCTTCAAGGATTGCCCCAAACCAAAAATAAATGGTTGTTACTGTATTTTACATTATTTAAATAAATAGTGGACAACTACCGTTTCACTATGATGGTAAATTTCGTACCTTATAGCAAATGATAAAGAAAGGAAGTGTTTTAAATTGACTAAGTGTCCAACCCCGGGCCTCATCAAAATTGGATTTATCAGCCTAGCAACACTTTTTTCTTCTTAGGAGACCATAATGCCAGTTACTATATTTTTCCTTATGAGGTGGATGCCGATACCGATATTGTGATCAAAGGGCGATTTCCCTATGTAAGACATTTTTCTTTCACTGTAGCAAATAGTCCAACTCATCGTTTAGTTGATTCAGTAGCGGGTCGCGAGTTTATTCCTGACCCGGGAAGCACGAACCCTTTTTTGCCTGGAGCGAATTGGGGTGCCCAAAACCGCAACTATACCTTAAAAGTCCGTTTTACCAACCCGCCAGAAGAATCTAATCATTTTGTTCCTGGCGCGGGTAATAATGTGATCTACGCAGGAACGTTAGAAAATGGGGAACCCAATAGACCTGGGGGACTGATTATCTTAAGAGTCTATGTACCAAGTATAGGCTATGATAAAACAGGAGGTGTGGATCTCCCCTTTATCACTTACTGTCCTGCAAAAAAGGGAAAAAGACATCTCTCCTCTTCCTATGCCGAAAAACAAGAAGGTTATTACCATTCTGAAGGATTTTTCGATATAAGCCAACAAAACAATCATGACTGGGATCATAAGGATTTAGATGATGAGGATGATTTCAATTTCATTAATAGTAAGGTGAGAAAAAACAAGAAGAAAGGTTATAAGCACAGCTGTGATTTAACCTGGAGACGTTTTAAACCAGAATTTGCTCAACCTGAAGGTAATACGGTCTATACAATTTCTAATCGAATTGACAGAGATCCCGGGAAGTTGTTGCTTATTCGCTGGAAAGCGCCTACGTTCCCGGACACGTATCATAATATTGGAATAGCCGGGAATGAAGACATGCAATATTGGAGTATGAATTTCATAACACCAATCGGTCTTTTAGGACTCTCTACAATCTCAGATTACCAGACAATTATTGATAAAAAGGGCTACGTTAATCTTGTTATAAGTTTCGGAGCCCAGCGTCCATCAGGCGTAACCCCTGAAAATGGGTTTACATGGGTTGATGCTAGCCAGCTTCCTTTAGTTCCTCTTTTCCTTATTTACAGAAACAATCAGATATCTCAAAATTTCCCTTATACAGCGGAGGATGTCCCTAAAAATAAAATAGTTACCCCTCAGGACATGGGAAAATATTACCCGTGCGGGGAATATGTAGATCCTAATTATTTTAATTCATGCTGCGATCATGAACACTATAAAGAGTAACTAAAATAGTTTTATATTGAAATATTGTTTAAAGCTACCAGCTTTGAACAGCCACCCTAAAGGCAGACAGATGGAGTAAACAAA
Source organism: Salipaludibacillus aurantiacus (assembly GCF_900111295.1). Lineage (GTDB taxonomy): Bacteria > Bacillota > Bacilli > Bacillales > Salisediminibacteriaceae > Salipaludibacillus > Salipaludibacillus aurantiacus. The sequence goes on along the minus strand of NZ_FOGT01000014.1, from coordinate 70,891 downwards.
ATCTGTTTACCTTTGGGGAGCAAATCAGGAGCACTTTCATGTGGCTTGAAAAATTTTATTTACACAAATGATAACATTATATACGCGATAACTATTATTGGAAAAATAATGAAAAACCAATTTAGCCCCTGTAACATTTTCTTTAATAAACTAGCATTTTGTCTACCAAATTTTCTAATGTATAAGAGCGAAATTAAAGCCATTAATGGTGTTAAAAAACCTAAAAAACCATAATTTGGTTCAGTTGCATCTAATAACTCTTCAACTAGAAATGAAATAAAGATGCTGTTGAAAAGTAATAATACTAAGGGAATCCGGATTTTAAATTTTTTTACTTTGTCAGCCAAACAAATACCTCCCCATTCTAAGAATTCTCCAAAGGTATCCCCCTTTACCTTAACATAATTTTCCAGTTAAAAGGCAACAAATAAAGCTGCATTTGCAGCTTTTCAACTATTGCACACGATTAATAAGGGTTTTTTGATAAAGATAAATTAGAAAATATTTAAAATGTTATTAATTTTGCTCCAGGTATAGGATATCTCTTTATAATCAACACCATCTATAGTGATAATCTTTTTTTATTTTTCTGACCACCCATATCTTCATAAAATTTATAATATGGATTACCTTTTAACACCCAAACAACCATTGCTTTAAAACCTTTTTCGTCTAATTTGTTTATAAAAGATTATGTCCTACTAATATTTTCAAACAACAGCGTTACTGCTTTACTCTCTCCCACCGGGAAGACGTCTCAAGCGTGATTACATCGATCAACTGCATGTACCGGTATGTCTTTGGCCAGGTGCAAAAGACTGATTTTTTGCTGAACATCATTTTTGTAAACCGTGAGTTCGGCACAGCCTCCCATCCCCTATCAGGAACCAGTTCCAGGTGCACCTTATCCCCTTTCCGCACGATTGAATACCGTCCGCTGATTGTGCCCATTGCCGGATCAGCCTTAAGGCTAAATGTATCCTCATAATTGCCGTCAGGGGAAAGCTTCCGAATGTCCGGAATCCCATCTTTAAACTCTGCCGTAAAGGGATGTGTTCCTCTATTTAAGGACATTTTTTTCAGCTTTTTATCCGCTGAAAAATGGCAGTCAATTTGCCCGAGAGTAATTGTACCGTTTTCATCTAATGTGTATTCCTCTAAAACTCCAGTCGACGCTTTCGCGAATTCAATAATCTGGCAGTCATCGCTGTACCGGGTGTAATAACGCCATTGAAAATCTTTCGGCAGCGGCCACGGAAAATTATCTATTATCATTTCCTTTCCGTCAATCGATACGTAGATATTCGTCTTATGTTTGCGGACAAAATCAAACTCGTACAAAAAGAAAACCGGCAAATATGAAGGGTTCTCGGTTGCTGAACCGATCGGGGCAAGCAGATTAATACCGTTAGTTTTCTTACTCGATTTTTCAGATATGTTTGTGGCGATTTTCCTTCCGTATTTATCAGTAAATTGAAATGAAATATAGATACGTCCGTCAGTTTTTTCAAATGCCGTATGAGTTATCTCCGTTTTCAAGCGTTCACAAAGTCCTTTTCCCGTCACATCGAAACTGTCATCATTCCCATCGTTGAGCTGCGGCTCATCATAAACGTCCACATATCCATCGTGCCGGTAGGCAATTACACGGTAGCCTGCCTTTTCCTCATCAATATACTGCGGTTCAAAACCTAGATAATGCTCGTCAGGCTGCTTTTCACAATTAATCAGTGCCAGTTTTGTTAACGGATAATACTCAAACTTAAATGGAATAATTACTGTCTCACCAGTAACGTTCTGAACTTGGCTCATCCCTGTCCCCCCCTTGTTTTGCCAGCATGAGTAAGTTAATTATAAGTTATTTATCGTCTATGTTCCGTCTATTCATTTGTAATTATGTGAACATTCTTTGCCAGGTTATAACTTCTATTAATAAAGCCTTGCTTCTCCTGCCAGCTTCCGGTTACAACTAAAAAGACACATCTGCTGATGAGGCACAAGGAATGCGACGGTATTTAATCATAAATACTTATTCTTGTAATTGCTTAATGACATAAGGGGCCAAATGTAACGGTAGCTGTGGTAATGAATATAGAATGCCCCGGGGAGGCCTGCCCCAGTTGGATAGTCAGTCGTCCAGTCAGTTTTATGAACAGAGTGTACAAGCTGTTCTACTCCTTTATTAATTGTATGGGTAGGTTTATTATCCACAGCTATTAAGGCATCTAAAGCCCATGCTGTCTGTGACGGTGTACTGGCATCAAGTGGGACGTATTTTTTTTGAATATCACTGAAACAGGACTCCCCCCATCCTCCATCTTCATTTTGTACAGAGCGTAACCATGCGGCACCTCTTACCACAGCACGGTTACTTTTTCTTATACCGGCTGCCCTCAATCCTGATATTGCTGCCCAGGTTCCATAAATATAGGAGATTCCCCAACGGCCATACCATGAGCCATTTTTCTCCTGGTTTTTTATCAGCCAGTAAACTGCCCGCTTTACTTCCGGATAATTACTATCAAGATTCGCATATTTACCTAAAAACTCTAACGTTCTGCCTGTTAAGTCTGCTGTAGAAGGATCAATAAATACTCTGCCCGCTTCCGGGACAGGCAGTAAAGTTAAAATATAATTATCTCTGTTTTTTTCGAAAGCGGCCCAGCCGCCATCACCATTCTGCATTGATAAAACCCATGCCAAGCCTCTGGCCCAGCTGTCCCCGCTGGTCAGGCCCTTTATCGCTCGTAAAGCAGCAGTGGTATCATCCACATCGGGTTGCAGGGTGTTTATATCTGAAAATCCCCATCCTCCAGGAATGGCAGAAGGATTATTTAATACCCAGTCTCCGTAAGTAAACTGCTGCCGTGATTTTATATAATCGGCTGCTTTAAGGATGCCTGGATCTCTTGAATTGACCCCTGCAAGCTGCAGAGCATGACTGATTAGAGCAGTATCCCATAATGTTGATGTAGGATTTTGAATATGATAGCCCTGCCTGGTTTTGCAAATAAGGGTTTTCATGCTTTTTATTGAGCTAATGATGACAGGGTCATTTTTCGAATAACCTAACGCAAGTAATGCAAATACCATAAAAAAAGTGGAACTGAAGTAACTGTATAATGTGCCATCAGGTTCCAGGCGGGCGAGCATAAAGTCTTTCCCTTTTTCAAATGCCCGTTTTCTCAGATTTTTTGGTAATTCAATAATTTTATTTATTTCACTTTTAATAGATTTCAGCAGACTTCTTGATAATTCAGCTGAATCATCCTCTCTCTCATAACGAATGAGTAAATCCGACAAATCAGGCGTATCATCATGTCTTATAAAATAGTTGTAATTAGAAGCTATTAGAATTGGCACGATGTGAACACGTGCATACCCGACAAAATCAAATAAACTAATAGGGGACGAACGGGGAAGTAAAAGGAATTCAATAGGCAGTTGCATTTTAACCGGCCACTTTATTTGTCCGGTTAATGAGAGCATTACCTTTGTTAATTCGTGAGCGTTTATAAGACCGCCGCTGTTAATAATAAATGATCTGGCTTTGATCATTTTATCTCCTTCTTCATCGACATAACCTGAGTACACTAATGCAAAATAAGCTTCAATGGTAGCCGATAAGTTGCCTTTACTTTCATCGTGAAACAACTTCCATGTGCCATCTTGACTTTGAACAGATAAAAGGCGATTAACAAGTAAGTTTATCAGTTTTTCATCAGGATCTTTAAGAGACCTCATTAAAATTATCATATAAGCATCAGACATAGGGCCAGATTCGAAACAGAAACGCCAGGAGCCGTCGGACTTTTGTGAGTTTTGTAACTCATTTATTAAATCATCAATCGTATTATTAATGGTGTTCTTCATTATTCCCCTCCCCTGTATATAGAAATTTATTAAGAACAGCCTGGTTATTATGTTAATGACTTCATTTAAGTTGCCTCCTCATAAATATTCAGATTAAAAGCCGTACTATCCTTTTCGTGGACGATGCCTTGCTTTTCTTTAGGAAAACCGCTTTGACAACTTGCTTGAACAGGCCCTGTACTTTAAAAGGGTCGTTTAATAGATGTTTTTTGAAAATTCTGATATTTGTAATGCACCTTACATATTCGTTTTCAAAAATCGTTTAATATGTCATTAAGAAGGAGGGATAAATAATGATACAATCCGTTCAGATTGGTATTTTAGGTGGTATTGCGGGTGGTATCGTTTTTGGCATTCTGATGCAGATGATGGGGATGATGGCTATGATCGCCATGATGGCAGGAAGTGAAAGTTTATTTATCGGCTGGCTGGTTCATATGGTAATCAGTATTATATTTGGTGCAGCTTTCGGATTAGGTGCAGCTAATATGTCAAACATCTGGCTGTTCAGTATCATGTTTGGCATCCTCATTTGGATAATTGGACCGCTTGTGGCAATGCCTCTTTTTATGGGAATAGGTACTCAGTTAAGCCAGGCATTTGCCCCAGACCAATTGATGAGCTTAGGCACTCACATTTTTTATTCTCTGATCGTAGGCAGTGTATACAAATTAGCCGGAGTTAAAATTACAAAGGAAAAACCATCAGCAGCATAAGTAAGCCGTACTCCCCCTCGCCATTCGTCACCTCAGTAGGGGGAGAAATACTTAAGGTAAATGATTAACACCATATATACAGGCCGGGTAATGAATTTCAATAAAGTAATTTACATTACGTTAAATTAAATGAGTGTTTGTTACTCTTTTAATGAGTCATTAATTAAAGGAGGAATCAGAGTTATGAGTAATAAAATGACGTTTCAAGTCACAGGCGAAACAAATAATATGAGAGCTGATTTAAAATCGAAACAGCACGAGATTATCATTGATGAACCGGCTAATATGGGTGGTACTGATAAAGGTCAGGATCCAATGTCCAACATGCTGGCATCACTGGCTGGATGTGAAAATGTGATTGCCAATATGGTTGCTAAAGAAATGAATTTTGATTTGCAATCCATCGAATTTGATGTGAGAGGCGAATTAGATCCAAGAGGTTTAATGGGTGATGAGAATGTGCGTCCTTACTTCGAGAAAGTCCATGTGGAGGCCAAAGTGAAAACAGAAGAATCACAGGAACGCATTGATGAATTAAAAGAAAAGACGGATGCGCGCTGCCCTGTAATCACGACATTTAAAGCAGCAGGTGTGGAGATGGAAGCAAATTGGACGAAAGCTTAATAAAACCATGTAAAGACCGGATGCACCTGCAGCATTCGGTCTTTGACGTAAAAAGACTTATATTATTACTTCTCAAGTGTGACCCCTAACCCTTCGGCCATTCTGTTAACAAAGTTAAAATAGGAGGTAATTTGACAGACGTCAAGTATTTCGTGATCAGTACAGCCTGCTTCTTTTAATACAGCCACATCCTCATCATTCACTCTGGATGGTTTCTGCGTTAATTTCACCGCATAGGCTAAGATTTTTTTCGTTTTATATTCCAAATCAACTTGTCTGTAATCTTCTTTCAGCTTCTGGACCAGGATTGAATCATTTGTCAGTAAATGGAGCGCCGCCCCATGATGTTCCATTCAGTAATCACACTCATTCTCCGCCGATACAACAGTGGCAATCATTTCACGTAAAGACCTTGGTAAAGGTGATTGACCAAACATTATCACTTTATAATAATTTAAATGTGTTTCCAACGATCTCGGATTTAGTGAATGCACCTTAAGAATATTGGCCATTTTCCCATTAAATTGATCGTATAACTCACTTAATTTACCGGTTGCGTGTTCCGGCTCAATCACACTAATTCTCGCACACATACTATTCCCCTTTTCGTCTATTAGTTTATGTTTCCAGTGAATAAAGTAAGAGCCTTTATTATCCCCTTTACAAAATCGGCCCTTTTAACTCATGTCTCCAGCTCCCTCTTACCTGAAAATTGAAATGTAACGTTTTAATATTTTAGGAACGATGCCTTTAAATAATTTTTCCCGCCAATAGGAGTTCGATGTGATCTGCACAGCCGCTGCGTGGTTAGGGTAAGGATGAACCACTTGGGACAGTGAGCCGATCTTCAATTTCTGCTGTTTTGCAAAGACCACTTCCTGCATAAAATCACCAGCCCCTTCACCAACCGCATGGGCCCCCAATATATAGCCTTTCCGATCCGTTAAGATTTTGACAAAACCATCTGTATGGTGGTCGGCAACAAAACGATCCACTTCATTTAATGGGGTTTTGTATACGTGATAGATTGCTTGCCGGCTTTTTAATTCGTCTTCCGTTTCACCCAGATGGAATACTTCCGGATCGGTGTAGATGACCCACGGCATGTTTGCATAATCCATTTTCCTTTTTAACCCCAGGACGGCATTTTGAACGACCAGCTGTCCTTCAGAACTGGCTACGTGTGTAAAAGGCAGAGCACCGTTAACATCCCCCACTGCATAAATAGTTGGGATGTTCGTCTGCATGTGCCCGTTAACTTTTATCATACCTCGATTGTCAGTCTTTACACCAGCTTTTTCCAAAAATAAGTTATCGGAGTTAGGCACGCGGCCTGTGGCTATTAATATATGATCAGCGAAAATGGACTCAGCTGAACCGTCTTTATATTCAAGGGTTATCTTTTTTTCAGTGTTATGCTGTTCGACTTTTTTAACGGACGCATTGAAACGCAGATTCAATTCTTTTTCCAATAACGATTGAGCGAGTTCTGCCGCGTCAGAATCTTCTTTTCCATATAAACGGGGCTCTCTCTCAATTAATGTGACGTCGCTGCCTAATCTGGCGAAAGCTTGAGCCAGTTCTACACCGATAGGCCCGCCGCCTGCAACTGCCAGCCGTGAAGGAAATTTAGTCAAATTAAAAATCGTTTTATTCGTGAGGAAGCCGGATTCTTTCAGCCCTTCTATTTGGGGCACCATAGGGCGGGAACCTGTTGCAATCACTATTCGTTTCCCTTTAATGGTTACCTTCTGGTCGATTGCAATTTCATTTTTTGATACAAATGAACCGAAGCCAGTGTAAACATCCACCCCCATTTTCTCGAACCTCTCAATAGAGTCATGCTCCTGGATAGACGATATAGCGTGCTTTATCCGTTCATTAATCTTGTCCATTTTCACATGTCCAGACCTGCTAAACCCATATTCCTCTAATCGTCCAGCCTTGTAAATATCATTGGCAACTTTTATTAAGGCTTTAGATGGCACACAGCCAAAGTGAAGACAGTCTCCTCCTGGCTGCTCGTCCTTTTCTATTAAAGCCACTTTTGCACCAAGTGAACTGGCGCCAGCCGCTGCAGTCAGGCCTCCAGCTCCTCCGCCCAGAACAATTAAGTCATAAGATGTCATCGTATGATCACCCTCTCTTCCCTATTTAATGGTCGCGCTCACGTTTTTTTTAGTTTATCTACGAGAACCTGGGGTCGTTTTTGCCTCAGACATGACGTGTTCACACACTTTAAGAAATACGAACGTATCAAATTGGTGAAGGGTTGCTTTTATTTATAATTGCTTTCTTGCATTCCGAATTTCCCTTTTATTTTTTTGTTCAGTAAAAACGATATCACTGTGATTAGAACGAAAAAGCCAATAGCCATAAGAACCGTTTCAATATTAGGCGCCAGGAGACTTGAACCTAAGAATGCATAAGCAAACGTGGCAGGTATCATCCCTCCAGCGGTCCCGAGAATGAAAGGTACAAATTTTACTTTTGAGATGCCTGCTAAATAGCTGATCATATCAAAGTTAAATAAAGGAACAAACCGTAACAATAAGATATAATAAAAGCCGTTATTTTCTAATTGCTGCTGAATTTTTTCTCCTTTGCCTTTCCAGTCTTTAGAAGCCATATTTTTCCCAAGTTTACGCGCGACAATAAACGCTAAGGCTGCTGAACCAGTAGCGCCAATAACTGTTAAAACTGTGCCCCATAGTGCCCCGAATGCAAGCCCGCCGGCAAGAGTCATGACTGAGGCCGGAAAAAGAATGAGCGGCCTGACAGTATAGAGTAAGATATAAATGAGTGGAGCAAATAATCCAAATCCTAATATCCACTCTCTTATTTCCTGGGGGCGGATATTTAAATACTGGGAGTTAAACCAAAATAGAAAGCCGATTAATAGAATAACAGCTACCCATTTAATTATGGATTTTTTAGGCATATAACGTTGTCCTCCTCTAATAACTGTTTTATTTATGAAATTTATGGGGTCTCTCTATAGTATTTTAGACTAGCAGCTTTAGTATGTAAGCTTACTTACACATCACATCACTAGCTTCTCAAACTCGAAAAAAGCAAACTTTCCTTCCTAGTCTTGAGAAAAGCTGTGAAGTTGGGCGCCAGAGCAGAGTTAGACTTAATCAGCGTAAAAAAACCAGCATTTCACATGCTGGTTTTTATAAAGTTACCGTTTAGCAAGTGCCTTTTTGGCTTACTCTTCTGACCGGGGTTTTGTCTCTCCCTCTATATTGCATTCGTCAGGCCCGCAGTCAGGGTCATTCGTTAACTGAGCTTCTTCAACTTTCTCTTTTTCTAATTGCTGCTTCTGCCATTCGAAGTCAATGGAGGGTGAGAATTTTTCAGGATACCTCAAATACCAGCGTTGCTTACGAATGACAAAGTTTTCCGGGTCAATACGCAGCGCTTCGTCAAGTTCTTTTAAAGCAGCCTCTTTCTCATCTTGGCTGGCATACACCATGGCAAGTTTGTATTTTGTTTGGGCGAGTTCAGTTTCTAAAGGCGATAAGGCTTGGCACTTGCCATTCGATCCTTTATCCAGTTCAACCTTTTCCGCCTCTTTAAAAATTAAGGTTTTTACAGCTTCTAGGTGATCGTCTTCAGTCACATGGAACCCTTCTTTAATGAGGCGCACGACGCCCCCTCTATCAACGAAAATGCCGTTAGGGATCATTTTAAACCCAAACATATCCGCTAATTTATTTTCCGTGTCGACGACTGTCTTAAAAGAGGTATTCTGGATATGAGGCTTCACAACCCCAGGTCCTTGTAAATCCACCGCAACAGACAGTACCTCAAATCCATTCTGCTTATATTTCTCATACACATTCTGCCAGCCTGGCAGTTGTTCTCTGCAGCGTCACCAGGACGCCCACATAAAAATTAACGTATCTTTACCAAGATAATCTTTTGTAGAGATCCGATTCCCTTCTACATCACTCAACTCAATATGATTTAACTTATTTAATAACAATTATCTCACTCCTTTTCATAATAGGCAGGTATCCGTATTGATCATGCATTCAGAGGTTATCATACTCAGTAATGATTTGTCCGTTAACAGACAGCACTGGCGGAGTAATTCTACCCGCTATGTCCATTAATTCTGACCGGGCTGCCGAATTATCAAATATATTTTTTTCAATAAACGTGATATTTTTAATACACAATAATTTTTTTACATAATGGCACTTCATACATCCCGGTATGGTATAAAGCACAACGTTGTTCATGGCGGTCCTCCCTCCGGCTGTTATCACAACATAACACAGGGTCAGATCCATGGCTTAATAGACACGACCAATCAGGTTGCAGTTTAGCCCTTTAACACGTAAACTTTCTGGTGTGTGCCAAAGACAAACCTTCAAGGAGGAACTCATGGATAAACTAACGTACCTCTCTCAAATTAGCCTGTTAGATGAATTGCCAATGGATGAATTAAAGGTCATTGATGAGATGAGCGAAATGAAACCTATAAAAAAAGGCACCATGATCTTATCACCCGATCGTCCCTTAGACGCGTTATTTCTGCTAAAAAAAGGACAAGTCCGTCTGTTTCGAAGCAATCAGCACGGTAAACAGTTTACCGTTGATGTGCTGGTTGACGGCAATATTTTTGGTGAAACTTCTTCCTTAACTTTAACAGATGATCAGATTTTTGCAGAAGCCATGACGGATACGTACGTCTGTGTCATCAGTAAAGACGAATTTGAAAGTTTTATTGAGAAAAATCCGAAGATTGCTTTAAAATTAATAAACATCCTCTCCTCTCGTTTAAAAGAATTGTATAGTCTAAGTGAGAAAATCGCCTTAAGTGATGTGAAATACCGTCTTTTGTACTTACTCCTGCACCTTAGTGAAAAAACCGGTAAACGAAAAAACGAATGGCAATCGATTAACATGAAATTAACCCACCATGACCTCGCCAATATGATTGGTTCTACTAGAGAAACGACAAGCGCTATTATTAGCCAGCTGAAAAAAGAAGGGTATATTAAGAAAAAACTGCATTTTTCTGTAAACGCTGAAAAAGTAACCGATTTTCTGAACGACTATTAATTTCTCAATTTAGTTTTTAATTTCATATTTTATCTTAAGTTGAAAAGGGATTCTGTACGATAGCTTACACTGAGTAAATTTGTGTGGGAGGGTTGGATTGGATAGGTTGGGATTTTGTTTTGGTTTTCGGTCAGGCATTGGATGCGGGGTCTTTTTACCTTTCTTTTGGCTTATGCCTTCGTTTGGGCATTAGACATTGGCCCTTTGAGAAAGTCCATATTTATTTGTAAAAAATCAGCACAATGGCAAACGTTTTTTTATGAAAATAGCGAAGGGCGAATATTCCTGTTTTCGACCACATAAAAAAACGCCGTCAATAAATGACGGCGGCAGGCTGTTAAGGAAGTCTTCTAACAGCCCTTTTTAAAAGCTAATTATATAGCGAGTGATATTGACAAAGCAGGTGGACACTTTCCGCTTGCACCGCTTCTTCAGTTCCAAAGAAAATAATTCTCCCGGATTTTCAGCTGGGATTTTTCCCGAAATCAGAAGATTGATACCGCTAATTCTTTTCACTTAAATGAATTGGTTTTAAATTATATAAGTCACCTGTTACGCCAGATGTTTTTAAAGTAGTTAAATTCTTTATAAATATTCTGCTCGTAAACACCGTTTCACCATTATCACAAAATATTTCTAAACTTGACCGATCTATAAAGATACGAATTATATGCGCATTCTTCACCTTTCGCATAGCATACCGTTTCGTTCCATATGATACCGCATAAACCTCTGTCATGTGCGTCCGATCCAAGCAATACTCCTCGTTGCTAGAAGAAAATGTCACATAATCCCCATCATTATTCATAAATACCATTTCAAAATGCGGGTCTGCATTGACCTCAAGCTCAAAAGATTGTGTGTGTAAACGGTGCTCGCCTCTTACACTTACAGCCTCACCCCTCAGATCCACAAGCTCTTTTAACGGTTTTTGAACTAAACGGCCGGACTCTATTAGAATTTCTCTAGGAATCGTTAACATATGAGCCCACATGTTTTCGTCTGTCGGATAGGAGTTTTTGGAATTACCTAACCATCCTATCAAAATGTGGCGGCTCTTATCGTCTTCAAAAATCTGAGGGGCATAGAAATCAAACCCTTTATCCAACTCATGATATTTTTCTGCATTAAACCTGACATCGTCAAAATCAAAACAATCGCCAATGGCATAGACAACAGAAAACACATTATTAAAATGATATTTGTCTTTAGGCAATTGACCTTGAGGAGAAAAAATCACTATGCCTTTTTCTTTATGTTCAAAATAATTCGGACACTCCCACATGTGTCCAACCCCATTAAAGTTGGTATTTAATGTCCCTTTATAAGTTAAATTCTCTTTATCCTCTCCTTCAAAAAGAGCTATGCCTCCTTCGCCGTTCGTTTGTCTTCCTCCGACGAGCATAAAGTAGGTTCTGTTCTTTACAAACACAAACGGGTCTCTAAAATCCTCTGAAAAACCTTTAGGAGGTGTTTCTACAATGACTTTTTTATCTGCTAGTTGTCCATCCGCTTTCAGTTTGGCATAAACCTGAGACTGATGAACTTCATTTTCCTCCGTAACACGATTGCCTGTGTAATATAAATGGAGCTCATCCTCTTCAGTAATCGCACATCCAGAAAAACACCCATGTGAATCAAATGGCTGATCAGGTTTCAATGCCACCCCATGGTCCTTGAAATCGATGAAGTTGCTCGTAGACACATGATACCAGTATTTAAGGCCATGGACAGGCCCTAATGGAAACCATTGATAGAAAATATGATACCTCCCATTGTAAAAAGAGAGGCCATTTGGGTCATTCAAAAGACCGTGATGCGGTGCAATATGGTAGACAGGATAATAGGGGTCACTCTTTGTTTTATTTTTAATCTCCTGTAAATAGTCATGAGAGACGTCGTTAAGTGACAAAAACCTGTTTTGTCTATTAGCAAAATTGATAAACTCCGGCACAATAAGCATCCTTTCTAATTAAGCAGCTTTTCTAATCTATTAAACTGCTGAGCTGGCGGTAATGATATATACTTCTAAATTACTTTTTAACTGCAGGCTCGCGGAACGCTACCATGGTTGTTACAAAAGCTGTTCCTAAAGCGAGAAGTATGACTAGCATATACTGGAAGAAGCCGCCACCTAAATATAACAATAACCCTGGAAGCATCGTTGTTCCCGTTCCTGCGGCTGCCAATCCCCAAAGTGAGGCAAGCCACCCGCCAGCTGCTCCACCTAAACATCCAAATAAAAATGGACTGACTTTAGGAAGGTTAATTGCAAACATTACCGGCTCAGTTATGCCAAAAAAGGTTGGAATGACAGAACCAAACATATTAGCCCGTTTAATACGATTTCGTTGCTTAATCACGACAGCAAGACCTGCCCCTGCTTGCCCTGCAATAGCAGCGGTACCAATTGGATTAATAAGATCAAACCCTGTTTCAGCAACCATTTGAACACTGATCGGCACCATGGTGTGATGCATGCCTGTTATCGTTAAGAACTGAATAGCTCCTCCATAAACAATGCCGCCTATCCCCAAAGGAAGATTAAAGAAAAACATAATAAAGGACGAAATTAACTCTTCCACTCCCAAAATTAGGGGACCTACTACAACAAGTCCAAGAATCATGGAAGCAAATAATGTGATAAATGGCGTCAGAAGTAAATCCAGTAGATCAGGCACAACCTTACGAGCTGCTTTTTCAATTCGTGCAGCGATCCAACCCATAAAGACAGCGGGCAAAATGGTGCTTTGCATGCCTGTTATAGGTAAATCAAATCCAAGTACAGTAAGCAGCAGCGGTTCTGCATTATCGAATGTGACATCCCATTTACTTGGTAATATTGGGGATACTAACATAAGGCCTAAAGCAATACCGATGATAGGAGAACCGCCAAATTGTTTCATGGCACTCCATGTTATAAGGACAGGAATAAATACGAAAGCTGTATCAGTTAACACTTGGGATAAATTCAATACTGTTTCTGAGAGTTCCATTCCAAATCCGTCCACCAACAGTCCTCGGAGCCCCATCAGTAAACCTGTTGCAATTAAGACAGGAATGACAGGAATGAAGATACTGGCAAATGTCTTAGTCAGTTGTTGAATCGTTGTTTTATTGGATTCTCCATTATCTTCTTTTCCTTCTTCCTCTGAACTCTCTGCCACTCCTGCTTTAATTACTTCGTCATATACTTTATTAACAAAACCTGTCCCCAGAATAATCTGATGCTGGCCACTTTTATAAAAATAGCCGCTTATCCCTTCAACGGAGTCCAAAAGCTCCTGATTAAACTTTTGATCGTCATAAAGTTCAACACGCAGTCTCGTTGCACAATGTGACACTTTTCGGATGTTTTCCTTTCCACCTAAGGATTCAATTATGGCGGTTGTCACTTTTTTAGCATCTTTAGCCATTTTAATACCTCCCAAAAATGATGACAATTAAAAACGGAAACGTTTCCATAATTAAGAAAAAAATTTTTATAATACCAATTGGTTCATTAGTCAACAAAGTGGAAACGTTTCCTCTTTGTTGTAAAAAAATAAAACGCCTCTAGAAAACGCTTTATTTTTCATAATACTAACTCTTTTTTTTAACGATGTCAACCCTGCTTTTCTGATCTCGTACTGTTTCCTTCGAAAAAAGTGACCGGCAAGACAATTTTTTGTTCAGTTTCCTTGCCTTTAATTATTTTTATTAGCGCTTGGACCGCCTGTGCAGCCATGTCAGGAACCGGTTGTTTAATAGTGGAAAATGTTAACTCCTCATCCTTACTCGATGTTATCCCGTCATAACCAATTACCTGCACATCTTGAGGTACGTTCTTTCCTAATTCTTTTAGGGTTCGAATAATAATTTTCGCCCACTTATCGTTCATGGCAAATATACCGTCTACTTTCGGATGGTCTTCCAGAAATCTCAAAACAGTCTTATATATATCTTTAACAGGCTCCTCAACGACGAGTGTATGATAGTTACACCTATGAAGTTCCGCTTCTTTTTTAAAACCGGCTACTCGTTTAACAGATTCGTTTTTTATCGCTGACACACTTCCTAAATAAGCCAGCTCACAGCTGCCCCTTTTAACAAGCTCTTTTACGGCTACTTTCCCTCCTGTTTCATTATCGCTCGTCACATAGACTACATCTTGGGTAAAATGCCGGTCAATGCTGACAATAGGGAGATGGCTTGATATATACTGGTCCAGATCGTGAGTATACGTAATCGTAATTAATCCGTCAATTTTATTTTTTTCAAGCATAGAAATATAATTAATTTCCTTCTCTGCCTCGTTCTGTGAATTGCACACAATCAACTTATAGCCGTTGGCGGCCAATTCTTTTTCCGTATGGTAGGCAAATTTTGAGAAAAAAGGATGCCATAAAGTAGGAATAATTAGTGCCACCGAATGAGTCTGCTGCATTTTAAAACTTCGGGCTACTTCATTTGGTTTATAGTTCAAAGCTTTTATTGCCTTTTCAACTTTCACACGGGTAGAATCCTTCACCGGCCCACTCTTATTAATAACCCTCGACACAGTACCTAGTCCTACACCCGCTTCCTTGGCAACATCCTTAATACTGACCATTGTCTCACCTGCTTTTTCATTCATATTCATACTGTTATTTCTACTTCACCACGTTGTTATTATTATACTATAAATAATTTGGTTTAGGTGCCTCCCTCCTATGCTTTAATCATTACCTTAGTAACTTTCGCTATTCCCAGCTCAGGGGAGCAGGTTCCTGAGAGTTTAACAGCGGCTCCCGTCCAGCTGTTTCTATTAATCATAAAACAGTATTCATTTCACTGCCAAAAATTAAAGGATTTTTCGACAAGTAACACGTACTTCAAATTAACGATTATGTGAACATTCCTGTCCCGTGCCGTTCCCCTCCCCTCCCGCTTCTTATAATCCTATAGCATTTAAACTATAATAAAAGTAGACAGTAAGTTGCGCATCATTTTTCTGAGGAGGCTGGCAGCGGTGATTATAATTAGAGATGTAACTAAAACATATACAAATGGCGACGTAACTACAGATGCTTTGAAAAATATTAATCTGACGATTGAAGACGGGGAATTTATCGTTATATTAGGCCCATCCGGGAGCGGCAAAAGCACCCTGCTAAATGTGATCAGCGGCCTGGATACGGTGACATCCGGTGAGATCACGTTTAACAGCACCGCCCTCACCTCCCTGTCCGAGTCTGAAATGACCGCTTTCAGAAGGGAGCATCTCGGCTTTATTTTTCAGCAGTATAATCTTCTGCAAAATCTTAATGTGCTTGATAATATTCAGATCGGTGCGGATATTGGCAAAGATCCGCTGGATGGTCAGGAGCTGCTCAAAGCGGTCGGGCTTCAAGAGGCCGGAAACAAGTATCCCCATCAGCTTTCCGGGGGCGAGCAGCAGCGCGTATCCATCGCCAGAAGCCTGGCCAAAAACCCGGATATCATCTTCTGTGATGAACCGACAGGCTCCCTTGATGAACATAATTCCAAAAACGTGCTGGCCATGCTTCAGGAACTGAATAATAACTACCATAAAACGATCGTACTGATTACCCACAACGCGGGAATCGCAGAAATGGCCGACAAAGTTATCAAGATGAATTCAGGAGAGATTACTGAATTTATTATGAACAAGGAGAAAAAATCTGCCCGGGAGATCAGCTGGGGCTAGGGGGTGGAGACTATGCTTTTCAAAAATGTCCTAAAAACACTCGGGAAAAAGTGGCTCCAGCTTATAGCGATCGGGATTATTATTATTCTCAGCTCGATGATCTTTACGATGATGTTTTACGGGGTGAGCGGCATCGAAGGTCCGACTGAAGATTATCTTGATGACTACAGACAGGAAGATTTTTCAGTCGATATGGTTCAGGTAATCAGCCCGGACGAAGACCTTCCGGCCGGCATCTCTGAACTTGCGGCTGAAGGAATCTATACACTTTCCGGCATTAAAGAAGAAAGCCCCGAACTCTTTGACGAACTTTTAGACACTCGGGCTGCCGCCATACAGGACGCCTTTCCAAGGGCAGAGCTTGAACTCCGGCCAACGAAAACAGCGGAAGAAACAATTGCCGGCGAACTACGGAAAACGTTGGTTTTGAAAGATGCGGGCGCCATTAATCAGACGTATGTGGAAGAAGGCCGGATGCCCGAGTTAGATGATGAGATTGGTATCGCCAGGATATATGCCGAAAAAAACGGCCTTCAACTGGGCGACCGCCTGACTGTCCAAGGGAAAGACTATACAATCACTGGGTTTGTCTTATTTCCGGATTATACGCTGTTAATGTTTGAAAACATGTTAAATATAGATCCGGGCCTGCAGACGACTGTGCTTATGACTGATTCGGCCTACGAATCTTTCAGCGCCCAGGAAACGTTCCGGTACGCCGGGGCCGTGGAAGGCGGTGACACAATTGACACCACATTTGACCGCGAGAACCTTCCTTTTGTGACGCAAGTTCTGGATACCGCCAACAACATGAGGAGCGGCGGGATATACCTAGAGCTGTCCTCAAGTAAAACGACCGCCTTAGGATTAAGCATTTTTATCGCTGCGATTGCAGTTATTATCGTTTCGATTATGATTTATAACATTTTGCAGGCAGAACGGGGCCAAATCGGCATTTTAAAAGCACTCGGCTACAGCAGACGCCAAATTGCTTCACCTTACCTTCTTTCTATTATGGTGATGGCCTTTATCATGCTTGCCGCCGGGTATGTCTTCGGCCTGTTTCTGGCAGAACCTCTTAGAGACTTGTACCTTGAATTTTATCTGCTTCCGTCTGTGGAAATCAGCCAGCAGTTGATCGTGTTCGCCATTGCGATTGTCGTTCCGTTTGCCTTTTTCACGGCAGTGTCCGGCCTGATTATTTCCAAAATACTCAGCGACGGGCCGCTTGTATTGCTGCACCCGCCGCAAAATTCGTCAGTCAACAGACTCACAAGACTAGTGGGAAGGCTATTAAAAAATGCCAATGCGCAGACGAAGTTTAAATACCTGCAGGCAGTCAAAAGCACCGGCAGCTTTCTGATTTTTTTTACAGGCATCATGTTCTCCACGATCCTGATTATTTTCGCTCTTATGATGAGCGGGATGGTAGACAGGTTAACGGTTGATGTATACGAACAATCCGACTTCCAGTACCAGGCGTTCATCAACCCGGAGGATGAGCCGACAGAGCTGCGGGATGAGGACGACATCTTCCTGCAGTATCCTTACGCCCAGCTTGGAGGTGAAGCGGTCACGTTACACGGGATTGAAACAGATAACCGTCTGTATCATCTTTTCGACGCCTCCGGCATTGAACTCACCAGTCTTCTCGATGAGGGCGCTGTCATCACCAGGTCTCTTAGCATTAAGCAGAATATCAGCGCCGGCGACCGGATTTCTGTCCAACTGATCCAGGATGATATTGAACTCACCGTCCAAGCCGTTGCAGATGAATACGCGAGTGATACGATTTATGTTGATATCGAAAAATTAAGTCTGCTTCTGACTGATGGTGAAAGGGCGGATCTGTACACGGGGATTTATGCCTTGGAGGAGCCGGATGACGAGGCCTATGCCGCTGTTATCAGTAAACAGAGCATGATAGACACGGCCCAGTCCATTGATGGTTTTATTTCGCTCGTGACCACTATTATGATTGTGGGAGCCGGTGTTATCTCAGGGAGCATCCTCTTCGTCCTGACGTCTTTTACCGTTGAGAAAAACTATTATACCATTTCGCTTCTTAAAGTGATGGGCTACAGCCGCCGCGAGGTTAATTCAATGGTTCTGAACAGCTATTTTGTCTACGCCGTCCTCTCTTATCTTGTCAGCCTGCCGATCGCCATCCTGTCTATGGACGTTATGATGACTTTCTTTGCAGAAGAATACGGGGTAATTATCCCGCTTGATTTCCAGCTATCCTATGTCATCTGGAGTTTCCTGATGATTATCATCTTCTTCTTTGCAAGCACCTGGATTTCCCGGCGAAAAATCGCGAAAGTCCCTCTGCAGGAAGTGTTGAAAACGTATCAGGAGTAGGCGTTTCCTGACTTCATTAGGATTTACAAGCTTAGCCACAATAATTGGTCAAAAACGCAGCCAATAAGGTAATTAGAGGTTCATACAAAAGCCTCCCGCATCACTGCGGGAGGCTTTTTAAGATCACTTATTCAGAAGTCCCTGGACATCTTCCTCCATCTTTTTTGGGGAGGTCTGGGGCGAGTAGCGCTTGACCACGTTTCCTTCCTTGTCCACAAGAAACTTTGTGAAATTCCACTTAATTTCGGAGCTGAGGACCCCCTTTTGGGAGGCTTTAAGATGTTTGTAAAGCGGATGGGCATCCTCACCGTTCACCTTTATTTTTGCAAACAGTGGAAAAGTTACCCCGAAATTCCGTTCGCATGCAGCCGTCATGTCGTCATCAGACAGCGGCTCCTGGTTCATAAACTGGTTGCATGGAAAACCAAGAACAGCAAGCCCTTCATCTTTATATGTCTGATGAAGCCGCTCAAGATCTTTAAACTGTCCTGAAAGCCCGCACTTAGTGGCGGTATTTACAATGACTATCGGCTGGCCCTTATAATTTTCGAGAGAGACTTCCGTCCCGTCCGGCTTTTTAACTGAGAAATCATGTACCGTTGCAGTCATTCAGATCTCCTCCTTGGATTTATGATTTCTTTTATCATAATCCCCGAACGGCGCGGTTAAAAGAAATTTGCTCAAGCCCTTACGAAATTCAAAACTTCGTCAGGAGAGTTTCTGGATATTTATGATAAAGTGGAATAGTAGTTAAATACATAATCTATTAGGTAATATTACCACCGGGAAAATACTGAATTGTGGGGAGGACAGAAGATGGAAAACCAATTTTTTGTTGGCTGGGGCACCCTTGCACTGATTAATGCCGGACTTGCACAAGGGAAGAATCGAACAGGGTTAAACTGGTTTATACTGTCACTTTTACTGGGCCCATTGGCCACACTCATTTTGTTATTTGCTGAAAAAAGGAAAATGCAGTAAAGATATTATAAGCAAGAGGTTCAGTAGCCTGCCTGGTTCAGGTTTATGTCCATTTTAGTGGCGGGGTGGCGTTTTTAGCAGTTATAGCAGTCAAAACAGTTAAAAGTAAGTATCCGCCCGTAAAACGGGCGGTTTTAATTTCGCCCTATAAGGGCACTCTACCAACTTAGCCTCTAAAGAGGCCTCTTAATTGACCGCCAACCGTTTATCTCTCTCTATTTTTTGAATGGATCTACATATTCTCGCTTACTCATGTTGTCTCGCAAACGGTCTTTTGCTTCTTGCTCTCGAATGTACTTTGCCACCGTTTTTTGATTCAGACCTACTGTACTTACGTAATATCCTTTTGCCCAAAACGTTCTGTTTCCATGATTGTATTTCAGGTTGGCATGCCTATCATGGATCATTAACGAGCTTTTTCCTTTTAAGTAACCCATAAAATACGATACAGACATCTTGGGTGGAATTCTTACTAACATGTGAATGTGATCCGGCATTGCATGAGCTTCTATTATTTCGACGTCCTTCATCTTACATAATCGTCTTAATATCGCACCTACATCTCTTCTTAATTTCCCGTATATTATTTTCCTTCTAAATTTTGGGATAAACACAATATGATGATACTTACAATTCCATCTGGTGTGTGATAGACTATTGTCGCTCGGCATGACGAGCATCTCTCCTCTCATTATTAGAAGTTGGTTTGGCGGCCATCTTCTATTATAACGAGAGGAGTTTTTTCTGTTACCACCCTTAAAGGTTAATTTTCACACAGGCAGAGCCTGTGGTTTAAAAAGACGTAATCATTAAAAGCCCGAGGATTTGTTCCCCGGGCTCTTTCTGTACCCCAAACCTAACCTGTCAGTTGAGGCTGATACGCTTTTTATGACGACGGCATGCCGTGGACGGATTTGATCTCGAGGTATTCCTCGATCCCGAAGTCGCCCCACTCCCGGCCGATGCCGGATTGCTTGAAACCGCCAAACGGTCCGTTGAAATCAGTTTTTTCACCATTGACTTTAATGCGGCCGGCCCGGATGTTCGATGCCACATACTTGATTGTTTCCGGATCTTTTCCGATTACATATCCTGCCAATCCGTATACGGTATCGTTTGCCATTTCAATCGCTTCATCCACACCATCGTAAGTTATAATGGTCGTGACCGGACCGAAGATTTCCTCCTGGGCAATCACCGAATCGTTAGACACATCAGTAAAAATCGTCGGCTTCGCGTAATAACCTGTTTCCAGTCCTTCCGGCTTCCCGGGTCCCCCAGTGAGAAGGGTAGCTTCTTTTTCACCTTTTTTAATATAAGACTGAACGGTCTCCCATTGGTCCTCTGAGACAAGCGGCCCCACAGCAATGCCTTCTTTCCGCGGATCGCCAACAGGAAAGTTTGAAAGCTGGTCAAGGAGACTTTCTTCAAATGAATGTTTCATTGACTGAGGAATAAACACCCTCGTTCCTGCAGAGCACACCTGGCCCGTGTTATTCATAATATTGGATAGCGCTGTTTTGGCTGCCTCTTCGACGTCTGCATCATCCAGGACAATGATAGGCGATTTCCCGCCCAGTTCCAGTGCCACTTTCTTAATTGTTTCCGCAGCGTTTTTCATTATTTTTTCACCAACAGTTCCTGAACCCGTAAAGGAGACGAAATCAATTCCAGGGTGGGAACTGATTCCATTTCCTATCACTGATCCCGAGCCGTTCACGAGGTTGAACGCCCCTTTAGGCACACCTGCTTCATCAATGATCTCAGCCAAAATCATCGCCGCAAAAGGGGTCTTAGAGGCCGGTTTCAGGATAATCGGACTTCCTGCCGCTATCGCACTGGCTATTTTAGTTGAAGCCTGGTTGGTCGGGAAATTCCACGGTGTAATCAGGCCGCTCACTCCGATCGATTCTTTTAGAAGCGTATGGCCGCCCCTGTCTTCTGAAAACGAAAAGTCAGCGAGCGAATCAGCCGCCTGCTGAAAGTGCCCCAGCCCCATCGGATAATGTACTTCCTCCGACACGGTAAGCGGCGCACCGAGTTCATCTGTCATGACGCTGATCAGCTCATCTTTCCTTTTCTCATAACCTTCCGCGATATTTTTGAGCAATTGGATCCGTTCTTCTTTCGTCGATCGGGAGAAAGAAGGGAACGCGGCACGTGCAGCCTTAACGGCTTTATCCAAATCTTCTACTGTCCCTGAACTGATCTTCCCCATCACTTCTTCGGTGGCCGGATTAATAACGTCAATCGTCTCAGAACCGTTCGACTCCACCCATTCACCATTAATGTAATGTTTCGTCTCGTTTCGCACAGGACATCTCTCCTTTTCATTTATGGTGTCATTCTCTTATTTTTCCAAAAAATGTGTGTACAGCACTCCTTTTCCCGGCGAACCTCAGGGTGAAACCATTTGAGAGGTGTGAAGATGTATGGCGCATGTCATTTAATTGACCGTGTTTGACCGAACTCAATTTTCTTCCCTACCCTGACCTTTCGTTTTACTTGAGTAAAATGCGCCACTTACTAAAAATATACCACTTAAATAAAATACTGAATAAATTCCCCCGATGGTTCCTGCTAATCCAAATAAAACGGGAGCAAACACCTGAGAAGCCCGATTAACAGAAAGACGTAATCCGAGAACCTCTGCTTTTCTTGCTTCCGGAGCGGCATTATAAGCAATACTCATCGACAAGGGCTGACCACAGCCTAAGCCAGCTCCCATCATCACTGCCAGTAAAATAAACAAATAGAAATGACCAAGGATCGGGTATAACGCGAAAGATGCTCCTCCCATTAATAATGAGAAAACGATTATCCTGTCCCGTCCTAATTTATCTAACAAAAATGGCAGCGAAAACCTGACTAATACCAAGGCTAATCCTTTTATTGATATAATCCATCCTATCTCCGAAGTGGAATACCCTTGGCCTGAGGCAAATATAGGAAAATAAGCTATAAAAATATCTCTTGAATATAACACCAGAGCACTTGTGATCAAGGCTCGCCTTACTTTCTTCTCAGTTAATAAATTAAACGTGCCTTCTTTTTTATTATCAGTTTTTGGTTTCCCTTTATTTTGGCTGAATCCTTTAGGCAAAAACATCCCAATAATCAAGGCCAGGACACCAAAGAATAATGTATAAGTGTATATAACCTGAAATTGATAGAATTCACCTAAATAGCCTCCAGTCACAGGACCTATAAACCAGCCTAATGAGACTCCTGTACTTAAATAACTAAAATGTTTATCTCGTGTAGCTGGAGTAGAATGAGAGCCCACAAGATTCTGTAAGCCGACGTTTATAAATATTTGAGAGACCCCTACGATTGTTTGGGAGATAAATAAAGCCCATATAGAAGGAATAAAAGCCGGAACAGCTATTCCAATAGTCAAACCTATTATCCCAAACACAACTGGAAGGTTACTTCTAATTTTGTCTACCATCTTCCCAATATGAATTGCCAGTATCATAGGAAAAAAAGCAAACGCAGATATCAGTAATCCAACGGTTAATTCTGAAGCCCCTAACTCAGTAGCATAGAGCGGAAGCATTGGGCGTGTAATGGTGAGAACCAGCTGATAAGTCAGTGCTGTCAAAAAAACGATAACTATAGTCAATTTTTACATCCCTTTACTTAGTTACTTAGTACATTCACTTAGGTCCTCGCCATTGTAAGAATTAATATGTATATCCAAGCTTATCATTACAGTTTTACCATACTTTTATTTTCAAGGGATTAAAAAAGGATTTTTGTAATTTAATCTTTAGGTAAAGGAAAAATTCCGTAGATTATAATTATTCAAATTCGCTGATTGGATGGGTGAAATCGCTGATAGAAATGAATTTTCGCCGATAGAACCTCGTTTTTCGCTGATTGAATTTGATTTCCGCTGATAGAGTAAAAATATCCGCTAATTGAAGTGACTTTATAATAAAAATAACTAATTATAACGTAGGATCCAAACCAATTTACTCCTTTAGAGCTTCCGTTAGTGAAAAGTTTCAAAGTAATATGCCCCATATAACAGCCACCCAATAAAAGAAGCTCATACATAAGAAAACAAATGCAAATGTTGTGAGTGCTTTAGGTAATTTCCCATAAAAATAAATCAGGGAGAGTCCAATTATGATATGAATAGCCGCAACCACTATTAGGTCCATTAATTTCACCTCAAATGTTTCAATAGGTTTGAATGGAAATTACTTTTTCACTAATGCTGTCTATAAATTTAATAAAGTCTATTAGAATAACTTTCTTCGAGCTTTTTCTGAATAGAGTCGACACTGGTACCAGGAAGTTTAGCATGTTCAAATAACATCTTTGAAGCAGATGGCAGTAAGGTTTTCTCAGTCCAAGTGTCAGGATCCCAAAATCCTGAACGTATAAAAGCTTTTGCACAATGAATAAAGCACTCTTCAACCTCTACCCCAATACCTAAAAGTGGCTTTTTTCCTTTAATCGCCATCTTATTAAGTAAATCATCATCAGTGACTAATGCTGCTTTCCCGTTTACTCTTAATGTCTCACCCAATCCTGGTATAAAAAAGAGAAGACCTATTTTTGGATTTGATAATATATTTCGCAATGAATCTATCCTTCTATTCCCTGGTCTTTCAGGGATTATTAAATGTTTTTCATTTATCACTTGGACAAATCCTGCGTGATCACCTCTTGGAGAGACATCACAAAATCCAAATTTATCAGCAGTTGACATAACCAAAAAAGGGGAGTTAGAAATAAATTCTATACAATTGTGGTCAAGGTATGAAATGACTTTTTTATTTACTAACTCACTTGGAACCCCAATAAGCTGGCGTAATTGTTCCTCTGTTTCAATTTTGTTTTTAAATTCTCTCATAATGCCCCCTCTAAAATTCATTTATTACCTCATATAATATCACTTCTGCTCCCATTAACCTCCCCATTACTGGAAAAGAGGAGCGACATCTTCTTGAGCTATCCCGTGCCCTTCACTTAACATAATTCTCCTATTGTAGACAACTAAAAAAAGCTGCAAATGCAGCTTTCTGGATTTTCAACTATCGTCACTATGTAAGTTGTTTAGAGTGGTTAAAAGGTTAGAGAAGAGTGAAATGGAATGACCGCCGCTAACATAATAAGCGTTCCTATAATTCGATAATTTTCCTGAAGTTTATTTAATCCAATGAACAGTAACATAACCCCTAGAAAAAATGACATATACGGCAACATATTCACTGCTGCATTAAAAGATAGAAGGTACAAGATGACAACAATTGAAGCTGAAATTTTTTCCCCAATCTTAAAGATTTTAATACCATTCTCCCCCTCCTGCTTATATTAAAAATAATAAATGAGTTATCCTTTTCGCAGTTGAATTACCGTTCCCCGGTGGAAAGATGGCAAGCTCAGTGATAAACTTCCCATGACTCTTTACTTTTCAATCCGCTGTTTCCCTTTTTCAGTGACGGCAATTTTTCTTGTCATTTTCTTAATTTGATCTACTGGTTTAAAACGTAATGCTGACCAATCGTCATCGATAGCCACTTGGCGAACTGGCTCATAGTCCTCATCAGATAATAAAGCAGCCACCGTCTCACGGCTGCAATCTGACCCTTTATACTTCTTCGATGATTTTTTAGGATAACACAGCCATAATAATCCACCTTCTTCAAAACACGCCAAGGCTTGCTTCGCGCAGGTTTGGATTTCTTTATTAGACGCTCCGAATACTTGGACAAATGGATACGAGGCTAATTTGATCTCTTTATGTACGTCGGCTTCAAAAGCTTCTATCACTTCTCCGTATTCTTTAGGCGCATTTAGAATCAATATTGGCTGGCTCTCATCTTTTAACTGCAGCTTCTTTATTATAGGATGTTGCTCTGACACTAGTTACCCCTCCCTTATCTCACTCCCGCAATATATTTATTTTAACAGAAATTTGTAAATTAATTTTATATTTGTCCTCTTAGCAGAAGAATCTGATGTATCCTGCTCATAAATAGTCCCTTATTCAAGGAAACTTAATATATTACTTCCACGAAGGAACTGCTGGTTCTCCTCTCCACCCAGCCATACTACAGTTTATCAAGCTCCTTGACGGTCTCCCAGAGGTAGACCTTTAACTGAAAAAAAAGATTTCATTAACAAATTCTATTTCATGATATGATTAAAAAAATGATATAAGCGAGGGTGTACTATGACTAAACATCGGATCTATACAATGAGTTTCGGAAGTGTCTATCCCCATTATATTAACAAAGCGGAGAGAAAAGGATGTACGAAAACAGAAGTCGATGAAATTATCCGCTGGCTGACAGGGTATAGCCAGGAAGAGTTAGAAGAGCAACTGGAAAAGCAGACAGACTTTGAGACCTTCTTTGCTGAAGCACCCCGTCTGAATCCTTCGAGGGCTTTGATAAAAGGTGTGATTTGCGGTGTCAGAGTGGAAGACATTGAAGAACAAACGATGCAGGAAATCCGCTATTTGGATAAGCTGATCGATGAGTTAGCAAAGGGAAAAGCGATGGAGAAGATTTTGCGGAAATAGTGATTAAATCGACTATATATTTAGTCTGTCCATAAGGGGATGTGGCCCAGCTCAATCCACTTCCCCGGCAAATTAGATGGTCGGGAGTATGCTGAGCCATTCGCCTGTCTGCATTATCGAATCGTCGTGATTGTACCTGTCAGCACGTTCCTTTAAATATTTTAAACCACCTGACACCGTAAATTAGGATTATTTAATTTTTCCAACCTTAATTAATCGGGCTTTTATTGAGCCGTTTGTTCTTTTGTGCAGCTCTGCCAGTTCATTAATGTTTTTACCGTTATCAAAAGCATCTACCAGCAACGCTTCCTCTTGTTCATCCCATCCTTTACCTGCATTTTCAGGCAGCCTTTTCTGCCGTTTGTCACTTTTATCTAGTTTCTCTAAGGCTTCCAACGCTAAAAATAGGGCTCTGACCGTATGTGGGTCTTGGAATGTGGTATATGCAGAAATTATTTCTCCTGTCTGCGGGTCAATACCCTCTGATAAAAGAGTGATAATGTCGATTGCTTTTTTAATTTCCATTCATACTTACTTCCCTTCTCATCAAAAAGTCACGTCCGAGAGGTTCCCTATCCTTATCTCATTTACGCAGAATCCAGCGGCACTCTTTGTGTTAAAAGGCTAGTGTACCGGTTTTACTGAGACGAGTGCCGTTATATATTTAAATGAGCCAGTATTTTTATAAAAGTTAAATGATTCCTTTTAGTGGATCCTGGACATGATGTTTTTATTAAAAAAAGTCGCGGGAGATCAGGAGACCAAGTTCATATTGATTATAGACAAGTTAAGAGGCTATGGAGCAATTGTGTTAAAGAAGTAGTAATTAAAGTGGGTAATGTGGAGGCAGTTTTACCAAGAGCATTGATACATTAAATAGTGGGTTTCAAAATTGAAGTTTTTCAGAAGATACTCTAATAATGATTTCGTTTCTTCGATCTCCATATAATAGAAGTCATCATACTCGCAGGAGCCAAAGAAACTTCCAAATCTTGTTGGTAATAAGTCTTGTGGGTTTTTCTTGTTTGATAAAACGATTAAACACAAGTTCAAAAGGTCTTCCAGGTTTTGCTTTGTAACAAGCTCAGTAAAACAAGGGTCATCTTTTCCGTTACGGAGGTTTTCAACAAACCAATGGTGAATCTGATTGGCCTTTCGCCAATAGGCTACAACTTCCATCAGGCTGATCGATGACATGCCAAATTTTTCAGAGTGGATAATGTGTGATTTTACTTTTAGGAACAGCTCATTTTGCTTTTCTTCTAATTCTCTTAAATGAACGTTCGCTGAATGGACGTCCTCATAATCCATACCTTCAATTTTTGGCATTGAAATTAAATACATATCTAATCCCATTCGCACCTCTCCTCTATCTCTTTATTTGCTATTAACAAGCAAAATTATTCTACCATAGCTAATTCCCCCCTCATCATCTGAATTGTTACAAATATAAGAATGTTTCAACCAGGGGAGTTCTTTCTGTCGCCCCCTAGTACATCTTTCTATACAATTTAGTTTTAAAA
Source organism: Salipaludibacillus aurantiacus (assembly GCF_900111295.1). Taxonomy (GTDB): domain Bacteria; phylum Bacillota; class Bacilli; order Bacillales; family Salisediminibacteriaceae; genus Salipaludibacillus; species Salipaludibacillus aurantiacus. The sequence continues at coordinate 43,507 of NZ_FOGT01000014.1, read as the reverse complement.
AACATACCTTGTCAGAAAGAAAATGTTCTCCTCTTTTCTAAAAGAAACGTCCCTGTAGTTAAGGCCACAACCTTTCTTTCCCATCCCGTTCCTGTACTCCTATATCTTACGCGTATGTGATTCCGGTCTTCACTGGCCTGCCAGAATTCAACCTCTTCCGGCTTCAGCGTGTACAATGTCCAAGAGGCAGACACCTTTTCAGGATCATCATTTATGACTCGTGATGACAATTCAAAAGCTTGCTGAAATTCCTCTTTATTTTCCATTACGTCGCTTTGTTTATCCATTAATGCAATGACCCGGGCTGCTTTACCGCGATTTAAAAAATCGTCTGCGCTCAGTTTTTCATCACTGGCTTCAACGCTCCCCCTTACTCTGATCTGTCTGCCGATTTCCGACCAGTAAAACGTTAATGCTGCATGGTTATTATCATAAAGCTGTCGGCCTTTCCGGCTGTTAGAACTGGATGCAAAATACCAGTGCCTCTCATCAATATCCTTTAATATAAGGACTCGTCCATCCGGTAACCTGTCACGGTCACACGTGGATAACGTCATGGCATGAGGCTCATGAACCTTATAGTCCAGGGCAATACTAAACCATTCAAGAAAAAGCGTGTGGGGATGGTCCGGCACCTCTGTAGTATTAAACGGTGGAAATGGACCTGACAATGTGCGGCTTCCCCTGATTTTTTCACGGATCTCTTCATTCATATTACCCTCTCCTTTTAACTATTTACCTAAAAATAGTTTTATTATTTATGTATTATACATAATAAAGTGAACTTTTCAATTAAAAACAGTTTACTTTAAGCAAATCACATTATATGATTAACCTATCGAAGACAGAAAGGATGATCACAATGATCATTAACTTCAATACAGACCAGTCAGTGAATCTCCAAATCGCCGGAGGAAAAGGATTGAACCTGGTCCAGATGACACAGGCCGGCCTTACAGTGCCGGACGGCTATATCGTCACCACGGAATTATACGATACGTTTATTGATGAAAATCAACTGGCAGAGCACATTTCATCCCAGCTTGATGGGCTGTCAGCTTCCGATATGACGGCGTTGGGACACGCCTCCCGGTCCATTCAACAGAGGATACAGAATGCGTCTCTACCTGAAGCCATAAGTTCGCAAATTGTAAAGGCTTACAAGCAGCTAAACACGCTTTACGTGGCTGTGAGATCCTCAGCTACAGCCGAAGACCTGCCTGACATGTCTTTTGCCGGACAGCATGACAGCTATTTGAATGTCAAAGGTGAAACGGAGCTCATCCAGGCTGTTAAAGACTGCTGGGCCTCACTTTGGAACGCCCGCGCTATTTCATACAGATTAAGACACCATATCCCCCAGGATTTCAAAACGTTATCCCTGGCTGTAGTGGTTCAGACAATGGCAGAGAGTGACACATCCGGTGTGATGTTTACCGTGAATCCGTTAAATAACCGTCGCGACGAGATTTTTATTAATGCATCCTGGGGGATGGGAGAAGCTGTGGTGTCAGGGATCGTCTCTCCCGACCAGTTCATCCTGAATAAAGAGACAGGCAAAACGGTCTCGTCAACGATTGCCACTAAAGACGTGCAAATCATTCGGACTGAGGAAGGCAATCAGCAGACAGCTGTTCCTGATCACATAAAAACAAAGCCGAGTCTTTCACCCGATCAATTAAAGCAGTTATATAATCTTGCTCTTGCCGTTGACCGCTACTATAACCAGCCAATGGATACAGAATGGGTACTCGGGGACGGAATGGTTTACATCGTACAGGCCCGCCCGGTGACAGGGCTCCATCCGATGCCTGAGGTGAATGATCCGCCTCAAGAGCACGGCCTCCGCCTATATTTATCATTCACCCGTGTCTCACAGGGCATCAGCGTGCCCTTCACCCCTCTTGGCATTGACGTTCAGCGTCTGGAAATGTGGGGTGCCCTTAAGGCTTTAGGAATTCAATCAGACAAGTCCCCGAAATGGTTCAAAACAGCAGCCGGCCGGATTTACTGGGACTTTACTGAATTGATGCGAAACCCTAAACGTGTGAAAAAAATGGCCGACAGCTTTGCCCTGAAGGACCCTGTAGCAGGAAAAGTGTTAATGGAGTTTATGGAACGTAATAAAGAAGAGCTTACATCGAAAAAAAGCAAATTAAAATATCCACCTAAACTTTTTGCACTGGGCGGTCGAATAGGTATGAGAGTTATAGGAGCCATTGCAAACCCTGGTAAAGCAGAAACCCGTTCAAAAGCCATTGCCCAAAAGAATTTAAACCATATGAAGAGAAAAGCCCGGAAAGCCGGAACGATTGAGGAAAAAATCGACGCAGTGGATACGATTATGGAAAATGGCATGCGTGTGATTTTACATCAGTGTGCCTATATGGTGCCGGGCTTAATGGCTGAGAACCGGGCAAGAAGACGGCTGACCAAATGGCTTGGTGATGACAGCCTGTTAAACCCTGTTATTCACGCCCTGCCCAACAGCCCTACAACGAGAATGGGACATGAGCTGGTGCAGATCACCTGTAATTATAAAAAGACCGGTAAACAACCTGGTAGTCAAGATCCTGAGATTCAGACATTTCTGAAGACATTCGGCCACCGTTCCAATGTGGAACTGGACGTGGGTATTCCAAACTGGCAGGAAAAACCGGACTATATTATGAACTTAATCAGCTCCTACATGGAACAGGATACAGAACGGCTATATGAAAAACTAAAAAAGCAGGAAAATGAAGCCGAAAAGGCAGTCAGACTTATCCGCTCTAAAGTGGACGATGTGAAAGGAAAACGTTCAGGCAGGAAGATTGAAAAGGATTGCCGTTACATCCGCTCCCTTCTCGGTCTCCGGGAACTGCCGAAATTTGATTTAATCCGATCCTTTGCATTAGTTAGGGAACTGCTGCAGAAAGCAGGAGACGAACTGGTGAGCCAGGGCAGAATTAAAACGAAGAATGATGTCTTTTTTCTGCAGCGTTCAGAAATATTAAGTCCGGCAGACTCACTTATGGAGACCGTGGAAGCCAGGAAAAAAACTTACGCTGAGCAAAAGGAAATAAAAACTGTTCCCCGCTTTATAACAAATACGGGTGAATGTTTATATGGAAGTACTGAATCCACCTCTTCAGATAACGGATTGAACGGCGTGCCCATCGCTTCAGGGGAATTTACCGGAATCGTCCGTGTTATTCATGATCCGGCGGGAGCCAAGCTAAAAGACGGTGAAATTCTTGTGACTCACAGCACGGACCCAAGCTGGACACCTCTATTCCTCAGTGCCGGCGGGCTTATTATGGAAACCGGCGGGACAGGATCACACGGCGGTATCGTGGCTAGAGAGTACGGTATTCCTGCTGTGGCAGGCATTGAACGTGTCAGTGAAAAACTGAAAACGGGCGATAAAGTAACAGTGAACGGTCATTCCGGTGATGTGATTATCCTTGACCAAGCCCATAATGGATAGAAGAATCCGCTTAGCCTTTGCCGGCATTCTCTTGGGCAAGCTGCTAATATGATGATGACGGTCCTTGCTTCCATACTACCTGTTATCACAGCTGAAATAGGCGGACAGCATGTGTATGCCTGGGTATTCAGCAGTTTTCTGATTATCTCCACGGTCACCATTCCGTTGTTCGCCAAACTGTCTGATGCTTACGGCATAGGCCTGATCAGGCTTTAGTCATTCAGACATTGACACTCATCAGACAGGATGGCTCTTACCTGTTATAATGAGGGTGTACTAATCAGCCGTAATTAGTAAATGTTAGGAGGTGACGCATCATGACAAAGCAAACGGTCCGCCGAAAATCACCGAAGCGTGAAGAACTGCTTGAAACAGCCGAGCACTTATTAATTGAAAAAGGCATCCATAATCTGACGGTAGACGAAATCGTACGTGAAGCTAATGCCAGTAAAACCACCTTTTATAAGCATTTTACCGATAAGAAGGATATTGTTAAACACGTGGTGGAACGGGTGTTTAACATTTCTCTCCAGAGAATAGAAAAAACAGTAAGAGAGGCAAAAGAAACAAAACTGACTCAGGAAGCTTTTCTCCAAGTATTTGACCTGAAGGCTTATGACGAGCTGTTTAAATCTGATTTTTTAAAGGAACTGAACCAAAGCTACCCAGACCTCGTAACCCTCTATAACGATTGGGTTATGACCAGGCGTCTTCCCCTCTTTCGGGAGCTCATGCGCCTCGCTAAAGTTGATGGTATTATCCGCATGGATATTGACTCTGACGTGCTTATCCATTATACCTTCTCAGTAAGACACGCCATTAAAGAGGTATTCCAGTATCAGCCTGAGATCATGAAACAGTATGATTTAAAGGAATTCGCCGATAAATTCTTTGATATATACCTGAACGGCATCCTTGAGAAACAGGAGACCTAGGATTAACCAGGAGGATCCAGATTTACCTTATATCTCTGACCTGCTTTATTTGCTGTTAAATACACTCGTAGCTTTTTTAATTTTTGAATTCAGACTGTCTAACTTATGACCAGCCGCATTCATCTTTTATTAACACAGGACACTTTTTAAAGATATGGAAGGTATAGGGGGCATCATGCAAGACAAGACTAAGAAGAAAAGGAGTATTTTTAAGTGAAGCACGTGAATGTCTTGTTTATTAAGTTTGTTGCCAGCCTTTTTATCTTTGGAATCAGCTTGGGTTTGCTGTTTAATGCCCAATTTGTGGAAGTCGTTTCCTTCAGCTTACTAGTAACCATCATTTCTTATTTTCTTGGTGATCAGATCATTCTTCCGCGCCTTGGGAAAAGGAACACCGTTGTCGTAGATTTTTTCCTGGTTTATTTAATTGTCTGGATTTTTGGCGCGATTTTCTTTCACAGCTATTTAATGATTGGTTGGGGAAGCATTATATCGGCGTCACTTTTTGCAGGTTCAGAAGTATTTGTTCATTTTTATATTGTAAAGAATATAAAGCAAACTGTTCAGGAAAAACAACGCAGCTTTAATCAAAGTTTTGCTTTTGAAATTGCTGAAGATCAAGGTCCACATCCGACCCAAAATAAAGATGAGTAAAAAACGTATAATAAAAGACGAAGGCACAACAAGCAGAGTTCATCTTCTTGTTGTGCCTTTATTTATTCTGAATAGTTTACTTAGAAACGCAGGATTAATGAAAGTCAGTCATAAATGAACACCATTTTTTAAAGTTAAATAGTATTTAAGTTAAAATATCACTAATACAACAGGTAATTTTAAAGCCCCTAACTCAGTAGCTTATAGTGGAAGCATTGGCGTGTAATGGTGAGAACCAGCCGAAAGGTTAGCGCTGTCAGAAACAATAACTATATCTTGCAGATTTAATTATTCAAATTCGCAGATAGAAATGAATTTTCGCTAATAGAACATCGTTTTTCGCTGATTGAAATGAATTTTCGCCGATTGATCCTGTTTTTCGCTGATAGAGTTAAAAATTCGCTGATAGAAATGGATTCTATAATAATTACGCCTATTTTTACGTATGGGCTAAACCAATTACTCCTTTACAGAGCTGCCATTAATGAAAAGTTTCAAAATATCCTCCCTATTACAGCCCCTCCCAATATAAGAAGCGCACACAAAAGAAAATATATGCAAATAAAGTGAGTGCTTTAGGGCATTTACCATAAAAATAAATTAGGAATAGCACCTTCCCTATTAATACAAGAAGAATATTAAAACAGACGTCAGCACGCCTACCCAGACAGACAGTAAAATGCAGTATCCCATAATGTGGCGGATGCTTAACCCGACGATACTTAGAATCGGCAACGCCCAGAACGGCTGGATTAAATTGGTCCAGGCATCCCCCCACCCGACGGCCATGGCTGTTTTGGCGGGATCGACTCCAAGCTCGATCGCAGCCGGAATTTGAAGAGGTCCTTGAAGCGCCCACTGTCCCCCGCCGGAAGGAGCGAGAATGTTTACAAATCCTGCAGCCCAGTAGGAGAACACAGTAAATGTGCCTGCTGACGCTGCCGAAACCATCCCGTCAATAATTAACTGTCCAAGGCCTGAGCTTCCGAGAAGACCAATGATCCCTGCGTAGAACGGAAACTGCAAAATAATCGGTGAGATGGATGTGGCTGCTTCTTTAAAGGCACCGGCAAACTGGCCAAGTGACTGGTGGAAGAAAAGGCCCGCAGATAAAAACAGCAAATTAATAATATTTAAATCTAAATCTCCCCCATTGAAAAAATAGGAGAGAATGAATACTAAACCAATTGCGCCGCTGACGAAACCTAATACAGGGGTCGTTTCAAGTTTTTTAGCCGGCGTTGATCCGCCGCTATCCGTTTTGGCTTTTTTACCCGAAAAAACAGACTTTCCTTCCCTGAAAGGAATGATGGCTGATTTGTCTTTCGGCGCCATTAACACGATGAACACAGGTATCGTAATAACAAGCGCGATTAAAATGAGAACCGTCGACGGATGGAAAATCGTCTGTGAGGTGGGGATGACACCCATCAGATCTTCGAGAAAATGGCCCTCCGTCGCTACTGTCAGGCCAATCGAACTGGACAGCCCCGCAGTGTAAAGGACGGTCGGCGCGTAAGCAGATGCCACGAGCAACGGAAAATGCGCCTCCTTGTTCCGCTTCCCCACTTCCCGGGCTAAGATGGCTCCAACTACCACCGCTAACCCCCAGTTAATAAAGTAGGCAAAAGAAGTAATGAGAAAAACAAGGACATACGGCATTTTCTTACCATGGGACAAACCCGCGAGTTTCTCCAGCCCTTTGCTGATAAACGGAACAGCGGCAAGAACCATCCCGGTCATTAACAGCATAACCATCTGCATCGTAAAGGCTAAATACGTCCAGAACCCTTCTCCCCACGACTCGATAAGCGCCATAGGCGTGGAGATATTCATCAGCCACCCTGCAAAAAAGACGATCAGTGTCATAATGACAGCGATGACAAAGGCATCAGGCAGATACCTCTCAACCATCCGTGAAAAACGGCTGGCGATCGATGCTAACATTAATAATCCCCCCCTTTTCTTGTCTTACCAAACTATATACAAGCAGAAGGGGGATTATGAGCTTAAGTAATGCCGAGCCTGTTGAGAAAATATAGTATGCGAAAGCAAAAAAGAGTTTGTTATTTCCTTTAAATAGGTTTAAATCCTGTACAGACTGTATTTCGATACATAAGATGGTATAGGTCATTTATGAGAAGAGGTGAGATAGTTGGGAATAAGACGAATGAGTTTTCTTTATGCAGCAGCTCTAGGAGATAACACTGTGGAAATTTATGATATTTCCTTTCCTGAAGCACCTGTTCGGGTCGGAGAATTTAATTCAGATAATTTAGAGAGCCCTAGTGCTTTGGCTATTACAGGGACTACTCTTTATGTTGCAAATGTCGCGGGTAACATTGTAGAAATCTATGATATTTCAACTCCTGCACAACCTTTACGGGTCGGAGAGTTTAATGGAGAAAATTTATCAAGTCCTTTTGGTTTGGGTATTACAAGAACTACTCTTTATGTTGCAAACGTCGAGAGTAATACTGTGGAAATCTATGATATTTCAACTCCTGAACAACCTTTACGGGTCGGAGAGTTTAATGGAGAAAATTTAGATGAGCCTTATGGTTTAGCTATTACAGGAACTACTCTTTATGTAGCAAATTTTGGCGATAACACTGTGAAAATCTTTGATATTTCCACTCCTGAACAACCTCTACAAGTCGGTCAAATTAATACAGGTAATTTAAATGGTCCTGTTGGTTTGGCTATTACAGGGACTACACTTTATGTTGCAAATGTATTAGATAACACTGTGGAGATTTATGATATTTCCACTCCTAGAGTACCTGTTTGGGAAGGGAAATTTAATGCAGGTAATTTAAATGGTTCTAACGGATTGGCTATTAGAGGGACCATTCTTTATGTATCAAATGCATTCGATAACACTGTAGAAATCTATGATATTTCAACTCCTGCACAACCTCTGCGGATTGATCAATTTAATACAGGTAATTTCCCCACTGGTCTGGCTATTTTTACGATATAGATTTAAGAAGGTTGACAATTAGTGCTAAATATCCAGAGTAAAATTGGTAAAAACAAATTGATGGAAAGTGCTTCGGTTCTCCCGCAGCCGCATCCACCGAAACATCCAAAGTGTGATAAAACAGATTAAATCAAATTTAAAAATTGTCCGGGACGCTGTTTAGAACCCCGGACAACCATTGCAAAGCTTCACTTATGTGTTTAACAAACCTACCACGGAAGGGAACTGTCCTTCAATTGACTTTCCCACATGTTCTGTAACTGCTGCACTGTCTCTTTATCCATCGATCCCTGGCTCGCGGCAAAATTCTCTTCTAACTGCTGAACACTCTTAGCTCCCGGGATTACAGTGGCTACTTCTTCATAAGCTAAAATAAATTGCAGCGCGCTTTTTACGAGAGACTGATTAGGATTAACATATTGCTTCGTCTCTTCCAGCATGTGCGTTCGTCGTTGTATGATTTCAGGTGTCCAGCGGCTTCTGATGTCGTCAAAGGTACTTTGGGCATTATATTTTCCTGATAACCACCCGGAATCGAGAGGGACTTTAATGATAAGCCCAATCCCTTTCTCTTGAGCTGCCTGGAAAGCTCTCGCAGGGTCCTGGTGAAAAATATTGAACATGACTTCAATCACTTGACTGTCCGTTTTATTAATCACCTCAAACATCTCGTCACTCGAATCGACAGACGCACCGTAAGCACCGATCTTTCCTTGGCGCTTTAATTTCTCCAGTTCTTCGAAATGCTGACTCTCGCCATTCAGGTATTCAAATGGCGGGTTATGCAACAGGAGACAATCAAGATAATCGGTTTTGAGCCGCTTAAGGCTTTCTTCAACAGAGTCTGCTAGTTTGTTTGAATCGAAGTCAATCTCTCCATTGGCATGATGGCCAAATTTACTGCTAATAATCACCTGGTCTCTCTTATCTTTTAGCGCTTTTCCGAGAATACTCTCGCTCTTTCCTAATGCATAATTCGGAGCTGTATCGAAGAAATTGCAGCCTAATTCGATCGCTTTATTAACAATCTCTATCCCTTCTCGTTCAGTCATCTCACCCCCATTATTTTGATTGCCGAGCTGCCATGCCCCTAATCCAATTTCTGATACGAACTTCCCTGTGTTTCCAAACGGCCGTTTTTCCATGTTTCTTCCCCCTCATTTGATTTATATTTTTACGAAAGCGGTTTCGTAAAAGCCAATAGTTAAAGGACTGATTTCTTTGGGAACGTCTTCTCTTTTATTTTATCATAAAACTATTAATCTATTAAATCAAAAATGGCTGGTTCCTTCTCTGGACCGCCTGGAATGCACTTTATGCATTAAGGATCAGGCACTAATCTGGGAACAACTTCAGTACGACTTGTACAGGGCTACCGACTTTTATTCTTTCTCCATTCTATCGCTTTCGCAATTGGCGCTCCAAACTTATGTGACTGAAGAAATGCATAAGCTTACTAAACGTAAATAATAATCCCCAAACGGAGAGTGTTCATATTGAATGCCCTCTTTTATATTTAGAGATAGCTCCACCATTTCAACGAATCCATTGCAATGAAAAAATCTTAATTAACATTATACTTTTTATAACTATCATTTATAATGAAGTGTGCAGATTTTGTTGGGAAAGGGAGTATTATAGTTGAAGAGAAGTTTATTATCACTGGCATTCATGAGTAGCATCATTGTCACAGCAGCTTGTGGAGAAAATAATGAAGAGCAAGGAGAGGGAAATCCTTCAAACGATGATGAGACGTTTGAAGTTGCGGTCATTCCCTCCCAGTCTATTGGCGAGATGGAGGAAGGACTATCCAGTCTTGAGGACCATCTTAGCAAACAGTTGTCTACCCCTGTGGAAGTCACTCATTATCCGAACTACAATGCTGTCGTGGAGGCCATAAATTACAGTCATGTTGATTTAGCCTATTTTGGTCCTGTGACCTATTTAATTGCTTATGAGCAAAGTGGTGCAGAAGCCGTTGTCACACAATCGATCGATGGGAATCCTTATTATTACTCGTATATCGTGACCCAGCCCGATGCCCCGTGGGATTCGTTGGATGAATTATTAAAAAATGTGGATGAAGTCGATTTTGCCTTTGGCAGTCAGTCTTCTACGTCTGGTTTTACCATTCCGGGTTATGAATTAATGGAGCGAAATGTTTATGAAAATGAAGGGTCTTACGAATTTAGCAGTGTCCGATTTACAGGTTCTCATGATATTACGGCCAATGCGGTCGCAAATGGTGACGTAGATGCTGGAGCAATTGATAGTGCCATCTTTCAAGCGCTGATTAATGAAGGGGCTATTGAGGAAGATGATTATAAAATTATTTGGGAGTCCCAGCAACTATACCAATACCCTTGGGCTGTCCCTCATGATACAGAGGATGACAGAAAGGATCAGATTCGAGAAGCATTTTTAATGATAGAAGATGAGGAAATCCTGTCTATTTTTGGTGGCGCGGACGAATTTGTTGAAGCGAGTCATGAAGAATATGACAGTATCTTAGAAGCGGCGAGAACGATGGGGCTTTTAGATCCGGAAGAAGACGAAGATAATTAAGGTGGGCAGTTGTGATGGTTTGGTTTCGTAAAAGGCTGATTGTTTATGTTCTTTTCATTGCTTTAGCCGTATTGTTAAGCGCATTGAAAGTAGAGTTATCGTTCGTTGCTCTCTTCCAGTTGGAAAACACGTGGGATTTTATTCAGCGAAACTTTTGGCCGCTGAGGTGGGAACTTCTCCCGTATTTACTGCAACAATCTCTCATTACATTATCGGTCGCATTTTTAGGTACATTGGCCGCCCTCTGCGTGGCATTGCCTATTAGTTTTCTTGCGGCATCGACCACCTCTGCATCGAAGGCAGGCTATTATGCGGTTCGGTCTAGTTTAAGTCTCGTTCGTTCCGTACCTGAAATTGTGTTTGGACTAATTTTTGTTGTATCTTTAGGATTAGGCCCGTTTGCGGCTTTACTGGCGGTATTTCTTCATAATGTTGGAGTGTTAGGTAAGTTAATATCCGAGCTTATTGAAGCAGCTGAACCCGGACCACAAGAAGCGATGAAATCCGTTGGGTCTTCAAGAAGAATAGGACAGATTTTTTCAATCATCCCGCAAATTTGGCCGAATGTTCTCTCGCATTATTTTTACAGATTTGAAGTAGCCATTCGCACCTCGCTGGTCCTTGGTATGATTGGTGGTGGCGGATTAGGGCAAAGTTTAATGAACTATTATAACAGTCTTGCCTACGAAGCGATGGCGACGGCGATCATTATCATCATGATTCTTGTTATTGTCGTTGACATTATGGGAGGAATTGTCCGTAAGAGGGTGATTTAGAAGAGGAGTGATACGTATGATCTCATTGGAAAACGTCACGGTTACCTATGAGAAAGAAACAGAGCCGGCTCTTTCTGACCTTACGTTAAGGATTGAAGAAGGCGAGTTTATATGTGTCCTGGGTCGAAGCGGAGCGGGTAAATCAACATTCATTAGAACCATTAATGGTTTGCAGGCGCTGACAAAGGGTGCCGTATATGTTTCTGGAAAAGAAGTAGGACAGCTTTCTGAGAAAGAGACGCGCAGACTGCGGACAGGGATGGGCATGATTTTCCAGCATTTTTATTTAATTCCACGACTGACAGTGAAGCAGAATGTTTTGACCGGACGTTTAGGTCAAAAGAAGGCTTATCAGAATTTATTAGGCCTCTTCTCAGAACAAGAAATAAAACAGGCTGACTATTACCTTCAAGAGCTGGGTCTGACTTCGTTTGCGGATCGGAGAGTAGAGCATTTAAGTGGCGGGCAGAAGCAGCGAGTTGGTATTGCGAGGGCTATGATGCAAGAACCTTATATTCTGCTTGGAGATGAGCCTGTCGCAAGCCTGGATCCGAGCATTTCCGACAGCATTTTCCGGCTAGTAAGAACACTTCATGAACAGAGACATTTAACAACGATTATCAATGTTCATGACGTGGACTTAGCAAAGAAGTATGCCACTCGGATCCTTGCTTTAAAGAAAGGCGAACTAATTTTTGATGGACAGCCAAGTGAACTGTCAGATGAGGTATACAGTCTTATTTACGAAGAAGAATCTTTGAACAATAGAGCATTTTAGAAACTCTATAGGAAGCTGAAAATACAGGAACCACCCCTGTGCTTAGCTGGTTACGTGTGATTCTTCTTATCTACCTTTCTATTTGTTCTATAGAAACACCTGGGATGGATATTTGTCCTCCCATTGTCGATTCATAAGTTATTAAGCCAGTTGAAAGCCCCATGATGGTAATTCTATCATCTTCTAGAATTCTGGAATCGACTACAGAAGCATCAAATTCCGCAAAAAGGATGGTATCGTAATTATCATTAACGGCCAGCCTTATTTGGGTGATTCCCTCACCTTCTATCACCTGGACAACCTTCCCGTCGAATTTAACTTTCTCAAATAAATAGTCATCAGGATTCCTGGCGAGTTGGTCATATGTAATTCCTGTGTCGTACCCTCGCTTTTCTTCCTCTTCTGCTAACCTCTCTGCTTCGGCTTTAGCCTTTTCTTCCTCTTCTGCCTTCGCTTTTTCTTCCTCTTCTTTTTTAGCTTTAGCAGCAGCTTCTTCCTCTTCTTTCTTAATTCTTGCTTCTTCTTCTTTTTTCTTTAGTTCATCTTCTATTTCTTTACGCTCTGCTTCTTTTAATTGAAAAAATGGCTCAGCTTCTGTTACTTTAGCAGCCAACTCTTCGTTTTCTTTTTCAAGTGCTTTAATTTCTGCTTCAAGTTTACTGTATTCTTCTTCAATTTGTTTGACTTGATCATTTGTCTCTGAAAGTTTCTCGCTTAACTTAATTTTGTCCTCATCCAATGCCTCTACCTGATCTTGAGAAGGCCCGATCGTGCTTCCAATAATTAAAGCAATGAATGCAACTAATATATACCTCCACCTAAGTTTCACAAATTCTAAAACCTTTTTCATAACTAAATCTTCCTCTCGATGTTATTTTTTTATTTAAGCATAATCTAAATAATTCTATTTTCATAGAAAAAATTACAAAATAACCTAATAATTTATGACTTTTGATTTAGTTATGGGGTTTTTGGAAATTTGGATTAACGTAATTGGAGGATTTCTAGTTTAACTGCTTGGAGATTAGAACATCGATATTGGTTTCTTCGGGTCCTAGCCACTTCAATATGTATAGACTTGATTAGAGCAATTCCCCTTTAAAGATCTTCCTTTTGTCTGAAAGGGTATGCTTAAATGAATAATCTTTCAAAATCAAAAGAACCGCTTCCGTGGTAGCCAACCACAAAAAAGGCCCCAATGGTTTGCCTGTTTGATCTCCCCTGTCCTCGCCTATTCTATCTCCTCATTTTTCATTTCATCACTCTCTTTCAAAAAACCAGCAGCCTGCTGTCAATAGACCTTAGGCTGCTGGCTCTTGTATAAACAATTTTTTGTTTTAGCGACCAAACAAAGGAGATTTTCTATTGACTCTTCGTTTTTTCCCAATCAGCAGCAAATTTATCTATACCTTGATCCGTTAACGGATGCTTAGTCAGCTGCTCAATAACACTGTAAGGAACGGTCGCAATATGAGCACCTTCCATAGCCACACGGGTCACATGATCCGGGTGCCGAACCGAGGCTGCAATAATTTGTGATTCTAAATTATGAACACGGAATAGTTCAGCAATCTTGCTTACTAATTGGACGCCATCTTGAGAAATATCATCCAAACGCCCCAAGAATGGCGAAACATAGGTGGCGCCTGCACGGGCAGCCAAGAGTGCTTGGTTTACGGTAAAAATAAGCGTCACATTGGTTTTAACACCTTTGTCTGCGAGATAACGACAAGCCTCTAAACCAGCTAATGTCATTGGGAGTTTAATTGTAACTCTCTTATCCCCGCCGTTAATTTTAATCAACTCGTCAGCTTGAGCGATCATCTCCTCAGCTGTAAGCGCATCTGGTGTTACTTCAGCCGATACGGATTCTACATTTGGAACTGCTTTGCAAATTTCTGCAATTCTGTCTTCGAATTTTACACCTTCTTTAGCTACTAAAGAAGGATTGGTGGTGACCCCAGCTAAAATACCAATTTTATTTGCTTTTTTGATGTCCTCAAGATTTGCAGTATCAATAAAAAATTTCATAGTTTCCTCCATCATTTTTATTATTTATAAAAATTGCTTTGATTATTTCCAGCCACTTCTATTCAGATTTCTCTTATTTTAAATGTGTTCAGACTTTATTAACTTTTTCACTTTGGACACGACATTGTCTACAGTAAAACCGTATGCCTCCAATACCTTGGATGCTGCACCGGAAGCACCGAAACGATTAATTCCTAACACCTCTCCATAGTCTCCTGTATATCGTTCCCATCCTAAGGATGATCCCATTTCGATTGCTAACCGAGCCTTCACATTCGATGGAAGGATGGACTTCTTATATTCCATTGATTGCGATTCAAACAGATGCCAAGATGGAAAACTAATGACGGATACAGAGATATTTTCCTTAGCCAGTTCACGCTGTGCTTCTAAAGCCAATTGCACTTCTGAACCGGAGGCCAACAACAGCGCTTGTGGTTCACCAGTTTCTGCTTTTGAAACCACATATGCCCCTTTTCTGACACCCTCATATGCATGCTCTTTTGTTCCAGCAATGGTCGGGAGATTCTGGCGGGACAAGATCAAAGCTGTCGGAGTGTCGGCAGATTCCATTGCTAGTCTCCAAGCGGCTACCGTTTCATTTCCATCTGCCGGACGAATAACACTCATATTTGGCAAACCTCTTAAAGAAGCAAGTTGTTCAATCGGCTGGTGCGTTGGACCATCTTCACCTACCGCGACACTGTCATGTGTAAAAACATAGGTCACTGGCAAGTTCATCAAGGCTGCTAAACGAATAGCAGGACGAAGGTAGTCAGAGAATACAAAAAATGTCCCGCCGAAAGCCTTAATACCGCCATGTAGAGCCATTCCATTTAGAGCAGCTCCCATCGCAAACTCACGTACACCAAACCAGATGTTACGTCCAGAATAATCACTTGGAAAAAAGTCGCCCGCATCTTTAATCGTTGTTTTGTTTGAACCTGCTAAATCAGCTGATCCACCAAATAATTGGGGGACTGATTTTGCAATAGCATTTATTGTTTCGCCTGAAGAGGCTCGCGATGCCAGGCTTGTCCCGGTTTCATAGGATGGCAGCTCATCTGCCCATCTTTCTGGAAGTTCACTATTAATCGAATAGTCCAGCTGTTTGGCTAATTCTGGGTATTCTTCTTTATAAGCAGCATATAAATGATTCCAATCTTTCTCTTTCCTTAGCCCTGCTTCCACTACAAGTGACTTGAAGTGGCTATATACGTCGTCAGGAACAAAGAATTCTTCTTCAAATGGCCATTTATATGCTTCCTTTGTTAATTTTGTTTCTTCTTTTCCTAATGGTGCACCGTGTACGCCAGATGTACCAGAAAGGTTAGGTGAGCCATAACCAATCGTTGTTTTTACTTCAATCAGTGTGGGTTGATCTTGATTATTCTTTGCTTCTTCAATCGCTTCATTAATTTCATCTGAATTATTACCGTCTTCTACCCGAATGACTTGCCATCCATAGGCTTTAAAACGATTTTCTACACTTTCCGAGAAGGAACGGTTGAGGTCACCATCAAGTGAGATATCGTTAGAATCGTAAAATACGACAAGCCGCCCTAATTTTAGATGTCCTGCCAGTGAAGCAGCTTCAGCAGATACGCCTTCCATTAAGTCTCCATCTCCGCAAATGCTATAAGTAAAATGATTAATGAGTTCATAACCAACTTTATTATAGGTTGCGGCCAGATGACGTTCGGCCATAGCCATTCCCACTGCCATTGCAATTCCTTGTCCTAAAGGACCTGTCGTTGCTTCCACACCTGCTGTGTGCCCAAATTCGGGATGACCTGGTGTTTGACTATCCCATTGCCGGAAGTTTTTTATCTCTTCCATGGAAAGATCGTAACCAGATAAATGTAAAAGACTATACAATAGCATCGACCCGTGCCCAGCTGACAATACAAACCGGTCTCTATTGAACCATGCCGGGTTGGCTGGATTATGATTCATATGTTTAGTCCACAATTCATAAGCCATAGGAGCAGCACCCATTGGTAAACCGGGATGTCCTGAGTTGGCCTTTTCAATAGCATCTATTGATAGTGTACGAATAGTATTGATCGACAACAGATCAATTTGTTTATTTAGTTTAGTTTGCACTTCCAACACTCCAAATTTTAAATTTTCATAAGTACTCAATAATAACGAACCAATTTATCATGACAAAAGTGGTAAAAGGGAAACACAAATGACTTCCCTTTTACCTGCATTATCAATATGATTATCCGGAAAATCGCCCCATCACTAGTACTGAAATTATCGTTCTTTTAACTCATCTAATAATTCTTCAAGTTTAGGATCGCCAATATAATTGTCAATCGTAATAATTTCATGGTTTTCAAAGGACAGTCTTGCTCTGTCCAATAAATTTTTATGAACGACAATAATATCTGAATCTTCAGGGACATCTTCAATTCTGTAATGTTTTACTTCAATACCTTCAATATTTGCCTTTTGAAGTTTTTTCCTGAAGGTTGTGGCACCTAATGCACTGCTTCCGGCCCCAGCATCACAAGCAAAAGATATTTTATTAACTGCTTTTCTGTCGGCTGCAGCAGGGGAATCATTAAGAACTTGTTTTCCTTCTGATTTCATAGTTTTAGATTTTTCCATCGACTTGTTTAAAGCATCTTCATCATCATCTGATTTTCGGTCTAACTTCAGGATTAGAGATGTAACAAGGAATGACACTATAGTTGCGACAACGACACCTGCGATAATGCCTACAAAATTTCCTCTAGGAGTTAATGCTAAATAAGCAAATATCGAACCTGGACTCGGGCCAGCAACAAGTCCTGCATCAAAAAGCTGGAAAGTTGCGATCCCTGACATTGCACCAGCAATCATTCCAAGAATTGTAAGGGGTTTCATTAACACGTAAGGGAAGTATAACTCATGAATCCCGCCAAGGAAGTGAATAATAATCGCACCTGGTGCCGTTCTTCTTGCAATTTTGTTACCAAAGAAAGTATAAGCTAGAAGCAATCCTAAACCTGGTCCAGGGTTAGAGGCTACAGTGAAATAAATTGATTTACCTGCTTCAAGCGTTTGCTGCATACCCAGCGGATAATAGATCCCTTGGTCAATCACATTATTTAAAAACAAAACTTTTGCTGGTTCATTAATAAGGGACAGCAACGGTAAGAAACCGGTAGCAACCAGCGCTTCAATTGCAACTGTCACAGCTTCGTTAGCTGCTTGAATGATTGGGCCTATAACCGTATAAGAAAGAAGTAATAAAAAGAATCCTAAGATACCGATAGAAAAATTGTTAACAACCATTTCAAATCCAGCGCGGATTTTGTTTTCCAGCAACTTATCAAATCTCTTTATAATCCAACCGCCTAAAGGTCCAATTACCATCGCACCGAGGAACATTGGGATATCAGAACCAATGATTAAGCCGATCGCACCAATGGAACCCATAACAGCTCCTCTTTGGCCACCAACCATTCTACCGCCTGTGTAAGCTAAGAGCAGGGGTAATAAGTAAGTGATCGTTGGACCAACCAATTCGGCCAGGTATTCATTCGGGATCCACCCCGTAGGAATAAACAGAGCGGTAAGAAGGCCCCATGCAATAAATGCTCCTATATTAGGCAGCACCATGTTTGTCAAGAATCCACCCATTGCTTGAATCTTAGCACGTAATGATGACTTTGAACCGGACGTCTCCTGCATTGGAGTTTCCATAGAATTTCCACCTTTCATTAAATGTAAGATAATAACGCCACAAAAATTTTAAAAGTTAATCTGAAGCTGCCTGAAGAACTCCCCCTTAGATCACTTACAAAAAATTACTCAACACTCTTAATCAGGCTTAGGATTTCATTCTTGCTATCAGCATTCTCTAAGCTGTTTTTAACGTCATCATCAGCTAAGACCGATGATAGGTCTGAAATGAGATCCAGATGACCGGAACTGTCAGTAGCTGCCAGTACCATAACAATACGGACTTCCTTATCCTCCGGGTAAAAGACTGGTTGCTCTAATTTCAGCAGAGAAACGCCATTTTTGTTCACTCCGCCATTATTTTGAGCATGCGGCATAGCAACCCCAGGGACAATGACGATATAAGGCCCGTATTCGTGAATATTACTAATCATATCCTCGATATAACTTTCATTAATGTTTCCTTGATTCAACAAAGGTTGAGCAGCTATCTTAATAGATTCTTCCCATGATGAAACTGAATCCATTAGCTCGATTGTATTTTCTAAATAATTACTTAACATTCATTAACATCCCTTTCTTTAACGAGTTATTAGTGCAATTAAATCACTGTAATTTTGCGTCTTTAAATGGTAATAGTTAGCTTTTACAGAATTTAAAATTGTATGATCATTAATCTGGGTAAAGTGTGTGATTGCGTTTTCAATGCCGTGCTCTCGAATATAGTTTTGCAAAGTGACAGACTCGTCATCGTCAGAGTTATCAAATAAGAACGCAGCAGCAATCGCTGCACTAAGGTGTTTGATGGGTAACCCCAGCTCGAATAGTTCTCGTGCAGGTTTTACTAATCGTTCATTGGCCCCTAGTTTTCTAACAGGGGATCTTCCAACTCGAAAAATATTATCGCTAATATTTTTGTTTTTAAATCGAATTAATGTCTTGTCAATATAGTCATCCAACTCATCTTCTTGGACATTAAATTTCTTGATAAAGTACTGGGCTGTTTCATTCAAGGTCCCTCTGACAAATTGTTCTATTTCCGGCTTTTCTAATGCACTTTGAATTGTCGGCTCATTGAAAAGAAACGCAATGTAGGCAGTTGTTGCATGGCCCATGTTGACCATATAGAGTTTTCTTTCAATAAATGGCTTTAAATCATCCACGTATGTCGCACCTGTAATAGGCGGAAGCTCGTGATTAGCCATTTCTTTTTTATTAATTACCCACTCATAAATAGGTTCGACTAAAGCAATTTCATCCTCTCCGCTTTCCTTTGATAAAGCAAGACGGTCTATTGAAGAGTTTGGAAAACCAACAAACCTCAAGATTGTTTCCATCTTCTCAGCTGAGACTTGCTTTTCTACTTCAGCTTGTAAGGTTGAAGACGCATTAATAGCATTTTCATTCGCTATAATGTCCAGCTTATTTTCATTCCTTTTGACCCGATTTAAAAGCCCTTTTGAAATAATAGGTGCAATACGGGACAAATTATCAATCCCAATAGAGGTCGTAATAATATCTGCCTGTGCGATTCTTTCAATGACTTCTTCTTCTTGAGTTAAACTGTTTAAGGCTGAAACCGGAGACACCACTTCGACTGTCTGGCCTTCCTCTAAAGTTTCTACAAGGTATCTATTCGTTTGGTTAAACCGGTCGATTGCTTTTTGGTTCACATCAACAAAACATAGTTCATAACCTGTCTTGTTCAGCAAATAACCGATAAAACCCTTTCCAATGTTCCCCGCCCCAAAATGCAATGCTCGCATCCTTTCTCCTCCTTTCAATCAATTACTAAACTGAATGACAGCCACCGTTTACTCGATATACTCCAACAATTAATCACTACTCTAAGTTAGCGTGATATTCCCAAAGACTAGGCATATCGATATTTTGTTCGCGAATCAGCATTAAGGCTAATGAATCACCTAATAACAGTAAACTTTGCTCAAACAAACTCGTCATTGGCTGGACAGACGGAATTTCATTAGGTAACTGCAGTTTGGTACTAACCGGGATCCTTACAAAATGGTCCGAATATTCCTTCATTGAACAGTCAGGATTAGCCCCAATATGAGCCACTCTGGCATTATATTTCTTTGCTTTTTTTGCAATAATTAATGGGAAAGCAGACTCTCCGCTGCCTGAACCTACTATTAATAAATCTTTTTCTGTAATTGCCGGTTCTGTAATTTGCCCTACCACATAAGTTTTGATACCGAGGTGTGCCAATCGCTTGGCTACCGCTTCTAAGGAAAGCAGCACTCTGCCTACACCTACAAAAAATACTTTGTCTGCTTGTTTAATCTCAGCTAATAACTTCTCTACGCTTTCACTATTAATCTGACCCAATGTATTTGAAATTTCTTCTTTTATTTCATTTTGAACGTCGTTGTAATTCATTATTTTACAGCCTCCCCTTTGGATATCCCTTCGGAAATTCGTTCTTCCATGATTTGTTTGTTTTCAGCTAAGCTTCTATTTTTAATAAATAAACTTGTGCTTCCTGCGACTAAAATATCCGCACCAGCCTCTACTAACCCAGGAATAGTTTCTAAGGAAACTCTGCCATCTACCTCTATTCTTGTATTTAAGCCTTTCTCTTCGATCAATTGTTTCAGGTCCTTTACTTTCTGAGCAGCATATGAAACCTGCTTCTCATTTTTATCAGTTGCAAACCCAGGATTGATTAACATTAATAACACCGTGTCACATTGAGGTAATATATATTCCAAATCGGATAATGGGGTTGAAGGAGTCAAGGCAACACCTACTTTTGTTCCACTTTTTCTAATTAAATTCACATACCGGTCAATATGAACGCTGCTTTCTAAATGGAAGGAAATTTGTTCGACACCAATATTGATCATCTCTTGAATAAAAAACTCATTATCATTGGCCATGATGTGAACATCGAAATCTATATCCGTAATTTTTCTCAATTGTTTAACTGTATCAATCCCTAAAGGCATACTCGGACTAAAAGCACCGTCAATGATATCAATGTGAAGAGTATCTATTCCTTCTTTTTCAATCTCCTTTACACTTTTTTCTAAATTACATAAATCTGAACTCATAATTGATGGAGCAATAGTTATTTTTCTTTTTTGCATGTTAATGCCTCCCTGTGCTTATTTAAGAAAGATTCAAACAATTCTACGTAAAAATAAAAGTACAATAGCGGTTATTAGCTGTTTTTTGAGCGTTATATTCTTTTAGGGCATTTAGTCTTTTTTGCGAAAATAGTAATTAATACTTCCTCCCCCATATAACTCTTTTGTACAAAGTGACAGGCTTTGCTCGGACTAAAATGCCGTTAATGCCCTCTCTGGGTAAAGTCTCTAACCCCCCTCATACACACTTTGTTCCAGATTACATTAAACTGCACACATCTAATTGATTGAGCGACAGCCGCCTCCTTTTCCTGCACGTTAATGCGCCTTTATGCTGTTTTCTTAATTATATAGCGTTTTCATGCATATGTAAATAGATTTCTGCATGTTTTTTATTAAAAGTTTGCATGTTTATAATTGTTTTTGTCTTTTTCTGCTAATTTATGATAGTATTAAAAAAAGCAGACAATTATTTGGGAGGAGAAGTCCTTGCTAAAACAAGAACGCCAACAGACCATATTAAAAATTTTAAATGAAGAACAAAAAGTGATTGCCAGTGATTTAAGCCACAGGCTTTCCGTTTCAGAAGACACCATACGCAGAGACTTAAAAGAACTGGATAATAAGGGGTTAATTCGGAGAGTTCACAGCGGAGCTTTGAGAATAGGTCCACCAGTAGTTGACTTCTCTACAAGGCAGCACGTAAAAAGTGAAATTAAAATGGACCTGGCTAAAAAAGCGTTAACACTAGTTAAAGAAAACATGGTCTTATTAATAGATGGTGGAACGACAAATTTACACTTCGTGAATCAACTGCCTTTATCTTTAAAAGCAACAGTTATAACAAACAGTCCGCCAATTGCCATGGCTTTAAACAACCATACCGATATCGAAGTGATCATGATCGGCGGAACGTTATTTAAAGAATCCATGGTAAATTTAGGAATTGATACGGTAGAATTTTTAAATAATATAAGGGCTGACTTGTACGTAATGGGTATTCATAAAATTGATCCTAGTATTGGCATTAGCCTTCCGAGCTTAGCGGAAGCTGCTGTTAAAAGAAAAATGGCCTCTATATCAAATGAGGTACTTGGTATGGTCACATCTGATAAATTAAATACTTTTTCAAATCACATCGTTTCCCCTTCAAACGTGTTAACTTATTTAATTACAGAACATATTCAGCCAGAAATTATAAGAGCTTATGAAAGCCAACAAATCACTGTAATTACTGAATAATCTATTTAGAGAAATAATTAATAACAGAAATAACCGCAGCCCGGTATTCAACCAGACGGCGGTTATTTTGTTTCTTTTAATAACGTTCTGACATTAATTGTCTGAAAAAATGTTCTCAACGTAAAGAATTTGCAATTACTCTTGGTGGAGTAATAGGGATTATAGATAAGAACGTTTGAAAAATGCTATAACGGTTCTTTCACCGGTGTTTCTTCCCCCTATTTGTTTAACCGCCGGAAATCCAGCTCCGGAACTCGGTTGATTTACAAAGCAGCTTTTATAATCTTTAACATCCCTCTCATTGCTGCCGTGTGCCCCGCTCCGTTTATTTGATTCGTGGTCCCAGTAAAGTATAAATCTGTCTCAGGGTGATACCAGGCAAACGATCCGGTTTGGCCCCAGAAACCCACAATTTCACTTATCGGTTTGAACGGAGAGATGAATCGTGGAGTAAACAATTTTTCCAGCCCTAAACCATAGAAAAATAGACTCGGCGGAGGTAAAATGAGATTCCACTTTTTGAGGTGTTCGATATTCTCTTCAGGAAAAAACTGGCCCTTAAAAAAGTTTTTTATAAAAAGCATGGATTCCTCCGCGGTTGACACAATCCCGCCTTCAGCTGTGATGGATGCCATGTAATTCGGGACCCACAATTCTTTCGATTTATAGTAAAACGGCACGGGGGCAGTGTCAGAAGTGTCTTTATAGGCGTATGTGTGCTCCAATTGAAGCTCATCAAAAAGATACTCCTTAAAAACGTCACCAATTTGCTTTTCAGTAATGACTTCAATGATTCTCCCCAGCAGCTGGTAGTTCGTATCGGAATACGCTGCTTTTCCATTTTTCCCGGGAGGAAATTTAGGGGTAAGCTCTTTAACATAAGTAACTGTTTCTTCCAGTTCCATGGAGATATCCTTTCCTTCTAGCAGTTTGGAAGCAAAGGTGCTGCCGTCAGGTTGTTTGTGAAAAAAATAGTCTGGGAGTCCAGATGTATTGGAAATCAGATGTTTAACAGTGATAGCCTGAGAATAGTCAACTTCCTTTAATACGTGCAGCCCCTTCATGTATTCTTCAGGCAAATACCGTTCAATAGGATCATCGAGCTGCAATCTTCCTTCCTCAATAAGCCGCATCACAACTGATGTCACATACAGTTTAGTCACACTTGCAATAAAATACCGGCTATCCTTCTGCATAACGCCGGCTGCCCCCGTCCATGAGAAACTGTTGTCCCCCTTTTCGACGCACAGCACCGCGCTGTACACACCCTTTTTATTAGCAATACCATTTAACACATTATTAAGTAATGCCTCATTAATTGCGGCCACTCCTGTCAACCTCCTAGTGGGACTATTTTGTTTTAAAAAAGGCAGGGATCCCCCTCATATATTTATTTTTATAGTTCGGCAGGTAAGCTTGTTTCCCCTGCATATTTAAAAGCATACCCTTTTAATATTTAGGCTCTGTTAAAGTAAATGTTGATTTTAAGTAAAAGAACCTTTTATATACAAATTCTGATAATGATTTAATTGAAAATTCCACTGATAACCTCCTGCTTATGCTTATCCAAAAATATGCATCATCTCATACGATGTATTAAAGCGATTAAAAAGGAGGTGATTACTATGGGAATAAGAACGCCAAACACGACTCTTACAACGGGAACTCTATTTCGAAACGAAGAGACCGATTTGGTCTTTATTTCACTCTTTAATCAAGACCCTGCACAGACGCATACCGTAACCGTTTCGGTGTTAGATTGGCAAAATACGTGTGACCCAACGGAGTTCAATAAATTTGCTTATCTATGCGGAGAATTATTTATTCCGCCAAGTGGAAATGGTTCTTCCGCAGGTACACTTCAAAACAACAATAACGGAGACTATACGCCTCCAGTGGATGATCCGCCAATTACAACACCGTTTACATTCGCCATCCCGCCGCTCAGTCATCTTGTGATTCATGCAACACCATCCGACCCGATTGCCCCTGCCCCGCCTGCTCCATTGTATGAAGTAAGGGTAAGGGTGCCAGTTGTCCCAACCGACCCTATTATCCCTCCCAACCCTATTTTCCCGGTTGTTGTGAATACATGGGGGATTAGTTTTGCCGGGGTCATTCAAACAGGGAATACTGTTTTGCAGCATCAGCTTGTACAGTCCTTTGATATTACGTAACGGTTGCTTCTTAGCAACCGTTTTTTCTGATTTTAAGTACCTTCTATAACAACTTAGATACTGAATTGTGGCAGAGGTAAACTCTTCTAACCCTTTTTCCTTCGCATATGTTTTAAACGCTCTCTAAACATCTGTAACGAGCACATTTTCAGATAATAGTTTAAGACCGATCATCCTATCAACTTTCCTTAATACCTCGATTAAAGACAATTAGATGAAGATATAATTAAAAACCAACAATTAAATTTACCAGAGCCAATAGTTAAAAGGCTGCGCCTATCATCATTTTCGTAATTAAACAAAATTTTCAAATTTTTTGGTGGATTTCATTGAATTAAAGAATATTTTATGTAATACTGAACCTGATTGGTAAATATTTCTTAAAAAGGAGTGATAAGGGCATGATTAAGAAATGGCTAATAGGAATCACTAGTGTGGCGTTTGTGAGTTTAGGAGGCATGGCTGCCGTAACGGCTGACCATGAGGAAGGAACGATCAACTGCAGCAATTTTGAAACGGGTGAAGAAGTTTATGAGTTTTGGACTTCTCACGGCTATCACTCTGAGAATGACCCTGAAAGATTGGACGGAGACAGTGATGGTGTCCCTTGTGAGAGTTTAACCTCAAGCATGGAAAGTGAATTTTTAGCCTATGAAGCTGATCAACAGTCAACTTCTGAGGAAGAGACAACTGAAGAGGAAGCTACGGAGGAAGAAGCTACTGAAGAGGAAGCCACCGAAGAAGACGCTACTGATGAAGAGGCCATTGAAGAAGCAGCTACTGAAGAAGCAGCTACTGAAGAAGAGGCTGATGAAGATAGCGCCAATGAATCAGCGGCTGATTCAGAAGAAAGCTCAGATGAAGGAGATGCTCTTCCTGCCACGGCTACTTCATATCCGATGATGATCTTACTTAGTCTATTAACTGCAGGCGCTAGTGCGTTCATACTTATCCGCCGCAAAGTTGCGCAAGCTTAATTGTCATTATAGTAAGAATGAACTCTTATATTCTCTAACACTTTTAAAAGACGTATTGAATAGACACTATTCAATACGTCTTTTCATTTCCTCATACTATTTTCTAATGAATGAACTCACTTCCTTGGGGAAGGCACTTGGATTTCTCACCTTCGACCTTTGCAAATTAATGGACCCTTCCCTCTCCACAGTTACTCCAATATCGGCGGGCTGATGGCAACGAAGTTAGGGTCAGCCCCCACCCCCGATGTCTCAATCACCTTATTGTCAGCCGTGCTTATGACTGTAACAGAATTGGCATTTGCATTCGTAATATATACACGCGTTCCATCAGGTGTGACTGCCGCGCCTATTGGCCCGTCTAAAACTGGTATCGTATCTACAGGCTGATTGTTTACCGTATCGATCACCGTTACCGTATCGTCTCTGAAATTTGTAACATATGCCCTCGTACCATCAGTTGTCATCGCAATCTGCCTTGGATCAAATCCCACCGGTATTGGCGGGCCTGTCACCGTATTGTCGTCAAGCTGGATCACCGATACAGTTTCATCCCCACTGTTTATGACGTAAGCCCGAGTGCCATCAGGAGTGATGGCTATACCTGCCGGGAAGGTGCCAACCGTCACACTGTCAACGACCGTATTTGTTTCGGTGTCGATCACGGAAACAAAATCGTCGCCAAAATGTGACACATATACGCGTGTGCCATCCGGAGTGACGGCTATACTATTTGGACCATCCCTGACCGGTATTTTATCACTTACCGTATTTTCTTCTGTATCAATCACAGCCACCGCATCTTCCCCAATCAATACGGCGTATGCTCGTGTGCCGTCAGGTGTAATCACCAGCTCGCCGGGAAAAAAGCCGATTGGTATGGTGTCAATGACGGTGTTTGTTGCGGTACTGATCACATTGACCGTGCCATTTACAATTGTGGTCACAAACACCCTTAAGCCATCCGGTGTGACCGCTGCACCATATGGACCATCGTCAACTTCAATGATGCCAATGAGCGCATTATTTGCGGTATTAAACACGTACACATTACCGCTGCCAAGGTTTGTGACATACGCCCGGGCCGTTACTCCAGTTAATCCCATCATATTCATCTCCTTTTTTATCCTTACTTTAAGAGATGATGAAACCCGCGTTTTTGAACCAGGCAAATGTTGAGGGTCACTGACCAAACGACTTCGGCTTCATATACTATCCTTACTCAGCATTTGAGAGGTAGGTGATACCCGCATGGAGAAAAGGCCGCTGATCGGCATTATGGTTAGGAAGAGAAAACAGCGGAGAAAGATAGTGAAGATATATCACCACTGTAAAGGGGATTTAACTATCCAGCTTTTCGCATTCACTCCGAAGGATATCGATTGGGAAAATAAGAGGATTGACGGCGGCTGCTTTAAAAACGGCCAATGGGTAACAGAAACCTTTCGTTTCCCGGATGTCGTATATAACCGCTGTTACCTGAAACAGGGGAAAACCCTTCAGCGTTTGGAAACATACATTGGGGAAAATAAATGCTTTAACTCCATTACGTATTTTAATAAATGGGAGGTTTATAAGCTGCTTTCCGGAACAAGCCTAAAAAAATACCTGCCGGACACCCTTTTATATGATCCGCAAGCATTAATGAAACAGCTGAAGAAAAACAGGCAGCTGATCTTAAAGCCGTGTTACGGGTTCCAGGGAAAACGTCTTTATTTACTGGAGCTCACGGAAGACAACCAATTTAAGATCTATCAGGACATGTTAAAACCAAGGTACATCCTTCGTGATGAGCAGTCATTTTTAGCCAAAATAGCTGAACTCACCAGCGGCAGGAAATATCTAATGCAGAAAAAAATAAATCTGGCAAAGGTTGAGGGGAAGCTTGCGGATATAAGACTACTCGTGCAGAAGAATAGACATGGTGTATGGAGTGTAACAAACGGCATCAGCAGAATCGCTTATTACAGCTTTTTTATTACGAACTGCAGTGAAAAAATAATGGAGATGGACACTGTTCTCAGCACCTTGTTTTGTGACGAGGCTGGGAAGAAATCCGCCACTGAGGATATTCACCGGATAGGCGTTGCGGCAAGCAAGGCCCTTGAGTCGGAGACAGGGCTGCTTGGTGAAACAGCCATTGACCTGGCAATAGATGAAGACGGCCGCATCTGGATCATTGAAATAAACGGAAAAATCCAAAAATCAATGTATCATCACATTGAAGATAAAGTAAGTGTTGATATAGACTCTGTGTATAAAAAGCCATTGGAATACGCTTATTACTTGTCTCAGCAATAAACCAACCGTTTTAATGTCTTCCCTGCCCCAGGGTTGCGGTGCCTGACTTCCGATGCAAATCACTGGGGGGGCAGGCACTGCAAACATTTCCGAAAGATGAATTAGGCCCTAAAACGTCCTTTTATCCATTCTTAATTGCGATGTGGGAATTGACAATATTGATTGAATCCCATTCTCCGAAAGAAAAAAGCGTTATCAGGTATTTTTTGGAAATACTTCAGATTAGTTTTGAGCCGAATTCAGCCTTTTTAATAATATATTTCTACAATGCTACCATACTACCTGTGTGGCCTCCCTGTACTTTTTAAAGGCTCTTATTTCACAGGTTATAAAGGATATTCTTTTTATCTAGAAAAGGAAATTTAATGGAACAAGGATTATGCCTGGGAACAACAACAGCAATATTAAGACAACAACGTGAGCGATTAAGAATGGCCATATACCTTTTACAATATCGACCATGCCAATCTTTCCGACCCCACATGCGACGTTCAATACGGTTCCAACCGGCGGTGTCAGGAGTCCAATACTGTTAGCCAAGATAAAGATAACTCCGAAATAAACCGGATTAATACCCGCTTCAAGCACGACAGGCATTAACAATGGTGTTAAGATCAGAATCATCGGCGTGACATCCATAACCGTCCCGACAACAATCACGATAACAATAATCAATGTAAGCAATAAAAGCGGGTTTTGAATAAACGGTCCCAAAAATTCAGTAATTACCCTCGGGATGTTTGCCACTGTAATTAACCACGCACAGTACAGGGCTGCCGCCGCAAGGAACAAGACAATACTGGTCATTTTGGCAGCTACAAGGAATGCCGAATATAGATGTTTCAGTTTCAGCTCCTTGTAGATGAAAAATCCAACGAAAAAAGCATAAGCAACTGCAATGACAGCCGCCTCTGTAGGTGTAAATATTCCACCTCTTAACCCTACCACGATAATGACAGGGAGAAACAGTGCCCATAATGCATGACGGGATGATATAATCATCTCTTTCAAAGGTTTTTTCTCAAATGTCTGCACAGTTGTATCTTTTCTCATAATCAGCCACCAGGTGATGGTTAACATGACCGCCATCATGATCCCTGGGACAATCCCCGCGATAAATAACTGTGAAATGGAAACGCCGCCCGTAACTCCGAATAAAATCATAGAAACGCTCGGTGGAATCATCGGTGCGATTATACCTCCCGCTGCGATTAAACCTGATGACTTGTTTCGATCGTATCCTGCTTTCACCATCATAGGAATCAGGATGGCACCGAGAGCAGCAACGTCTGCAACGGCAGATCCCGACAGCCCTGCAAACAACAAACATGCCAGGATTGCTACATAACCCATGCCCCCTCTCACATGCCCGAACAATGTCATGCTGAAGTCAATAATTCTTTGTGATAACCCACCTTTGTTCATTAATTCCCCTGCCAGGATAAAAAAGGGAACTGCCATTAGTGGAAAGTTATTGACTCCGTTCAGAAGATTTTGCGACAGTAATTGAGTGCTGAACAAATCCATATAAATCATTAATGAAATACCGCTTAACAATAAGGAAAATGCAATAGGTACCCCGATTAATATAAAAAACATCAAAGCAACCAGAAAAATCACGAGAGTCATCTTTATCCCACCCTTAGTGTCTAATCATCACTTAAATCACGGGCTATCACTTTATCTAAATCTTCTTTTTTAATCAGAATTTTGTACAAATTGTATAAAATGAGGGTCCCCATTCCCAAACTGCCGGCGACCCCTGCGGAATGTACAATCCACATTGGCACTCCTGCAGCCGGTGAATATGAATTTATATTCGTAATTGCAGTTTTTAAACTTCCATCAAAGATCATTAAAATCACAAACAGCATCAGGAAACTGCTTAAGATATAAACGACTTTTTTCGTCTTTTGATTAAATTTCTTAAATAACACATCGACGTTTAAATGAGCATTCTCTTTAAACGCAAGTACAGCACCTAAAAAGATCAGCCATATTAATAAATACCTCGCCACTTCAGAGGACCACGTGATCCCGGAACTGAATAAATAACGCAGTACCACGTTTAAAAAAACCAGCACAAACATTACAAGTGCAATGCATGCAATCGTGACTTTGATGATTGTCTCCAAATAGCCAAACATTTTAATTACATTTTTCATGTAATCCTCTCCAGTAGGGACAAGCAGATTAACTCTATAGTTAAGATCCAGAGGACAGTTAAACTGCCCTCCATCTGATCTGCTCACCGTTCAAATTCTTAATTTGCAACCGCTTCAAGTACCTCGTCGATAAGGTCTGGCCCAATTTCATCTCTGTACTGCTCATAAATCGGTGAAAGTGCATCAACAAAACCTTGTCGAGCTTCAGGCGTCAACTCTGTCATCGTCATATATTCGGCCATGATTTCGTGAGACTCAATGTTGTCCTCTTTTGCTAATTCCCTCTGATAGTCTCTTGCCTCATCTGAAGCTTCTTGCAGCGCAGCCTGTTCTTCATCTGTCAAATCATCCCAAAAGCTCTTACTGATCAAGAGAACTGTTGGACTGTAGATGTGCCCTGTGTCTGTAAAATATTCCTGTACCTCATGGAATTGATTATATCTCATGTTTGGATACGTACCTTCCTGACCATCTACGACTCCTGATTCCAAGGCTGAGAAGAGTTCAGTGAAGGCCATTGGTGTCGGGTTAGCTCCGAGCTGCTCCCAGGCGTCCAAATGAAGTGGCACCTCCATCAGTCGAATATCAAGTCCTTCGACATCTTCAACGCTGGTGACTTCTCTAACATT
Organism: Salipaludibacillus aurantiacus; assembly: GCF_900111295.1. GTDB lineage: Bacteria > Bacillota > Bacilli > Bacillales > Salisediminibacteriaceae > Salipaludibacillus > Salipaludibacillus aurantiacus. The sequence continues at coordinate 13,037 of NZ_FOGT01000014.1, read as the reverse complement.
ATTTGTGAGATAACGGAAGCCATTATCCCAATAACCTAGTCCGACCATATCGATCTCTTCCAAATCTTCCAGTAATCCCTCACCAACCGGCCCGTCAAGGACATCAAAAGCAACATCATCACTTTCAAACAGAAACGGGAGATCAAATACCGCAAAACGTGAGGACAACGAAGAAATCGGGCCTGTGGAAATACTGGCCGCTTCCAAAGTGCCTGCACGTAATCCATCCATCATTTCCATATCTCCGCCAAGCACACCATCCGTGTAATTCTCAACTACTACGGATCCACCTGTTTTCTCTTCTACAAGTTCACCGAAATAGTCAATTCCTACGCTCAACGGTTGTCCTGCTGCTGCCGTGCTTGCAAACTTAATCACTTTGGCATCTGGATTGGCTTCTGCTGCAGGCTCGTTATTGTCATTATTTTGACCGGCATTATTGTTCGCATCATTTTCTCCTGTATTGTTTACTGATTCGCCGGACGCATTCCCTTCTCCACTGTAATCTCCACAAGCCGCCAATAACACAGTTGTTGTTAACACCAAAGCAACAATCCAATTCCTCTTTACAGACCATTTCATTCTCGCCACGCTCCTTTATAATTTTTGCTCATAAAAACCATCAGCCAACTTTTGTAAAAACGTTTTTACAAAAAGCAAAACATGTCCATTAATTAACGTAAGAAAGCGCATACATCATGATGATCAGGGTAAGAGATTGAAGTACCCTTTCGAGTAACTGACAATCCAGCATAAAGCATCCCATCTTTTATAGATTCGTCAATTGAGTTTCCCTTTACCAAACTTGCGCAAAATACACCATTGAAACAATCGCCGGCTCCAGACGTATCAACAGCTTTCACACGAGGAGCCTCAAAATGTGAGGAGCTGTCTTTATTCGCGTACAAAACACCATCGGAGCCCATGGTCACAATCACATTCTTTACACCTTTATGAATCAGTTTTAAGGCAGCTGTTTTGATATCTTCCTTACTTGTGAAATGGCTAACGCCCGTTAAAATACTAAGCTCATTAAGATTAGGTGTCAGAAAATCAATAACAGGATAAAGGTGAGGATCGATTGGAAAAGCTGGTGCCGGATTGACGACAACCAATCCCTCTTGATCCTTCATACATTCAATCGATCTAACTGCCGTTTCCATGGGGATTTCGAATTGAATTAATAATAAGTCAACCTTCTTCAACGCATACAAGCTCTCTTCGACATCCTCTGGCGTTAACCGGTAATTTGCTTCAGGTGAAACAACGATGCTGTTTTCACCATGCTTATCCACAAGAATCTGAGCCATGCCAGTATTTACATCAGGCTTTTGCTGAATATAATCTGGACATATACCACAATCAGAAAAGTGAGTCTTCAGTCGATGACCTCTGTCGTCCATTCCGATTGCCCCTATGAAGGTTAATTCCTGCACTACCTCCTCAACACCTTGAAAAAACAAATTGGCCGCTAATATCTGGTTGGCTCCTTTTCCTCCGTGACTGTAGGTCACATTTGAACCAATCACCGTTTCGCCTGGCTTTGGTAACTCATCTACTTCTGTTATCATATCTAAATTGTAACTTCCTGCCACAACCATACGAGGCTTATTCAATGTCCTCACCGGCTACCCATTTCACAACATTGATCCAGAATGTATTGTAATACTGCCAGTTAATAAACTCAGGTGGTCCCCAGTGAGGTGCTAGGTCACTAGCAAAGGCCAGCGATCTCCCCTTCCCGAACGCCTTTGTTGAAATAAAGGCATAATCTCCGTGATGGGCCAAGGTTTCCGCATCTGCATCACTAAGAAGTTTGTTATACCCGAGGAAATGCGGCCAATCCCCTTGTATGCCTTTAAATACGGGATGATCAGGCTTGTCAATCTTGATATGAATCCCTTCCGGCGCTTCGTGTCTATCATCGTACGGAAGCATTGTAATGGGAAGAATTTCTTCCACAGCTGTATCTTTATACCTACCTTTGGCATCAATACCTTGGAAAGTAAGGTAACCACCTACCATGACAAAGCCGCCACCCCTGGACACATATTCTTTAATGAGATCGAGTCTGTTTACACTTAATTCGGATTTCGAAAACGTTTTGTTGCTGAGCAACAATGAATTACTGCCAATATCACTTAAAAATACCGCATCATACTGCTCCAATTCATCAAGAGATACCGGAAAATGATCTGGAGCCAAATGTCCCGGTATGTACTCCATCTCAATACCGCAACTTTTCATGGCCTCAGCGAACCAGTGAATCCCCTCCTCATATTCCGTATTCGTAAATGAATCAAATCCTTTCGTATGAATAATATGTTTGACCCAAGATTCCCCACAAAACAAAATCTTCATAAAACTACACCCTCTCTGACATAAATGATAGTGCTGACTGATCTAGCGATGAAAGTATACAGTCGTTTACTTAACTTGATTCATTCCATCACTCCCTTCATTTTTACGCAACGATTTATGAACTGTTTGAATTAAGCGGTTAGTTTATTTTTTTAACGGATCCTCGGTAAATGAGACTGACACCTAAATTCACTTTACGGGATTGCTCCGTTTGAACAAATCCATTTTCGATTTCCTCAATGAGCATCTCCGTGGCCCGAACACCCATTACGCTGGTTGGACGATCCACAACTGTAATGCCCGGCTGGTTGAACGCTGCCAAATCATGGTCATCAAAACCGACTAACGAGATATCTTTCCCTACTTCAAGGCCCTGTTCCCGTATGGCCTTAATAGCACCAATACAGATAAGGTTGTTACACGCAACAATGGCCGTTGGAGGGTCTTCCTGCTTTAACAATTCTTTTGTATGAGAATAGCCATCTTCCTCAAACCAGTTACCCATTTTGATATAGGAATCTTTCGTTTCAATTTGATTATCCTTCATGGCACACAGAAAGCCTTCAAAGCGATCCACGCCGTCGTTATAGTCCATTAATCCATTAATAATGGCAATATCCCTGTGACCATTTTCAATTAAATGATTCGTCAGCTGATAGGTTCCGGAGAAGTTGTCAATCACCACTCCTTGCTTTCCTGTGTCTTCAAAGTAGCGGTCCACAAGCACCGTAGGTTTTTTTATTTTTTGGTAAAACGCTTTATCAACATGGGATCCAATTAAAATGATCCCATCAATGTATTTTGTAAGAATAGTATTGTAATAATTGTTTTCTTCCTTTGCATCGTCGTTTGTAATGAGTATGAGGGTCACATAACCCTTTTTCTTAGCGATTTCTTCAGCACCTTTCACGACTGCTGCATAGAACGGGTTCATGATTTCCGGTATCACTACACCAAGAATATTACTTTTCTTTTTTACCATGGATACCGCGAGATTATTCGGTACATAGTTCATAGATTTAATGACTTCCATTACTTTTTTCCGAGTGTCGGGATCAACTCGATCCTTTCCATTCAAGACTCTGGAAACCGTTGACACGGATACTTCAGCATTTTTTGCCACATCTTTTATCGTGATCCCCATTGTTATCACCTATTTAATATGAATTTTGTAAAAACGTTTTTACAAATATGAAAAAAAAGTCGAAATACAGTGAATAAAATCGTTTTTACAAGAATAATGATACCATAAATATTCAGAAAAGTGTAACAATTATTTGTTAGAAATATTTGCCTCTCTGCTGCATGAATTGAAAATCATCTTAAGAACAATGCCCCATAAAGTAAAGACAAGCCGATGACAAAGGCGGGATGCATCTTCACTCTCTCCAACAATACAAAACTTCCAGCCAGCAGGAATGATGCATGCTGCCAGCCGATGGAGGCATAAGCATTTTCCACGAATTGCCCTGCTAATAAAGCCATAAGTACGAATACAGAAGGTTTTACGATAGCAGACACTTTTTTCACTTTAGGAGAATCTTTGTATTTTTCAATGACTTTCAGCAAAAAAATCATGACCATAAGCGAAGGGGCAACTGTTGCAAAAAGAGCAATAATCGAGCCGGCAATCCCCGCCACTTCGTATCCGATAATGCCCGCCATTTTCGTAGCAATCGGACCAGGCAGTGCATTCCCTATGGCCAAAAGCTCCCCGAATTCTTCAATGGACATCCAGCCATATCTTGTCACTACTTCATGTTCAATTAATGGAATGGTGGCAGGCCCACCACCGTATCCGACGATTCCCGGAATGAAAAAAGCCAGGAACACCTCCCAGTACATACTCATATCCGTCCCACCTTGTACTCATTATTTTTTCATCAGCGCAAACAGAATCAGTGTTCCAATAATGACTGCAGGATGGATATTCATCACTACGATCACTAGTAGGCTGATCAAAATCAGAATAATTGTTTGCAGCACCCCGTTGGATAACGTCGATTGCCTGAAAAAAGAATATGCCAACATGACGAGCATGACACCTACTACGGGAATAACCGCTTTTGTCATGCCATTAACCCATGCAATATCCTGGGCGTTGGAAAGGGTTGTGACCAAAATAATCATAATAAAGACCGTTGGCATGACTGTCGCAAAGAGCGCAACCAATAACCCTGAAGTTCCATAAACCCTGTAGCCAATGTATCCCGCCATCTTTGTAATAATTGGTCCTGGAAGGGTATTTCCCAAAGCCAGTAAATCACTGAATTCCTCATCATTCATCCATTTGTATGTGATCACCGCTTCCCTTCTAACCAAAGGGATAGATGCCGGCCCTCCGCCGTACCCCAATATACCAGCCCGAAAAAATCCGGCAAAAAGTTGCCACAATACGCTGTCCTTCACTTTAATCCCTCTCTCCAATGGCAAAATTCAATGATTTCCTTTCCAATAAGTGAGAAAAAATGATACTGTTAAATTAATCAAATGGTCATCACTAATTCAGAGGTGTGGTAAAAAAATGAACTTAAATGACAATGACCTTAAAATGTTAAATATATTAAGCGAAAACGGCCGGATTTCGTACGTTGACCTTGCAGAAGAAATCGGCCTTTCCCGGGTCGCAATAAGAGAACGTATTAAACAGATGGAAGAAGCCGGTATCATAGAAAAATTCAGCGTGGTTATTAATTCCGAGAAAGTCGGTAAAACGGTCTCCGCCTTTTTTGAGGTAGATTGCGAACCTACTTCACTTGTGGACGTGGCTGAAAAACTGGCTGAAAACTCAAAAGTGGCAAGCTGCTATCAAATGACTGGCCCCAGCACACTTCATATGCATGTTCTAGTGAGCGATTTCAACGAACTCGAACATTTCATCAACTTTGAGTTATACGAACTCGAAGGCATTACGCGGGTGGAAAGTCATATACTGTTGCGACGATTTAAAAGCAGAACAGGCCTGAAGCTGTAAATACCCATCAGTATATTCCGGCAACGCCGTCCGTACGAGGGTCCGTGCCTCCGATGAGCAAGCCGGTTTCAGAATCCCGCCAAATAATTTGCCCTCTACCAAACTCGTCATGATTATTCATCCGTATAATTTCATGGCCCCGTCTTTCCAGTTCATATGACAGATCAACAGGAAATGTCGGGTCCACTTTCACCGTCTTTCCTCCCTCCCAGAGCCAGCGGGGAGCGTCAAGGGCAGACTGCGGGTTCAGCTTATAATCAATACTGTTCATGATGACTTGCAAATGTCCTTGAGGTTGCATAAAGCCCCCCATGACACCGAAAGGCCCCACAGCTTGAGCATTCTTCGTGACAAATCCCGGGATGATGGTGTGATATGTTTTTTTGCGAGGCTTCAGTACATTGGCATCTTGTTCACGGAGGGAGAAGTTATTCCCTCTATTTTGCATGCTGATGCCAGTCCCCGGGATCACAACCCCTGACCCGAATCCCATGTAATTGCTTTGAATGAACGAGACCATGTTTCCTTCCTGATCCGCCGTTGCCAAATAGACAGTTCCACCCTTTTTTGGGTTGCCATGTTTCGGTTCCTTGGCCTGATCTGAGATCACACTCCGACGTTCATCGGCATATTTTTCGGCCAACAATTCCTTTACTGAAACCTTCATTTCATCTTCTTGTGTCACATAGTGTAAGCCGTCTGAAAATGACATTTTCATCGCTTCAATTTGTTTATGATACGCTTCAACAGTCCCTATGTCCCTTTCAGAAAATGGAAACCCTTTCATAATATTCAAAGCCATTAACGAGATGATCCCTTGACCGTTAGGCGGAATTTCCCAAATATCATATCCCCGGTAGTTCACACTGATCGGATCAACCCACTCCGGCTCAAACGCCGCCAAATCCTCTCTGGAGAGAAAACCGCCATGACTTTGAACCGTATTCGCAATACGGGATGCCAAATCTCCCCTGTAAAATGATTCGGCATTCGTCCGTCCGATCTCTTCGAGGGTCTTAGCATGATCAGGCGACCCCCACAGATCCCCAGCTTCCGGCGCTTTCCCTTCAGGAGCAAATACCTTGAACCATTCCTCAAAGACGGATTTCGGCTCAAGTATTTGATACTCGTTATATGCTTTTTCCCAAAAGCGCGCCAAAGTCGGTGTAACTGCGAATCCCTCCCTGGCGTAACGAACGGCCGGCTCCAGTACCTCCGACAAGGATAACTTCCCAAATTGTTTAATCAGCTCTGCCCACGCTTTGGGCGCACCTGGTACAGTGATGGGCACTGCCCCGTATTTAGGCATCTCCTCAAACCCCAGATCCAGTACTTTTTCTCTTGTAAGAGTCTCCGGTGCGTAGCCGCTTGCATTTAAACCATGCAAGTGATCTTTTGTCCAGACCAACGCAAACGCATCTGAGCCAATCCCATTTGAAGTTGGTTCCACCACTGTCAAGCACGCGGCCGTTGCCACAGCCCCATCGATGGCATTACCACCTTTTTTCATCGTCTCAATACCGGCTTGAACCGCTAACGGTTGAGAAGTAGCAACCATTCCATTTTTTGCAAAAGCTGCATTGCGCATTGATGAATAAGGATACGTCTGAGCAGATGTAAAGTTCATCTTTTTCCCTCCAAATATATGTTGATTTACTCTTACGGAGCTACGTTCCAACCTTTTATTTTTAATTTATAAGATTTTTCTATTAATCAAATATTATCACAAATAGTCTTCTAAAATCCATATTTATTTTCATAAAGATTATTATTATACTTATTTAGTTTCATTATTGTTATATTTAGGAATATATGATTACTATTTGTATTAACCCAAAAAACTTCTAAACAAAAGGGCTATCATCGGAGATCTTTTATCCATATGTGCACTTCCACCGCTCTGGTGTGCAGCCCCTCGCCCGTCGCTCTGCTCCTTCCCCAAGCATCCGAAAAACAAACAACAAGCCCCCGTCTTTCCCTAGGGTAATGAAAAGACGGGGGCTTGAATAAGTTACCGGATTATTTTCCGGTGATACTCGGTAAAAAAGTAGTCAAGGGAGTAACTTTACTATTGAGTCTTATCTTTTTCATTGGAGCTTTAGCAATGTTTTTCGGATAATATAAGATTAAAATAGCCATATATAGAATATAATGCCATCGGTGTAGTTCCCGGGGCGTCACAGTGACAGTCGATTAATTAAGAGAGGCGCATTTGTTCACGTTTTAGTTTTATATTACTTTAGTGTTATAAGTTTTTATATCACCCCTATACGATAATTGATTCTTTTCTAAACTAATTATCCACATAAAGTGAGAGTATTAGAGTATTAGAAATGGCTGCACTCATAGGAGTACAACCGTTTATTGTATGGAATAATTTCTTGGATTTAACGTTATGCTATTGCGCTTTCTGCAGGGGGGACACTTTTACTGCATTATTCCCGTATGTTAATCTTCTCCATAGCCATTCCATCGGTCCAAACTGGAACCGCTTCATCCAAAAATAACTGTAGATGATTTGCAGGGAGTAGATCCCTAATGTAATTAAAATGCCTTCGAAAGGACCAATACTTCCGAATAAGCCAAGCCCGTAGCCGTAGAAAATAGTCGTGCAAAGGAGTGTCTGTATGAGATAGTTGGTCAGAGCCATCTGATCGACAGGCTGCAAAAATGTCGTTGCTTTTGCCAGACGTTCCTTGTTTTGGAGCAGTAACAAAATACTCATAACATAGAAAATACTAAGCGAAGGTCCACTGAGGAAAAGCCCTCCATACTTGACAAAATACCATGGAGAATTACCACCATCAATAAAAAGCTTTCCTAAGCTTGCAAGGATTAAGCCAAGCATACCCACCATTAACATTCTTTTTGCAATCCGACGGATTCTGTCCAGATTTCCTGCCGTATTCGTAAAAATTCCAGTTTTCCAAAAATACATTCCAAAGAAAAACATGGTTAGAATAACGCCGAAAAGAAAAATATTCCCGACAGCAATGATCGAAATGTCATTAATACGTTGCTGTAAAATTTCAACGAATGTACCTTGACTATACACCTCTGCGATCCGATTAACTTCGTTTTCCATCAGTGCCTGTTGCTCTGGAGTGGTCTCTATTTGGGCAAAGTACATCACAGAAGCCATAAGCATAAAGAAAGTGACAATAATACTCCAAGTAATGAAAGCTGCCCTTTTTAAAGAACGGGGCGATTTACCTTTCATGAAAAGCAAAATAAAGCCAAGAAGGGCATAGAACGTCAAAATATCCCCATACCAGAAAAAGAAAATATGAATAAGACCAAACATGAGGAGTATGAGAAGACGACGTTTAAAAAACTTCTTTACTGAATCCCTTTTTCTTCTCCACGTTCCATAAACAAGAGAAACCCAATACCGAATAACATTGAAAACATAGAAACGAATTTGACTTCTGCAAAAATAAAGATGAACCATGTACTTATGTTGTCGAGCAGATTGCCACTAAAAGAGCTCCCGACCATTTCCGCTTGAATGGCGGGTGTGGAAAAAAATCTCATGTTAACAAGTAAAATTCCAAAAAGTGCGAAAGCCCTAATAATATCAAGCGTTACAATTCGCTCATTTGCTGCAGTAGGAACAAAATGATGCTGTTTCGATTGCTGCATATTATTCCCCCCTCGAAATACATTTCAAGACAATTTTACCATGATTGGGTAAGGGCAAAAGGAGGAAATAAGTCATTTGTATGACAGAACATTAACTGTAAAAAGCCTGATACAACGCTTTTGGGAGCATTAACGTATTTGAAAACGAGGAAGATAAAATGGATGAGTTATATAAAGAATCTACTTGTTCCACAACACCAGTCTTTAAGGTTTTATTAACTAACCACATACGAAATATTATTTCGATTTCGCTATTCTACTGTCAGGGGCAGGCACTGTGAACATTCCCGACAAACGGGTAAGTCATCAAAACATCCCTTTATCCATTCCTATTTCCGATTATGGAATTAACGATATGGATTGAATCCCATTCGCCGAAAGAAAAAAGCGTTATCGGATATTTTTTTGGAAACAGTTCAGACTTAATTTGATCTGCCTTCATCCCTTTTTCATAAAGGTTTAATATATTTCCTTGAAGATCCTGTAAATAATCCAGCTTTTCTTTTAAAGCATCCCGGCCATTACCCAACCAACCCGCATGGCTGCAAAATACCTCATCAAAATCATACGTTAATATCTTTTCCAGCGAACTGATCATCACCGGCATGCTCTCTTCCTTAAGAACGACTTTTGTCTTCGTCTGACAATAAAGGTCTCCTGTAAAAAGCTGACCTGTTTCCTGGTTTAGATAGGCAAGATGATCGGCTGCATGACCAGGCGTTTTAACAGCACGCCATACGGCATTGTCTGAATGAAACGTCTCATTAGCCGGCTCCGCACGGAAGGGCTTCCGTTTTCCCCAGAACAGTTTCCTGTAGAGCGGATAATCCGCCTTTGTTTCGCAGTAAGGGATCATCATCCTGTCCATATAGACAGGCAGCTGATAGTCATTCTGTAAATACGCTGCGCACCCTGTATGGTCTTCATGATAGTGCGTGATAAGAACTTTCTTTATATCAAGTTTATTAAAAAAAGGCCTGAACAAATGCTGCAATGAGTTAGCGCCTGTATCAATTAAAATACCATCGGTGTAGAAGCTGTAGACATTAAGCTTTACATTTTGAAAAGCTACAGTGCCGCCACCTATCTGAACCCCATTTACCGTATCCTTAGCAAAACTCTTTTTCAATAACATAGCCTCTCCCCCGCGGTAGTTACTTTTTACAATAATACCACAGAATGAATGATTGTTCATTCAATTGCATTTTAGAAGTCTCTGTACCCTGGTTCCCGGTACGTATATTTAATACGTCTTAGCAAGCTGTTCACTGGCCCGCATCAAAGTCGCATGAGGATGGTCAAAAAGCTGATCATCATTCTTTTCATCCAGATGGCCTTAGTTCCTTTAGGAATTTTCTTGCAAAACATGAAGTCAAGCAAGTGGCCGTGTATCCAGATATGTGGAAGAAAAAAAGATACCCATCTATTATCCATTATTAATGATAGATAGATATCTTTCAGCATCTTCAATTATCCAAACGTTTTTGTATTTTGTTCCAATGTCTTTTTACTTGGTTTTCCATTAAATTAATAGTAGTTGTTTCTCTCTCAAACACTCTTTGAGCATTTGCTACATAAGTTAAGAAATTGCCATGCCCCTTTGAATACTTACCTAAATGAGTATATTGACAATATAAACTTTTTCTTTGAGCCTTTTGTTTATATTTAGTAGTTAGCCTATTACAAATCCTCACTTTCTTATATGCCCTGCTATAAAATTTAAATAAGCTTTTTTCTCTTATGCGAACATTTATTCCGTCAAAGCTAAACCCAAGATAGTCTAATTTAGCTAATTTATCATTTTCATTATAAATTTTTTTGTTTCTATAAAATAGCCTTTCTGTTTTTTCTTCTTGAATTTGTAATCTAGGAATTTTATTTTTTAGATCTCCAATAAATTTATGATGGGCTTCATAATTCCCTTTTGTATCAAACTCATCAATGGGTATAACTACAATTAAATCATCACTATACCTTCTATACATTCCATTAAATTTCTTAACATATTCATTTAATTCCCGATCAAATTCTATGAGATAGATATTAGAACACACAGAGCTTATTCCTGCACCTTGAGGTATACCATAACCTTTTTTATTTTTTTGGACATTGTCCTTTTTAAATGTTCTATATTCATTTTTTGTAAAATACCTTGGTAAACTGCAGATTTCTTCTTTCGAATATTTTTTCCTAAGTTCTTCTTCAATTTTTATTTTGTCTATCCAACTAAATTTAGTAATATTTTTAAATACACTATAAAAATCAGGAGGTAAAGAGTCTATCTTTAATGTGTTCTTTATTTGTTCTTTTAAATAGTGATGATCCAAATTATTAAAAAAATTTGTAAAGTCCGCAACAAATATGTATGCCTGTTTCTGTTGTGCAATAAAGTCGATTACTTCTTTAGCAAAGTGAATATTATTTTTCCCCTTGAAATTATTCCTATATGCTGTAGCGACATTATGAATGTTGTACTCCTTTGCAATAGAGTTATAATAACCATTTAAAATATCACCATAATATTTGTATATAAAACTATCAAGATGTGATGCGTAAAAAATCTCTCTTTCCTTAGATTTCCTCTTTTTTTGTCTTTTGTTATATTTCCGAAATGTAATCTTGAAATGAATAAATGGGAAAAAACCATGCTGGGCTACCCAAGATGGTTCAGTGATCAAATGTTTAACTTTTTGGAATGGTCTTCTATAATCAAAATGTTTATATTTTTTTAATCTATATTTTTTCTCGTTTAAATTTGAAGAGCTTACAAGAGTATATAATCGTGGCCTATTATTCTGATTCATAATATCAGTCACCCCTTGTAAGCATACGTTAATTCACCCAGAGAGATAGCACTCTCTAAGAAGACCACTTATTTCACTTGAGTATTATACTTTAGGAAGTATATTAGAGCATTGGATTACTACACTAGGAGGTGATGAATTCCTCATGCAGCTCTGCTTAACATTATTCGTGATGATGCTGATCGTGAATGTGGTAAACTGGACGATAACGCTTGACAGAAATTCACCAATTTCCCTCATATCCGTTTATATGAGACAACTGCAGCATACCATAAAATGATATATTTTCCAATTTATTAGTTTTTTTAATTTTTACTACTGAAATTTAAATGGAGGATTATATTCTTTTAAATAAAAACCGTTTGTCAGTCTAGCAACATGAACAGGTGGTCTTCTGTTAGAATCATCTTCAAAGTAATAGACAGGTTTATTATTTAAAAATCTGTTCCAAACTTCTTTTTTGCTAGTTTAATTCACTTTATCGCTACCTCAAGCAATAATAATTGTTTCAGCACTTTAGACAGCTTTTCCAATATAATTTTGTTTCCCAATTAATTATTAGATTCGGGGCGTCACTGTCACTTTTCTAAGTCTTTTTTATTTACCCTTTGAGGTATTTTAATCCTTCATTAGCTATCTTCTTACCTAATTCTTTATTTTTAACACCAACAGTAATTCCACCAACAACTGCTACTGTTCCTAATGCACCAAATGCTAACTTAGACAACCAAGCTCTTTGTTTTTCAGTTTCTCTTTCCACTCTATCTAAAATATCTGTAATTTCCTGTGTAATTAATTTTAATATCTCAATATCTTCTTCTTTTTCATATCTTTTATTTAATGCATCAATTCTTTTGTTAAATGTCTCCATTGTCTCTTTACCTAGATGTTGTGAAACTAAATTAATTAATGTATTAAATATATTAGGAAGATTATTTGACACAAATTTATAGAACTCCTGAATTAAGGCTTGATCTAATTCGTTCTCTTCGAACTTCGTTGTTATTAACTCTAATACTTCTGGCACTTTTTTTATATCCTTTTCTGTTAAATTACTTAAATCGTCTATACCTTGTTCTTCTAAAATATCTACTAGCTGCTTCTCCACTATTCATCCCTCCATTTAAGTACTAATAGTTATCATACTATTTTAATAATTAATGAGTATTGCATTAGGAAAGAGCCAGTTATGCGGACTTTTAAGCCACCAATTGCGGACAATAGAGCCACTCAGTGCGGAACTAAGAGCCAAGATA